>JBGASX010000001.1:0-175751 GCA_044229445.1 Gemmatimonadales bacterium | reverse complement strand
ATCCCCGCGTACCGGTGCACCTGCCCGCGGAGATCGCCCAGGCTTCGCTTCACGCCGAGCAGATGCTCCGCCGCCGTGCCGCCCAGCGCGAGGATCACCGTCGGCTTGACCAGCGCGATCTGCCGGTGCAGGTACGGCAGACAGGCTGCCGCCTCGTCCGGGAGCGGTTTCCGGTTCCCCGGCGGACGGCACTTCACAATGTTCGCGATGTACACGGTCTCCCGCGGGCACTCGATCGCCGCGAGCATCTTGTCGAGGAGCTGCCCCGCCGCCCCCACGAACGGCCGCCCCGTCTCGTCCTCGGTGGCGCCCGGCCCCTCGCCGACGCACATGAGCCGCGCGGTGGGATTCCCCTCCCCCGGCACCGTCTTCGTCCGCCCCTCGCAGAGCGCGCACTTCCGGCAGCCGCTGATCAGCGCCGCCACCGCATCCAGCGTCGCCAGCTCCTCGATCTCGCTCTTGAGCAGCGATCCGCTCGGCGGCAGCACCGTGAGCCCGGGCTCCGGAATCGGCGGCAGGTCCTTGAGCCACTTCGAGGCGCCAGGAGGCAGCGGATCGGTGCGCTTGCTCGGCGCGGGCGCCTCATCGGAAGCTGCTGGCAGATCCGCAGATTTCACAGATTGCGCAGATGGGTCGTGCGCGGCGCCTGTCATCAATTCCTCCCGCCCGTCCGCCCCTTCCTCGCGCCCGGGTCGCAGCAAGCTGCTCCCAAGGGGCGCTCGGTCGCCGCCTTCCATTCCTTCCGCCTTCCCGCCCTCCCGCCTTTCCGCCAGTGCATCCGGCGCCGAGAGATACACCTCACTCCCGCCCAGCTCCGCCTGCTGCCGGAGATAGCGCGCCCGGTCAGACGCCACGCCGAGCCTCGACCGCATCGAGGATCCGCTCGGCGACGTCGCGCTTGCTCGAGAGCGGCAGCGTGAACTCCACTCCGTCGCTCCCCAGGATCGCGACCTTGTTAGTCTCCACCTCGAACCCCGCCCCCGCCTCCAGCGCGTCGTTGACGACGATCATGTCGAGGTCCTTCCGCTCGAGCTTCGCGCGCCCCTTCGCGATCGCGTCCCCCGTCTCCAGCGCGAACCCGACGACCACGCACCCCGCCGGGCGGAGTCGCGCCGTCTTGAGCAGGATGTCGTCGGTCGGCTCGAGCGGAATCGAGAGCGTCCCCTCCTGCCGCGGCCGCTTGGTGTCGACCGCCACGGCGGGGCGGAAGTCGGCCGGCGCCGCCGCCATGATCAGCACCGCCGCATTCGGCAGCGCCGCCGCGACCGCCGCCGACATCTCGGCCGTGGTCTCGACCCGCATCAGCGTGACACCGGCGGGCGGCGGTTCGGAGGACGGCCCGCTGATCAGCGTGACATTCGCGCCCCGCGCGAACGCCGCCTCGGCCAGCCGGTAGCCCATCTTGCCGCTCGAACGGTTGCTGATGAAGCGGACCGGATCGATCGCCTCGCGAGTGGGACCTGCGGTGATGACGACCTCTGCACCGGCCAGCGGACCCGACTTCGCGAGCAGTCGCTCCGCATGCGCCAGGATCACCTCCGGCTCGCTCATCCGCCCGGGACGATCCGACGGCCCCTCCGCCAGAGACCCGACCTCGGGCCCGACCGTGGCGAAGCCCCGCCCCTTGAGCAGCGCGAGGTTCGCGACCGTCGCGGGGTTGGCGTACATCTCGTCGTTCATGGCCGGGGCGAGCAGCACCGGCGCGGTATGGGCGAGGAGCAAGGTGGAGAGGAGATCGTCGCCGAAGCCCGCCGCGACCCGCGCGATGAGATGCGCGGTCGCGGGAGCCACGATGATCAAGTCGGCCTGCTGTGCGAGGCGGACATGCTGGAGGGCGGTGTCAGGCGTCCAGAGCGAGGTGAGGACCGGGCGCCCGGACAGCGCTTCAAAGGTCAGGGGCCGCACGAACTCCGCGGCCCCCTGGGTGAGGATCACGTCGACGTGAGCCCCCGCCTCCGCGAGGCGCCGGACGAGAACGCAGCTCTTGTAGCTGGCGATCCCGCCCGACACGCCCACGACGACGTGGCGGCCGGCCCACACGGTCACGCCTCGGAACGGCGCCGGCGGGAGATCTTGTAGTGCAGGCTCCCGCCGACCAGCGCCTCGAGCGACTGGGTGGTGAGCTTCATCTGCTTCTCGATGATCCGCTCCTTGGGCAGGTCGTTCATGTGCCGCGCGAACTTCGCGGCCACCAGGACGCCCAGATACTTGTTGCCCGCCTGCTTCGCGGTCTCGGTCGGCGTGTAGATCTTCATCAGAATCCCCGTGTCACCGTTGGAGCGCCCCGGTGGGTCGCCCTTACTTGCCCAGCCCGGCCGCGGCCGCCGCCACATCGCGACGAATCGCCTCGACCCTCTCCAGAAGCTCGTGCTGCCGGATCACCCGCCGGCTCTCTGCATCGAGGATGGCGCCCAGGTCGCGCACCGCATCCTCGAGATCGTCGTTCACCACCACGTAGTCGTACCCGCTGACTTCCTGCAGCTCGTCGGTCGCGATCCCCAGCCGCCGCCGCAATACCTCCGGCGCCTCGGTCTGCCGCCCCGCGAGCCGCGACACCAGCGCCTCCCCGGAGGGCGGCAGCACGAACACCAGCGCCGCCTCGGGGAACTGTGCCCGCACCTGCCGGGCCCCCGCCACCTCGATCACCAGCAGGACGTGCCGTCCCTGGCCGAAGAGCCGCTCCACCTCGGAGCGGAGCGTCCCGTAGCGATTGCCGCCATAGGTCGCCGTCTCCAGGAACTCCCCCGCCACCACCCGCCGCTCGAACTCGTCGGCGGAGAGGAAGTAGTAGTCCCGTCCGTGCTGCTCGCCCGCCCGCGGTGCCCGCGTCGTGGCCGAGATCGACCGTCCCACATCCTGGCGCCGCGCCAGCAGCCGCTCGGCCAGAGTGGTCTTCCCCGCCCCGGAGGGCGACGACAGCACCACCAGGAGCGGAGTCACTCGAGATTCTCGAGCTGCTCCCGGAACTTCTCCAGCTCCCCCTTCATCGCGATCACCTGCTGCAGGATCTCGGCGTCCGCGCCCTTGGAGCCCATCGTGTTCACCTCGCGCCCCAGCTCCTGCGCCAGGAAACCGAGCTGCTTGCCGACCGGCTGGTCGCCGGCGAGCGCCTGACGGCAGGCCGCCACATGCGCCGCGAACCGGACCAGCTCCTCGGTGATGTCGAGCTTGTCGGCCATGAACGCGATCTCCTGCGCCAGCCGCTGCTCGTCCACCGACGTCCCCTCGATCAGCTGCGCGATCGACTGCCGGAGCCGGTCCCGCTCCCGGATCAGCCGCTGCGGCGCCCGGGCCGCGATCACCTGGCTCGAGACCTCCATCAGGCTCAGCCGGTGCCGCAGCTCATCGGCGAGGACGCCGCCCTCCCGCTTCCGCATCGCCTTGCAGTCGGCGATCGCCTGCGCCACGACCGGCTCCAGCTCGCTCCACGGAATCTCGGGCGACTCCTCCCGGCCGGCGGCGATCACGTCGGGCTGCCTGACAACCATCGCCAGGTCCACCTCGCCCGGGACGCCGAGGGCGCGCTGCAGATCCGAGAGCGCCAGCGTCACCGCGCGCGCCCGGTCCAGATTCACCGTGAAGCCGGCGGTGTGCCGCTCCGGCGCTTCGGACCAGTGCACTCCGACCGACACGTGCCCGCGGTCGAAGTCCTTCCGGAGCCGCTCCCGGATCTCCCCCTCGAGCGCGGAGAACTCGTGCGAGAGCTTGATCGACGGGTTGAAGTGGCGGTGGTTCACCGTCCGGATCTCCACCCGGATCCGGCCGCCTCCTACCGGGCCTTCTGCGGCCCCAAACCCCGTCATGCTATAGGGCACCGATCGCTCCGCTCAGGGTCTCAGGAAGGGGGCGAAGTATAGCCGCGAGAGAGGGTTACGGGTAGGGGCAAGGGCGGACAGGCGGACGGGCGACGAACCACGAAGAGGGGCGAAGTCCGCGGGGGTCCTGGAGGGCGCGGGTAGGGGCGGGCGTCCGCGCCCGCCCGAACCGAGCGCCCGGAAGGACCCTGCGGACGAGCAGACCGCGGGAGGGGCGAAGTCCGCGGGGCTCCTGGAGGGCGCGTGCGTAGCTGGCCCGGATTCACAACTCTCCCGTACGCAAAGCCGAGCGCCCGGAAGGACCCCGCGAACGAGCCCAGAACGCCAATGAAGCGCGCTAGTTCGTGAACTCCCACTTCACCCCGAACGTCGCCGTCGTCCCGCCCCGAATCAGCGAGAAGCCCGGTACGTAGGTCCGCTTGCTCGCCGCCATGTTGTAGCGGTCCCAGTAGAGCACGAAGCTGTCGAGCCGGATCTCGATCTCCGTCCGCCAGAACGAGGCCCCGCTCAGCTTGATCGCCGTCCCCGTCGAGTCCCGGCCGATCACCCCGTCGCCGAAGCTCTCGAACGCGAGCTGGGCCTTGAGGTCGTAGATCCCGCTCCGGAACCGGCGCCAGAACTTGGACCGGATCGTCGCCGTGGTGATCGAGTGGGTCGCCGGCACCCCGTCCGGCAGGCTCTTCCCCGTGGGATCGCTGTACCACCCCTCGAGCGTCAGCCACTTCTTGGGCGCGAGCCGCCACCCCACCGTGAGCCAGTCGGTCGCTGCGGCCGGCGCGAACGCCGCCACCGTCGGCGTGTACGACCGGAACGGCTGCGAGCGGAAGGCGTCGCTCCGGCCATAGCCCACCTCGAATCCCAGCCGCGGCCGCTGCCACCGGAGCGTCCCCTGCCAGTCGGTCAGCTTCTGCGACTGGTCGGTCAGGATCGACGGCGCCGCCATGAACGACCCGGTCCGAAGTGTCGCCGCGGCCTCAAATCCGAGTGGGAGCGCCAGGCTCGCGCGGCCGGCTACCCAGTCGCTGTGCCGGCCGAGGTCGTGCTTCTGGTAACCCGCCTCGGCCGAGAAGCTGATCGGCCCGACCGGCGTCCACCCCGCCTCGGCCAGCACATCCCACGGCGTCCGACGCGACCGGTTGAGCGCCCGGAGACTCAGGCCCACCGTCGGGCTCCGCCACGCGACCACCGCTCCGCCCTGCCGGATCTGATCGGTGACGCCGCCGCCATGCCACTTGGTGATGCCGAAGAGACCGTCCACCCGGAGCCCCAGGTCGTCGGTCCGCTTCCGCCAGAAGACCCGGAGTTGCGCGTCGCTCCGCTTGCCGCTGCCCTGCAGCTCCAGCGTGTCGGCGGTATTGATGACGTACGGCTTCCGGTCGGGGCTCGAACTGAACAGCTCCGTCTGGATGCCGAAGCGCTGCCGGACGAAGCCGAGCTGCAGCCAGATGTTGGTGATGTCGAAGTCGCTGCTGGTGCCGGTCGAGGTCGGGGCCACCATCCGCTCTCCGCCGAGCGCGAAGCCCATCCCCGAAGGGAAGCGCTTCTCCAGCGCCACCACGTAGCGGGCGATCTGCTTGTCGCCGGAGGCGATCCCGATCCGCGAGCCCGGCGACTTCCGGTCGTGGCGCCGGGTGAAGAGGTGGACCCGGATGAGACCGGGCCAGCGCTCGATCTCGATCCGGTCGTACAGACTCAGCGAGAAGAGCGAGGGGTCGACCCCGGTCGAGTCGGGGCCGATCGGCAGGTAGGGCAGCCCATCCACCAGGTACTCGACCGAGGACGGGCCTCGGCCCCGGTAGTCGGGGTACTCGGTGCGGCCGAGCCAGCCGCCGCGCCAGAGGTAGACGCCGGGCACTCGCTCGAGCACGTCGCCCACCGTCTCGTGAAGACCCCAGGCGATCGAGTCGGGGCCGACCACGATCCGGCTCATCGCCGGCTGCGGTACCCCGATGCCGATGAGCGGCAGGATCGGGAGGCGGATCGCATTCGCCTTGAGCGCCTCGAGATACTTCTCGGTTGTGTTGACCGTGTCCTTGGTGAGCGTGTCGGCGGGGAGCGAGTCGTAGGGCAGCTGCGCCGCCACGACCGAGGGCGAGAGCAGCAGCACGAGCGCCGCGAAGAAAGCGAAAAGGGGAAGCCCGTGGCTCCCCTTCCCGGTTCTCACGGCAGGTCGCCCGTGCCGAGCGATCACGCGCTCCGCCCCAGCACGAACTCGGCGAAGAGCCGCATGCAGACCCCCGTCGGGCCCTTCACCCGGGTCGCATCCTCGCGGTCGCTGTATGCGGTCCCCGCGATGTCGATGTGCACCCACGGATAGCCCTTCACGAACTCGCGCAGGAACCAGCCGGCGGAGATGCTGCCCGCGGGACGGCCGCCCGAGTTCTTCACGTCGGCGATGTCCGACTTGATCAGGTCGCGATACTCGTCCCAGAGCGGCAGCGGCCAGACCCGCTCGCCGGAACGATCGCCGGCGCGGCGCACCTCCTCGAGCAGCGCGTCGTCGGTCCCCATCACCCCCGACGCCACGTGGCCGAGTGCGACCACGACTGCGCCGGTGAGCGTCGCCGCGTCGAGCACGCAGGCCGGCTCGTAGCGCCGCGCATACGACAGCGCATCCACCAGGATCAGCCGTCCCTCGGCGTCGGTGTTGATGATCTCGATCGTCTTGCCGAAGTGGGTGTTCACCACGTCGCCCGGCTTCACCGCTGTTCCGCTCGGCATGTTCTCCGTGGTCGGGATCAGGCCGACCACCCGCACCTTCGGCTTGAGCCGGCCCAGCATCTCGAAGGTGCCGAGCACCGCGGCCGCGCCAGACATGTCGTACTTCATGTCCTCCATCTTGTCGGCGGGCTTGATCGAGATGCCACCGGTGTCGAAGGTGACGCCCTTGCCCACCAGCACGATCGGCGCGCCGGCCGCACCCTCGTACTCGAGCACGATGAACTTCGGCTCCTCCGCGCTCCCCTGCGCCACGCAGAGCAGCCCGCCCATCTTCTCCGCCTTGATCGCCGCGAGGTCGAGCACCTTCCCCTTGAAGCCGTGCTTCCGCACCAGCTCCCCCGCCTGCTGCGCGAGGTAGCTCGGGGTGCAGACGTTGCCAGGCAGCACCTGCAGGTTCCGGGTGTAGATCTGGCCTGCGGCGATCGCCGCGCCCACCGTGTGGCCGGCACTGATCTCCGCCGTATCGGCCGGCGCGAGCACCACGGCCTCGGCGAGCACCGGCTTCTTCTCCTCCGGCGGCTGCTTCATTTCGAGGAAGTGCCACTGCCCGTACGCCAGCCCCTCGGCGATCACCTGCCCCGCCTCACGCGCGCCGACCGATCCCCTCCCCTCGGCGGCGAGGTGGAAGCTCAGCGACGGGACGCCGATCATCCGCCCCTTCTTGCTCGCGGCGGCTGCCGCGCGCCGGATCCCGCTCCGGCCGACCTCCTCGACCTTGCCGAGACCGAGCAGCAGTACCCGCGCGGCGGGGCCGCCGGGATGCAGGAGCGCCTGCTCGTCCTTCTTGCCGCCGAAGTCACCCGAGGCGTAGAGACGACCGATCGCACCGCCGGTCTGGGCATCGAGGTCGGCGAGCGAGCCGGGCAGCGCGCCCTGCGGCACGGCGACGGCGAGGAGCGGTGTGGCGTGCCCAGAAGCGGCGGCGGAAACGACGGAGGAGGTGAAGGGCATGGGTCCGGTCAGCGTCGCTGGCGAATGGTGCGGTAAGGAAGGTCCACGGGGCCGACGTACTCGGCCCTCGGGCGAAGCAGCTTCTCATCTCCGTACTGCTCGAGGATGTGCGCGGCCCACCCGCACATCCGGCTGATGGCGAACACCGCCGTGAAGAGATCGGTCGGGATGCCCAGGGCGCGGTAGAGCGGCGCCAGGTAGAAGTCGACGATCGGGTGCTGGCCGGTCTCGCGGACCACCATGTGATCCAGCTCCTGCGCCGTGCGGAAGAGCGGCCAGAGCCCCGCCCGCTGGCACTCCCGCTCCGCCAGCATCCGGAGCACGCCGGTGCGCGGATCCTCGCCGTGATACACCACGTGGCCGAAGCCCGCGATCTTCTTCCGCTGCGCCAGCCGCTCGCGCACCCACTCGCCGACCCGCTCCGGCGCGCCGATCTCCTCGATCGCCGCCATCACATTCCGGGTATGCCAGCCATGCCGCGGCCCGGCGAGCGCCGACATCGCGGCGATGACCGACCCGTAGACATCGGCGCCGGTCGCCGCCGTCACCCGCGCCGCAAAGGTCGAGGGGTTGAGCTCGTTGTCCGCCCGGAGAATCAGCGCGGTGTCGAACGCCCGTTCGGCATCCGCATCGGGCGCGGTGCCGGTGAGCATCGTGAGGAAATTCGCGGCATAGCTCTGGCTCTTCTTGGGCAGCAGCGGCTTCTGCCCCGTGCGGAGCCGGTGCCAGCTCGCGACGATCGTCGGCGTCAGGCCGAGCAGCCGGAGCGTCTGGGCCAGCGCGTCCTCGTGCGAGGGCGGCACCTTCACCGGCTGGTCGATCGCCAGGAGCGCGAGCGCGGCGCGGAGCGCGCTCATCGCGTCGGTCGCGGGGGGCAGCGTCTTGAGGAGGCGGAGGACCGCCGGCGGCAGCTTCTGCTGCCCCTTGATCTGGGTGCTGAAGAGCCGGAGTTCGGTGCTGGTCGGGAGGTCGCCGACGATCAGCAGGTAGGCCGTCTCCTCGCAGGACGACTTCTCACCCAGCTCGGGGACGTCGTAGCCGCGATAGGAGAGCCGCCCATCCTCGGCCGAGAGGCGGCAGACGGACGACTGCAGGGCGAGAACGTTGTCGAGACCGCGAATCGGTTCGGGGGTCGTGCCAGTTTGCATGGAGGCGTATTGAGGTTGGGCCGAAGGTTATCGCCCTCCCCCTATGCGGGCAACCGCGTACCGGATCAGGGTTTCTGCCGCCGGAGACTCGCGACCAGCATCGCCCCCATGTTCACCCCGGCGCACAGGCCGCCGGCCAGAATCAGCCCGCGCGCGAAGAGTCGGAGCCCCTGGAATCCTTCGACCCCCAGGGTCACCAGGCCGACCTTCAGGGCGAGGATCGCTGTGGCGGTGGAAAAGAGGAAGACCTGCACCAGCAGCAGCGCCCGGTATCCCAGTCCCCCGTAGAGCCAGTACAGGGAAATGGCGACCAGCATCCAGGCGAGGATGCCGGTCCGGGTCGTCTGTCCGAGCGGAAGGGCGCGGACGGCGCTCCCGAGGAGGACGAGGATGATCAGCCATCCCCCGAGGCGGAGACTCGCCATTCGGAGTTCCCGCGGTGAGGCCTCGTCTGCCGAGTGGGATGCCGGTCCTTTCACCGCCGAGGCCTCCAGTTGGTTCGGACGCTAGCGCGGGAAGAGTCGGGCGCTCCGTGGCTTCACGTACACCCGCTCGCCCGCGACCAGCGCCAGTTCGTCGAAATGCGCCCGCGGAATCTCCGCCTCGATGACCTGACCATCGTCGGCGCGGTCCAGCTCGAGCCGGACCATCGGCCCGAACCGTCGCACATGCCGCAACACCGTCTCGATGGCCGGGGTACCGTTAGGCTGACGGGCCAATTCTACATCGTAGGTGCGCACATATGCCAGCGCCTCACGATCGCTGCCCCCGGCCCACTCCGGCGCCTCCCACTCCGTCCCCGCGACCTCCGCCCTGCCCCCGGCCACCCGGCCGTGGAACAGGTTCACGTTGCCGAGGAAGCTGTAGACGAACGGCGTCGCCGGATGCTCGTAGACCTCCTCCGGATGCCCGACCTGCTCGATCTTCCCCTCGTTCATCACCACGATCCGGTCGGCGACTTCCATCGCCTCCTCCTGGTCGTGGGTGACGAAGACGGTGGTGACGTGCACCTCCTCGTGCAGCCGGCGGAGCCAGCGGCGCAGCTCCTTGCGCACCTTGGCGTCGAGTGCGCCGAACGGCTCGTCGAGGAGCAGCACCGACGGCTTCACCGCGAGGGCCCGGGCGAGGGCCACCCGCTGCCGCTGGCCGCCGGAGAGCTGCGACGGATACCGGTCGGCGAGGAAGTCGAGCTGCACCAGCTTGAGCAGGTCGGTGACCGTGGCGGTGATCTCCGCGTCGGACGGCCGCACCTTCTTGGGCCGCACCCGGAGGCCGAACGCCACGTTCTCAAACACCGTCATGTGCCGGAAGAGCGCGTAGTGCTGGAACACGAAGCCGACCTGCCGCTCGCGGACGTCGCGGGAGGTGGCGTCGACGCCGTGGAAGTGGACGCTGCCGGCATCGGGGGCCTCGAGGCCCGCGATGATGCGGAGCAGCGTGGTCTTTCCCGAACCGGACGGGCCGAGGAGTGCCACCAGTTCGCCCGCCGGAACCTCGAGCGTCACGTCGTTGAGGGCGGCGAAGGTGCCGAACTGCTTCTTGAGCCCGCGGACTTCGATACTCACGATGCCTCCATGGCCTGGTCGGCGACCGGCCGCTGTTCCCGCGCCTGCCGCCACTCGACCGCGCTCTTGGCGACCAGCGTCACCAGGGCGAGGAAGGTGAGCAGCGAGGCGACGGCGAAGGCGGCCGCGAAGTTGTACTCGTTGTACAGGATCTCGATGTGGAGCGGGAGCGTGTTCGTCAGGCCCCGGATGTGCCCCGAGACCACCGACACCGCGCCGAACTCCCCCATCGCGCGGGCGTTGCAGAGGATCACCCCGTACAGCAATCCCCACTTGATGTTGGGCAGCGTCACCCGGAAGAAGATCTGCCAGCCGCTGGCGCCGAGCACCCGGGCGGCCTCCTCCTCTTCGGAGCCCTGCTCCTGCATCAGCGGGATCAGCTCGCGCGCCACAAACGGGAAGGTCACGAAGGTCGTCGCGAGCACGATGCCGGGCACGGCAAAGACCAGCTGGATGTCGTGATCGCTGAGCCACGTGCCGAACCACCCCTGGGCGCCGAACAGCAGCACGAAGATCATCCCCGAGATCACCGGCGACACCGCGAACGGCAGGTCGATGAGGGTGATGAGCAGGTTCTTGCCGCGGAAGTCGAACTTGGCGATGCACCACGACGCCGCGAGGCCGAAGACGACATTGAGCGGCACCGCGATCATCGCGGTAATCAGCGTGAGGCGTACCGCGGAGAGGGCATCCGGCTCCGTCAGGGCGGCCATGTAGGCGCCGATCCCCTTCCGGAACGCCTCGGTGAAGACTGCCACCAGCGGGAGCAGCAGGAAGAGCCCGAGGAAGCCGACCGCGACGGCGATCAGCAGCCAGCGCACCGGCCGCGGCTCGATGAGCGCCTTCGAGCGCGCCGCGTGCGCGGTGGTCGTCGGGAGTCGGAGACTGACAGTACCGGCCATGAGTCGTCCTAGGCGGTGCGCCGCCGGCCCCACCACTGGAGCACGTTGATCGCAAGCAGGAGGAGGAAGGAAGCCACCAGCATCACCACCGCGATCGCGGTCGCGCCGGCGTAGTCGAACTGTTCCAGCTTGGTCATGATGAGGAGCGGCGCGATCTCGGTCTTCATCGGCATGTTGCCCGAGATGAAGACCACCGAGCCGTACTCGCCCACCGCCCGCGCGAACGCCAGGGCGAACCCGGTGAGCAGGGCCGGACCGATCGCCGGGAGGAGGACGCGGTGGAAGGTCTGCCAGCGCGTCGCCCCCAGACTCGCGGCCGCTTCCTCGATCTCCGCCTCGAGATCCTGCAGCACCGGCTGCAGTGTCCGCACCACGAAGGGCATGCCGATGAAGACGAGTGCCACCGTGATGCCCAGTTCGGTGAACGCGACCTTGATGCCGAATGGCTCGAGCCGGCTGCCCACCCACCCGTTCGGGGCATACAGCGTCGTGAGCGCGATCCCGGCGACCGCCGTGGGCAGCGCGAAGGGAAGATCGACCATGGCGTCGAGCAGCTTCCGGCCCGGAAAGCGGTAGCGCACCAGCACCCACGCCACGAGGAGCCCGAAGACGGCATTCGCGAGCGCGGCCGCGAACGAAGTCAGCAGCGTCACCTGATAGGCAGCCATCACCCGCGGCGACGTCGCGGCCTTGAAGAAGCCATCCCAACCCAGCCCCATCGACTTCACGAAGATCGTGGAGAGCGGGATGAGGACCAGCAGGCTCAGATAGACCAGCGTGAATCCGAGCGAGAGGCCGAAGCCTGGCAGGGTGTGCCGCTTGCTGCTCATCCCGTCACCTCGATAGGCACCCGGTGCCATGCATTGTTGGCGTAACCCTTCACGTTCCACACCTCCGCCAGCGTTTCCGGCTGGCCGCTGCCGTCCTGGTCCCACGCGCGCGCCACCAGCGTCTGCGCACCCGGTGCCACGACCACCTCGACCCGCCACTCGACCCAGGTCCACTCGCCGGCCGATCGTTCGAGCGAGGCCGTCGTCCAGGACCGCCCGCCGTCGCCTGACACTTCAACCCGCGCCGGGCGCCGGCACGCCCGGCCGGAGGCCCAGCCCGTCACCTTCACCGGGCCGGCCGTGAGCCGGCTCCCCTGCGCCGGAGAGAGGATCACGGCATTGAGCGGCACCTCGGCCAGCGCCTCACCGGTGGTCACATCGCGGGCGTCGGCGTCGCGGATCTCCTTGAGCACCCGGTACGCTTCCGCCTGGAAGTAATTGTCCGAGGGCGTCGCACGGACCTCGATCTCCCCCAGCCACTTCACGCTGCGCGCCCCGATGAAACCGGGGACAAGGGCCCGGACCGGACCCCCATGCACCGCCGGCAGCGGCGCACCGTTCATCTCGAAGGCGAGCAGCACGTCGTCGGTGAGCGCCTTGGCCAGCGGGATCGATCCTCCGAACCCAAAGGTGCGCTGCTTCCGCTCCACCCGGTCGAGGCCGACGAAGCCGACATGCTCCGCCCCCTCCACCACCCCCGCAGCGCGCAGCAGATCCTTGAGCGCGACGCCCGCGAAGCTGCCGGTGCTCACCGGCTCCAGGCCCCAGGGCAGTTCGCCGCGGATCTCGCGTACCGACATCAGCTCATCCCTTCTCAGCCCGGCGCAGACCAGCGTCGCCGCCACCGTGTGAAGTGCGAACGTCCGGTGCAGCTCCTCAAGCGAGTACTCCTTCGGCTGCCGGACCATTCCGCCGATTCGGAGCCGCCACTGCGTCGCGTCCACCACCGGCACCGGCCCGTGATTCCGCGAGAAGAACAGATCGGTCGGCGTCATCGCCGTCCGTCCCAGCAATTCCTGCGGCGGGCCGCCGTTGAACGGCTCCGCCTCCCGTACCCGCAGACTGTGATGTTTGCCGTGGAGCGTGTCGTCTGCGGGCCGGGAAGTCATGTCAGCGCCTCATTTGTTCAGGTAGATCTGGTCGAACACACCGCCGTCGGCGAAGTGGGTGGCCTGGGCCTTCTGCCACCCACCGAACGCGTCGTCGATGGTCACCGTGGTCACTTTCGGGAACTGCGCCGCGTACCTGGCCGCGATCGCCGCGTTCCGGGGACGATAGTAATGCTTGGCGGCAATTTCCTGGCCAGCATCGGTATAGAGGTACTCAAGGTACGCCCTGGCCGCATCGTAGGTCCCGTGCTTCCGGGCCACCTTTTCCACAACCGCCACCGAGGGCTCCGCCAGGATGGTAAGGGACGGCGCCACGATCTCGAACTTGTCCGGACCGAGTTCCTTGATCGCGAGAATCGCCTCGTTCTCCCACGCGAGCAGCACATCCCCGATGCCACGCTCGACAAACGTCGTGGTCGAGCCCCGCGCACCGGCATCGAGCACCGGGACATTGCGGAACAGCTTGCCCACGAAGTCCTTCGCCGTCGCGTCGCTGCCGCCCGGCTGGCGGGCCGCCCAGGCCCAGGCGGCGAGATAGTTCCACCGCGCTCCGCCCGAGGTCTTCGGGTTCGGCGTGATCACCGAGATGCCGGGCCGTACCAGATCGCTCCAGTCCTTGATCTTCTTCGGATTCCCCTTGCGGACGAGGAAGACGATGGTCGACGTGTACGGCGCGCTGTTGTTCGGCAGCTTCTTCTGCCAGTCGGCCGGCAGGAGCCCGGCCCGCTGGCCGATCTCATCGACATCGTAGGCGAGCGCCAGGGTCACCACGTCGGCGCCGAGCCCGTCGATCACCGAGCGGGCCTGCTTGCCGGAGCCGCCGTGGGACTGCCGCACGGTGACCTCCTGGCCCGTCTTCCCCTTCCAGTAGGCGGCGAAGACCTGATTGAAGTCGGCGTACAGCTCGCGCGTCGGATCATAGGACACGTTGAGCAGCGTGACCGGCTTCTGCGCCTGGACCGCCGGGGGCAGCAGCGCCCCCAGGCCGGCGACGGCGAGAACACGAGTCAGTAGAGAGCGCATGGTGTTCGTCCTCAGAAGGAAGTCTGGAAGCGGGTCGCGATGTACTTCTCGCTCGGACGGTCGCCGTTGGAGGCCGCGCCGCCCTTGAACGTGGTCTTCTCGAAGTCCACCGCGATCTTCACGTTGCGGGCGAGATACCAGTTGAGGCCTACGCCCCAGGCCTTGGCCTTGGTCACCGAGTTGGCGGGGTTGGCGAAGAAGGGGAACGACGCGTCGTCGAAGTCGATCTGCCCGTAGCGGGCGACCAGTTCGATGGCGCCCCAGCCACCGGCGAGGGGATCGAACTGCTTCTTCGGGGTGATGCTGGCGTAGGAGTTCTTCTCGCCGGTCAGCAGATAGGACCCGGAAACCTGATAGGCCTTGTGCTCGAGTCGCTTGGTCTGGGTGAGCGCCACCGCGGTATCACGGGTGACGACCTGGCGGGAGATGATGTATTCGCCCTGCAGGCCGAGACCACCAATGTTCAGATAGGCCTGCGGCGCGATGCGCGAACGCCGGCCGTTGGCGATGGTGGTTCCGGCGATGGTGGCCGGGCTGTTCGCGTTGTACTTGAAGATCGTGGCCTGGCCGGGCGAGCGGTACGAGGCCAGCGCGGTCGAGCTGATCGTGCCGAGTTCCTTGCCGGTGCTCGCGCCGATGCCGAGGCCGAGATCGACGGCGGAGTTGGCCTTGGTGGCGAATGGCGTGAGGTAGAGACGGCCCACCAGGTCCTTGGAGTCGGAGACGTCGTTCAGGCCGCTCGCGAGGTCGGGGACGCCATTGAAGATCGCGGCCGAGTAGCTCACCAGCCCGCCGTGGATGTCCCCGCCCACCTGCAGGCCGACGTCACGGCTTGGGGCCAGGTTCGTGGGAAATCCGCGCTCGGCGAACTTGATATCCGTCGCGCTCTGCAGCCGCTCCAGGTCGATCCCCGGCTTGAACTTGCCCGCCCGAACGATGAATTCCGGTTTGAACCGCGCCTGGAAATAGGCGTCGAAGATCGTCGGCGCGCTGCCGCCGAAGTCGGGCATGATCCGGAAGTCATAGTACTTGTAGATCGTGCCCTCGAGGATCGGCCGCACCCGGCGGAGCAGGAAGTCGTTGGTGAGGGTCTTGGTGCTGTCGTCGAGGAAGAAGCGACCGTCCGCCTGGAGGTAGCCGCGGAACTTGATGACGAAGTTCCCGTCGGCGGACTTGAGCTGGAACCCGCCCGCTCCGGCGGTCACCGAAGGTTTCGACTTCGCGGCATTCGCCACGCTGTCCTGATAGAGTTCGAACTTGCGGGCCGTGATCCGGGTCTGCTGATCGAGGGCATCGATACGCTGGAGCAGCTGCTGCGTCGTGCTGTCCTGCGTCGCCTGCGCCGAGAGCCGGCCGGTCGCAACACTGCTGATGACGAGCCCGGCCACGAGGCCGGTCGTTCCCAAAGAGATGCGCTGCACGAGACTGACCTCCACGAAAAATGGGCCTTCCGGATGACCGGTCAGTCCCTGCGGTGAAATGGATGCCTTCCGGCCAGGCGCCGGATCGGCTCTGACTACTTCTTCGGCGGCGCGCCTTCAGCCGCCAGCCGGACTTTCTCCCGCCGCTCGATCTGCACGATGCGGCCGTCATGCACCACGATTTCCACCGATCCGAACCGGATGCCGTCCAGCGCGGCGAGGATCTGTCGGGCGAGCTCCCCGTCGGCCATTACCCCCTCCTACCCATGTAGTCTATCTGTTCTGTAGACTTTAAAGGCAAACGACATGCCAGATCTCCAGCGTGTCGAGTCCCCGCCCCGCCCGCTCCCGCCGGGCCGGCGCCGGACCCGCAGGCCCTTGCCGGCACAGCAGATACGGGGATGCCGCCCCGATCCTCACGCGGCCCGGCCCCCGTCCTGCCACCGGCACGCCGGGGAGGAGTGCGGCGGCGTTGCGCGACTCCGTCGCACAACTGCGGCACTCTCCCCGCACCGGACGGGAGCGCCCGGAGCACAAAAATGCTTACCCTATTGACTTAATAGACTAATACGAGCGGGGGCCGCGGCGCAACATCCCACGGCAGGTCGGACTCAGCGGGAGGACCGGCGCCCGACGGCGGCCTGCCGCCGGCGGATCGTGGCGAGACTGGTATGATCGAGGATCTTGGCGGTCGCGTCCCGGACCTCCTTCATCGCGAGGCGGACACCGCAGGTCGCTTCATCGGCGCAGTCCTCGCACGGGACGTAGGCCGTCTGGCTCGCACAGGGCACCGGTGCGAGGGGCCCGTCGAAGAGCCGGACCACCTGGCCCAGCATGATCCGGTCGGCGGGACGGGCAAGCAGGTAACCGCCCCCCTTCCCCTTGCGGCTCTGCACCACGCCGGCGTTGCGGAGATCGAGGAGGATCAATTCGAGGAACTTCTGGGGCAGTGACTCCTGCTCGGCGATATCCGCGATCCGCATCGGTTCCTCCGCCCCGTGTTCCGCAAGCGCGAGCAGGGCCTTGATCGCGTATTTCGATTTCTTGGAAAGCATCCTCTACCCGATCCCTATAATAGGATAACTGGGAAGATACGCCGGGATCCTCACCCCGTCACGGCGTGCCCCTGCGGCTCCCCGCCCCCGGCGGGGCGGGCGCTCAGGGCGCGGATGGAGGAGAGGGGCCCGCGACGACCGACTGCTCCGGCCGCACGAACTCGACCCCGTAGATCCGGATCAGTTCGAAGAAGTAGGAAACGGCCAGCGGGCCCACGAGGATGCCGATCAGCCCGAAATAGCTCACGCCACCGATCGCGCCGACCAGTGTCACCAGCGGATGAATCTGGGCATAGCGGCGGAAGACGGCCGGGCGGATGAGCACGTCCACATTGCCGACCAGCACCACCCCGAGCAGCACCAGGACTGCGGCGCCCCCATAGTGGCCGTTCAGATAGAGCGAGACCGCGCCTGGCCCCCAGATCATGCCGGATCCCACCACGGGCAGTACCGAGAAGACGACCGTCACCACCCCCCAGAACAGTCCGTTCGACAGCCCGGTCAGCCAGAATCCGAGGCCGACAATCACCCCCTGCACGCAGGCGATCAGGCCCGTCCCAACGACGGTTGAAATCGTGACGTCGCGGAACCGGTCGCGGAGGAGGTCGGCGCTCGCCGCGGAAAAGGGGATGTAGGGCTTGACGGCGGCCCAGATCTCGTCTGGGCGGAGCAGCAAATAGTAGAGGATGAAGAGCGAGATCGTGAGATTGAGGCCGACGCGAGTCGCGGTGCCAAGCAGTCCGAATGCGCTCGCACCGAGCCAGTTCACGACCTTCTCGCCGATGCCGGCGAGTCTCGGCCCCACCTCGAACCCCGCGATCGTCAATCCCGCGAGGCGATCGAGCAGCGGCCCGTGCGTCACATCGGTCGCGATCCCCCGCGCCTGATCCAGCAGCAGGCCGGCAAAGCTGACGGCCGGGACCACGAGCAGCACCATGGCGAGTCCGACCATGATGGCGGCGCTGGTCCTCGGCGACACCAGTTTCGCCGTCCGCTCATGCAATGGCAGGAAGATGACGAAGAGCACCAGCCCGCCGACGAGGCCGCTGACGTAGGGCACGAGCGAAAGCGCGAGGATCGCCCCCAGCAGCAGGATCAGGGCGGAGGCGCGCTGCTGACTCGTTTCGAGGAAGGCCATGGGCATCAACATAGAGGCGGACCAGGGGCGGCGACAGGTCGCCGCGTCCGGTCCGCCCCTGGTTCCCGCGGGTCACTCAGAAGCCGAGTTGCAACCCCACCATCATGATCGGCGAGAGCTTTGGCTGGCCGACCGCGCGATCGGCATCCGCGTAGGTGTAGTTCCCCTTCGGATTCTCGCTGGTCCCATCCGGGCTGTAGGCGGTGTCGTGGCCGTACAACCTGCTCGGAAGGAAGTAGTCCACGCCCGCGGTGAGGGTCATCGCGACACGCCGGCTGACGGGATAGGCCGTCTCGAGGCCCCCGCCGAAGCCCCAGTGATGACTGACGATCTCGAAATCCTCGTTGCCGCCGACATAGCGATAGTCGCCGGTGAACCTCGTGTACCGGACGCCTGCGAAGGCGTGGGAGCGCAGGGAAGCGAACAGGTGTACCGGATAGAGCAGATCGAGCTTGAGACCGACAGTGTGTCCGCTCTCCTGCGGCGTCCCATTGGTGTTGTCATTGATGAAGACGTGCCGGGCCAGCGCCGCGTCCCCCGCGTTCACCGAGGCGTAGCGCACCCCGAATCGGGCGTGCAGCGGCGATTGCCCGAACAGGTGCTGCGGGCTGATCGTGGCATCGATGCCCTGCCCCGAGTTGTAGCCGAGCATGACACCAACCTGGACTCTGGAGTGCGGCGCCGGAATTGTGATCGGCCGACGGGTCTGGGCGGCGGCCGGCGCCGCGAGGAGCATTCCGGCGAGCATCGCCGACATCAAGGTGCGTGACATGCGTATCCCCTTTTTCACGCACGCTACCCCGCCCCGTCCGCACGAGCAGTGAGGGCAGTCACGCCTCCCGCCCGCTTCGCACGCAGTTCACTCGACCTTCATGAACTCGCGCGCAACGAGTGTGTGCAGCGAACGGCGCTGCAGTGTCAGGCGCCTCCAGTGGCCTCACCATAACACGCGGCCCATCGAGTCATTCCCGAAGCGAGCGGCGGAGTTTCGGGGAGTGAATCCGGGGTGCTCGGGTTGGAAGAGGTCGCCGGGCTTCGGGCGAAATTGGCGGAGGGGGACCCGGGATCGAGGATCGGCGAAGGTCCACCGTCCGCGACCGACGCCCTCCGCTCAACGGGGGTCCGGCGCCGCCGTGCGCTCCCGGCCATTCACGCCATGCGGGACCAACGAGGGCGCACACGGGGGGTTGAGCGGGTGCGGGGGGACATCGTGGTGCACGGCGGGCACCTGCGGCGGCGCTCCGCCGCGAGACCTGACCCTGCGGGAGCTGCTGTCCTGACACGAGTGCCCGAGGCGAGAGTCGAACTCGCACGGCATTGCTGCCGGCGGATTTTGAGTCCGCTGCGTCTGCCATTCCGCCACTCGGGCTGACCGACGTATCTTACTTCCATGCCAATCAACAAACCACCCCACGGGCTGCACCCCTGGCACGACATCGCCACCGGCCCGACCCCGCCGGACGTTGTCAACGCCATCATCGAGATTCCCACCAACGAGCGCAACAAGTACGAGCTCGACAAGCAGTACGGGATCTTCCGCCTCGACCGGGTGCTGGCGAGCGCCGTCCACTACCCCGGGGACTACGGATTTCTCCCGCGTACCCTCGGCGATGACGGCGACCCCCTCGACGTCCTGGTGATTACCACGATCCCCGTCTTCACCGGCTGCCTGATCGAGTGCCGCCCCATCGGCCTGTTCCACCTTGTCGACCGGGGCAAGGCCGACGAGAAGGTGCTCGCCGTGCCGGTCAGCGATCCCTATTCCGAGGGAATCAACGAACTGGACGATATCCCGCAGCATATGCTGAAGGAGATCGAGCACTTCTTCCAGGTGTACAAGGATCTTGAAGGGGTGACGACCCGCACCCGGGGATTCGAGGGCGCAACCGAGGCGAAGGCCGCGATTCTCGAGGCCATAACATTGTACGAGAAGGCGTTCGGGCCCAAGGTCGCCGAGAAGCGGCCGTCGAAGTCCCGGCCGCCGAAATCACCACCACAAAAGAAGGCCAGAAAGCGCCGGTAGGAAGACGAGGGGGCGGCTCAGCGAGCCGCCCCTTCGTCTCCGCTCAGTCCTCCTGCATCGACTTCGGCGGACCCAGGATCTCGCGCCAGACCAGCGCCTCGCGGAGCCCCTGTGGTGTCAGCCGCTGGCGAACCGCGACCGGTTCCGTCGCCTGGCGGATCGACTTGTCAAAACTCTGATGATCTGCGTCCGCGTGGGGGCGGTTGCGTGCCTCGGCCTGCTTGATACGCCGCTGGACGATGGCCTCCGCCTCCTCGTCGCGGTTCTGGATCACCCGTTCCGCCCGCGGCGTGAAGACCTCGACGTTCTGCAGGCGCCGCTCCTCCTCCTGGCGCCCCTCCTCCTCCAGCGACGTCCGGTCTTCCACGTCCTCCGCGGACTCGAGCGTCGTTCGGGATACCCTACCCAGTGGCCCGCGCGCATCCTGCGCCACCTCGCCCAGCCGAGGTGGTGCGGGTCTCGTCTTGAACTGAGGCGCTGGTCGCGACGCGATCGAGGGCCGTCCCGCCCCTGCCCCCTGGGCCTTCTGGCGCTTCACCGCTTCGATCTGCTTGAGGATCGACTCGAGTGAGGCCGCCTCGGCCTGGGTGGGCGTCGCGGCCTCCGGCGGCGCCGGAAGTGTCGGCGTGGTAGACGACTGCGCCTTCTTTCCCGCCTTGGAAATCAGGTTCAGCACGCCGTAGATCACCGCCAGGACGATGAGTCCCTCGAAGCTCGCGGCGGAACGGAGCTCCTCCACCTAGGATGCTCCGCCCGTGGAGGTCTCCGACTGTCCGGCGATCGACTGCCGCATCGTGGTGTCGGCCTGCAGGTTCCGGTACCGCTGATAGTCCATCACGCCGAAATTCCCGTTGCGGAAGGCGTCCGCCATGGCGAGCGGAATCTGTGCCTCGGCCGCAATGACCGCGGCGCGCTGCTTCTGCGCCTCCGCCTTGTATTCCTGCTCCATGGCCACGGCCATCGCCCGACGCTCTTCCGCCTTGGCCTGGGCAATGCGCTTGTCGGCCTCCGCCTGGTCGGTCTGCAGCTCCGCGCCGATGTTCTTGCCGACATCGACATCCGCGATATCGATGGAAAGGATCTCGAACGCGGTGCCGGCGTCGAGCCCCTTGGCGAGGACGGTCTTGGAAATCATGTCCGGGTTCTCCAGGACCGCCTTGTGAGTCTCGGCGGAACCGATCGCGGACACGATCCCCTCGCCCACGCGGGCCAGGATCGTCTCCTCGCCGGCGCCGCCGACCAGGCGATTGATGTTCGCCCGGACCGTGACCCGTGCGATCGCGAGCAGCTGAATGCCGTTCTTCGCCATGGCCGCGACCTTCGGCGTCGTGATGACTTTCGGGTTCACGCTCACCTGCACCGCCTCGAAGACGTCGCGCCCCGCCAGGTCGATCGCGGTGGCCTGCTTGAGGGTCAGCGGAATGCCGGCCTTGTCGGCCGAGATCAGCGCGCGGACGACGCGCTCGACCGAACCACCCGCGAGATAGTGGCCCTCGAGGTCGTTGAGGGGGACGATCAGCCCGGCCTTGTGCGCATTGATCAGCGGGTTGACGATCGCCGACGGATTGACCTTCCGGAAGCGCATGCCGAAGAGCGTCATGAACGGCACCCGCACTCCGGAGGCCCAGGCGGTGATCCAGAGGCCGAGCGGAATGAAGCGGAAGATGATGATCAGCGCGATGAACGCGATGAACAGGAGGGCCATGAGCAGCCCTGGCGCGAGCGAGCCGACTTCGTCCACGTGTGTTCTCCCGGTTAGTCCTGAGCCTGCCTGACGACGTGCCTGTATCCTTCGGCGCGGATCACGATGACCCGCGCGCCGCTACTGATGTACTCCCCCTCCGTGACGACATCGATCCGCTCTCCGGCCACCGTGGCCACACCGGCGGGGCGCAGATCGGTCGATGCCACCCCGAACTTGCCGATCAGTTCACCGCGGGGCAGTGCCGAGACATAGCCTTCCGCCGACTGGGCCGAGTCCTGATGGATGAGGCCGGCGAAGCGCCGGCTGTTCGGCAGGTGCCGCAGCCAGGCGAAGGCGACCGCGAGCGTGATCACCACGCTCGCCCCCAGGACCGCCAGCGCCTGGAACACATCCGCCCCGGTCGGGAAGTTGCCGAGCATGGCAAGCACGATCGCCGCGCCGATCAGCAGCGACCCGAGCACGCCGGCGATGCCGAACCCGGGGAGCAGGAACACTTCGACACCGACGGCGATGACGCCCAGTCCGAGCAGGATGACCTCCTCGAGCCCGGCAAGCCCAAGGATGAGACTCGAGCCGAAGAAGAGACCGAGACAGGTGAAGCCGACGAGCAGCCCGAGGCCGTGGGCCCCGGCCTTGATCTCGGCGAGCAACGCGAGCACGCCGAGAGAGAGAAGGAGGGGGGCGACCACCGGATTGGTGAGAAAGCGCACGACGATCTCGGCCCAGTTGGGGTCGATGGCCGTGACCGTCGCCCCGGTCAGCCCGACCTGCGCCAGCAGTTCCGACTCGCTCTCGACCTGGGCGCGGGCGTACCCCACCCGGATTGCCTCGCTGGTACTCAGGGTGACGAGCTTCCCGCGCTCCGCGAGACCGGCGACGCCGATGCTCTCGTCCACCATCGCCTCGGCGATTCGGGGATCCAGGCCGCGCGCCTCGGCGAGGGCCCGGAATTCCGCGCGCATCGCCGAGACGTACTTCTCCGGCATCCTGGTCCCCTGGCCATCCACCGGCGTGGCGGCGCCAAGCACCGCACCGGCCCGCATGTAGATTCCCGCGGTGGACAGGGCGATGAGTGCCCCCGCACTGTAGGCCCGTGGATTCACGAAGGCGTAGACCGGTACCTTGGAAGCCCGGACCGCGTCCGCGATCCGCTCCGCGGCATCCACCCGCCCGCCAGGGGTGTCGAGGTCGAGGACGACCGCCGACGCCCCCGAGGCATTCGCCTCCCGGAGCCCTCGCACGACGTACGGGGCGAGGCCGTTCTCGATGGTACCGTGGATGTCGAGGCGATAGACGGCGCCGGCCGGCGCCTGGGCAGCAGCCGACGAGAGGCCCGCGAGCAGCAGGGGAAGGTTGAACAGCACAGCGGTGACGCGCATTTCCGACTCCGGGGAGCGTGGCAGAATGGTAGTGCCCGCTGACCGAAAATGCATGGGGCGGAAGTCGGGAAGCTCTGCCGCTCCCGGCCTCCGCCCCGTACGGGAAACTCGGCCCTGATGTTTACGGCCGCAGCCGTCGCCGGCGGAGCGGCGTGCCCGTGGTGTCGGCGGCACGCTGCTCCTGTGCTTCCTTGATGCGATCGAGCAGCCGCTCGCGAAGAATCAGGTACTGTGCGCGCTGGATCGGATTGAGGAACGAGGCCTGGTCGCGAAGTTCGTCCTTGTACGACTGCACGTAGCGCAGCTTGACATCGAGCAGCTGGTCCGTCAGGCGGGCCACATTGTCGCTGTTCGCGGCAACTCCCGGCCGCAGCTCGGCTGCGAGTCCCTGACGGAGCTGTCGCTCTTCCGCCTCCAGGGCTCTCCGCTTCGCGAAGTACTGCCACACCACCTCCCGAAGCCGGGAGGACTGCTGGTCCGTCAGGCCAAGCTCTTCCTGGACCCGGGCGGTGAAGCGCTCCTCGATGAGTCGCCGCAGCTCACCGGCCCTGCCCGGCTGGGCATCGACGGCGTCCTGGGCCCTGGCCGGCGCCGCGATCAGGACCGTGAGAAAGATCAACCACGCTGTCGTACGCATCAGCCCTCCAGCGAGCGCAGCACACGCTCAAGTTGAACATCATCCAGGTCTCCGAGATGCGGCGCATCCGGCGCCGCCCCCGACCCGATGGGCTGGTCCAGCCCGTCCAGCACCGACTCCAGCTGCTGGGTGTCAAGCGACTCCAGCTCCGCGATCGGCACATGCAATGCCGTGGCGACGGACGGAGTGGTCGCGGCGCCACTCGGGCTCTGCACGGCAGCGACTCTGACCATCAGGACGACCGCGGCCGCGGCGGCCAGACCGGCGATCCCCCCCCCGATCTTCCACCGGCGGGCAGCGCGATCCGAAGCGAGCCGGGCCATCACGCGCTGGCTGACCCGGTCCGCGTCCACCTGGCCGGCCGCGGTATCTCCGAGTCGCCGCACGGTGGCAACAACTCGCCATTCCGCGGCGCACTCGGGACAGGCAGTGAGATGAGCCGCCTCGCCGGGCGTCCAGACCGAAAGCCCGTTCGCCACGAGCGGAATCCGATCCTGAATGGAAGCGCAGTCCGTCATTCGACCAGCTCCTTCAGCTTCTTGACCGCGTGGTGGTAGTGGACGCGCGCCGCTCCAGGTGTCGTTCCGAGCGACTCGGCAATCCCTTCGTAGTCCATGCCCTGCTGTGCCCGGAGGAGAAAGACTTCGCGCTGGAGGCGCGGCAATGATTCCAGCACTTCCCGCATCCGCTGTTCTGCTTCCGTCGCATCCAGTGTCGCCGCGGGGTCGTCGGAAGCGGTGAGGTCGCTGTCCTCGAGCGAGACATGCACCCGGCCTCTCCGACGGCGATACTGGTCCTTCAACAAGTTGCTCGCAATGCTGAGCAGCCAGCTCCTGAATGCGGCTTCCCCGCGCCAGCCGTCGAGGGCCCGAAATGCCCGGATGAAGGTCTCCTGGACCAGGTCTTCGAGGTCCCCATGATCGGCTCCCGCTGACCCGAGAAACCGCGCCAGCACCGCGGCATGGCGGCCGACGAGGACCGAGGCACTCCGCTCGTCCCCGCCGCGATAGGCCAGGACCAGGGCAGCGTCAGTCGGGTCGGTACTGGAGGAGACGGCCGGCACGGTCATCGTTGCGGGGTGGACGGCTCCGGTAGGAAGATGTTAAGTCCCGCTGATGTCTGAGGATGGGCGCCCCCCCATGCCCGCCGCAAGTCGCCCCCCGCTAGATTCTGTGCGACCCGAACCCAGGACTTCCAGTGCGTGACGCTGTCATCACCGCCGCCGTGCGGACCCCGGTGGGCAGGGCCGGTGGAGCCCTCGCCGAGATCAGGGCGGACGACCTCGCCGCGGTGGCGGTCAAGGCGCTCGTCGAGCGGGCTCAGCTTCCCGTCGACCAGATCGAGGACGTGATCCTCGGCTGCAGCAATCAGGCAGGGGAAGACAACCGGAATGTGGCCCGCATGGCGGTGCTGCTCGCCGGCCTGCCGGTCGACATCCCCGGCCAGACCGTCAATCGCCTCTGTGGCTCCGGGCTCCAGGCGATCGCGACCGCGGCCCACGCGGTGCGCGCCGGTGAGGGGGAGATCTTCGTGGCGGGCGGGGTCGAGAGCATGACCCGCGCCCCCTATGTGATGCTCAAGAGTGGCTCGGCGTGGAATCGTACGCCGCCACCGATGGCCGACACCACGGTCGGATGGCGCTTCATCAATCCCCGGATGCCGAAGGACTGGACCATCGCGCTGGGGGAGACCGCCGAACGGGTGGCGCAGCGCTACGGGATCACCCGGGAGGAGCAGGACCGCTTCGCGATGGAGAGCCAGCGGCGCACGCAGGAGGCACTGACGAGCGGGGTCTTCAGTGACGAATTGGTGCCCGTCGCCATCTCGGACGGCAAGGGTGGCACGACGCAGTTCACCGCCGACGAGCACCCCCGCGCCGGCGTGACCCTGGAGGCGCTGGGCAAGATGAAGCCGGCCTTCCTCAAGGAGGGGACCGTAACCGCGGGGACGTCGAGCGGCATCAACGATGGCGCCGCCGCAGTCAGCGTGATGAGTGCCGAAACGGCGCGGACGCTCGGCAGGAAACCCCTGGCCCGCATCGTGGCCAGTGCCGTCGCCGGGCTCGATCCCTCGGTGATGGGCCTCGGACCGATCCCGGCGGCACGGAAGGCGCTCGCGCGAGCGGGACTGGCGGTCGGGCAACTCGACCTGGTCGAACTCAACGAAGCCTTCGCTTCCCAGTCCATTGCATGCATCCGGGAGCTCGGCCTGGATCCCGCGAAGGTCAACATCTACGGCGGCGCCATCGCCCTCGGGCACCCGCTCGGCGCCAGTGGCGCGAAGATCGTCGCGACCCTCGTGCATGCGCTGCGGCGCACCGGTGGACGGTACGGGCTCGCCTCCATGTGCATCGGGGTGGGTCAGGGGATCGCCATGATCGTGGAGCGCGTCGACTGATGCCGCAGGTCATCGCGCACCGCGGCGCTTCGGGATACGAGTACCAGAACTCGCCCGCCGCCTTTCGTCGCGCGGTCGCCCTGGGCGCCGACGGCGTCGAGCTGGACATTCATACCACGACCGACGGAGTCTTCCTGGTCCATCACGATGCGGAGGTGAACGGGGTCGGGGTCATCGGAGAGCGCTCCAGTACCGCCTTCGCGGACTACCGACTCCCGAACGGCGAGGCGATCCCCACGCTCCCGGAGGCGCTGCGTCTTCTCGAGGGACTGGACGTCTGGGTCGAGGTGAAGACCCTGCCGGAACGTGCTGACACTGCACTGTTGCAGACCCTCGATTCGGGGCCCACGCCGGAGCGGTATGCCGTCCATGGGTTCGACCACCGGATCGTCGCGCGACTCGGCGAGCGACGTCCCGAACTGCGACGCGGAGCGCTCCTCGCCTCCTATCTGCTCGACACACTCCCGGTCCTCCACGGCACGGGCGCGGACACGCTGTGGATGGAAGCCCACCTGATCGACCAGCCCCTGGTCTCTGATCTGCACACCGACGGCGTCCGCTGCATCGCGTGGACCGCGAACGAGGACCGGGAGATTCGGCGGCTGATTGCACTGGGCGTGGACGGAATCTGCGGCAACTTTCCCGACCGGATTCGAGCGGCGCTGTCCTGACCCGCCGTGGAGTCGCCAAGGCCGCGGCCAGCCGCTACCTTCTCACGTCGATTCGGGTGCTCGCCGGCCCGTGCAACCTTCCTCCAGACTCTGCCGTAGGTCCCGTGTGACTCATCGCCTGACAACGCTGCCATCCCTCAGTGTGCGGCTTTCGATCCCCATCGCTGCCCTCCTGCTGACCCTCCTCGGTACCGTCGCGCTGTGCGCGCAGACCGCGGGGCGCGTCGGCTACCAGCGATTCTCGCTGGCCAACGGGCTCGACGTCCTGCTGGCACCGGATCATGCCAGCCAGGTGGTGGCGGTGAGCGTCTGGTATCGCGCCGGATCACGCGATGAGCCGGCCGGCAAGGCCGGACTCGCGCGGCTGTTCGAGCGGCTGATGTTCACCGGTTCGGCGAATGTGCCGGCCGGCGGGCATGGCGCGATCATCGAGGACGCCGGCGGACTGCTTGCCGCGGCCGTCGACGAGGAGACCTCCCGCTACAGCGAGACGCTGCCTTCGAACCGGCTGAGCCTCGGTCTCTGGCTCGAGGCGGAACGGATGCGTTCACTGGCGATCAACGATACGACCGTCGCCCAGAGTCAGAGCGGGCTGCTGGGGGACCTGGAAGCGCGAGTGGGAGGCGAGGCCTACACCGGCGCGATCTTCGACGCCATCGCCTCGGTCTACGACTCGACGGCCTGCCCTGGTTACGCCCATCCGTCGATCGGGCGCGTGAACACCATCCAGTCGATCACTGCCGCGGACGCCAGGGAGTTCTATCAGCGCTACTACCGCCCCAATAACGCGCGACTCGTGGTCAGCGGAGACTTCGACCCCGTCGCCACCCGGCAGGAGATCGAGCGCGACTTCGGTGACATCCCTCGCGGCCCAGACGTCGTGGAGGCCCCCTGCACGATGACCCCCGTGTCCGGCCCGCGGGCGAGAACCGTCGGCGACCGGCTGGCGAGCCGAGTAGCGGTGGGGCGGTTCTATCCGATCCCCCCCCATCGCGATGCAAGTACGCCCGCGCTCGAGCTGCTCGGCATCATCCTCACGCAGGGCTCCGGCTCGCGGCTCACCGCGAAGCTCGTGCGCGAGACCCGTTCGGCCGACGCGGCACAGGGCGGCCTGCTCACCGATCGCGCCGGGGCCGGGGTCTTCGGCCTCTTTGTGGTGGGAGCGGACAAGATGAACGCCGACACGCTAGGCGCGCAGCTCGCGGCCTTCGCGGCCTGGGCGAGCGGGAACGGACCGACCGAGGCCGACCTCACCCGCGCACGCAGCATCTACCTGGCGACCGCCATCAGCGCGTGGGAACGGCCAGCCACGGTCGCTGAAGCGCTCCACCACGCGGTGAGCATGCACGGAGCCGTTGACGTGGTGAACACGGAATTGAAGGACGTCCTCGCAGTCACGCTCGCCGACCTTCGCCAGGTCGCGGCGACATGGCTGGCCCCGGATCGCGCGCTGACGGTCACCGTCCTGCCGGAGACCGCCCCATGAACCGCACACTCGGCCGCTGCGCCCTGTTGCTTGCTCTGCCGTCGGTGCTGACCGCCCAGCAGGCCCCGGGCGCGCCCCCGGAGCCCGCGCCCATTGTCGCCCCCGCCCTGCCGCGTGCTCAGGAAACGCTCCTTCCGAACGGCTTGCGCCTGATCCTCCTCGAACAGCATCGCCTGCCGGCCCTCTCCCTGACATTGTCAGTGCCCGCCGGGAGCGCGTTCGACCCACCCGACCGCGAGGGGATGGCCGAGCTGCTGGCCGCGCTCATTACGCGCGGCGGCGGTGCGCGGACCGCCGCGCAGGTCGCCACCGAAATCGAAGGGGTGGGCGGTTCGCTCAGCGCCTCGGCCGACCCCGACTTCCTCACGGTCCAGGCCGACGTCGTCTCGTCGCATGCTGCGCTGGCCTTCGACCTGATCGCGGAAGGGCTGCTCCGGCCGGCCCTCGCACCCAGTGAACTCGAGGTGCTTCGCGGGCAAACCATCGACGGGTTGCAGGGCGGGCTCGCCGACCCGGGGACCCTCGCCGCGCGGATCTTCCTGATCGGGGCCTATCAGCGCTACCCCTACGCCCGGCGGGCGACGCCAGCCTCGGTCTCTGCCATCTCGCGTGACGAGCTGGTGGCCTTCCAGAAGGCGCGCGTCCGGCCCGCCGGCTCGATGCTCGTCGTGGTCGGGGACATCACGCTGGCGGAGGCGCGGCGACTTGCCCTGAAGTCCTTCGGCACCTGGAAAGGTGTGAAGCCGGCCCCGTTGCCGGCACCGGTGAAGAACAATCCTCCGCGGGGCATCGTACTGGTCCATGTCCCGGGTGCGCGGGACGCGAGCATCCTGATGGGAGGTACGACCTTCGCCGGCACCGACACCGCCTACTATGCCGCGGCCGTCCTCAACCGGATCCTCGGCGACGAACGCAACGGCCGGCTCATCCGCGCACTCGGCCGCGAGCATGGGTGGACCTCCGCGACCGGCGCCTCGTTCCTTCGCACGGCACGACTCGGGCTCTTTCAGGCCACCGCGGCCGTACCGGCGGAGGCGGCCGATTCCGCGCTCCGGGAAATGAGCCTCCAGCTGGACCTGCTCCGGAACGAACTCGCGCCCGCACGGGAGCTCGCCCGCGCGCGTGAGAATATTGCGGGCGGTTTCGCGCTTCGACTGCAGAGCGCGAGCATGCTTGCCGGCGGGATCACGGAGGCCGCCGTGCTCGGTCTGCCCGCGAGTTATGTCGCCGGCTACCGGACGAAGATCGCCGCGGTCACTGCCGCGCAGGTGCGTGCCGTCGCCCGCCGGGCCTTTCCCGCCAACGCGCTGGTGACCGTGGTCGTCGGTGACGGGGCGCGCCTCTACGATCCGCTCAGCAAGCTCGCCCCGGTGCAGCTCTTCTCGAGCGACGGGCACCCCCTGACCCCGGATAGTGTCCAACCACGTTCCGGCGCACTGGTACTGAATCTTGCCGGGATGGCCTCGCGCACCGATTCGCTCGCGATCCTCGCGCAGGGCCAGACCATCGGCCTGCAGGTGACGCGGCTGCAGCGCTCCGGCGACAGTCTCATCTACACCGAGCGGACTCAGCTGGGGCAGGCGCTCAATCAGCTGACCACCCTGACCTTTGACACCATCGGGCGGATGCGGCACCTGGACCAGACCGGTGTCGTGCGGGGGCAGAACACCCGGATCAGTCTCGCCTACGGAGGCGGCCGCGTGATCGGCGAAGTGCAGGTCATCGGCGCGAGCGGCCCCGAGCGTTTCGCGGTGGACACCGCCCTCGCCCCGGGCGTCCTCGACGACAACGCGGTCCAGGCCATGCTGCCGCTGCTCCCCTGGGCCCCGAACACCAGATGGTCCTTCCCGGTCTTCGTGTCAGGCGAGCACACCGTCCGTACCCTGACTCTGACCGCGGCCGACATCACCCAGGTCACCACGCCGGGCGGCACCTACGAGTGCTACCGCGCCGATCTCGAAGGCGGACAGCAGCGGGTTTCCTTCTTCGTGACCACCGCCGCTCCCCACCGGATCGTCCGGGTCGAACTGGCCAACTCACCCGTGGTCTTCATCACGGTGAGCCCGTAACGCGCACGGGAGAAAGGAAGACTCGAGTGCTTCGTCCCACGCTGTCCGCGCTGCTCGCCCTGATCGTCGCGGGGTGCGCCGCCAGTCCTCCGCCGGCGGGCCCGACTCCGGCCACTGCAACTCCGGCCGCGAAACCGGGGTCGCTGAGCTGGGAGCGGAGTCAGTATCCGTCCACCTATCAGCGACGAGCCAACGCGCCGGTGCTCATCCGGAACGCGACCATCATGACCGCGGCCGGGGAAGAGATCCGGGGCGGCTCGATCCTGTTTCGCGACGGCCGGATCGTGGCCGTCGGCACCACGGTCGAACCGCCCGCGGACGCGACGATCGTCGACGGCACGGGCAAGTTCGTCACGCCCGGTCTCATCGATACGCACAGTCACCTCGGCGTGTACGCCGCCCCGGGCACCTTCGCCGAGAGCGACGGCAACGAGGCCACCAGTCCGGTGACCGCGCAGGTCTGGGCCGAGCACAGCTTCTGGCCGCAGGATCCGCAGATCCCGCTCGCGATCGCAGGCGGCGTCACGATCATCCAGGCCCTTCCCGGCTCCGCGAACCTGATCGGGGGACGTTCCGCGACGCTTCGGCTGGTCCCTGCGCGCACGGTGCAGGAGATGAAGTTCCCCGGCGCCCCATACGGCCTCAAGATGGCCTGCGGGGAGAACCCGAAGCGGGTGTACCAGAGTCGCGGGCCCTCGACGCGGATGGGTAACATGGCGGGCTACCGCGAGGCCTTCATCCGCGCGGAGCAGTATCGTCAGCGCTGGGATGAATGGCTGAAGAGCCGGAAGGGCAACCCACCCGACCGCGACCTGCAGCTCGAGACGCTGGCCGAGGTGCTGCGCGGCCGGATCCTGGTTCACAATCACTGCTATCGCGCCGATGAGATGGCGCAAATGATCGATCTCTCGCACGAGTTCGGCTTCACGATCCGCTCCTTCCACCACGTCGTCGAGGGCTACAAGATCGCCGACCTGCTCGCCCGCGAGGGGATCGCGGCCTCGGTCTGGTCCGACTGGTGCTGCTTCAAGATGGAATCGTTCGATGCGGTCCCGCAGAATGCCGCGTTAATCACCCAGGCGGGAGCGCGTGCGATCATCCACTCCGATGATCCGATCGGCGTCCAGCGACTGAACCAGGACGCGGCCAAGGCGATGTACGCCGGTCAGCAAGCCGGAATCCCCGTGAGCCGCGAACAGGCCCTGCGCTGGATCACGGCGAACCCCGCCTGGGCTCTCGGCATCGACTCGCTCACGGGAACCCTGGAGCCAGGCAAGATGGCGGATGTGGTCGTCTGGTCCGGCGATCCGTTCTCGATCTACACCACGGCGGACCAGGTGTACAACGACGGGTGGCTGGTGTTCGACCGGCACGATCCGCGGCACCAGCCCTCCACCGATTTCAACCTGGGCATCGCCCAGCCGGGGGTGGGGCGATGATCAGTCACCTCCGCGCGGCGATCGCCGCGGCCCTGCTGACAACCCTTCCCTCCTGGACGGCGGCACAAACCATCGCCATCACGGGCGGGACCGTGTTTCCGGTCTCCGGGCCGAAGCTGGAGCACGCAACCGTCCTGATCCGCGATGGCCGGATCGCCGAAGTCGGCACCAGCGTGCCGGTGCCGTCCGATGCGACCCTCATCGACGCGACCGGCAAGTGGGTCACGCCGGGCCTCATCCACGGGAACACCACCCTCGGCCTGCAGCAGGTCGGCTCGGTCGACGCCACCAACGAGGCCACTCATAGCGGCGACATCAACGCCGCGTTCAACGTCGCCGAAGGGATCGATCCCGCCACCCCGCTCATCGCGATCGCGCGCCTGGAAGGGGTGACCTCCGCGGTCACCGGTCCGTCCTCGGGTCTGATCGCGGGCCAGGCGGTGCTCATCGAACTCCTGGGCGACCGCATCGAGTCACTCGTCACCCGCTCGCCGCTCGCGCTGGTCATCAACCTCAGCGAGTCCAGCAAGAGCGCGGGGGGCGGGAGCCGCGCAGGGGTGCTCGAGGTGCTGAGGCGACTCTTTGCCGACGCACAGGAGTATGAGCGGCGGAAGACGGACTTCCGGAAGAACCAGATGCAGTCCCTGGCCGCGCCCGCCGCGGACCTCGAGGCCCTCGGCCCCGCCCTCCGGGGCGAGCTGCCAGTGGTCATCGACGCCAACCGACAGAGCGATATCGCAAGCGCACTCCGTCTGGCGCGGGAGTTCAGGCTCAGACTGATCATCCGCGGTGGGGTCGAGGCGTGGAAGCTGGCCAGCGACCTCGCGGCGGCCAAAGTGCCGGTGATCCTCAACCCAATCGACGACATCCCGACGTTCGACGGGCCGGGCGCCCGCTTCGATGCTGCCACGCTGCTGCAGCGCGCAGGCGTGTCCGTCATCCTGACCGAGAGCCAGTCCGGCGGGCCGCGTAACCTGCGCTGGTCTGCCGGCCACGCCGTGCGGTTCGGCATGTCGTGGGACGCCGCGCTGACCGCCATCACCCTCGCGCCCGCCCGCGCGTTTGGTGTCGACGACAGGTACGGCTCGCTGGAGCGTGGCAAGGTCGCGGACGTCGTCGTCTGGTCCGCGGATCCGCTCGATTTCGCGAGCCATGCGGAGCACGTGTTCATCCGTGGCGTCGAGGTGCCGCACACCAGTCGCCAGACCGAACTACTGGAGCGTTACCGGCACCTGCCGCCGGCGTACTAGCGGACCGCGGGTCGACGACCGGTGGCATGAGAACGCCCCCCGAGGATCTCGGGGGGCGTTCTTCGCAGCGACGCGGCCGGTGACGTGCCGGGCTACTTCACGATCTCGGCTTCGCCGGTCGTCGCGCTCGCGGGAGGCGGGGATTCGCTTACGGTGACCGACTCTCCCTTGGTCGCGGCCATCTCGCGCTCGACCCGTGCGATGGCTGCGTCGTGAGCGTCCATCCGCTGCAGCCAGGCATCCAATTCCGTCTGCTCGACCGACCGGCCGCGCTCGCGCTGGTGGAAGAGGTAGCCGAGTTTGCGCGCCGCTTCGTCGCGTTCGCGCTGCAGCCGGAAGCGTTCCAGCTGGAGCTTGCCTTCGTCCAGCGCCTGCTGGGCCCGCTTTCCGAAGGTCTCAAGCTCACGATTCAGGGTATCAAAGATTCCAGCCATCGCTGCTCCTTGGCATCAGGGCCACTGCATCTAACGTGCACCTGCACCGGCATGTTTCACGTTGGCAGCGGGGCGGGAAAAAGAAAAGGGGCCGGAGGAATCTCCGGCCCCGCGCTCCCGTACGACTCCCGGCTCAGCTCGCGACAGCGGCCACCGCGGGATAGACGGATACCTTCATCCGCTTCTTGTCCTTGTGCTCGAACTTCACCACGCCATCGACGAGGGCGAAGAGCGTGTGGTCGTTGCCCAGACCGACATTCTTGCCCGGATGGAACTTGGTCCCGCGCTGCGTCACGATGATGTTGCCCGCCACGACCTGCTCGCCACCGTAGCGCTTGACGCCAAGGTACTGCGGATTCGAATCGCGGCCGTTGCGGCTGGAGCCGACGCCCTTTTTATGAGCCATGGTATCCTCAGACCATCACTTCGGTGATACGCACCGCGGTGTACTTCTGGCGGTGGCCGGTCTTCCGGCGGTAGTTCTTCCGGCGCTTGAACTTCCAGACGTAGATCTTGATGCCCTTGGCCAGCCCGATGACCTCGGCGGTGACCTTGGCACCCTTCACCAGCGGAGTGCCGGCCTTCACGGTGGTGCCGTCAGAAGCGAGCAGCACTTCATCGAAGGTCAGGGTGCTTCCGGGAACCGCATCTTCCATCAGCGGAACCTGGAGGGTCATCCCCTTCTCGGCTCGAAACTGCTTGCCGCCTGCGCGGATAATCGCGTACATATCGGACTCGTGGTCGAAAAGACTAGCCTCAAGAGCCCGTAAGTGTAGCGGCGGGCAGGGGTTTCGGCAAGGCCCCTCGTCCTAGGCCACCGCGTACAGGTCGGTCACGTCCCGGCCGCCCGGCCGACTCATGAGCCGGAACTCGTCGACCCGCATCATCGGGTCATCCCGGAGCTCCAATTCGAGCCCCGTCATCTTCCCCAGGGTGTGAATCAGCTTCGGCTCCTCCTCGAGGAGGTAGAGGGCCACCTCGGGGTGCACCCGGACCGCGAGCTGCCGTTCCCGCCGCTCCCGGCCCGCGCGCTTGAGTGTCCGCTCGAGGCGCCGCGCGATGACTTCGGGGGTGAACACCCGGCCGGTGCCTCCGCAGGCGGGGCATTCGGCCGTCATCGAGTGCCAGAGGGACGGCCGGACCCGCTGCCGGGTCATCTCGATCAGGCCGAGTTCGGAAACGGCGAACGCCTTGGTGCGGGCCCGATCCCGGCCCAGATGCTGTCGCAGTTCCTGCAGCACCCGCTCCCGATTCTGGCGGGTCTCCATGTCGATGAAATCGCACACGATGATGCCGCCGATATCCCGCAGGCGGATCTGCCGGGCAATCTCGCGCGCCGCCTCGAGATTGGTCTTGAGAATCGTCTTCTCGGGGTCCCGCTTGCCGGTGTATCGGCCGGTGTTCACATCGATGGAAACCAGCGCCTCGGTGGGCTGGATGATGATGTAGCCGCCGGTCGGCAGGTCGCACCGCGCCTTGAACAGGTCGCGGATCTCGTTCTCGATGTCGAACTTGTCGAAGACGGGAACGTTTTCGCTGTACAGATGGACCCGATCGAGCAGTTCGGGGTCCACCTGCTTCAGGTACAGCTCGATCTCGTTGAACAGTTCCTTGGAATCGACCTGCAGCGAGTCCACCTTGGCGCTGAACAGATCCCGGATGATGCCGCGGGTCAGCGAAGTCTCCCGCTGCACAAGCGCCGGCGCCCGGACGAACGTCTTCTTGCGGTTGATCTTCTTCCAGAGACCCAGGAGCCCCTCGACCTCGCGCTGGAAATGTTCCTCCGTGACCCCTTCCGCGACGGTGCGGACGATCATCCCGCCCGCGTCCTTCGGCAGGTAGGTGGCCACCATCTCCCGGAGTTTAGCGCGGAGTTCCTTGCTTTCGATCTTCCGGCTCACGCCCACCTTGGACGCGTACGGCATGTAGACCAGGAAGCGGCCCGGGAGGGAGATCTGCGCGGTGACCCGGCAGCCCTTGGTGGAGATGGGCTCCTTGGTCACCTGGACGAGGAGGGTCTGCCCCTTCTTGACGATGTCGGAGATGTCGGGGAGAGCCCGGCGCGAACGAACCTCCCGCTGGCGCGGCTCGCTGGCGACTGCGGCTTCTCCTCCACGGCGCCCGCGGCCCCGGCCTTTCCCGCCGTCCTCGGCACCCTCGATCTCCTCGGCTTCCTCGAAGGCATCATCGCCCTCTTCGCCGGTCGGCTCCTCATCCTCCTCAGGTTCGAGGAGATCGGAGGCGTGGAGAAAGGCGCTCTTCTCCAGGCCGATATCAACGAATGCGGCCTGGATTCCCGGAAGGACGGCTTCGACCTTGCCCAGATAGATGTCGCCGACGATGCGGCGATGATCCGGGCGGTCCACCAAGAGTTCTACGAGGCGGTCGTCCTCGAGAATTGCCACGCGGGTTTCCCGCTGGCTCCCGTTGATCAGAATTTCGCGCTTCACGCGTTCGAACCTCGGCCGGAGGCGCAACGACCCGACCGACGCCTGTGCGTCGGGGATCTGCGTGTCCGGTCAAAAAAGTCTGGAGCCCGGCGAGCGGCTGGGTGGGGATGCTGGACCCCCGCCTCGACCACCGGGACTGTCCCTGCGCCGAATCTTCGGTCGCCTGGGACGTGGAATGGGGATACGATCCTGCGGAATGCCGTTCGGCCCCGGCCTGAGGGGCGGCTGGACGCCCGGCTTGTCCGGTCTTCCTGCGGCGAAGCTGATCCACTACTGGCGGAACGACCGCCGAAGCGCGCCGTCCCACGATACGCGGCCGGGCACCGAGCAACCGTCCTCCCAAGAGGAGAACGGCCGCCGCGGGAGCAAACCTGAAGCCCAGCCAATTTGAAGGCATGGGCTAAAGATAGGATTGGCTGTGGGTTAGAGCAACAGTCCAGCCCGGAGGGGACGGTTCTGCAACACCGTCCCTCACGAATTCTTCAACTGACGATGTCGCCCAGGATCTGGCGCGCAATCACGATCCGCTGGATTTCGCTGGTTCCTTCTCCGATTTCGCAGACCTTGGCGTCCCGCATCATCCGCTCGACCGGGTACTCGGTGGTGTAGCCGTAGCCACCAAAAATCTGGACTGCTTTCGTCGTGACCCGCATCGCCAGTTCCGAGCAATAGAGCTTGGCCATGGCCGCCTCCTTCTTGAACGGCTTGCCCTGCTGCTTGAGCCAGGCGGCGTGGTAGAGCAGATGGGTACCCGCTTCGATCTCCAGCGCCATGTCGGCGAGCTGGAAATGCACCCCCTGGAAGCTGCCGATCGCCTTGCCGAACTGCTTGCGGATGCCGGCATAGCGCAGCGCTTCCTCGTACGCCCCCTCCGCGATACCCAGGGAAAGCGCCGCGATACCGATGCGGCCACCGTCGAGGGTCTTGAGAAAGTTGATGAACCCCTGGCCTGGCGCGCCCAGGACATTCTCCTTCGGGACCACGGCATCCTCGAAGATCAGCTCGCGGGTATCGCTCGCGCGCCAGCCCATCTTGTCTTCCTTCTTCCCGGCGCGGAAACCGGCGATGCGTGGCAGGCTCGGTTCGTGGCCGACGCCCGCCTCCCGGCAGGCCTCGAAATCGCAGGTCTGCTTGGTCAGGATGAAGCTGGTGATACCCTTGTTGCCCTTCCCGGGCTCGGTGCGGGCGGTAGCGACGAAGATCTCGCCGACGCCGGCATGCGTGATGAAGATCTTCGAGCCGTTGAGCAGGTAGTGGTCGCCCTTGTCGACGGCCGTCGTGGCGGTGCCACCGGCATCACTCCCCGCCCCGGGCTCGGTGAGGCCAAAGCCTCCCAGTACCTTGCCGGAGGCGAGGAGCGGCACGTAGCGCTGCTTCTGCTCGGCGGTTCCGAAGTCGACGATCGGGGAGGTTCCGAGGTTGGTGTGCGCGCTGATGGTCAGCGCGTGGCTGGCATCGGTCTTCGCGAGCTCGTGAATCGTGATATAGTAGGAGAGCTGATCCATCCCGGCACCGCCGAGTTCCTCGGACCAGGGAACGCCGAGGAGCCCGAGTTCGCCCATCTTGCGGATGTTGGCCCAGGGGAAGGCGGAGGTGCGGTCGAGTTCGCGGGCGACGGGCGCGACCTCGGTGCGAGCGAATTCACGCACCATGTCGCGAACCTGATGGTGCTGCTCGGAAAAGTAGAGCGAGAGATCCATGGCTAGGCTCGATCGAGGGGATGGAAAGAGTGGCGGAAAATATAACCCGCCAACGTCAGCCGTCAGCGTGTTTATGTTTATGCACCTTTCAGTCCAGCCCTGAGTGCATCTCATGACAGACCTGCCCGGACATCCAGCGATCCGTCGCCTGGCTTTCGCCGGAATCGCCATGGTGCTCGCCGCGTGCGGCGATTCGACCGCCCCGCGCGGACCGCTCAGTGCGCTGACGCTCGTGCCCGTCGACAGCGGCTTTGATTTTTCGGTCTTCGTGACGAGTCCGCCTGGCGATGCCTCCCGCCTCCTCGTGGTTGAGCGGGGAGGACGCATCCTGCTCCGCAAGAACGGGGTGCGCCAGGACTCCGCCTTCCTGAATCTCACCAGCCTGACCAATCCATCGACGGGTGAATACGGCGTCTACAGCGTCGCGTTCCACCCGAACTACGCGGTCAACCATCGGCTCTTCGTGTATTACGCCGACCTGAACGGCGACAGCCAGCTCGCGGAATTCCAGGCGGATGCCAGCTTCGATCACGCCATACCGGCCAGCCGCACCGCGATCCTGAGCCAGGTCCAGGATTCGGAAAGCGTCCTCTATGGAGGGCTGGTCACGTTCGGCCCGGACGGAAAACTCTACCTCGGCCTTGGGGACGGGAGCCCGACCGATTCGGTGCTGTACACCGCACAGGACAGCACGTCGCTGCTGGGCAAGATCCTCCGGCTCGATGTCGACGGGACCGCGCCGTACACCATTCCACCCGACAACCCCTACGTCAGCCGGCCGGGGTGGCGCGGGGAGATCTGGCAGCTCGGGCTCCGCAATCCCTGGCGGTGGAGCTTCGACCGTGCGAACGGGGAGCTGTGGATCGCCGATGTCGGAGAGGATTTCTGGGAGGAGATCGACTACCTCCCGAGCCCCGTCGTGGGCGGGAACAACTTCGGCTGGCCCTACACCGAGGGAAACCACTGTTTCACCCCTGCCGTGGGGTGCCCCACGGCGGGACTGGTACCTCCCGTCCTCGAGTACCCGCACGGACCCGCGTGCGCCGTGAGTGGCGGCTACGTCTACCGCGGCAGGAAGTACCCGGACCTGCGTGGCACCTACTTCTACGGGGACTACTGCACCGGCTTCATCCGGAGCATCCGCATGGTGGGCGGCTCCCCGGTGCCGGCCTACACCCCGCTCTCCCCTCCGCTGACCAATGACAACATCGTGTCCTTCGGCGAAGACGCCGACGGTGAGGAATACGTGGTCATGGCTTCCGGCAGAGTCTACCGGATCGCGCTGGTGAATTAGGGCCCCCTCGCTCGCAGGCGTGCTACCGGCGGAAGACGGACACGAGACGCCGGAGAGGAGCCTGCGTACCGGCGCAGACATCGCAATTGCCGCATGGCTTCGCCTCCTCCCCGAAATAGGCAAGCAATCCCTGCCGACGACACCGGGCCACAGTGGCGTAGCGCTCAACGACCTGCAGCCGGTCCGCGGCCGCCGTGCGGCGCCGCAACACCCGATCCCAATCGACCGGACCTGCTTCAGGACGCAGTTCGGCAGCGAGCCGGTCGGCGGAAGCGACCACGCCCGCCGGATGACGAGCCCGCCGGGAAGGGTCCCCCCAGAGTTCTTCCAGGATCTTCCGCGAAGGAAAGGTCACGTCCAGCTGGCGGCGGTGGATCTCGCTGTCGGAGACGTGGTGCAGCAGCACGCATCGCCCCGGCTGGCCGTCGCGTCCCGCGCGTCCCGCTTCCTGATAGTAGGCCTCGGGGGTCGGGGGCATGCCCCAGTGCACGACCAGACGGACTCGGGGGGCGTCGATGCCCATCCCGAAGGCGGAGGTGGCGACGACCACATCGAGGTCCTCCGCGGTGAACCGCGCGAGGACTTCCGCCCGACGCTCACGGGTGAGCCCGGCGTGGTAGGAGGCCGACCGATGGCCGGCGAACCAGAGTGCCTGCGCCACCGCATCCGCGCTGTTGCGGGTCGGGACGTAGACAATCGCCAGGCCGGGACGCGCGCCGAGCATCGCGCGAACGCGGGGAAGTCGTTCGGCACTGCCGCGAATCCGCTGAACCTCGAACCGCAGATTGGGGCGATCAAAGGAACCGAGGTGCAGATCATGCTTCGCATACCCGAGGGATTGGACGATGTCGGCACGGACCTCGGGCGTCGCGCTTCCGGTCAATGCAATGGTCGGCGGCGTCCGCAGTTCCCCACGCAGGATCGCGAGCTGCCGGTATCCCGGACGGAAGTCGTGCCCCCACTCGCTGATGCAGTGCGCCTCGTCGATCGCGAGCAACGCCGGGAACCGGTTGAGGCGGGCGAGATCGAGCGCCAGTCGGGGGGCACGTTCGGGCGAGACGTAGAGGAGTCGCATCGACCCATCCGCGATGCGGGCGAGGGTGGCCTCCTGGTCGGCGGGCGACTTGAGAGAATTCAGCGTGTCGGCCGCGATGCCGCGATGCTGGAGCGCCGCCACCTGATCCTGCATCAGCGCGAGCAGCGGCGAGATGACGACTGTGAGCCCCCCCAGCACGAGGCCAGGAACCTGGAAGCAGATCGACTTCCCCCCTCCAGTCGGAAGCACGGCGATCACGTCCCGCCCTGCCAGCACCGACTGGACCACCCGCCGCTGGAGCGGGCGGAAGTCCTGGAATCCGTAGTGGCCGTGCAGGAGGCGGCGGGCCTCGGCGATACGATCGGCGAGTGGTGTCACCCGGCGAAGCTACCGGCAGATTCAGGGCAGGCGCGGTACGAAATGACGGAGGAGAGGGCGGGAAAGCTCGGGGCGGCGGGGGCCTACTGCGCTGCGTTGCGGCGGCGAAGCCAGAATCGAAGGGCGAGTGCCACGGCGAGGACCCCCATGGCCGACCAGACGAGCGGCTGGCTGTCGAGCCCGATACCGACCGCGGCCAGAACAAAACCCAGGACCGCAAGAAAGAGCTTGAGCCGTCTCATTTCTTGAGGAAGGCGGCGATGGCTTTGCGGAAATCCGGATGCGCACGCGCGAGGGCGTTCACTCGGGCGCCGAGAGCAATACCCTCGCTGAACGACTGGCCATCGAGCTCGTAGAGCAGCCGCTTGGTCAATGCGAGGGCCGAGCCGCTGCTGCTCGCGAGGGTGGCGACCGCTTCGCCCGCCCCGGTCTCGAGTTCCGCGTCGGCGATGACACGCGACACCAGCCCGAGATCGAGCGCCTCCGCGGCGGTCACGACCCGTCCCGTCGCGACGAGCTCAAAGGCGCGGCGTTCGCCGGCGAGACGCCGCAGGATCGTCATCACCATCGCGGGGACGAAGCCACGCTGGATCTCGGGGTAGCCGAACTGGGCGCACTCGCCCGCGAGAACCAGGTCGCATGCGGTGGCGAGTCCGGCGCCACCAGCGAGCGCGCGCCCATGGACGATCGCGACGACCGGCTTCGGCAGCTCGCGCATCCGGACGAAGAGGCGGCCGAGGCGCAGGGCGGCACGCTCGTTGTCCTCCATCGTGCGGAGTGCGGAATCGAGCAGTTCCTCGAGGTCCGCTCCCGCGCAGAAGTCCTTCCCCGCCCCACGCACCACGACGACCCGCACTTCCGCGTCGAGATCGGCACGATCGAGTGCCGCGTGCAGGGCCTCGATGAGCGCGGCATCGAGCGCATTGCGCTTCTCGGGGCGATTCAGCGTGACGGTGAGGACGCCTCCGTTCAGGGTCGTGAGGAGCGTCATCTCAGCGCTTCGCCGCGAGCCGGCGGGCGAGGGCGACCGGAACGGGAATCTCCATCCGCAGCAACGCAGTGGAGTAGACCTTCCCCTGGGCATCGGTCTTGAGCGAGATCGTGCCGCCGCCGTCGAGGGCGCCATGGAGCAGGAAGTTGAGCGCCATCAGATTCGGCAGTTCGAACCGTTCGACGCCCTTGACCATGCCCTTGAAGTGGCGCTTCACGCGGGCGAGCGTGACCTCCCTGACGAGGAGGGGATAGTACTCGGGCTCCAGCGCGACGAGCCCCACGTTTGCGGTGTCTCCCTTGTCGCCGGACCGGGCATGCGCGAGGTAGCGCAACTGGAGCGGACGGGTCGCCGCGGCGGCCACGCGAGGGCGCTTCTTCGGCTCAGGCATCGAGTACCTCCACCTGGACGAACGGCTCGATCTCGGTCCGGTCGATGAGCGCCGGCCAGTAGGCCACGACCTCCTGCACTTCCGGGCGGCCGCCGGCGAAGCCGGTCACACTCGGCGGCCCCGTCAGCACCAGCGGGGCGATCTCCCGCGTGAAGCGCTCGACGGCCGCCTTGTCCTTCGACCGAACCCCGATGCGCAGCTGCACCTCGGGCGCTTCCGGATCGGCCGGACCGGCCAGCGGCCCGTGGGTCGAGTCGACCCCCACGAATTCGGTCAGGATCTGCTCGAACTCGAGACCGAGGTCCTTGAGCCTGGCGCGAAGGATCCGGTCCGCGGCCTTGGCCTTGTCGTAAGCCTCGGGCCAGCTGTAGACCAGTGTTCCCACCGCCTTGTAGCCGTAGAAATAGGCGATCGAGACCTTGAGCTTGTCGGTCTTCTCGCGTCCACGGATGCCGCTTACCCGCACCCGGTCCTTCCCGACCTGCTTGAGCTGAATCGAGGTGAAATCGGCGACCCCATCGGGGGTGATGTAGGTGTGTGGATCGCCCATTTCGTAGACGAGCTGCTCCGTCACGCTCGCGACGTTCACGACGCCACCGGTGTCGGGATGCTTGGTCACGATGAAGCTGCCGTCCGCGCTCGCCTCCGCGATCGGGAAGCCGGGGTTCTCCATCCCCCGCACCTTGCGCCAGTCCTTGAGCAGATTGCCGCCGCTCGACTGCGCGCCGCACTCGATGATATGTCCCGCCACCGTGCCGGCCGCGACCTTGTCCCAGTCGTTCACATCCCAGCCGAATTCATGGAACAACGGTCCGAGCGTGAGTCCCGTATCGGTGACGCGACCGGTGATGACGACCTGGGCCCCGCGTCGCAGCGCCTCCACCATGGGCGCCATGCCGAGATAGGCATTCGCCGAAAGGACCCTGTCGCGCACATCGGTGAGGGGCCGACCGGTGTCGAGGTCCCGCATCTCATGCCCCTTGGCGAGCAGCTCGTCCAGCCGAGGCAGGATGTCGTCGCCGCTCACGAGCCCGATCTTCACCTTCCCGGAGAGGCCGAGCTTTCGGGCAGCCTCCCGGACGGCCTCGGCACAGGCGCGGGGATTCACGCCTCCGGCGTTGCTGGTGACCTTGATCCCCTTGGCGGCGATGTCCGGGAGGATCCGCTCCATTAGCGGCACGAAGTCGCGCGCATAGCCGTAGCGCGGATCCCGCGACTTCTGCTTCTGCATGATGGACATGGTCACCTCGGCGAGGTAGTCCATCATGAGGTAGTCGATGGGACCGCCCTTCACCTGGCGGACGGGTGCTTCGAGCCAGTCACCCCAGAATCCCTGGCCTGCGGCGACACGGACGGTCTTGGCGGTCATTGTGTACTCGTGGTTGAGGATGCCGGGAGCGGCACCTCCCTGGTCCAGGTGCGATCCTGCTCCGGGACGACGACGATGCCGAGCGGGACGAAGCCTTCCCCGAGCGGCAGGACGGGCGGCTCCATCGGCACCTGGATCGTGGCCGACGCGCCGGGCGCGATGGTCGCGGCACTGCCGGCGAGCCGGACAACATGCGCGGAGTCGGCGTAGAGTCGGACCGAGACGGTCGCCGTCCAGCGCTGGGTGGACGATGCCTCGGCGAGCCCGGGGAAGAGCTCGACATCGACGCCACTGCCGCCCTGCTTCTGCACATCGACGTGCAATCGTCCGAAGGCATAGTTGAGCGGCGACTTGCCGAGCTGGCGTCCGGCGTCATCGAACATCGTCACCCCGAAATCGGTGAACAGCGGCCATTGGGCGCGGTCCATGCTCACGTCGACCGCGGCGTGGACCGCCCAGTCAGGCAGGGCGAACCGCACATGCCGCAGGTCGCCGCCGGTCGCCGTCACCGTGACGTTCTGTTCCGCGCCGACCAGGACGACGAAGGGCTCGGTGCTGACGGGGGCCGCCGTGACGTTGGCGAGCGTGACCGCGACGGCGTGGGCCTGCCGACTCGCCGCGATCGTCACCGGACTCTGCTGCACGATGATCGCAGTGCCGGCGCCGTCGAGCGGTGGCGCAACCGCCACCGCCTCGTAGAATCCCGGCACGACGTCGCGGCCGTCCACGACGTAGAGTCCGGTCTCCTCCCCATAGCCGGCACCGATGCCGTTCTCCTCGCGGTATGGCTGGCCGCCCGGCTCGTGAAGGTAGGCCACCACCTGCTCGCCGGCACTCTTGGTGCCGAAGGCAACTGCGAAGGGCCGCGCGGCGACACTCTGGAAGAACACCCGGCCTTCGTTGCCGGCCTCGAGGTGCCCGAGGTCGGCGACGATCGTCTCGCCGGTGTCGGCAACGGCAACACTGTTGACCAGCCGGAAGGCGGGCCCTGCGAGGGTGTCGGCCGTCCAACCCGTCACGAGCGCGGAGTGGAGCCCGGGCGCGGCGATTGAATCGGCGGCATAGCTCACCGCGATGGTGTTCGTGCCCGCCTTGAGGCGTGCTTCTCTCGGGGCCCGGAGCCACGCGGCGGAAGAACGGAGCATGACTGGCACCTCGGGGCTGCCGGCCGGGAGGACGAGCTCAAAGCTCTGGGTGGTGTCGCCCGTTGCGCCGAGGAGCCGGTGACGGAACGCGGCAGTGACACCGTTCCCGACCGCGCGGACCGCGATCTCCGGCAGGGGATGATTCCCGCCGAGCCAGCGCCAGGCGGCCCCGACATCGGGCTGCCCGGTACCGTCATCCAGATAGGTGCCGGAGGCCAGCGGCCGGGCGGTGACCATCAGTGCCTGACGAACCGGCCGTGCTTCGATCGGTCGCTTCTCCTGCGCGAGCCCGCTGGCGAGGAGGGCCGCGAGCCCCGCGGCGTGCGGCGACGCCATGCTGGTGCCTGCCTTCCGCTCGTCGCCGACATTCCAGCGGGGGACGGTCGAGAACGCGAGGCCGGGAGTCACGATGTCGGGCTTGGCGAGTTCACCACCCCGCGACGAAAAGTACGCGATCGGATCGCCCCCCTGCCCGCTCGAGCCGATGAACACGCCGGGAAAGGTCGCGCCGATGGTGATGGCGCGTCCGGCCGATCCGGGGTAGCCCATGGTCGAGAGGCCGGGCCCGTCGTTGCCGGCGCTGATCGTCATGATCACATCGGGATGGGCGGCCAGCACCGAGTCGATGAGGTGGTCGATGCGCGCATGCCCTTCGCCCTCGTTGCCGACGCCGAAGCTCAGATTGAGCACGAGGGGCAGCCGTCGCTCCTGGGCGAAGCGGATCGCATAGGCCAGGGCGGCGAGCATGCTGCCGGTGGTCGAGATCCCGCCCTGGGCATTGTTCGCGATCTTGAGTCCGAGCAGCCAGGCCCCGGGGGCGACACCATTGAAGCCGCTGACACCGTAGATGTCATGCCCCGCGGCGATGCCTGCCACGTGGGAGCCGTGCGCGCTGGTGTCGAAGAAGAGATCGAGCTGCGGCTGGCCCTTCTCCTCGCGGAGATTGACGGCGAGGGTGAGGGTCGCCGGGCGGGTGCCGGTGTGCCAGGCGAAGGTCTCCTTCGAGGTCAGGTAGTCGTGGATCGGCGTCTCATTGGCGAGCGATCCGTCGCCATCGGTGTCGGCGAACAGCACCCAGCCGTCGCTCGCCCGCACAACCAGCACCGCCAGCGTGTCGGTGTCGTCGCGGTCGCCGTTGAGGTCCGCGGCCGGCATCTCGCCAAGCGGGATCTCGGCCACGCTGCCACCGAAGAATGCCCCACCACTCGCGAGTGCCCGCACCCGCGAGACTCCTCGCAGCACCCGGCCCGCGATCGTGACCTGATCACCGACGGGCGCCACCGGCGTGAGGGGGACCACCCCTTCTCCGGAGAAGTCGCGGAGGTCGAGAATCTTCCGCTCGCCCGTGGTGGTGGTGGTGAGACCGGGAATGGAGGGATCGATCCCGCTGTCCAGAATGCCGATCAGGACGCCGCGGCCATCGTAGCTCGGATGCGCCTTCAGGAACTCTTCGACCCCCGTGGCGCGAAGCGGCATCCAGCCGCGGACGAACGCCTCCTTCGGCGAGAGCACCGGCTTCGGCTCGCCCCCCTGGTCCTGGATGCCGGGGGCGGCGGCACGATCCGACGGCACCGCTTGGGGAGCAACCACCGGAGGGGCGTGGCCACACGCCGAGAGCAATCCGGCCGTCAGGAGCAGGCCGGATGAGAAGGCCCGGAGAGGCCTAAGTGCCGTCATGCGCAGGAGTCCGTTCATCCGATCGGAGGCAGCACGAAGGGCCCGATGTGGGGGCCGGCGTAGTTACTGGTGACCCGGAGCAGGAAGGCCAGCTGATCCCGGGTCTCCTCGATCGTCACGAGGGCGTCGACGTGGCCGCGTGCGGCGGCATACTTGGCATCGAGCTGATGTTCGTAGTCCGCACGCATGGCGGCTGCAGCCGCCTGGACCTCCGGCGTGGGCGGCCGCTTCTCGGCCCGCGCCCTGGCCAGTTCGACCCCATGCACCGCCTCGACCGCGGACTCTCCCTCCATCACCGCCATCCGCCCGGTGGGCCAGCTCAGGATGAAATCGGGATCGAACCCCTGCCCCGCCATGGCGTAGTACCCGGCGCCCGAGGCGTGATTCAGCGTGAGCACGATCTTGGGCACCACCGCCGTGGACATCGCCTCGACGAAGCGGGCGCCTGCGCGGATGATGCCCGACTGTTCGGCCTCGGTCCCGACCATGAAGCCGCTCACGTCCTGCAGGAAGAGGAGCGGGATCCGCTCGCGGCTGGCGGTCTCGATGAAGTAGGCCGCCTTCTCCGCGCTCTCGGTGTAGATGATGCCGCCGATGCGCGGCATCTGTCCGGCCTTCCCCTTGATGACGCTGCGGGCGTTCGCCAGGATCGCCACCGGCTGGCCCTCGATGCGGGCGTGGCCGCAGAGCAGTTCCTTCGCGAAGTCGGGCTGGAACTCGTCGAGCCGGCCGTCATCGAGCAGGCAGGCCAGCAGGGCGTGCATGTCGTACGAGAGCCGATGATCGGCGGGCAGGATGTCGTAGAGGTCGGCGACCGGTCGGCTGGGCGGCCGGATATCCGCTACGCGGTGCTGCACCTGCTGCACCCGGGGCAGTCGCCCGATGTACCCCCGCACCATCGTGATGCACTCACGGTCCGTCGCGGCACGATAATGCGCGACCGCCGAGCGCGTGGTGTGCATCGAGGCGCCTCCGAGCGACTCGGCGTCGACCACCTGTCCGGTGGCGCCTTTCACCAGATTGGGGCCGCCGAGTCCCATGAAGGAGGTGCCCTCCACCATGAAGATCACGTCGGAGAGCGCGGGCAGGTACGCGCCCCCGGCGATGCAGCTCCCCATGACGGCACTCACCTGCGGCACGAAGAGATAACGCCGCATGATGGAGTTGTAGTAGAAGATGCGCGCGGCGCCGTACTGTCCCGGGAAGACGCCGCCCTGATAGGGAAGGTTCACCCCGGCGGAGTCGACCAGGTAGACGATGGGGATCCGCTGTCGCATGGCGACTTCCTGCGCCCGCAGGATCTTGGTGATCGTCTCCGGCCACCACGAACCCGCTTTCACGGTGGCATCGTTCGCAACGACGACGACCTCGCGACCTTCGACGACGCCAAGCCCCGTGATGACTCCGGCCCCCGGTGCCTGGCCATCGTACTGGTCGTAGGCGACGAGCAGGCCGAGTTCGAGCCACGGGCTTCCGGGGTCGAGCAGTGCCTGCACCCGCTCGCGCGGGGAGAGCTGTCCCTTCTCGTGCATCTTCGCCACGCGCTTGGCACCGCCGCCCTCGCGCAGCTTCGCCGCGAGTGCGAGATATTCGTCGGTGAGCGCGCGCAGGCGCGGGGGTCGGGAGCTGGCTGGCTTGGCGGTCAAGGGCGCATCACGGTTGGGGCGCGCGTCAGGCGCGCCCGCACGAGAGAGTGGTGTCAGCTCTGGAGGTGTTCGCCGGCCCAGTCTTCGATGTACTGGATGAGGTCCGACGTGGGCGTGCCCGGACCGAACAGCCGGCCCACCCCGAGGCGTTCGAGCGCTTCCATGTCCTCTTTCGGAATGATGCCGCCGCCGGTGAGCAGAATGTCGGGACGCCCCGCCTCCGTGAGCAGCGCGCGCACGCGCGGGAAGAGCGTCATGTGCGCACCCGAGAGAATCGAGAGCCCGACGACGTCCACATCCTCCTGCACCGCGGCGGTGGCAATCATCTCCGGCGTCTGGTGCAGTCCGGTGTAGATGACTTCCATGCCGGCGTCACGGAGCGCGGCGGCAACGACCTTCGCTCCACGATCGTGTCCGTCGAGGCCGGGTTTGGCCACGAGCACGCGGATGGGACGGGCGAGCGGTTTTCTCTCGAGCGCAGCGACCATGGGAGTTGAGCGGTCTAAGGGTTGTCAGATTCGGTCCGGGGTGGCCGCCAGGCCCCCCGAGGGTGCCAGCACCAGGTCGACAAACTCGGCGAGACTCGCCGCGACCGGCACGTCGCGCCCGGTGTGATTGCCGAGCGGGTCGAGCAGCACGACCTCCATGCGGGCCCGCCGGGCGCCGACCACGTCCACCTCGTAAATGTCGCCGACGTAGATCGCCTCGTCCGGCGTGAGCGCCATCCGGCGGAGCGCGGCCTCGAAGATCCTCGGATCCGGCTTCTCGAAGCCCACCAGTTGCGAGTCGATCACCACTTCGAAATACCCGCGCAGGCCCGCCGCCTCGAGGCCTTCTTCGGCGCGGCCATCGCTGTTGGAGACGACGCCCAGGCGATAGCCCGCGGCGCGCAACCGGTCCAGCGCCTCGATGGTCCCCTCGAGCACCCCGCCCCAGAGATGCTTCTCGAGGTGCAGCGCGAGGAGTGTGTCCCGGACGACCGGCATCTGGCTTTCCGGCACGCCCGCGAGGCGGAAGAGCGTCTCGAGGTAGCGTGAAGCCCGCTCGCGGTCCGTCGTGTCGCCACGTTCCAGCGAGAGCGCCGCGGGTCTCGCCTGCCGCGCCAGCGACTCCGCGCTGAGTGGCACCCCGGTGGCCTGGGCGACCGCCGGCGCGAGCCGGGGATAATCCAGGAACAGCAGGGTGTTCCCCGCATCAAACAGTACGGCCTTCCGGCTCACCGGAACCGGTACAATCCCGCAATCCCGTCGATCGCGCCGACCGCCTCCGGATCGTAGAGTACCTCGACCTCCACCCGCTGCCGCAGCGCCTCTTCGATCGCGTCATCGATGAGGTCGAGGACCGGATGCACGTCACCATCATTGCGCAGCTCTTTCTCGGTCATCGCGAGGCGCCCGGTCTTTGCCGAGCGGAAGCCTGGGCCCTGGGCGTCGGCGTCGACGAGCAGGGTGCGGACCTGTCCGCGCCCCAGCGCCCGGAGCGTGGCGTCGCGCCCGTCGGACGCCCAGCCGGCGCCGAGCGCATCCTCGAGGCCGTGAGCGATGGTCCGCTCCGACTCCCGCTCGTATTCGGCCCGGGTGGCGAGCGTGGCCTCGTAGACCACCGCCGGGGTGGCCTCCTTCGGGTTCAGGCTCACCACGCCCATCAGCCGCTCGGCGAGGTACGGGTGCAGGAAGGCGGCGACGGCACCGGCATCGTTGCCGGGACCGGCGAGGACCACGCCGTGCACGGGGCGCTTGCGGTGCAGCGCGAACAGCCGCTCCGCGATACTGGCGTAGTGCCGCTGCTTCTCTTCCCGGATGCGGTTGTTGTACTGGTGCTCGCCCTTGCCCGGCGAGTCGGCGCGATCGCTGTGGAAGCGCCCGCCCCGGGTGTTGTCCGCGCGGAGATCCTCCACCTCTTCGGCCCCGAAGGCGGTCACCTCGAAGAAGCGGGCGGCGGTGCGATCGAGGACCACGGTCAGCAGCGTGCCGATCTCATCCTCGACGGAGGCCAGCTCGCGAACCAGCGCCGTGCGGTCGACGGCGAGGCGGGAGCGGTGGACGCTCGGCAGTCCGACCAGTTCGAAGAGCTTGAGCGGGCCGCAGGCGAAGATGGCGAGCCCCTGGGTCGCGGGCAGGCGGGCCGCGTCCTTGAGCTGATCGTGGATCCGCTTCAGATCGGCACTGACCTCCTCGCGCTGCTGCTTCGTGAGCCCGAGTCCCTCGAGGGCGCCTTCGACTTCGCGAATGCGGTTCTTCAGCTTGATCAGATACTTGCCGCGCGAGCGGTCCCGGGGTTCGACCTTGAGGTAGCAGGTCACGATACGGTGGTCGTCGGTGCGCAGCTTGGTCAGCCGCGCGAGAAGCTTCTGGATGTCGTTCGCCATGGTTAGTCCGCCGCGGGCAGGAGGCCCCGACCGTCGGCCGGAGTGCCGAGGTGCGGGACCGGAGACTCGCGGCTCCGATTAGAAGAACACCGGCTCCCGATAGGTGCCGTAGACGGTTTCCATCACATGCCGGATCTCGAAGAGCGTGCAGTAGGCCCGGGCGCAGTCGAGCATCGCGGGGATCACGTTGCGTCCCTCGGCCGCCGCGCGGCGCAATTCCTCCAGGCGCGCCTCGACCAGCGGCTGATCGCGTGTCGCGCGCAGGGCGGCCATCCGCTCGCGCTGGAGCCGCTCGGCTTCCTCCCCGACCTTGAGAATGCTGACCGGCCCTTCGTCCTCCTCCACCCCCTCGTTGAGCCCGACGATCAGCCGCCGGCGCTGCTCCACCTCGGCCTGGAACCGCGAGGCCGACTCGGCGATCTGCCGCTGGAACCAGCCGCCCTCGATTGCGCTCACCACCCCGCCCTGCGCCTCGATTTCGGCGAAGAGCCCCGCAGCCTCCCGCTCGAGTCCGTCCGTCAGCGCCTCGACGTAGTAGGAGCCGCCGAGAGGATCCGCGACGTTCGGAACGCCGGTTTCGTAGGCCAGGATCTGCTGCGTCCGCAGCGCGATCCGCACCGACTCCTCCGTCGGCAGCGCGAGCGTCTCGTCGAGCGCGTTGGTGTGCAGCGACTGGGTCCCGCCCAGCACCGCGGCCAGCGCCTGATAGGCGACGCGGACGATGTTGTTGTACGGCTGCTGTGCCGTCAGCGAAACACCGGCCGTCTGGCAGTGGAAGCGCATCTGGCAGCTGCGCGGCTTCGTCGCGCCATACTTCTCCTTCATGGTGCGCGCCCAGATGCGCCGGGCGGCGCGCATCTTCGCGATCTCCTCGAAGAAGTCGTTGTGCACGTCCCAGAAGAACGAGAGCCGGGGCGCGAAGCTGTCCACGTCGAGCCCCCGCGCGAGCCCGTGCTCGACGTAGCAGAATCCGTTCGCGAGGGTGAAGGCGAGTTCCTGCGCCGCGGTGGCGCCCGCCTCCCGGATGTGATAGCCGGAGATCGAAATCGTGTTCCAGCTCGGGGTGTGCTGCGCCGCCCACTCGAACAAGTCCACGATCACCTTGAGCGCGGGCTCCACCGGGAAGATCCAGGCATGCTGGGCCATGTACTCCTTCAGCATGTCGTTCTGGATCGTCCCCTGCAGCTTGCTGATGTCCGCCCCCTGCCGCTCGGCCGCCGCGACGTAGAAGCAGAACAGCATCGCCGCGGGCCCGTTGATGGTCATCGAGGTCGACACCTTGTCGAGCGGGATGCCCGCGAAGAGATCCTCCATGTCCCGCAGGCTGGAGATCGCGACACCGCACTTGCCGACCTCCCCCTCGGAACGCGGATGGTCGGAGTCGTACCCCATCAGCGTCGGGAAGTCGAAGGCGACCGAGAGTCCCGTCTGTCCGCGCGCGAGCAGGAATTTGTAGCGCTCGTTGGTGTCCTGGGCCGTGCCGAAGCCGGCGAACTGCCGCATCGTCCACAGGCGGCCGCGGTACATCGTGGGGTGAATGCCGCGGAGATAGGGATATTCCCCCGGCAGCCCCGACACCGCGAACTGATCCCCGCGCACATCGAGCGGGGTGTAGACGGGCGCGACGCTGCGTCCCGAAATCGTGGTGAAGTCCGTGTCTTCGCGCCGGGGCAGTGCCGCAGCCCGTTCCCGCCAGGCTGCCACCTCGGCCCGGAGCTGATCGAGCTCCCGGGCCTGTGCGGCGAGACGTTCCTCGAGGGAGGAGGAGGCAGGATCGGGCTTCGAGACGGTCATAGACGAGTTCCCTGCTTGAGTCCGTCCAGCACTTCGGCGGCCACTTCGTAGGGGCTCATGCGCCCGGCGGCAACGTCGTCCATCCGGTCGCGGATCATCTGCTCCACACCGGTCTCCTGCCACACCCACTGCCGCGTCGTCCGGTCCACGACCTCCCGGGTCCGGTCGTAGAGGCGGCGCCGGCGCCGCTCGAGCAACTGTCCGGCCCCTGACAGCATGGCGAAATGGGCCTCGATGGCGCTCACCAGGTCATCGATCCCTTCACCCTTCGCGGCAATCGTGGCGAGCACCGGCTGCTTCCAGCTCGCGTTCGGCGCCTCGGTCGGCGGCGAGGGCGGCATCTGGGCACCGTGGTGGGCGCGGACATGCCGCATCGCGTTCCCGCTCCGGATGCCCAGGGTGATCTCGATCTCCTGGCGCAGACGGTCGGCGCCGGGGCGGTCGGCCTTGTTCACGACGAAGATGTCGCCGATCTCCATGATGCCCGACTTGAGCGTCTGGATGCCGTCGCCCGACTCCGGCACCAGTACCAGCACGGTGGTGTCGGTGCTCCGGGCCACGTCCAGCTCGGTCTGGCCGACGCCGACGGTCTCCACCAGGATCCGGTCGAATCCCCCCGCATCGAGGACATCGCACACTTCGCGCGTCGTCGTCGCGAGCCCGCCCAGCGAACCCCGCGTCGCCATGGAGCGGATGAAGACGCCGGGATCGAGCGCAACCGACTCCATGCGAATCCGGTCACCCAGCAGGGCGCCGCCCGTGAAGGGACTGGTCGGGTCCACCGCCACGACCGCGACTGTGAGACCCTGCGCGCGGTACGCCTGCACCAGTCGCTCGGTCAGGGTCGACTTCCCCGCGCCCGGCGGCCCGGTGATACCGATACGCTGCGCATGGCCCAGCGCTGGATGGATGGACGAGAGGAGTTCCTCGAAACCGGGTCGGGCGTTCTCTACCAGCGAGATCGCACGAGCGATCGCGGGCACCTTCCTGGCCCGAAGGTCCGCCACGAGGGAGGCGAGTTGCATGGGTGTAACTTCGCATGCCGGAAGGGGCTATGCAACTTTTCCTGGCCCTGGGCGGCACCGCTCGGGAGAACCGCGCCGAAGGGGGCCGCCGCCAGGGGTCGACGGCGTCGGCATTCATTCCTGATCGTGCAGCTCCCGGCGCAGGAGCCGGGTGACACCCCAGACGAGCAGGCTCCCGATCACGACCCCGGCCAGGAGCCACTGTTCGACTCGCTTCACCTGGCCGGTCAGCGCGCTGGTGCCGTGTCCAACCAGATATCCGAGCAGCGCAAATCCCACTGCGGCGAGGGCGCATCCGAGACCGTCGATCAGGACGAAGCGCAAAGGCGCCAGGCCCGCCTGGCCCCAGTACAACATGCTCGCGTTTCGGGTGCCGTAGATCACCCGGGAAACGAGCAGCTGCCAGGCGCCGAGCCGGCGGGTGAGTCGCGCGATGCGCGGCCCCACGGAGCGATAGAACTTCGTGGCCTGGATGCGTGCGGAGTGACGCCGCCCCATCCAGAACCAGACGAGGTCGCCGCCGAGATTGCCGAGGGCGCCGGCGATCATGACCCCGACCAGCGGCAGAATCCCGAGATGCGCCAGCACCCCGCCGACGATCAGGCTCACATCGCCCTCCACCGTCGCGAGCAGGAACAGGGCGACGAGACCGTAATGCGAGAGGAAGTCCTCGATCGAGCTCATGGCAGCAGCGCTCCGAGCAGCAGACCCGCGAGGACGATCCAGCCGGGGTTGGTCGAGGTGCGCGCAAGAACCACGAAGGCCCCGGCGGCGATGGCCCAGGTGGCGGGACCCGTGAGGGCCGTAGCGGCGAGGTGAATCGAGACCGCGATCATCAATCCGAGTGCCGCCACGTTCACCGCATCCAGGAAGGCGGCGGTCCACGGCGAGCGGCGCAGCCGGCCCACGAGCGGCGACGTCAGCGCCACGAGGAGAAACGACGGCAGAAAGATGCCGAGCGTCGCGACACCCGCGCCCGTCCAGCCGAAGATCAGATACCCGACAAAGGTCGCGGTCGACAGGACGGGCCCCGGGGTGAACTGCCCGGCGGCGATGGCGTCGACCAGCTGCGGACGCGTCAGCCAGTGGAGCTTTCCGACCAGTTCCCCCTCGAGAAACGCGAACAGCACGTAGCCGCTGCCGTACAGGATGCTGCCGATCTTGAGGAAGTAGAGTGCGAGCCCGACCAGCGTCGGTTCGACCGCGCGCGGAGTTCCGAGCCCGCCGAGGCGCGGCACCCCGGCGATCCAGCAGGCCCCGAGCACGCCGCCACCGAGCAGGAGCAGCAACTCGTTCCCGCCCAGCAGAGCGGCGATCAGCACCAGCCCCCCGGCAACGGCGAGCGCGGTCGACTTGAACGCCGTCCGCCCGAGCCGCCAGATCGCCGCCGCGATGACCGCCAGCACGGCGGCCCGCACCCCCAGCAACGGACCCGCCATGGCGGGGAGACTCCCGAACCGGACGTAGATCCAGGCAATCACTCCGGTGATGAGCACCGCGGGGCCGATGAAGGCGGCCCCCGCGACGACGAGTCCGACGGCCCCGCCCCGCCGCCAGCCGATGTGCATGGCGAGCTCACTGGAATTGGGCCCGGGAATGAGATTGGCCGCGCCGAGCAGATCCAGGAATTCCGGGCGCGTCAGCCACGCGCGCCGGGTGACGACTTCGTCCTCCATGAGCGCGATGTGCGCGGCCGGACCGCCGAAGCTCGTCGCGCCGAGCCGCAGAAACAGCGCGGCAAGCTCGGCAAGCGGCGTCGTGGGTTCATGAGCGGGGTCGGGCCGCAGATCCATGGCCGATTGACAGGGGTGGAAGACGCCGGAAGTATACTTCCCTCGTGTCCACTTCTCCCCCGATGGGCCGGCTCGGGCTGCCGCGTCGGCTCGCGCTCATCACCGCGGTGCTCGCCGTTCTGCTCGTGGCCGGCGCGACCGAGGTCGGCCTGTCGCTGGCCGAGCGATCCCGCCTCGAGGATCTGCGCGCCGAATCGGTCGACCTCGCCAACACGCTCGCCGCCTATCTGACCCGCATCGCCCCGACCGGCGAACCGAGTGCGCTCGGCGTCGGCATCGCGGGGTGGAGCCGTCGGCATATCACCGAGACCACCGCGATCGTCTTTCTGGATCAGCAGAATACGCTGGTCCCCGCCGCCGCGAGCGACAGCACGGTCACCCGCGAGCCGGATGACCTCGATGCCGAGGCGCTGGTACGTCGCGCCACCGGGGTCCGGTTCCGGGAGGAGCCGCAGCCGGCCTGGCAGGTGGTCGTCCCGCTCGGCGGACGCCGAGTGTACGGCGTGCTCGACGTGCAGGTCTCGACGGGGCGCCTCGAAAGCTGGGCGCGCCTCGAGCGGCATCGGGCGTACGCCTTTGCGCTGATCGCGGCGCTGCTCCTCGCGCTGGGCGTGGGCCTGCTCACGAGTCGCTGGGTCGGGCTGCCGCTCCGATCGCTCACCCGGGCGATGGCAGGGGCACACCAGGGAGCCACGGGCGCCCCGGAAGCGGCGGAGGTGGGGCCACCGGAGTTTCGCGAACTCGCCCGCCGCTACAATGAGATGCGCAGCGCGCTCGCGCACCGGGAACGCGAGAGTGCCTCGCGGGCGGCGCTCCTCTCGCTGGAGGATCGCGCCAAGGCCTACGACCGACTCGCCCAGGCGGAGGAAATCGCCGGCGGCTTCGCCCACGAAATCGGCACACCGCTGAATACGATGAACGGGCACCTGCAGCTGCTGCGCGAAGACATGCGTCAGGCGCAGGACGCGGCGGGTGAGGAGCGGGTCGCCCTGATGCTCTCACAGCTCGAACGGGTGGCGAAGATCGTCCGCGGGGGGCTCACCCGCGGCAGCTGGCCGGCGCCTCGCCGGGTCCCGACCGACCTGCCGCAGCTCGTCGCCAGGATGGTGCGCTTCCTCGAACCCTCGCTCGACGAGGCCGGGGTGCTGGCCGAGCTGAGGCCGGCCCGGGCAGACGTCCTGGCGGCGACCGATCCGGACCTGGTCGAGCAGATCCTCCTCAATCTCCTCAAGAATGCCATTGAGGCGCTGCCTCGGGGCGGACGGATCACCCTGTCGACCGGACAGGACGGGGGCAGCACCTTCATCGATGTCACCGATGACGGCCCCGGACTCTCCGCGGAGGCCCGGACCCACCTGTTCCAGCCTTTCGTCACCTCCAAGGGCTCTGCGGGAACTGGTCTCGGACTTGCCGTTAGCCGACGCCTCGCCCGCAGCCTGGGCGGAGAGCTGGCTTACGTCGAATCCGAGAAGGGAACCTCATGGCGACTTACCCTGCCACCCGCGGACGCGAAATGAGCACCGAGACCGATCACGCCCGGCTGCTGCTCGTCGATGACGACGAAGCCGCCTGCCGCATGCTCGGCGAGGTACTCGAGCGCGAGTCCTACGAAGTGCACCGTGCCCTGTCCGTCCGGGATGCCCTGGCGATCTACGATCGCGAGGGACCGTTCGATGCGGTACTCACCGACCTGCGGATGCCTGAGGCGAGCGGCCTCGACCTGCTGGCCGCCGTCCGCCAGCGGCAACCCGAGGCACTCGTCCTCGTCCTGACGGCGTTCGGAGACGCGGGCGCGGCAGCCGAAGCCATCCGCGCCGGCGCCTACGACTTCATCAGCAAGCCGTACGACCTGACGGAACTCCGCTCGACCCTGTCCCGCGCGCTCGAGCGGCGCGAACTGGCCACCGCACGGCAGGAGAGCGTCGCTGCCACCCTGAAGCGCGACGGCCCGGCGCCCGTGGCGGAGAAGGGCGTGCTCGTCGGTCATAGCCCCGGCATCATCGCGGTCATGAAGCAGGTCGCCCGGGTCGCCTCCACGCAGGCGTCGGTGCTGCTGCTCGGGGACACCGGAACGGGCAAGGAACTCGTGGCACGGACGATCCATCGCTTCTCCGACCGGGCCGACAAGCGGATGGTGGCCGTCAACTGCTCGGCGCTCGCCGAAGGGCTGCTCGAGAGCGAGCTCTTCGGGCATGTGAAGGGAGCGTTCACCGGGGCGGTCGGCAGCCGGCCCGGCCTCTTCCGTGAGGCGGACAAGGGCACGGCCTTCCTCGACGAGATCGGCGATATCTCGCCCGGCCTGCAGGCGCGGCTGCTGCGCGTGCTGCAGGAGCAGGAGATCGTCCCCGTCGGCGCCGAGGCCCCGATCAAGGTGGATGTGCGGATCATCGCGGCCACCCATCGGGATCTCGCGCAGATGGTGCGGGAGAAGAAGTTCCGCGAAGATCTGTACTATCGGCTCAATGTCGTCACGATCCACCTGCCGCCACTGCGGGACCGGCGCCAGGACATTCCGCTGCTGATCGACCATTTCCTCACCACGCTCGCGGCGCGCCACGGACGCGGCCCCCTCGCGATCGATCCCAAGGCGCAGGCTGCGCTGCTGGCCTGGGACTGGCCCGGGAACGTGCGTGAACTCGAGAACGTGCTCGAACGGGCCCTGGTGCTCGCGGAACTGGATGTCATCGGGCCGGAGCATCTGCCGGAGGCCATCCGCGCCTGCCTCCAGCCGCACGCACCTCCGGCGCCTGCCGGGATGCAACCGGCGCCCGCGGCCCCTGCACCGGAGGTCGAGTTGGTCACCCTCGACGAGCTCGATCGCCGCCATGTCTTTCGGGTCCTGGCCGCGATGAAAGGCAACCGCGAGGACTCCGCCCGGGTGCTCGGCATCTCGCGCCGCACCCTCACCCGGATGATCCAGCGGTGGCAGTGGAAAGCCGGGGCGGTCTAGCCTCGCCCGAATGAGCGACTATCGCGAGGGATCCGGGCGACGCTGCCCCCGGATCCCTCGTTCGTTTCTCCCCGCCAGAAGACAGTTCGGCCCGACACTCTGTCCCGGGCCGCGCCAGTCTGTCATCCTCGCCAGCCTCGGCAGAGGCCCAACAACCGAATCCCGCCCCGATTCGCTCCGTCCCGACCCCGTTCCGTCGCGCGGGGGCCCGGCACACCGATTGCCCTGCAAGGGGTCAGCGCAGTCTGGACCCGCACAGTCGGCAGATGCAGTTCACCGTTCCGGAGGATGTGATGAAGCGCTCGCTTTCGTTCGCGACTCTCGCCCTGCTCGGCCTGTTGTCGGTGTCGGCGGCGGAGGCCCAGTCCGCTGCAGCGGCAGCCCCGGCCACCAAGCCCGCCGCGCAGCAATCGGCCGTCAAGCCGACGCCAGCGACGGCGGCTGCACCTGCCGCCGCGAAGCCGGCCAAGGCCGCCCTCCTCGATCTGAACACTGCGACGCGTGATGAACTGGTCGCCCTGCCGGGGATCGGCACGACCTACGCCGACGCCATCATCAAGGCGCGCCCGTTCCGCACCAAGGACGAGCTCGTGAGCAAGAAGATCGTTCCGGCCGCGACGTATACGAAGATCCGCACGCTGGTCATCGCGAAGCGCCAGAACTAGCACCCAGAGTTCGCAGCAGGCCTCCCGCGGGGCGTCTACACGGCAACCTACCTCCCAAGTCCCGCGTTTAGCCGCCTGTCGGGGAAGTCCCCGGCAGGCGGTTTCCCCTTCCCGCCTCTCTGACTGCTTCTTGACGGCCTGTCCCTCGGGGCGTAAGCTGATCCGAGGCTGTTCCTGCCTGCCCGCCCGAACTCATGATCCCAGGAGGATTGGATGCCACGATTCGTGGTCCGAACCGTCATTGCTTGTGCCGTCCTTGTCGCCGTGCTGCTCGGGAAGCCCGGGGCACTCGCGGCGCAGTCGGGGACGGTTCAGGGCAAAGTGACTGATAGCGCCGGCGCTGCGATCCCGGGCGCGATTGTGACCATCGACCACACCGGTCTCCGGGTCGCCGCGTCAGGCACCGGCAAGTACGTCATCCATGGGGTACCAAAGGGCGGGCAGACCCTGCAGGTCCGGGCGATCGGGTTCTCGCCGACCTCGGTCGGGATCACCGTCGTCGGTGCGGACGTGATCGAGCAGAACGTCGTGCTCTCCCACTCCGCCGTGGAGCTCGCCCCGATCGACGTCGTCATCGGCTCGCGCGGCAAGCACACCACCGCCGAAGAGCTCGCCGTGCCGGTGGACGTCTACACCTCCGAGGACATCAAGTCGCAGGGCACGACCGAGACGAGCCAGATTCTCGCGGCGCTCTCGCCCTCTGTGAACTTCCCGCACCAGACGGTTACCGACGGTACCGACATCGTGCGGCCGTTCACGATGCGCGGGCTCTCCCCCGACCACACCCTGGTGCTGGTAAACGGCTGGCGCCGGCACCAGACGGCGCTGCTCAACACCTTTCCGCTGGGGTCCAACGCCGGCTCGAGCGGTGTCGACCTGAACGCCATCCCGGGCAGCGCGATCGAGCGCGTCGAAGTGCTGCGGGACGGCGCCTCGTCCCAGTACGGTTCGGACGCCATCGCCGGCGTGGTGAACATCGTGATGAAGGAGGGCCAGTTCTCGCCCTTCATCAGCGCGAGCGGCGGCCAGTACATGACCGGCAAGGGCTACAAGGATGACGGGACGACCGTCGACGTGAACGGCGGGGTCGGCATCAAGCTCGGCCGCGGCTCCCTCGGCCTCTTCGGCGAGTTCCAGAACCGCCAGCCGACCAACCGGGCCTTCCCCGACGGCAGCTTCACCGACCTCAACGGCCTGACCGACTCGGTCGATGTGAACACCGGCCAGATCATCATCAAGCGCACCGGCCTGCCGCAGCCCGTCAATCACCTCGGCGACGGCCTCGAGCGGGATCTGCTCTCCTTCGCCAACCTGCGCATGCCGCTCAACGCGAGCGGGTCGAGCGAGTTCTACGCCTTCGGCGGCTACAGCAACCGGGTCGGCACCGGCAACGGCTACTACCGCAAGCCGCTCAACAACCGCAACTGGCCGGAGATCTACCCGTACGGCTTCCTGCCGGAGTTCCGCCCGGATGTCAACGACTACTCCGCGGTGGCGGGCATTCGCACCGGCTTCTCGGGCTGGGCGCTCGACTTCGGCGGCTCCTACGGCCGGAACACCTTCGACTACAAGCTCCGCAACACGCTGAATCCGTCGCTCGGTCCCTGCCTCGACGTCGCCTGCGCCCCGGGCGCCGACGGCATCCTCGGCACCGCCGACGATCCGGGCATCCCGAACCAGACCAGCTTCGATGCCGGCAGCCTCAAGCGGGGCGAGTTCATTCTCGGCCTCAACCTCGCCAAGCCGATCAAGCTGGGTCTGCCGAATCCGGTGAGCGTCGCCCTCGGCGGCACCTATCGCCGGGAGACCTACGATATCGTCGCTGGCGAGACGGCCTCGTGGATCAACGGCAACCACCAGTCGCAGGACAGCGTGGCCAACCCCGGTGCGGCCCCGGCCGGCTCCTCGGTGTTCTCCGGCTTCTCGCCGAATGATGCCAGCAGCCATTCGCGCAGCAACGTGGGCGGCTACCTCGAGCTGGAATCGGACCTGAGCAAGCAGGTCCTGCTGAACGTCGCCGGGCGTTACGAGCACTACAGCGACTTCGGGTCGCGGGTCACCGGCAAGGCGGCGCTTCGGGTGCAGCCGAGCAAGCGGGTCGTCATCCGCGGCGCGGCGAGCACCGGGTTCCGCGCGCCCGGCCTGTCGCAGAGCTACTTCAGCCACGTGACCACCAACTTCAGTGCCGGCCATCTGGTGGAAATCGGCAACTTCCCCGTGACCAACCGCGCCTCGCAGATCTTCGGCGCCAAGAAGCTGCGGGACGAGACCTCGGTCAACCTGAGCGGCGGCATCGCCTTCTCGCCGGCGGACAACTTCACGGTCACGGTCGACGTCTTCCACGTGGCGATCAAGCACCGCATCCTGCTCGGTGCGACGTACGACGGGTCGGTGGACACGGTGGTCGCGCGCATCCTGGCCGACTCCGGACTCACGACCATCGGCGGCGTGCAGTTCGCCACCAACGGCCTCGACACCAGGACCCAGGGCATCGACCTGACTGGCGACCTGCGCGTCCCGCTTGGGGGCGGCACGCTGGACCTCAACGCCGGGGTCAACTACACCAAGAACACGATCACCCACCTCGAGGGGCTGCCGCCGATCCTGCAGAACACGGCGACGTCGTACACCGGCACCCTCGACCTGATTTCCACGCTCGCACTGACCCGTGAGCGGCCGGACTGGCGCGGCACGCTGACCGCGACCTGGAGCACCGGGCGCTTCCATGCCCTCGGCCGCGGCTCGTACTACGGCTCGGGCCGGTCGGCGGAATTCGGCGGTGTGGTCGCCGAGACCTTTGCCGCCAAGACCCTGTTCGACACCGAGATCGGGTACCGCTTCAACCAGATCGACCTGTCGATCGGCGCGAAGAACATCTTCGACACCTATCCGTCGCGAATGAAGGATCTCGACAACAACAACAACTACACCTTCCCGTGGGCGGTGGCCTCGCCGTTCGGCTACAACGGCCGCTTCGTCTACACCCGCGCGGACATCGTGCTCGGCTGGTAGGCACGCGTGAGCCCCTCCCCGGCTTCCGGGGAGGGGAAACACGACAGAGCGGGGACGGGCCAGCGCCCGTCCCCGCTCTGTCGTTCGGGTCCTCGACTACAGCAGGATGAGACTCGTCAGGCCGAAGAGCAGCAGGAAGCCGCAGACATCGGTGAAGGTGGTGACGAAGATCGATGATGCGACGGCGGGATCGATGTCGAACCTGGCGAGCAGCAGGGGGATGAAGGCGCCCGCGAAGCCCGCGACGAACAGATTGCCGGTCATGGCGAGGAAGACCACGAGGCCGAGCCGGGCCCCGTGCCCCAGCATCAGCGCGACGACCGCCGCGGCCGCACCATTGGCCATCCCGTTGGCGAGCCCCACCAGGATCTCCTTGCCGATCACGCTCATGGCGCGGCCCGCGGGGATCAGCCCCAGCGCCACACGTCGCACCGTCACGGCGAGCGCCTGGGTGCCCCCATTGCCGCCCATGCCGGCGATCACCGGCATCCAGAACACCAGCGCGAGCACCTTGCTCACCTCGTTCTGGAATCGTGACGCCACCCAGCCCGCGAGGAAGGCCGTCAGGAGATTGAGCAGCAGCCAGGGAAGCCGGCTCTGCACGGCGCCGGTCCAGGTCGCCGCGAGCTCTTCGTCGGCGGAGGTACCACCGAACTTCAGGAGGTCCTCGGTCTGTTCGGCCTCGACGACGTCGATGACGTCATCGAACGTGACCTGGCCGAGGAGCCGGCCGGCGCCATCGACGACCGGCACCGCCGGCACGTTGTAGCGGCTCATGACCCGGGCAACTTCCTCCTGGTCCAGTTCGGGCGCCACCCGGATCTCGGTGTCCTCCATGAACTCCGAGACCAGCCGGCTCGCCGGACTGGTCACCAGCCGCTTGATCGGCAGCACCCCCAGCAGGTGCGCGCTGTCATCCACCACGTACACCTGCGTGAAATCCTCGATCTCCTCCGCCTGTTTGCGCAGCGACTCGATCGCCTCTCCCGCGGTGCTTTCGGCCCGGACGGTGACCACCTGCGCCGTCATCAGGCCGCCGGCGGTCTCCGGGTCGTACCGGAGCAGGTCTTCGATATCCTCGCGATCCTCGACCTCGGCGAGGACCCGCTCCTGGTCTTCCGGGTCCAGCCCGCCGACGAGGTCGGCGGCCTCGTCGTCCGGGAGCCCCTCGATGATCTCGCCCGCCGCCTCGGGCGCCTCGGTCGCGAGACTCTCCATCGTCTCCTCGACCTGCGCCTCGTCCGGCATCTCCATGAGGGCGGCGCCTGACAACCGCCGCGGCAGGGCCTTGACGACCTCCAGGCGCTCCTCGTCGCCCAGGGAAGAGAGCACGTCACCGAGGTCGGCCGGCTCCGCCTTTTCCGCGAGCGCCAGGAAGCCGCCCAGGTTGCCGCGCTCGATCAGCTCGAGCATGGCGCGGACGATCGTGCTTGCACGGCTCATCGGGAACCTCCCCCGGCAATGGGCGGCGCGAGGACCACCGGCGCCGGGGCGCCACGCCGGATCAGCACCCGTTCGACTCGTGTCGGGCTGGCCTGCAGCACGTCGACCTCCAGCCCGCGGACGAGGAACCGCTCTCCGGCCTGCGGGATGCGGCCGGCCAGCTCCACGAGCAGCCCGCCAGCGGTGCTGGTCTTGGCCGAGGGGAGGGCCAGTTCGAAATGCTCCTCGATCGCGGCGATCGGCGTGGCGCCGTCCACTTCAAAGAGTCCCGGACCGGTGGCGAGCGGAGCCGCGGCGTCGGACTCGTCGAAGATCTCGCCCACCAGCTCCTCGAGCAGGTCCTCGAGCGTAACGATGCCGAGCGTCCCGCCGAACTCGTCGAGGACGACCGCGAGGTGCCGGCGCTCCCGCTGCATGTCGAGGAGGAGGTCGCCGCAGGTCCGCCCCGCCGGCGCATTGGCGATCGGACGGATCGGCAGCCGGTCACCCGGGCGCAGCTTGAACAGATCGAAGGCGTGCAGCATGCCAACGATTTCGTCGAGTGTGCCGCGATAGACCGGGAGTCTGCTGTAGCCGCTCTGCGCGAATACCGCGGTGATCTCCTCGAGCGAATCGTCCTCCGAGACCGCGACGAGATCGGTCCGCGGCGTCATCACCTCGCGGGCGGGCCGGTCGGTGAACGTCATCACGCCGCCGACCATGATGAGTTCGTCGTCGGCCGTGAGCCCGGCCGCCGCGCCCTCGCGCCAGACCGCGCGCAGCTCGCTCGGTCCCGGCAGCGTCCGCGCCGGGAGCACCACACCGACCAGCCGGGCCAGCGGCCTCAGGGCCGGGACGACGAGATTGCGGAGCGCCCCCGCACGTGGACGTGCCACCCACCGGGGGATCAGGTAGCCGGCCAGGAGGACCAGCGGGACTGCAACCAGCACGAGCAGGAGGGCCAGCGCGGCCAGCGTGAAGCCCGAGAAGAACGCCGGGATGGCCGCCCCGATGATGATGACGCCGAGCGCCGTGAGAGTGGCGGTGACACCGAGGTACTCCTCCATCTCGGCGAGCCAGGGCAAGGACCCGGTGTTGCCCTTGAGCTGACTCGCCACCGCGCGTGTCAGTTCCATGCGACTGAGCGAGACGAGCGCGGTGCCGGCCATCGCACCGAAGATCGCCAGTCCCAGGCCGAGGAGGAGGACGGTCCAGATCACTTGGCGGTCTCCTCGGCGGCGGTTTCCGCCCGGAGCGGCTTGCTGATCAGCACCCGCCGCACCCGGCGTCGGGCCACCTGCTCGACCAGCAGATCGATTCCATCGACTTCGGTCCGTTCTCCGCTCCTCGGCACACGCCCGAAGGCATCCAGCACCAGCCCCCCCACCGTGGTCAGATCCTCGCGATGGAAGCTGTGCCCCAGGCGCGACTCGAGCTCCGAGAGCGGCACGCCGCCCTCCACCGAGAGCCGACCCTCGCCGTCCTCGACCACCGGCTGAGCCTCGTCCGTATCGTGCTCATCCTGGATTTCACCCACCACCTGCTCGAGAATATCCTCGAGTGTCACAATGCCCGCCGTCCCGCCGAATTCATCCACGACGACGGCCAGGTGGCTGGGCCCGCGCTGAAAGTCCCGCAGCTGGCGGTCCAGCGTCTTTCCCTCCGGGACGAATGCGGCCGGGCGGATCAGCGTGTGCCAGTCCTCGGCATCATGCCGAGGCAGCGTGGCGAGCATGTCCTTGGCATAGAGGACGCCGACGAGCGCATCGGGATGATCGTCGTACACGAGGATGCGCGCATGTTCCGAACGCCGAAGCGTGGCAATCACTTCATCGCGGCCGGCGGCGGTATCCACGGCGACGATGTCGATGCGCGGCGTCATGACTTCGTCCACCGTCATGTCGGCGAGGGAGAACAGGCCGAGCAGCATGTCGCGCCGGACCGTCCCTCGCTCGCGATTGACCGGTGCGACGGGGGGACGGAGTCCGCTGTCCGCCCAGGCGAAGATGCGGAAGAGCAGCGAGAAGCCGCCGAGACTTCGGAGCGCGGCGGGTCGCACCAGCGGGGGAAGCTCCGGGGCGACCGCCGCCAGGACCCGGGGCAGCACGCTCCCGACGACCCAGACGAGAAGGACCGAGAGGAGGAGCCGAGTCAACGCGCCCGCCGGCGCCCACGCCCACCAGCTCTCGGCGATGCCCGCCGAGGCGCCCGCGAGAATCAGTAGCGCGAGATGTCCCACGTACAACGCGCGGGCGGGAGGCAGCCGGCGTGCATCGCCCTGCTGCTGATCGGTGAGGATCCGCGGCACTTCGGCGTCGGCCTCGCCGGCCAGAGAAAGCCACGCCGCCCACAGGGCGAACAGGACCGTCGCCGCGGGGGTGATCAGCAGATGCAGGGTCTCGATCACGCCAGCGCTTTCACGTAGCGCTCCTGCTTGCGCCACATCGGGGAACGGGTGCGCGCCGGCCCATCCGGATGGTCGTGCCCGAGCACGTGCAGCGTCCCGTGAATCACGAGGCGCACGAGTTCCTCTCGCTCGCGGATGCCGAGTGTGCGCGCCTGCTCCCGCGCGACCGCGGGACAGATGTAGACATCGCCGGTGAGGGAACCATCGGGCGGATGGAGGGAGAAGGAGAGCACATCGGTCGGATAGTCATGGCCCTTCCATTCGCGGTTCAGCGCCCGCATCCGCGTGGGGCCGAGGAAGGTGACGGAGACGTCGGCGGCGCGCCGCTCCCCCGCCAGCACCGCCCGCACCAGCCGGGCGACCGTGCGCTCCGGAAGCCCCGGGCGCCGACGGCTAGCCGTTCGCGTCCTCCGCATAGGCCTTGATGATCTCCCGCACCAGCTTGTGCCGCACGACGTCGGTTTCGTCGAGGTAGCAGAACGCGATGCCGTCGATCCCGGGCAGGACCCGTTCGACCTGCACCAGCCCGGAATCCTCGCGCTTGGGCAGATCGATCTGCGTCTTGTCGCCGGTCACGACGACTTTGCTGTTCACGCCGAGCCGGGTGAGAAACATCTTCATCTGGGCGCCGGTCGCATTCTGCGCCTCGTCCAGGATGATGAACGCATCGGCGAGCGTGCGGCCTCGCATGTACGCGAGCGGCGCGATCTCGATCGTGCGGGTCTCGAGCGCCTTCTGCACCCGGTCGTGCGGCATCATGTCCTCGAGCGCATCGTACAGCGGCCGCAGGTAGGGATCCACCTTCGCCTGCAGGTCGCCGGGAAGGAAGCCGAGCGACTCGCCCGCCTCCACCGCCGGCCGCGCCAGCACAATCCGCTTCACCCGCTTGCGCGCGAGCGCCTCGACCGCCTTGGCGACGGCGAGATAGGTCTTGCCCGTTCCGGCCGGACCGATGCCGATCACGATGTCGTGCGTCGCGACCGCCTGCAGGTACTCCTTCTGCCCCTGGGTCTTGGGCACGATCACGCGCCGGAGGCCCGGCAGGATGATCTTGTGGTCGGTGTGTCCGAGCGGCTCCGGCGAGGGCCCCGCCGCCACCAACCGGGAGACATCCTCGGGCGTGACGGTCTCGCCCATGCGCGCCAGCTCCAGCATCCCCTGCACCACCGGCGCCGCGCGCTCCACCTGTTCGAGCGAGCCGCCGAGCGTGAGGGTGTCGCCTCGCAATGTGACGCGCACGCCGGTCGCCCGGCTCAGCTCGATCAGGTTGCCTTCGCTGACTCCGGCCAGGAGCAGGGGGTCCGCCCCCTCCGTGGAAAGCCGGTGCTGCACGTCGTCGGTCATGCGGTCGGCTCCTGCAGCAGCGGAACGGGGAGGTGAAGCGTGAAGCATACCCGGCCTGGACGCACCTCGGGCATCCGCCGCCTCACGGCGTCACGGCGATGTGCAGTGCGCGGAGATCGTCGGGGTTGACGATCGTCGGCGCGCCTTCGAAGAGGGCGCGGGCCGCGGTCGTCTTCGGGAAGGCGATCACGTCGCGCAGATTGGTCGCGCCCGCGAGGAGCATGGCGATCCGGTCGAAGCCCAGCGCGAACCCGCCGTGCGGCGGGGCGCCGGCGGCGAGACCGTCCAGCAGGAACCCGAACCGGCGCCGGATCTCCTCGGGACTCACGCCTAACAGCTTGAAGATGGTGCGCTGCACCTCCGGATTGGTGATCCGGATGGAACCGCTTCCCAGCTCATTGCCGTTGTAGACCGCGTCGTAGTGCATCGCCTTGCAGTGCCACGGATCCGATTCCAGCCGCCCGAAATCGTCCGGATGCGGAGAGGTGAACGGGTGGTGCACGAAGATCCACTGGCCGGTCGCGGGATCCTGCTCGAAGAGCGGGAAGTCCACGATCCAGCAGAAGGCATGCTTGGTGGACGCAACCGTGCCCGGACGCTTCACCAGTTCGCTGCGCACCGCATGCAGGGCGGGATTGGTCACCTCATCCTTGCCGACCACCGCGAGCAGCAGATCCCCTTCGGCCGCCGGCACCGCGGCAAGGCCGTCGGGGCCAAAGGCCTTGACGCCCTGGCCTTCCCAGCCCGAGGCCGTTCGCTTCGCCCAGATGAGGCCGCCCGCCTTGGCGCTCTTGGCCGCCGCGGTGAGGGTGTCGAGTTCTTTCCGGCTCGCGGTCCCGGCGCCGGGGGCCAGGATGCCCCGCAGGCGGCCGCCCTCGGCCAGCGCCGAACGCACGAAGTCCGCCGCGTCAGGCTTGACCAGCGCGCCGAGGTCCCGAATCTCGAAGCCGTAGCGCAGGTCCGGCTTGTCGATGCCGTAGCGCTCCATCGCGTCGCGATAGGCAAGGCGCCGGAATGGCGCCTCGATCTTCTCGCCGGCCTCGTCCCACAGCGCCACCAGCACCGCCTCGATGAACCCCTGCACATCCTCCTGGGCGACAAAGGAGGATTCGATATCGATCTGGGTGAACTCGGGCTGGCGGTCCGCCCGCAGATCCTCGTCCCGGAAACAGCGGGCGATCTGGAAGTAGCGGTCGAACCCGGCCACCATGAGGAGCTGCTTGTAGATCTGCGGCGACTGTGGCAGCGCGTAGAACTCGCCGGCATGCACCCGGCTGGGCACCAGGTAGTCGCGGGCGCCCTCGGGCGTCGGCTTGGTGAGGATCGGCGTCTCGATCTCGAGGAATCCGAGGTCGGTGAGGGTGCGCCGGGCCCGCTGCAGAAGCCGGTGCCGCAGCACGATGTTCTGCTGCAGTTCCGGGCGGCGGAGATCGAGCACCCGGTGCTTGAGGCGGAGTTCCTCCGCCGGGAGTTCCTCCCCTTCCTTGCGGGCGACGGGGATGGCCGGTGTCTGGGCCGGTCCAACAACCTCGAGGCGGGTGACGTGGACTTCGATCTCGCGCGACGCCAGCTGCGAATCCCGGGCGCTGTCCGGACGGAGGTCGACCGTGCCTTCCACCAGCACGACCGTCTCCGCCCCGATGGTCCCCGCGAGAGAGAGCACCTCACGGGGCGTCCAGCGCGGATCGAACGAGAGCTGCACCAGGCCGTCGCGGTCGCGAAGGTCCATGAACAGGAGCCCGCCGAGATCGCGCACCCGGTGCACCCAGCCGCCTAGTCGGACGGCGAGGCCGGCATGTTCTCGGCGGAGGCTTCCCGCGCGATGGGTCCGGAGGGCAGTGGCGGCGGTCATCGTTCCTCGGCTTCGACAAGAATCTGGTGAAAGGCGATCGGGTCCTGCGCCTGGAGCAGGGTCTCTCGGACGCTCTCGCGCCGCACCAGCCGCGCGATGCGGGAGAGCGCCTTCACGTGTTGTCCCGCGGCACTGTCCGGACCGATCAGCAGGAAGAACAGACGGACGGGCTCCCCATCGAGCGCCTCGAACGGTACGCCATGCGGGGCGCATCCCGCCACGAGGCTGAGTTCCGCCACCAGGGGCGACTTGGCATGCGGGATGGCGATGCCGTGCCCGATGCCGGTGGAAAGCACCTGTTCCCGCTCCAGCACGGCGGCAAGGAGCGGTTCGGCATCGACCCCGGCCCGCTCCGCGAGGAGCTGAGTCAGTTCGCGAAGGACGCCGGGCTTGTCGGCGGCCGCGAGGGGCACCTTGATGCGTTCGGGGGTCAGGAGTTCGGTGAGCAGCAATCCGGGATCTGGCACGAGATTGGGGTAACCTAACCCGCCAGCCGGGGGCGGGCAACCGATTCAGGGGAGAGGAGTTAGGAGGGGACTGCCCGGGGACAGAAGCCAGACCGCCGGGGCCCTTGCGGACCCCGGCGGCTGGCGTTGCTGTCGAAGCGGTCGATCAGGGCACAGTGAACGACTTGGTCAGCTTGCCCGTCTTCCCGCCGTTGTCGGTCACGGTCAGGGTCCAGGTCACCTTCACCGACTTGGAGAAGTTCCGGGTGAAGGTCGCCGCGGTGGACAGCAGCGTGGTTCCATTCGTCCACCGGTAGCCGACAATGGTGCCGTCGGGATCGTGCGAGGCGGTGCCGTTGACGGTGCAGCTATGGGCCGGGGCCGGCTGGCAGACCACGGTCCACGAGGCCACCGGCGGCTGGTTCGTGCCGGAGGTCAGCGTCACCGACTTCGTGAGTGAATTGCTGAGTCCGCCGCCGTCCGTCACCGTCAGCTTGACCGAGTAGGTGCCGGCCGCCGCGTAGGTGTGCGACGGATTCACGCCGGTGCCGGTTGCGCCGTCCCCGAAGGTCCAGGCATAGGACACGATGCCGACATCGTCGGTCGAGCCGCTGCCGTTGAAGGTGCAGGCCCGGGTCGTGTTGTTGCAGCTCGAGGTGAAGGCGGCCACGGGGGGCTGGTTCGCGCCAGGATTGTACGCGGTGAGGCAGCCGCCGGTGCCGGCATTGACCCAGTTCTGCTGGACCAGGAAATCCTTGCCACCGAGGTTCATGTTGGCGACGCCGGTGCCATTGTTGTAGGTCGTGCCCCAGGTCCAGGCGCACTTGTCGGCGTTCTCCATGCCGCTGATCGTGTCCCACCAGGCGTCGAGCTGGGGGTCGGTGTTCGCCTCTTCGATCTCGTGCGCCAGCACGTTGACTTCGGCATCGGCCGCGGCGTCACCATTCGGCGCCGCCGTGCCGTTGCTGCAGCCATTGAGGAACTGCCCGACGTACGGCTGGGCCGAGTAGATCACCACGTTGCCGTTCCAGGTGAAATAGCCGTGGTAGGCGCAGTACTGGCTTCCGAACCCGCCACCGAGGTTGGTGTTCCCCTTGGTGAAGATCGTGTAGATCGTCTGGGGATCGTACGTCAGCGCGCCGGTTGTGAAGCCGCGCACCAGCTCGGCCTGCATCGTGGCGTCAGAGACGGTGGTGCCATTGGCCGGCGGCACATTCTGGTTGTTCGCCCAGAAGCCGGTGTAGGTGATGCTGTTGGCCACCGTGTGCCCGCCCCCCACCTGGTCGGTGTAGGTCGTGTTGATGTTGTAGTACGGGGAGCCCCCGAGGTTGCGGAGGAAGTGCCCGATCAGGGACCCGTCCTGCGCTCCCGTTCCGGTCGTGCCTGGAGTGGGACCACCGGCGTAGACAGCCGTGGCGCCCCAGTACATCGCCTGCACCTTGATGGCCGGGACGATCGGGCCACCATGGTAGTTGATGCCCGTCGCCTGACCAGTGACCCCGCTGAACGCCGATGTCGCGCCCCGCAGCGCCATGATCTTGGTGCGTCCCGGTGCAATGCCGACAATCTTCGCCGGCGTTCTCATCTCGGCGGGGGATGTCGGGGCCGTCGAGTTGTCCGAACAGGCGGCGACAACGAGACCGATTGAGGAGAGGATCAGCCACTTCTTCTGCATGCATGCCTCCGGCGGGGGACTTGGGTAAGGCAGGCGGCAGGCGCCCTGACGAAGGCGGCCGACCACCGGGGAAAGTCTCGTATTGGGCTTGCGGGGACATGCGAAGATGTGAATTTCTGGTGAATCGGTCAACTGTCTAGTCTTCACAGCCAATTCCGTGGCGGGCCAGCGACAGGGCGTGGCGTGACCGCGACCGGCGAATCTAAGGTTATCTTTCGTCCATGCCGGCCCCATCCCCCTCATTGACCCTGCTGGACCTTTCGCCAGCCGTGTCTGCCTCACGAATGGCCCAGTGGGCTGTCGAAGCGGGGCTTCCCGCGTATCGCACCCGGCAACTGCTTCCCCGCCTCTGGCAACGCCCGATTGGCACCTGGAGCGAGGCCTCGGACCTTCCCGCAGAACTCCGCGAACGGCTGCAGCGGGACTGGCCGCTTCCTCGGCTCGAGCTCGCCACGCTCCAGACAAGTGCGGACGGAACCCGGAAATACCTCTGGCGCCTCAGCGACGGCGAGCTGGTGGAGTCCGTCCTGATCCCCTCCGGAACCCGCCGCACCCTCTGCATCTCATCACAGGCGGGCTGCGCCTTGGGCTGTGTCTTCTGCGCGACCGGCACCATGGGCTTCCGGCGCAATCTGTCGCCATTCGAGATCGCGGGGCAGGTTCGCGAGCTCGTGCTCCGCGACCCTGCCGACAAGCCCACCAACATCGTCTTCATGGGCATGGGCGAGCCGCTGCTCAACTGGACCGCGGTCGACACGGCGCTGACCATCCTCAACAGCCCGGAAGCGCTCGGCATCGGCGCCCGGCACATCACCGTTTCGACCGTGGGCATCATCCCCGGCATGGAGAAGCTGGCGGCGCGGCCCGAGCAGTTCCGCCTCGCCATCTCCCTGCACTCGCCGGATGAGGAGCGGCGCCTGCCGCTCATGCCGATCGAGAAGAAGTACCACCTCAGGCAGGTCCTGGAGGCGGCGAAGGCCTTCCGCAAGCGTATCACCTTCGAATACGTGCTGATCGCCGGGAAGAACGACACCGACCGCGACGCGGACGACCTCGCCCGGCTCGCACGCAGGATGGGGGCACTCGTGAATCTGCTCCCGCTGCACCCGGGTGGTGCTCCCGGGCTGACCCCGACCGCTCCGCACCGGATCCGCGAATTCGCCGATCGGCTCAAGAACCAGGGCATCGAGGCGGTGGTCCGGCGCAGCCGGGGACTCGACATCAGCGCGGCCTGCGGTCAGCTTCGCGTCGAGGTCGAAGCGAAGCGGGTGAAACAGCGGGAACCCACCTCGCCCTGAGCGCGCCAAGCCAAACGACCCTCCAGCCAGCGGCCGGAGGGTCGTTCGCGGTCGAGGGCACCGACGCTCCCTATCCCGTGGCGCCGAACCCGCCTGAAATGCAGTTGATCGAGAGCAGCAGTGCCGACAGGTACTGCTGCCGTTCCTGCTCACCGGCCGAGGCGCGGAAACGCCGCAGCAGTTCGACCTGCTGACGGCTGACCTGGTTGATCGTCGCGAGCCGCCGCTGCAGCCGGCGACGGAACCGGGGGAATCGCTCCGCCAGTTCCGTCCCGCCTGTGACTCGCAGCACCATCGCCACCGTCCGGCGGTATTCCGTCTCGACCATAGAGAAGATCTCCTCGCGGGTCGTGGCGTCGGGGACGAGGTCGGCATACAGCCGCGCGAGGTCGAGGTCGACATAGGACAGGGTCTTCTCCAGCTCATCGAGCACCAGCTGGAAGAGGCGCGAGTCCTCGTACATCCGCTGGAGGAGCTTCACGCCGCGATCACCCCGGATCTGCATGAAGGTCTCGAGGCCGCTGCCGAGGCCGTACCAGCCGGTGATGAAGTGCCGGTTCTGCGACCAGGCGAACACCCACGGAATGGCGCGCAGGTCCGCGAGCGTGCGAGCCCCGGTCCGGCGGGCGGGCCGCGAGCCGATGTTGAGCAGCGTCAGCTCCTCGAGCGGGCTGGCGGCGCCGAGGTAGGTGATCAGATCGGGCCGCTCGACGAAGCGTCGATAGGCCGCCTGCGCGGCGCCGGACAGCGCCTCCATCGCCTCATCGTATTCGCTAGTCGGTACCAGCGCCGCCTCGTGCTCGGAACGGAGCGAATGCTCGATCACGCTCGCGGCGAGCATCTCCACCTGATATTGCGCGGTGCCCTTGTTCGCGTACTTGAGCGAGACCACCTCGCCCTGCTCGGTGAGGCGCATGCGGCCCTTGATCGAGCCGGCCGGCTGCGCGGCAATGGCGCGTCCCAGGGGGGCACCGCCTCGGCTGACCGACCCGCCCCGGCCGTGGAAGAACGAGATCGGGACCCCGAGCTCCTCGCCGAGTCGGGTCAGGCGCGCCTGGGCCTTGAAGAGCTCCCAGTTCGACGAGAGAAATCCGCCGTCCTTGTTGCTGTCGGAATACCCGATCATCACTTCCTGGGTGCCGCCAAGCGCGCGGACCGACCGGCGCACGACGGGAATGCCCAGCAGCTCCCGCATGATGTGCGGCGCGCGGTGCAGGTCCTCGATCGTCTCGAAGAGGGGCACGATGGGCAGCGTGCAGCTCTCGATGCCGGCTTCGTCGGCGAAGAGCCCCGCTTCCTTGGCGAGCAGGTAGGCGCCGAGCACATCGGCCACCTCACGCGTCATGCTCAGCACGAAACTGCCAAACGCCTCCCGGTCGAGATCGGCGCGCATCTCCCGGACCACCCGGAACATGCCGATCGTCTCGCGGACCGCCTCGGGGAAGACCTCGATCGGACGGTCCCCCTTCCGCGGCCGGGCCAGCTCCGCGAGGAGCCAGGCTCGCCAGGCCTCGGAGGCGACGGGAGGCGGATCTCCGGTCTCCCCCGTCGTGATCCGCCAGAGCTCCACGAGCGCCTGTGTCAGGCGTGCAGTGTTCTCGCGCAGGTCGAGCCGTACGGTGCTGAAGCGGAAGGTCTCGACCTCGCGGCGGACCGGGCGCACCAGCGCGTCGGCCAGATTACCGCTGCCGCCGTCGCGGAGGGCCTGCTCCACCATGCGGAGGTCGCCCAGCAGTTCATCGGCGGAGGCGTAGCCTTCCGATCCCTGGGCGGTCCTGCCCTGCTCCCCGAGACGAATCGCGCCATCGAGCCTCCGGGTCATGCAGGCGAGGTACTGGCGGAAGACCTCCCCCGGGTTGCGGCTGACGATGCCCGGTCCGTCTCCGGACAGCGCGAGGGCGCGCTCCAGTGCGGCCCGGAACCCCGGTGACACCTCGAGGGCCCGCTCGGTGATACTCAGCGTGCGGAGCAGCTCCACCAGCCGCTGCCGGTAGCGGTACAGGCTGGCGAGGCGGTTCTCACCCAGCGTGCGCCGGGTGACATCGTTGGTCACGAAGGGATTGCCGTCGCGATCGCCACCGATCCAGCTCCCGAACTGGAAGAACGGCGGAATCTCGAAGCGCTCGCCCGGGAACGTCTGCGCGAGCACCCGGTCGAGCTTCTCGATCGTCTCGGTGGTGGCTTCGAAGAGCGTCTCGCTGAAGAAGTGGAGCCCCCAGTAGACCTCCTGCGGCACCGTCGGCTTCTCCAGCCGAAGCTCGCCCGTCATCCAGAGCAGTTCGATGTCCTGCCGGAGGGCATCGACCAGCTGGGTCCGCTCGCGAGGCGTCCACCGCGGCGACTCGAGGTCCACCAGCTTGCGGTAGATCCGGCGGTGCTTCTCGAGCACCGTCACCCGCTTCGCTTCGGTGGGGTGGGCGGTGATCGTCGGACGGATGCGGAGCTGCCGCAGCAGCCCGCGCACCTCGTCGGGACCGGCGAGCTGCTGCTCCGAGATTCCGTGCAGCACCGACGCCAGCGTGCCCCGCACCTGCTCCTGTCCCCGCTCGGTCTCCGTCTGCCGCCGCCGTCGCATGCCGGCGTTCTGTTCGGCGATCGCGAGCAACTGAAACCAGATGCCCTGGGCCCGGAGGCAGGCCTCGAGCTGCTCGGTGGTCCAGTTCGGGTCCATCTCCCCGCCCTCGAGCACCGGCTCCAGGTACGGGTGACGGACGCGCACCACCTCGACGAGGAGCTGGAAGAGATGCTCCGCCACCTCCGTCGCGTACTGCGCGGCACTCGCCGCGAGCGGATCGGCGGAGATCGGGAGGGAGTCGGCGGGAAACGGCGCGGCGGCGTCCTGGGTCACACGACGCGATCGCGAACCGGCTGGCCCGCGAAGAAGAGTTTGAGGTTCTCGATGGCGCGCATGCCCATGGCGACCCGGGTCTCCAGGGTCGCGCTCCCGAGGTGCGGCAGGAGCACGACATTCTCCATGGTCAGCAGATCGGGAGCGACCGTCGGCTCCTTCTCGAAGACATCGAGGCCTGCGCCCGCGATGGTCTTCGCCTTGAGAGCGTCGACCAGCGCGGCCTCGTCGACCACGTCACCGCGAGCGGTGTTGATCAGGAACGCGTCCGGTCGCATCTGCTTGAGCCGGGCGGCGTTGATCAGGTGTCGCGTCTCGGGCGTTGCCGGACAGTGCAGCGAGACAAAATCCGCCTCGGCGAGGACGGCCTCTACACTCGGGCGCTGCTCGGCGCCCAGCGCCCTCGCCTCGTCGGCGGACGGCGGATACGGGTCGCTGAAGATGATCTTCATCCCGAAGCCGTGATGCGCCCGCCGGGCGACCGCCTTGGCGATGCGCCCGAAGCCGATGAGGCCGAGCGTCTTCCCGCTCACCTTCGCGCCCAGCATGTGCGTCGGGCGCCAGCCGGTCCACTGCCGGTTGCGGACGTGCCGCTCCCCTTCCCCCGCGCGCCGCCCCACCATCAACAGCAGCGTGAGCGCGATGTCCGCGGTGTCATCGGTCAGGACGTCCGGCGTGTTCGTCACCGTCAGCCCCTGGGCCTTGGCGGCGGCGATATCGATGTTGTTGAAACCCACACCGAAGTTCGCGATGATCTTCGCCCGGCGCGGCGATGCGCCCAGCACCTCGGCGGTGATCTTGTCGGTCACCGTCGGCAGCAGCGCGTCGGCATTCCGCAGGGCGTCCTGCAGCTCGGCCGTCGTCAGGGGGACGTCGTCGCGATTGATCACCGCGTCGAAATGCTGCTGCGCCTCCGCCTCACACGCCGCCGGGATCTTCCGGGTGATGATGACCTTCGGCCTGGCACTCACCGGGTCACCATCCGCTTCTTGGTCGGCCGCTTCGCCAGGGCCTCCGCGACCGCCTCGCCCAGGTGCGCCGGGCTCTTCGCCACCGTCAGGCCGAGCGAACGCATGATCTCGGCCTTCTCGGCCGCAGTGTCTCCAAAGGCGGAGATGATTGCGCCCGCGTGCCCCATGCGGCGCCCCTTCGGCGCGGTCAGACCGGCGACGTAACCGATCACCGGCTTGGTCATGTGTTCCTTCACCCACATCGCGGCCTCGGCTTCCTGCGGGCCGCCGATCTCGCCGATCATCATGACGGCCTCGGTCTCCGGGTCCTGTTCGAAGAGTGCCAGGACATCGAGGAAGCTCGAGCCGTTGATCGGGTCGCCACCGATGCCGATGCTCGACGACACGCCGATCCCCAGATCCTTCATCTGCGCCGCCGCCTCGTAGCCGAGCGTGCCGGAGCGCGTCACCAGGCCCACCTTGCCCGGCATGTAGATGTGCCCCGGCATGATGCCCAGCATCGACTTGCCGGGACTGATGAGCCCGGCGCAGTTCGGGCCGACGAGCGTGGTGCGCTTCTCCTTCGGATACCGGCGGAGATAGCGCTTCACCATCATCATGTCCTGCGCCGGAATCCCGTCGGTGATGCAGCAGACCAGCTTGATCCCGGCGTCGGCCGCTTCCATGATCGCGTCCGCGCAGAACGCGGCGGGCACGAAGATGAGGCTGGCATCGGGGTAGACCGCGTCGACCGCTTCCTTCACCGTGTTGAAGACCGGCAGCCCGATGTGCGACTGCCCGCCCTTGCCGGGCGTGACACCGCCGACCACCTTCGAGCCGTACTCGATCATCTTCTGCGCGTGGAACGTCGCCTTGTCGCCCGTGAACCCCTGGACGATGATGCGGCTCAGTTCGTTGATCATGATCGCCATGGTCAGTTCCCCTTCGCTTTCTTCCACGCCGCGACGACCTTCTCGGCGGCATCCGCCAGCGAGTTGGCCGTGATGATGGGCAGGTTCGACTCGGCGATGATGCGGTTGCCTTCCTCGACGTTGGTGCCGGCGAGACGGAGGACCAGGGGGACGTTCACGCCGACCTCCTTCACCGCCTGGATGACGCCCTTCGCCACCCAGTCACACCGGTTGATGCCGGCGAAAATGTTCACCAGCATCGCGGCCACCTTCCGGTCCTGCAGCACGAGCTTGAACGCCATCGCCACCCGCTCCGGCGAGGCCCCGCCGCCCACGTCCAGGAAGTTCGCCGGCGAGCCACCGGCGTGCTTGATCATGTCCATCGTCGCCATCGCGAGGCCGGCGCCGTTGATGATGCAGCCGATCTCGCCGTCGAGCGCCACATAGTTGAGGCCGGCCTCGCTGGCCTGCGCCTCGCGCGGGTCCTCCTCCGCATGGTCGCGAAGCTCGCTGACATTGGGCCGGCGGAAGAGCGCGTTGTCGTCGAAGGACATCTTGGCGTCGAGCGCGAGCAGCAGGCCGTCCCGGGTCAGCACCAGCGGATTGATCTCGACCATGGTCGCATCGAGGTCGCGAAAGGCGCGATAGCACCCGAGCAGCACCGTGGCCATCCGGTTGACCGAGCCGGCCGGGACACCGAGGCCGAACGCGATCTCGCGCGCCTGGAAGGCACGCATGCCGACGGCCGGCTCCATGGTCTGACGCAGGATGGTCTCCGGCTCGCTGTTGGCGATCTCCTCGATCTCCATGCCGCCGTGCGGGTGCGCGACGAGCATGATCCGCTCGCTCTTGCGGTCCAGCACGAACCCGATGTAGAGCTCGCGCTCGATGGGGACGGCGGCCTCGATGTAGAGCCGGTGGACGACCTTGCCCTCGGGCCCCGTCTGATGCGTCACCAGCCGCTTGCCCAGCAGCTCCGTCGCGGCCTTGCGGACCTCATCCTCGGTGCTGCAGAGCTTGATGCCGCCCGCCTTGCCGCGCGCGCCGGAGTGGATCTGGGCTTTCACCGCCCAGCGCGTCCCCCCGATTTCGGCCGCGCGATAGACCGCCTGTTCGGCGCTGTACGCCACCCCGCCCCGCGGGACGGCCACCCCGAAATTCGCCAGCAACTCCTTGGCCTGGTATTCGTGGATATCCACGCAATCCCCCTCGTGCAGCGTTGGCGCGCACCGCAGTGCACGCGTCTGGTGATAGTGGTCGGCGGTTACCGCTTCGAGCCGATCGCCTTGTCCATGTCCACGACGTTCTGGGCCATGCGGGCACTCGCCGCATCGATCATCCGGCCGTCGAGCTGCGCGGCCCCCTTGCCCTCCCGCGCCGCCTGCTCGAGCGCCTCCAGGATCCGCCGGGCCCGGCTGACCTCGGCCTCGGGCGGCGTGAAGACCTGGTTCGCGAGCTCGATCTGCGACGGGTGGATGGCCCACTTCCCCTCGATCCCCAGCGCTGCACCACGGCGCGCCGCGAGCAGGAAGCCCTCCGGATCCTTGAAGTCGCCGAACGGTCCGTCGATCGGACGGAGGCCGTAGGCCCGGCACGCGACGATCATCCGGGTCAGGGACGCATGCCACTGGTCGCCCGGATAGTCCGGATTGAGCCCGCCGATGTTCACCGTCCGGGCCCGCATGCTCGCCGCATAGTCCGCGACGCCGAAGTGCATCGCCTCGAGTCGCCTGGAACTCGTGGCGATCGCCTCGACATTCGCCATGCCGAGCGCGGTTTCGATGAGCACGTCGATGCCGATGCGATGCGGGATCTTCTTGGCGATCTCGATCTGGGTCAGCAGGGCGTCCGTCAGGTACACGTCACCGGGAACGCCGACCTTCGGCACCAGGACGACATCGAGCTTGTCGCCAGCCTGCTCCACCACGTCCACCATGTCGCGGTAGAAATAGTGGGTGTCGATGCCATTGACCCGCACGCAGATCGTCTTGCCGTGCCCCCGCCAGTCGTACTTGTTCAGCGCCTCGATGACGTTGATCCGGGCCTGCTCCTTGTCCGCCGGAGCAACCGCATCCTCGAGGTCGAGGAAGACGTAGTCGGCGGCGCAGGTCAGCGCCTTCTCGAACATCGCGGGGTTGGACCCCGGGACGGCCAGCTCGCTGCGCTGCAGGCGCGGACGAGCCGGCTCGTAGCGGGTGTGGCTCATGCGACCCCGGCCGGCTTGGCGGCAGCCTTCACGGCCGCCTCGACTGGCGGCGCACCCTTCTTGGGAGGCAACGGCGCCTGCGTACCGATCCAGTACTGCTGGGCCGCAGCCACCCCCTTGCCCAGCTCGACCTTGATGCCGACGTCATGCATCGCCATCTCCGCCCCGGCGATGCCGGCCAGCAGGGTGATCTCGTTGAGGTCGCCGAGGTGACCGATGCGGAACAGCTTTCCGGCGACCTTGTTCAGTCCCGCACCCAGCGCAAAGTTGTACCGGCGGTACGCGACATCGATGACATCGGCACCGTTGAACCCGGTCGGGACCATGATGGCGCTGACGGTGTCGGAGTACCACTTCCGGTCCCTGGCGCAGAGCGACAGCCCCCACGCCGCCACCGCCTGACGGCAGCCCTCGGCCAGCCGGTGGTGCCGGGCGAAGACGTGCTCCAGTCCCTCCTCCAGCAGCATGTTCACGGCCTCGCGCATGCCGTAGAGCATGGGGATCGACGGCGTGTAGGGGAAGTAGCCGGTGGCGTTGGCCCGGAGCATGTCTTCGAAGCTCCAGTAACAGCGGCCGAACTTCGCGGTCTTCCCCGCCTCGATCGCCTTCGGCCCTGCGGCCACGATGCCAGCGCCCGCCGGCAGCATGAAGCCCTTCTGGGAGCCGGTCACGGTGATGTCGACCTTCCATTCGTCCATCCGGAAGTCGAGGCTGCCGAGCCCGCTGACGCTGTCGACGAACAGCAGCGCCGGGTGCTTGGCGGCGTCGATCGCCTTGCGGATGGCACCGATGTCGCTGGTGACCCCGGTCGCCGTCTCGTTGTGGACGACGCAGACCGCCTTGTACTCGTGCTTCGTGTCCTTGCTGAGGAGCTCGTGCAGCATCTCGGGCGGCGCACCCTCGCCCCACTCGATATCGATCGCCGTCACGTTGAGCCCGAGCCGTTGCATCATGTCGATCCAGAGATGACTGAACTGGCCATACCGGAAGGAGAGCACCTTGTCCCCGGGGGACAGGGTATTGACCAGCGCCGACTCCCACCCGCCCGTGCCGGTGCCGGGGAAGACGATGACCTGGCCCTGCTCGGTCTTGAAGATCTTGCGCAGGTCCTTGAGGAGCGGGCCGGCGAGATCGGGAAACGACGAGGAGCGATGATCCTCCATCGGCACATGCATCGCGCGGAGGATACGATCGGGAGTGTTCGTGGGACCCGGGACGAACAGGAAGTTGCGGCCTGACATGGGACCATCCTCTACGCTGGAGACAACACGGAGCGGGAGCGCTGGGCTCACGCGCGAATGCTTGCGGGCGGCTGTATGTTCATACGAGACGACCGCACCCTCGACTTCCGGAACCTTATGACGACTCACCCGCGACCCGCGGACCCGCGGGCCCTGCTGACCCACCTGTACTGGGCGGCGGTCCACGCCGCCGCCCCTGGTCCTGCCCTGCGTGCGGCACTCTCGGCCCATCCGCCTGCACCCGGTCGAGCGCTTCACCTGTTTGCCCTGGGCAAGGCCGCCGAGCCGATGGCGCAAGCCGCCGTCGCCTATCTGGCCTCACAGGGGCGGACACCTGCGGGAGGGCTCCTCGTCGTTCCGGAACCGTCGGCCTCACCCCACCCTGCGCTGCGGGTCGCCGTCGGTGATCACCCCCAGCCCGGTCCCGGATCACTCGCGGCCGCCGGCGCACTGGCCGAAGCCGTCCGCGCCGTGCACCCGGAGGACGAAGTCTGGGTGCTCCTGTCCGGGGGAACGACAAGCCTCATCGGCGCACCGGTCGAAGGGATCGCGGCCGCCGATCTCACCGAACTCTATCGTCTCCTGCTGGGATCCGGCCTCGATATTACGGCGATGAATCGGATCCGCAAACGGTTCGCGCGCTGGGCTGGCGGTCGTCTCGCAGCGGCCCTGGCCCCGGCGCACGTGAAAAATTTCACAATCTCGGACGTAATCGGGGACGACTTGGGTTCGATCGGCTCAGGTCCCTGCGTTCCGGATTCGTCCAACGCGACCGAGGTGCGTGAAGCTCTGACCGCGGCCGGCCTGTGGGAACAACTGCCGCACTCGCTCCGCCACCACCTCGAAGCGGTCCAGCGAGGCGCACTTCCAGAAACCCCGAAGCCCGACGACCCGGCCTTTCGCACCACCAGCACCTGCCTCGTCGCCAGCAATCGGCTGGCCCTGGAGGCGGCCTGCGCCGCGGCGGGTGATCTCGGCCTGGAAGCAACGCTGGTCGATAGCGCGCTGGCGGGCGAGGCGGCCGACGTCGGAAGGCGAATTGCCCAACGGCTTCTGGATTATGATGCCACAAATACCTCCCGAGCGCAAGCCGGGGGAGTGAATAAAGATGCAGTTCTGGTCTGGGGCGGAGAAACCACCGTCACCCTTTCCCCCGACGCCGGGCTGGGAGGCCGCTCCCAGGAACTCGCGCTGGCCGCCGCGGAAATACTGGCGCAGAGCGAGAGATTCGTCACGCTGCTCGCCGCGGGGACCGATGGTCGGGACGGCCCGACGGACGCGGCCGGAGGATTTGCGGATCGGGAAACCTGGGGCCGGATTCGCGCGACGGGCCGGGACCCCGCGCGAGACCTGACATCCCACCACGGCTTCGATGCCCTGTCGGCAGGAGGCGCCATTTTCAAGACCGGCATGACCGGCACGAATGTGATGGACCTGGTAATGGCCCACATCCCCGCGGCGGGCCCCCCGTCGGACCAGCACCTGCGGTAGCGCCCCCCGGTACCGGGCATTAGCGTCAGTGGCGCCCTGTTCCCCTCATGGCGCCGGTCAACGAGGCCGATGCTCTTAGGGTAGACCTGCATGCGGGAACCACCCGAGTGCAGTTCGCCCCGAGCGCGTGGGTCCTCGGTGGACGCTGACCTCCGCCAAAGGCGGTGGGCCCGATGCTGCTGGTCGCCCTCTCCCTGCTCTTCCAGATCGCGGCCGCCAGCCTGGCCGTCCGCCTGGCGATCCGCACGGGACGCGCCCTCGCCTGGACGCTGGTGGCGGCCGCCATCGCCCTGATGGCGCTTCGCCGGATCATGACGATCGCGCAGGCGATCGGCCCCCACCATAAGCCCATCGATCCCGCGACCGAGGGGATCGCCCTCTGCATCTCCATCCTGCTGCTGCTCGGTCTCATGGCGATGCAGCCCCTCATCGGCCGCTGGTCGGCGGCCGCCGAGGATGCGGCCCGCATGCGCAGCTCCGTGTTCGATGCGGCGCCCGCCGAGATCGCCGTCATCGACACGAAGGGCCGCCTGATCGGCGTGAATCGCGCCTGGAGCGAATTCGCCCCGGCGCCGGATGGCACCCCCGAGCCACGCTTCCTCGGATGGAACTACCTCGAGGTCTGCCGGAAAGCCGCTTCCACCTGCCCGGGCGCCGAGGCAATCGGCGAGGGCATACGAGCAGTGCTCGCCGGAGAGCTCGACTCCTTCGAGTCCAGCTACACCATGGAGGCCCCCGAAGGGGTTCGGACATTCCTGCTCCGGGTGGTCCCGCTGGAGAGCACCGAGCGCGGGGCGGTGGTCAGTCATGTCGAGCTGACCCGGATCCTGGCCGCCGAGCGGCGAGTGGCGGAACTGGAGACGCGCTCACGCCAGATCATCGAAACGATGATCGACGGTGTCTGGATGATCGACGCCGAGGCGCGCACCACCTTCGTCAACGCCCAGATGGCGGCGATGCTCGGCTACGCGCCGGAGGAGATGCTCGGGCGGCACCTGTTCGACTTCATGGACGAGGATGCCCGGTTGATCTCCACCGCCAATCTCGACCGGCGTGCGCGCGGACTGGCGGAACAGCACGATTTCCGGCTGCGCCATCGCGACGGGCGTTCGGTGTGGACGCTTATGTCCACCAATCCGGTGCAGGATGACGCGGGCACCTATCGGGGTGCCCTCGCGATCGTGACGAACATCGACGCGCGCAAGCAGGCCGAGCAGGCGCTGCAGGCGAGTGAGCAGCGCTACCGTTCCCTCGTGGAGATCACCCACACCGGGTTCCTCATCCTCGATGGCGAAGGGCGGGTGCTCGTGGCGAACGACGAGTACCTCCGGCTGACCGGCCGGTCATCGCTGGGAGAGATCCTGGGCCACCACGTCACTGAATGGACGGCGCCGCACGATCTGGAGCGGAACGCCGCCGCGGTCAGGCAATGCGTGACGCGCGGCTCGACCGAGGGCCTCGAGATCGACTACCTCCGCATGGACGGCAGCATCGTTCCGATTGAGATCAACGCGGCCACCCTGGCCGACGGGACCATCATCGCGCTGTGCCGGGACATCAGCGCGCGGCGGCACGCCCTGCAGGCGCTCACGGACAGTGAGGACCGGTACGCACTCGCGATGACGGGGACGCGCGCCGGCATCTGGGACTGGAATGTGGCGACCGGCCACACCCGACTCTTCCCCGAATGGAAGCGGCTGCTGGGTTACGAGGACGACGAACTCGAGAATCACATCTCGACCTGGGAGCGACTGCTGCACCCGGATGACCGCGCTCGGACACATGACCTGCTGCGACTGCACTTCGAGCACCATCAGCCCTACGTCACCGAGTACCGGATGCAGGCCAAGGACGGCACCTGGCGCTGGTTCCTGGTGCATGGTCAGGCGCGCTGGGACGAACAGGGTCGCCCCGTGCGCATGGCAGGGTCGACCATCGACATCACGGCGCAGAAGCTCGCCGAACAGGCCCTGCACACCATGGAAGCCCGGTTCCACCAGCTCGCCGAGGGCAGCGCCGAGGTGTTCTGGCTCTTCCAATTGGAGCCAGAGGAGTTGCTGTACATCAGCCCCTCCTTCGAGCGGATCTGGGGGATGAGCCCGGAGCAGGCCTCAGCCAACCCGGCGCAGTGGCCCGCGATGGTACACCCGGACGATCAGGCCGCAGTCAGACAGGCCTGGTCCGACCTGATCGCCTCCGATGGACAAGCCGCGTACGACATCGAGTACCGGATTTGCCACCGCGACGGAAGCGTGCGCTGGATTCACGATCGGGCGACCCTGATCCGGGGAACGGAGACGGCCGCGACCCTCGTGAGCGGGATCGCCGGCGATGTGACCGAACGCCGCAGGCTCGAGGACGCCGAGCGGGAAATGCACCAGCGAGTCGTCGCCCTGATCGATGCCTCACCGCTCCCGATCGTGACGGCCTCGGCGGAAGGGATCGTCACGGGGTGGAATCCGTCGGCGGAACGGGTGTTCGGCTACTCGGAAAGCGAGGCGCTGGGCCGCTACCTCCCGATCATCTCCGATGACGAGCAGGAACAGTACCGCACGTTCCTGAAGGAAGTCTTCGCGGGACGAGCTTTCCTCGGGCGCCAGGTACGGCGGCGACACCGGAACGGCAGTTACCTCGACGTCGTGCTCACCACCGCGCCGCTGCGGAGCAGCGATGGACGCGTGATCGGGAGCATGGCGATCTACGAGGATGTCACCGAACGACGCCGCATCGAGGAGATGAACCGGCAGCTGCAGGACCGGATGCTCGAATCCCAGAAGCTCGAGAGTCTCGGCGTCCTCGCCGGTGGCATCGCGCATGACTTCAGCAACCTGCTCACCCTGATTCTCGGCAATACCCATCTCGCCCGCGCCGAGGTGTCGCCGCGCTCGCCGGCCTTCGAGTCGCTGCAGCAGGTCGAACTGGCGACTCTGCGCGCCTCGGAACTCACCGCCCAGATGCTCGCGTACGCGGGCAAGGGACGTTTCGTCATCGGTCCGGTGGACCTGGCGGCGGTGCTGCGCAGCTCCACGCCGCTGCTCGAGGCGGCGCTCCCTGGCGGAGCCCGGCTGGTGCTCGATCTGGCCGACGATCTCCCCGTCATCGAGGCCGATCCCGCGCAGTTGCAGCAGGTCATCGTCAACCTCGTCACCAATGCGGGGGAGGCGCTGATGGGTGACCATCGCGTCGTCACCATTCGCACCGGGACCTGCCACGCCGACCTGGCCTATCTCGCGACCACCGTCCTGCCGGAAGATCAGGTCGAGGGACCATTCGCGTACATCGAGGTGACCGACACGGGGACGGGCATGAGCGAGGAGGTCCGGCGACGCATGTTCGAGCCCTTCTACTCCACCCGCTTCTCCGGCCGCGGGCTTGGGCTCGCCGCGGTCCTCGGTATCGTCCGCCGGCACCGTGGTACGGTGAGCGTGGTGAGTACCCCGGGCCATGGCACGACCGTGCGGGTCCTGTTCCCCGCCTCCGCCGGGACCCCGCGGACCAGCGGTCGAAAGGATGGGCGCGGCATCCGGGAAGTCAGCGCCGAGATCCTCCTGGTGGATGATGAGGTCGGGGTCCTGACATTGATGCGGAGATTTCTCGAGCGCGCCGGCTACAGCGTCCGCACGGCCTCGAGTGGTGAGGAGGGAGTCGCGCGCTTCCGGGAGAGCCGGGGCTCGCTGTCGGCGGTGATCCTCGACCTCAACATGCCCGGCATGGGTGGCGATGCGGCCCTGCTGGCGATCCGTGCGCTGGAGCCGACGCTGCCGGTCATCGTCACCAGCGGATACAGCGAGGAGGAAGTCGGACGACGGTGCGCGGGTGCGCAGATCTCGGCGTTCCTGCCGAAGCCCTACCTGCCGGCGGAACTGATCGAGGAAGTGCGCCGGGCCGTCACGGGCGCCCGTCCTCATCGGGCTTGAAGTCCGGACCGAGAATCACGGTCACATCGACGAGAAGGAGGGAGTCCGGCACTTCACGGATTCGCCCCGTGCCGAGCGCGTCCTGCACCCGGGCGGCGCGAACCTTGTCGCCGCGGCGGAGAATCACCCGCGTCGAATCGACGGTGGAGTCGGCGGTGCGGAACAGGACCACATCGATGCCGTGGCGACGGAGCCGCCGCGCACCCAGTCGACCAAGTCCGTTGCGGCCGCTGCCGTTGAGCACCTCAACGGTGATGCGATTGTCCCCGGTGGGAATATCGAAGGCATGACCCTCGACCCGGTCGCGACGCAGCGAACGGGCGAGCAGGAAGAGACCGGCGACCGAGAGAAGTAGCCCGCCGGCGATCAGCCCGCGGCGCGCCCCAGCAGAGAGTTCCACAACCGCACCGTAGGCTCGGGGAGAGGCCAGCCTGAGGCCACTGCGTGGGCGAGCCGCGCCCGGGCCACTTCCCGGAGCACGCCGCTCGGATCCTGAGGAAAGCGACGGGCGAGTTCCTCCCGCTCCTCCCGCAGGTGCTCCCGCCCTGGTTCGAGGAAGTCCGCGCAGTAGAGTACCCGGCCAACCATGTCCCACTCGGCGAGCCCGACGCTGTGATAGCGGACCGCATCGAGCACCCCGCGGTCGGTCTCACCATCGGCCTTGGCGCGCGCGGCGCTCGCCGGACCGTGGCGCAACGACGCCGGTCCGGGAATCGATGGCGCCCAGCGCTCGAGTTCCGCGGGCGGCGCGTCCCGCAGGGCATCGTGGAGCCACACCGCGCGGAGCCAGCGGTTTCGTTCGCTGTCCGGCACCCCCATCTCTTCGGCCCACCGCGCAACCAGTCCGGCGACGCGCTCGATATGAGCCAGCCTTCCCGGCGACACGACCGACCAGACGGGAAGAGTCGGACGCAGCCCCGAAGGGGTGGGACGAGCTTCACCAAGGAGGTTCAACGGAACTCCGCACCGAGGATGTGGTTATCGAGCAGCCGAGTCGATCCGACGCGACCTGCTACCGCGATGATCGTGCCACGGGCAACCTGCTCGACAGGGGCCAAATTCTCCGGATCAACGATGGCAATATAGTCGACCGTAACTGCCGGAAAGATATGGAATTGCTCCCTCATGAGCTGCTCGATACGAGTGGAATCCGCGATGCCCCCCTGCCATGCCTTCTCTGCGGCGCGGAGGGACCTGCTGAGGGCCTGCGCCTGCTGGCGCTGCCCGGGATCCAGATAAGCGTTGCGGCTACTCAACGCCACCCCGTCGGATTCCCGCACAGTCGGGACGATGACCAGGTCCATCGGAAAGTCGAGATCCCTGACCATGCAGCGGATGAGGGTGGCCTGCTGGATATCCTTCTGACCGAAGACCGCCACCTCGGGTTCCACCAGGTGGAACAGCTTGGCGACGACGGTGAGCACCCCCTCGAAGTGTCCAGGCCGCACGGCGCCTTCCCAGCGGGCGGCCGTCGGACCGGGCACCACCCGCGTCTCGGAGCCCGGCGGATACATCATCTCGACGGTCGGGATGAAGAGCACGTCCACACCACGGCCGGCGGCCAGCGCGCGATCGCGTTCGAGCGCGCGCGGGTAGCGCTGGTAATCCTCGCCAGGACCGAACTGGAGCGGATTGACGAAGATGCTCAGCACGACGGCGTCGGATTGCGCCCGTGCGGCATCGACGAGCGCGAGGTGTCCTTCGTGCAGGGCCCCCATCGTGGGCACCAGACCCACGCGTCGGCCGGCGCGGCGATGGGAGGCGCGCCAGGCCCGGAGCCCGGCGCTGTCGCGGAATTCGTCCATCAGTCGAAACTGTGTTCGCGACCGGGATACCGCCCGGCACGCACGTCCTCACTGTAGTGCCGCACGGCCTCGCGAACCGTTCCCGCCAGCTCCGCATATTTCCGCAGGAACTTCGGAGCGAACCCCTCGTTCAGGCCCAGCATGTCGTGGAGCACGAGGACCTGGCCATCGCACCCGGGGCCCGCGCCGATGCCGATCGTGGGGATGCCGAGTGATGCGCTGACTTCGCTGGCGAGTTCGCAGGGCACCAGCTCGAGGACCAGCGCGCAGGCCCCGGCCTCCTCGACGAACTTGGCGTCCGAGCGGAGCCGATCGGCGGCGGGGCGATCCCGCCCCTGCACCCGGTATCCGCCGAGCTGGTGGACCGACTGGGGCGTGAGCCCGATGTGGCCCATCACCGGGATGCCCACCTGCACCATGGCGCGAATGGTCTCCGCCATGTGCTCGCCCCCCTCGAGCTTCACGCCGTGCGCGCCGGTCTCTTTCATCACGCGCCCCGCGTTCCGGAGGGCCTCCTCGACCGTCACCTGGTAGGTGAGGAAGGGGAGATCGACGAAGACCAGCGACTGGCGGGCGCCGCGTCGGACCGCCGCCGCGTGATAGATCATCTGGTCGAGCGTGGCGCTCAGGGTGGTCTCATGACCGGCGAGCACCTGGTTGAGCGAGTCGCCCACGAGGAGCACGTCCACCACGCCATCAAGCAGCCGCGCGAACAGGGCGTCGTAGCAGGTGAGCACGGTGACCTTCCGCCCCGCGGCCTTCATGTCGCGGAGATCGGGGATCGTCATGGGCCGGCTTTCGTCAGGCATTGCCATACCTCTGGTAGTACGGAATTCTCGGCGTGCGGGCCCGATGCCCGCCTGCCGCCGGACGGGCCGGGCTAGGGCTCGTCATCCTTCTGCAGCGGGGCTGCGGCGTCCAGTTCCTCGATCTCCCGCTGCCACCAGTCCCGGTTGGGCAGTTCGGCGTGCGGGATGCGGAGATCGGGATCGCGGAGCCGGCGGGTCCCGAACCGGACGATATCGAGATCAAGGGTGCGCGGTCCCCATCGTTCACCCCGGACCCGTCCATGCTCGTCCTCGATCTTGTGCAGCAGCTTCAGGAACCGGCCCGGATCGAGCGAGGTCTCGACCAGTACCATCTGATTGAGATACCGGCCCTGACCCTCAGGACCGACCGGCTCGGTCTCCTCAATCGACGAGACGGCAAGCACGGTTGTGAGCGGGATCTTCGCCAGCGCCTCCCGGGCGCGGGCGAGGTAGCCGGCACGGTCCCCTTCGTTGCTGCCCAGGGCGACGTAGACGCGTTCGCGAGGATTCATAGCTCGTGGGAGAAGTGGCGGGCGATCGTCTCGAGCCGCTCGGCGACGGCCGCCAGCTCGCGGATGGCGCGCTCGAGATCGGCGTGACTGCGGGCCGTCTCCGACGCACGGCGGGCGGTGCCGCTCGCATCCTCCAGCGTCCGGGCCGACACCTCGGCCACCCGGTCCATCTGCAACCGAAGCCGGAGGACCGCGTCCTCCTGACGCGCGGCGGTCCCGGCGATGCGCTGGGCGTGCTCGCCCGCATCCTGGGTGCCGGTGACGATGCCGGCGAGCGCCTGGGCCGCGTTGGCCGAGAGCTGCTCGACGCCGCGCACCGTCGTCGTACCGCGGTCCATCTCCTCGCTGATCTGGGCCACCTGCCCCAGAATCGCGGCGACCAGCCCGCCCGCCTCGCGGGAAGCCTGCCCGCTCTGTGACGCGAGCTGCCGGACCTCCTCGGCCACGACCGCGAATCCGCGGCCCTGCTGGCCGGCGCGCGCGGCCTCGATCGCGGCGTTCAGCGCGATGAGGTTGGTCAGATCGGCGATCTCCCGGATCGTGCCGATGAACCCGATGAGGCGGTTGGTGACCTGGTAGAGCTCGCTGACCTGGCGTGAGGAGGCGTCCACGAACTGCTGCAACTGCACCAGCCGTGCGATCGCATCCTGGATCGCCTCGCGATTCCGCGCCGCCGTTTCGCTGGCGATCGCGGACGAGCGGGCCGCCGCGGCGCCATCCGCCGCCACCTCCCGCGCCTGCCGGGCGAAGTCGGCCATCGCCTCGCGGCCCTGGGCAACCAGCTGCTCCTGCTCCGCCGCGCCGGCGCGAATGGCCTGCGCCGTCTGAGCGACGGCGCTCGCAGAGGAACGCAGGATGTCCGCGGTCGAGGCGAGCGCCTTCACCTGGACGCCGACCCGCTCGACGGTTTCCGTCAGTGGGCGCCGCAGGTCCGCGATATGGATGGCCGTCGCGAGCTGGCTCGCAAAGGTCGCGGCGGCCGCGACCTCCTTCTTACCGTAGGTGTGCGGCTTGTGGTGATCGAGCTCGAATGTCCCGATGATCTCGTTCCCGAACCGGAGCGGCAGGAGGAGCATGCTGATCGCATCCGGCGTCGGGGCCAGCATCCGCTCATCCTTGCGCGCGTCGCTGACCACGACCGGCTCGCCGCCGGTCACCGCAAGCTCGCGAAGCTGCGGGCTGTCGAACGGCGGGTCGCCGCGATTCGGCCAGCCCAGGACGCCGCGGTAGAGCAGTACCCCGGCCCCGCCGCTCACGCGGTAGATCCGGAAATCGCTCCAGTCCAGCACACGGTTGGCCATCTCTTCGAGCTGGGTGAAGGCGTCCATGAGCGAGATGTTGCTCGTGATGACTCGCTCGCGGGCGTGAATCTTGTTGAGCTCCTCCGCCCCGATCGCCTCCGCGAGAATGCGGGTCGTGAGCATCCCCAGCACGCCCAGCACCGCCAGCACCGTGAGCCACCCCATCAGCGGCAGCGTCCGGATCGCGGCGCCCGCGATTACCGCGCCGATGATCGTGAGGAGGTAGGAGAGAATCTCGTAGCGCAGGATCATGAGCCGCTCGTGCGGCTCGAGCTTGTTGCGGATCAGGAGCGTGAAATAGAGCAGCGCCCGGGTGAAGAAGAAGTAGAACCCGGCCAGCGCAAGGGCCGGCGGGAGGAATTCGATCGTCAGGCCCGGCGGATCGATGAGGAGATAGACGGCGGCGTACAGGCCGTACGCCGCGACGAATCCGAGCACCTCGCGGCCGGCATTGATCCAGGCGGCGCGAAGCAGCTTGCGGAGCCAGAAGGCATCGGCGATGAAGACGCCGAGACCGAGCGCGAAGATCACGATGCCCGGACCGGTGGCGACCGAGCCGACCAGTGCCACGACCCCGATCTGCGAGAGCGAGGAGAACTTGGAAAGCTGGATCTGGCCCCGGCGCAGGACCACCACGAAGGCCACGAGACCGACGGCGACCCACGGCTGCTCGAGCCAGCGGCGGTCCTGGACCAGGGCCGCGAGGCCCACAATCGTTCCACCCCACGCGACAGTTCGCGCGTACCCTTCGAGCAGAGTGCGCGAAACCCGACTCACTGAGGCCGCTCCCGATCGGCGCTGTCGAGGGCGGCACGCAGTTCCGCCAGCATCCGTCCCGCCGCGGCGGGGCCTTCCCGTCCCAGGCGCTCGACGAGCGCGCTCCCCACGACCACACCATCGGCCAGATGCGCGATGGTCCGCGCCTGCGCCGCGGAGCTGATGCCGAAGCCCACCGCGAGCGGGAGCGGACTCGCTGACCGTACCCGGGCGATGTAGGCCTCGAGGCCGGTGGCGAGCTCGCTGCTGGCTCCGGTGACGCCGAGGCGTGCCACGAGGTAGAGGAAGCCTTCGGCCCCACGCACCACCTCGGCGAGCCTGGCGCCCGATGTGGTCGGCGCGATCAGCCGGATCAGGTCGAGCGGACTCTCGCGCACCGCCTGCTCCACGGCGGGATCACTGCCGGCGGGCAGGTCGGTGAGCAGCAGGCCCGCGATGCCAAGGTCGGCGGCATCGCGCAGGAAGCGCCCGACACCGTAACGGATCACCGGATTGAGATAGCTGAAGACCACGACGGGCTTCGTCAGGCGGGCTTCGGCAATCAGGTCGAGCGTGCGCGGCAGCGTAATGCCCGCATGCAGCGCGTCGAAGGTCGAGCGCTGGATGGTGGGGCCGTCGGCAAGGGGATCGCTGAAGGCGACCCCCACTTCGAGAATGTCCGCATGCTCGTCCGCGTGGCGCAGCGCCGCCAGGCTCGCGTCGCGATCGGGGTGCCCGGCCGTCAGATAGGGAATCAGCGCCGTGCGTCCATCACGCCGGAGTGCGGCCCAGGCGGCGTCGAGCCGCGACTCAGACAAAGTAGTCACCGACGACAATGCCATAGCGGTCAGGGTTGGTCACCTTGACGATCGAACGCAGGAACGCGCCGGTCGCATCCTGCTCGGCGAGATTCTCCTCGCGCCCCGGAGGGCCGACGAGCGCGCCGTTCTGGTCGATGCAGATGCGCACGATCGGGCGATTGAGCACGGTCTGATCGGGATTGGCGGCAGCCACGACCGCCACCTCGAAGGTGTCGAGGATGACGCAGGTCCCCACCGGGTAGATGCCGATGAGGTTGATGAGCGCCTTGACCAGCATCGGGTCGTAGCCGCGGCGCGGATTCTCCCACATCTCGCGCAGCACCTGGTCCGGCTGGATCGGCACGGTCTGGTAGCTGCGCCGGGTGGTGGCCGCATCATAGCCGTCGGCCACGGCGACGATGCGCGAATAGATCCCCTGCTCCCTTTGCCGGATCGCCTTCGGGTAGCCAGTGAGATCCATCTTCATGTGGTGCTCCTGCGCGACCACGATCTGCCGGTAGGGGATCTCGCCGTAGCCCCGCATGTTGAAGAGCGTCAGCACCCCCTGCCAGGGATGGGTCTGCATGAGCTTCCACTCCTCCTCGGTCAGGCCGGTGGTCTTGTTGAGCACCTCCACCGGAATCCGCGCCTTGCCGACGTCATGGAGCAGGGCGGCCAGCCCGAGGTCGTAGAGCTGCAATCGGGTCAGCCCCAGCTTCTTGCCGATCGCGACCGCGAGGATGCAGACGTTCACCGAGTGGGTGAAGGTGTATTCGTCGTAGTCCCGGATCGTCGTGAGGCCGAGCAGCGAGGTCTCGTTGTTCAGCACCTGGTCGACGATCGCCTGCACCGCCCGCTTCACCTTGGCGACCGAGGTGGTCCGGCCGAGGCGGACACTGTTGATCAGGTCCTTCGTGACCGCCACGCCATGGGAGTAGGTGCGCTTCGCCACCTCGCGCGCCTTCTCCGCATCCGCCACCTTCTCTTCCGACTCGACGGGCGGCTCGACATCGATGTGGGTCACTTCCGCGATCGCGAGCTTGTCGCGGAGTTCCAGCAGCTTCTCCGGATCGGGCTCGACCCCCGCCTTGCCTGACAGCGACAGGACAAGGCTGATGAAGACCTGCCACTCGCGCCGCTCGACGCCAGACGCCACCCGGATCTCGCCGACGTCGAGGGCGCGCAGCGCCGCGAGCGTATTGGAGAAGGAAGCGTAGTTGTCGAGTTCGAGCCGCAGCCGGGTGCCGTTGACGAACAGGAAGTCGCCGGAGAGCCGCAGCTCGATCTCCGCCATCGGCGTGAGGATCGCGTTGGCGGCGGCCTGGAGGTCGTCGAGCGACTTCTGGGCGGTGGCGTTCTCGATGGGATAGAGCTTGAGACTCCGCAGCGCGGCGTACATCGCGAGCAGGAAGGCCCGGCCGGCCGAGCGCAGGAAGGCGTCGTCGGCGACCTTCTCCTCGCCGCCATGACCGTGCGAATCGGGGTCGCGCGTCACGCGCCGGCCTCCCGGAGGGCCCGGCTCACGGCGTTGCGCACGACGAGTTCCTTGTCGTCCCGGTACTTCTGCAGGAGGTCCCGCGCTTCGGCGGTCTTGAGCCGGCCGATGGCGAGCGCGGCGCAGGCGCGCACCTCCGGCGTTTCCTTCCGTCGGAAGAGTCCCCCGGGTGAGAGCATCGCCGAAAGCAGCTCGAGGGAGGACGGGCCGGCGATCATGGCGTAGGCCTCGAAGAACCGCATCCGCTCGGTGAGATCGATCTCGCGCTGCACCTTGCCCTGCACCACCGGCTCGATGCGGCGAAGCACGCCCTTGTAGCCCCGCTTGCCGAGGGCCTGCACGGCGGCGATGCGCACCTCGCGGTCGCTATCCTCGACCGCGCGCTCCAGGGCCTGCAGCGCGCCCGGGGTCCCGACCGCGTCCAGCGACTGCGTCCCCGCCAGCCGGATGGAGGACTGCGGGTGTCCCAGGGTATCGGCGAGACCGGGGACCGCGGCCTGCAGCCGCAGACGGCCGCAGAGCGCAATGACCGAGAAGAGGGCCTCCGAGTCAGGCAGCCGGAGGAGGCGGAGGACTTCCTGCGGGCTGTTCTCCGCCAGGCGGTCCACGGCGGAGGCGAGCAGCGTGTGCACCGGCGAGGCCGCGGGCAGCTTCGGCAGCCAGACGAGCACCGTTTCGAGACCGCTGGGCCGCAGTTCGCGGAACAGCTCGCCGAGATCTTCCTCGGAAGGCGGCGTCTGGGCCTCGGTCACCGACTGGAGGATCTGCTGCAGCACGCCGGGTTCGGACAACCGCCCGGTGAAGGCGTCGAGACGCTCCCGCTCCTCGACGGTGAACAGTTCGGGGCGCCGGACGAGCAGGCGGGTCTCGCGCAGGATGAGCGCGACGGAGCGGAAGTCGCCGGCGTTCAGCACGTGCGGGAGATAGCTCTCCATGGTGGTCAGCACGTCCGTCCGTGCCCACGCCTCGCGGCGATCCTCGAGAATGTCGAAGACGATGTTGAGGACGTTGGCGCGCAGGTCCTGCGCGTATTCCCGCTCGACGGCCTGTGCGATCGCCCGGATCTCCCCCTCTTCCAGCCAGTAGAGCGTGGAATCGAACTCCTCGAGATCGACCACCGCGGGCTTCCGTGGCGCGTCCTCCTGGACCTTGCCCCGGGTCTCCTGGGCCTGGGCCGCCGCGACATTGGGATCGGTCGGCGCCGCCTGACTGTAGGCGCCCTCGCCCGAGAGGCCCGGCACGCCGCTGTCGGGCGCAAACTCGGTGAAGTGATACTGCACCAGCGTGAAATCCTGCTCCCACAGCAGGGTCAGCAGGTCGTCCCCGGCATCGGCCGCGAGGGTGCGGGCGCGCTGGACGATCTCGAGAAAGCGGATGATCTCCTCGTCCTCCACGCCCGGAAAGAGCGTGAGCACGCGCATGCCGTCCTTGAACAGCGACCAGGCGAGGCTGTCCGCCTTATTCGGCTGGTGGTAGACGACCTGCTCCTCCCAGATGATGTCGGTTTCCACGATCTGGAGCACGATGCGATCCATCCCCCCGGCCCAGATCGGCTGGAAGGAGGCGCGGACGTTCTGGATGGCGCGCTGGTAGATCGGGTTGTTCGGCAGGTACATCTGGAACGCCCGGAGCCCCTTCACCAGGGTCCGCAGCAGTTCCTCGATCTGGGAAGGCGGCAGGATCACTGCCGCCGGCATGCCCTGGGTCACTTAGGCGTTCCCGAGCAGTTTGGCCACGTGCGCGACGTCCTTGTCGCCACGACCACTGAGACAGACGAGCACGAGCGCGTCAGGCGTCCAGCGGCCACGATTGCGTTCGATCCAGGCGAAGGCGTGCGCCGTCTCCAGCGCGGGTATGATCCCTTCCAGCCGGCACACGGTCTGGAACGCCGTGAGCGCCTCGGCATCGGTCACCGACTCGTACTGCACCCGCCCCGTGTCGCGGAGCCAGCTGTGCTCGGGACCGACCCCGGGATAGTCGAGTCCGGCCGACACGGAATGAGCCGGCATCACCTGACCGTCCGCATCCTGCAGCAGGTAGCTCAGGCAGCCGTGCAGCACGCCGGGGAGCCCCGCCGTGAGGGTCGCACTGTGCCGCCCCGTGGCCACGCCCTCACCCGCGGCCTCGACCCCGACCAGTTCGACGGCCGTGTCGTCGATGAACCCCGAGAACATCCCGATCGCATTCGACCCGCCACCGACGCAGGCCACGACGGTCTGCGGCAGCCGGCCCGTCCGTTCGAGGACCTGGCGCCGCGACTCCACGCCGATCACCGACTGGAAGTCCCGGACCATGCGGGGGAAGGGATCCGGGCCGACGACCGAGCCGATGATGTAGTGGGTCGTGGGCACGTTGGTGACCCAGTCACGGAGCGCCTCGTTGGTGGCATCCTTGAGCGTGCGGGTGCCGGAAGTGACCGGAACGACCGTCGCACCGAGCAGACGCATGCGGTAGACGTTGAGCGCCTGACGCTCCACGTCCTCCTCTCCCATGTAGACGACACAGTCGAGGCCGAAGCGCGCGCAGATCGTCGCGGTGGCCACGCCATGCTGCCCCGCGCCGGTCTCGGCGATGATGCGCCGCTTGCCCATGCGACGCGCCAGGAGCGCCTGCCCGATCGTGTTGTTGATCTTGTGGGCGCCGGTGTGGTTCAGGTCTTCGCGCTTGAGCAGCACCGTGGCGCCGACCAGCTCCGAGAAGCGGGGCGCGGGGCTCAGCAGCGACGGACGTCCGACGAATTCCTTGAGCAGCAGGTTGTGCTCCGCCCAGAAGGCGGTGTCCTGCCGCGCCGCGTCGTACAGCACGGCAAGCTCCTGCAGCGCCGCCATGAGCGTCTCGGGCACGTAACGGCCGCCGTAGACGCCGAAGCGGCCATCGACCGCGCGCTCGGGCGGCAAGGTGACTGTCACGCCAGTACCTCCAGAAATCGAGCCATCCGCTGGTGATCCTTGATCCCCGGAATCTGTTCGACCCCGGATGATACGTCTACCACGTCGGGCTGAACGACGCGGACCGCCTCGGCCACATTCTCCGGCGTCAGTCCGCCCGCCAGCCACATCGGGTGAGCCTTGAGCCGGTGCCTGGCCTCGGCTGCGAGTGCCAGCGGCAAGGCCACGCCGGCACCGCCGAGCTTGCCTTCCACACGAGGTTCGATGAGAAGCGGACAGCCGAGCCCGGCCAATCGGTCCAGCTGATCCAGGTCGGAGATTCCCGAGAGCTTCACGACCACCACGACCCGCAGGCCTTCGCGCTGAAGCTGATGGACAAGTTCCGGTGTGGCACCCCCGTGCAGCTGAGCCCCGGCCAGGCCTGCCGCATCCCTTACCTCTAATATCTGCGCATGGCCCTGCGATCCAAAGACCCCAATCACGGGAACTTCGCCGGCCACCTGGACGATGGACCGGGCCTGGAGGGTATCGATCTGCCTCGGTCCCCCTGCGAAGATGACGCCGAGGTAGCGCGCCCCGAGCGCCACCGCAGCGGCCGCATCCTGCGGGCGGGTCAGGCCGCAGATCTTGGCCGGGATCATCGGCCCCGGCGCGGCACGGCGGTCAGTGCACGCGCCAGGGCAGCAGGATCGGCGGCTCCGGAGAGCGCGGTACCGATGAGGACCGCATCGGCTCCGGCGTCTGCGGCGAGCCGAACATCCGCCTCGGTCGCCATGCCACTCTCCGCCACGGCAATCCGGTCCGCCGGGATTCGTGCGAGCAATTTCCAGGCGGAGGCCACGTCGATGTCGAAGGTGTCGAGGTTCCGGCTGTTGATCCCGATGACCGGAGCCTCCGCGTGGAGGGCGATCTCCAGTTCCTGCTCGTCATGAACCTCCACGAGAGTCGCGAGCCCCCAGTCCCGCGCAGCACGCGCCAGCTCGGCGAGGCGCCCTGGCGACAGGGCACGGACGATGAGCAGCACCGCCGACGCACCCGCAGCTCTCGCTTCCGCCACCTGAAGCTCGTCGAGAATGAAGTCCTTCCGGAGAATCGGGACCCGGACCCGGGCGGCGACGGCGTGGAGATCCTCGAGCGACCCGCCGAAGAAGGGGCCATCGGTGAGGACGGAGATCGCGCTGGCCCCCGCAGCGGCGTACGCCCCGGCGTGGGCCACCGGATCGAGATCGGCCCGAATCGTCCCCTGGGAGGGGGAGCGCCGCTTCACTTCCGCGATGAGTGCCGTCCGGCTCCGGTCCCACCCCGCCAGAAACTCGGGGCGGGCGCTGGAGGCCACGGCGAGGCGTTCGATCTCGTTCCGCCGGGCGTACAATGCCGGCAGGCCGGCCCGTGTGGTGGCCAGAATCTGGTCCAACTTGGTTGCCATCTTGCTCTTCGGTTGCTATTCGGGTAGCTTGATTCGGAGTCCGTTCGGTCACGAACCGGGAGGCATCATGCCGTTAACGAAGCGCCAGAGCGAAATCCTCAAATACCTGCAGGAGCATATCCGTGACAGGGGCTATGCGCCAAGCTTCGAGGAGATCGCCGAGCACTTCAGCTTTCAGTCCCTGGCCACGGTGCACGAGCACCTGACCAACCTGGAACGCAAGGGCTACATCCACCGGACTCATAATGAGAGCCGGGCGATCGAGGTGCTCCCGCCCAAGGGCATGTCGGGGGCGACCGAAATCCCACTGCTCGGCAAGGTGGCCGCCGGCGCCCCGATCGAGTCGATCATGGGCGGCGAGACCATCGCGGTCCCTGATCAACTGCTTCCGCGACGCGGACCGAACTATGCCCTCAAGGTCCAGGGCGAATCCATGATCGACGAGCATATCATGGATGGCGATTTCGTGGTGGTGCACGGCAAGCAGGCGGCGGACAACGGCGAAATGGTCATCGCCCTGGTCAATGGCGCGGAAGCCACGGTCAAGCGATTTTACCGGGAGCAGGGGGGATGGATCCGGCTCCAGCCCGCCAATCCGACGATGCAGCCGATGCGGTTCCAGGAGCGCGACGTGCTCATTCAGGGCGTCGTGGTCGGGGTGATCCGCAAATACTGAGTCGCCACCCGGTCACTTCCACTGTTGAGGGCGAACCGTGAGTCTGAAAGTGCGGTTCGCCCTCTTCGTTGTCGGGCTGGTGCTGGCCGGCATCGTCGTCTGGCACGTCGGGCCGAGCGTCATCGTGGTGCACCTGCGCCAGACCGGGTGGCTGCTGCTGCCGGTGGTGCTGGTCTGGGGCGTCGTCTACACCCTGAATACCGCCTCCTGGTACACGATGCTCGGCATCGAGCCGAGCCGCCCCAGTGCCCTGCGCGCCTGGGCCATCAGCGTCTCCACCTTCGCGCTCAACTACATCGCGCCAGCCGCCGGGCTCGCTGGCGAAGGCTATCGCGCCATCGCGGTGGCGCCGTGGCTCGGCCGGCAGCGGGCGATCGGTTCGGTCGTTCAGTACCGGCTGCTCTTCTCGCTCGCCCACATGCTCTTCGTGATCGCGGCGGTGATCCCGGCGATCTTCATCATGCCGCACACCCTGCCGATCCTCAGTCTGCTGATCGCGACCGCCCTGGGGGTCGCGGTGGTGATCTGGTTCCTGATCCGGCGGCACCACGAGGGGATCCTCGAGGCAGGTCTGGAACTGCTGCTCATGCTACCGGGGATCAGGCGCCTGGCACGGCGGCTGGAGAGCAAGCGGCCGAAGCTCCGCGAGCTGGACCTCCAGATCATCACATTGTATCACGAGCATCCCGGGGTCTTCTGGAGCGCGATCGGCCTCGAGTTCCTCGCCCGATGCACGATGTCACTCGAGCTCGCGACCATCTTCTGGGGGCTGGGTCTCGGCTTCCGGGTGCCGGAGGCGATCATCGCCACGGCGCTCAGTACCACGATCCTCAACCTGCTCTTCTTCCTGCCCTTCGAGCTGGGAGCCCGCGAAGGCGGTCTCTTTCTGGTCTTCTCACTGCTCGGCTTTGGCGCGACGCAAGGCGTCTTCGCGGCAGTGGTCACACGGCTTCGCGAGCTGGTGTGGGCGCTGATCGGACTGATCCTGCTGTGGGCCCACGGCGACCGGGTCTCCACCAGCGTCAGCGTGACACCGGATGCCGGAGCCGGGTAAGCACGGCGAGCGCGCCGCGGGATTCGAGCACATCCGCGGCGATCTTCACGGCGGCCCGGAAGGTCGGGGCCAGTCCGGCAACGTAGATCGCGGCCCCCGCGTTCAGTGCGACCGCGCGGCGCCCCGCCTCGTCCTCGGCACCGGAGACCAGCGCCTCGATCCGGCTGGCATTCTCCGACGGATCTCCGCCGGCGAGGTGCTCGAGGCGGTCCCAGCCGAGCCCGACGTCCTCCGGGACGATCTCCCACCGGTCCACCTGGCCGTCGCGGATCTCCCAGACCTGGGTGATGCCGGCGGGGCTGATCTCGTCCATCCCGACCTCACCGTGCACCACCAGCGCATGCTCGGCCCCCAGCCGGAGCAGCGCGTCGGCCATCAGTGCGCCCCGATTCCGGTCGGCGACGCCGATGACCTGGCGCTTCACCCCGGCGGGATTCGCCAGCGGGCCCAGGAGATTCATGATGGTGGCCACGCCCAGTTCTTTCCGGGTCGGTCCGACATGGCGCATGGCGGGATGGAAGTTGGGCGCAAAGAGGAAAACCATTCCCGCCTGCTCGAGACGGAGCGCCGCGATGTCGGCGCCGGCCCCGATATCGACGCCCAGCGCCTCAAGCACGTCGGCGCTGCCGCTCTTCGAGGTATAGGAACGGTTGCCGTGCTTCGGGACTCGGGCGCCCGCCGCGGCGGCGACGAGCGCGGCGGCGGTGGAGATGTTGAACGTGCTGACTCCCCCGCCCCCGGTGCCACAGGTGTCCACCAGGGGCGCACCCTGGGGTGGGACCACCGGAATCATCGCCTCACGGAGGGCAGTCGCCGCGCCCGCGACCTCGTCGGCGGTCTCTCCGCGTGCCCGGAGCCCCAGCAACAGCGCACCGATCTGCGCCGGGGTGGCCTCGCCGCGCATGATCACGCGGAAGGCCGCGGCAGCCTCGTCCGCGGTGAGGTGGCGGCCCTCCGCAACGGCTTTGAGCGCCTCAGTCAGGGGAGAATGCATGGCCCAAAGCTAGGGCCGCCGGGGAGAAGCACAAACCCTTCCCCCCCGGCTATATTTACGGCCTCATGAGCCGGACCTATCTGGCCCTCCTGCATTACGATGGCGGCAATTTCGCCGGCTGGCAGCGACAGCCGGACAGCCGTACGGTGCAGGCCGAGTTCGAGGGGGTGCTGGAACGGTTGTGCGGACGTCGGATCGTGGCCCACGGGGCGGGCCGAACCGACGCCGGAGTTCACGCCGTCGGAATGGGAGTCAGCTTCGCCGTCCCAATGAAGTGGACAGCCGATGGACTCAGGCGGGCGCTTAACGCGCTGCTACCCCGCGACTGCTGGGTGGAGCGAGTCAGCACCATGAGCACCGGCTTCCACGCACGAAAGAGCGCGACGGGGCGGCGCTACCGGTACGAACTCGGTACCGACGAAGCGTGCGCCTCACCTTTCCGTCGGCCCTACGAGTGGGCGCTGGGCCGACCGGTGAACCGCGCGGCCCTGGACGCCGCCGCGGAACAGGTGCTCGGGACACACCAGTTCCATGGCTTCGCGGTCCGGAAGACAGTGGCGGAAGACAGCGTGCAGGCCACGTCGGGCGCGCACCCGGGGCGCCCGTACGAATGCACCGTTCGATTGGCACACTGGGAGCCCCGGGATGACGACCGGGGCTTCCGCTTTCACATAGCAGCCGACCGTTTTCTGCACCACATGGTCCGTTTCCTTGTTGGCACGATGGTAGACATCGGCCTCGGCCGACGCCCCCTAGAGGACATGGCCACGCTGCTGATCAGCCCCGACAATCAGGCGACGAGCCCCCCCGCCCCGCCGCAGGGGCTGTACTTCGTTGCGGCGGAGTACCCTGCGGCCTGCTATGTGGAGGCCGCCTCGTGAAGATCCGGCCCGTCCTCCTTGCCACACTGGTCCCGGTCCTGGGCTGCGGCCGGGGCGAGCGCTCCAACGATCTGGTCGAGAGCCTGGAGGCCCAGCGCCCAGCCCGCCCGGCGGTGCAGGAATCGGTGAGCAACTCCCGCCGGACCGCGATCGTGGAAGCGGCCGCGCGGGTCTCTCCGGCGGTCGTATCCATCACGGTCACCAGCACCCGGCAGGCGGAGCCGCAGACGCCGTTCGACTTCTTCTTCGTCCCCCAGTCGCCGCGCGAACAGCAGAGCTTCGGCACCGGCTTCATCATCCGGTCCGACGGCATCATCATCACGAACCAGCACGTCGTGAGCGGCGCGGAGAAGATCATCGTGAGTCTCGCGGATGGGACCGACCAGCCGGCGGAGCTGCTCGGCGAGGACGGCCTCACCGACATCGCGATCATCCGGGTGCCCAAGAAGGGTCTCCCGACCGCCACCACGGGCAAGAGCACCGACCTGATGATCGGCGAATGGGTCCTCGCGCTCGGCAATCCCTTCGCGTACCTGCTGGGAAATGCGGAGCCCACCGTCACGGCCGGCGTCATCAGCGCGGTGCACCGCAACATCCTGCCGGGGCGGGAGCAGTCGGGGCTCTACCTCGACATGATCCAGACCGACGCGTCGATCAATCCGGGCAACTCGGGCGGTCCGCTGGCGAATGCCCTGGGTGAGGTCATCGGCGTGAACAGCTCGATCTTCACCCAGAACGGCGGCTCGATCGGCCTCGGCTTCGCGATCCCGATCGAACGGGCGCTTCGCGTCGCCGATGAGATCATCCGGAATGGACAGGTGCGGCGCGCCTGGGTCGGGTTCGATGTTGCCGGGGCCGAGAGTCTGCGCGACTGGAAGTCCCAGGGCGGCGTCCTCGTCACGGCGGTGGCCCCGGGCGGTCCGGCCGAAAAGGCGGGGCTCCGCCGGGGCGACGTCATCACCCGCGCCAACGAGCGGCCGCTTCACAACTACCTGGACTGGGAAGCGGTGAAGCTCGACCTGCGGGTGGGAGACGCGGTGCGTCTCACGGCGAGGCGACTGGGCGGCGACCGCGCGATTACGCTGACGAGTGGTGACCTGCCCACAGCGACAGCGGAGAAGGTCACGGTCCTCAAGGACCTGCAGCTGGTGACCCTGACAAGCCAGATCCGGGCCGAGCGGGCGGTCCAGTCGGACCGCGGCGCTCTGATCTTCCGGATCTCCCGCGAACTCTCCCAGGCGACGGGACTGCTGGAGGGAGACGTGATCGTCGGCATGAACCGCGGCCGCGTCAACACGGCGGATGACGTCCGCCAGGTAATCGAGCGGCTCCGGTCCCGGCAGCCGGTCCGGGTCTTCTTCGAGCGTGACGGCTCGATCGCCTACACCGATCTCCAATTCCAATGACCGACGATCGCTACCGTTCCCCGCTCGGCACCCGGTACTCGTCCCCCGCGATGCAGCGGCTGTGGGGGCCCTTGTCGAGATGCGCGCGCATCTCGACGACGCGGACCTCGATGCCGCCGCGGCCTACGAGAAGAAGTTCCGGCATGACGTGATGGCCCACGTGCACCAGTTCGGCGATCAGGCGCCGGCGGCGCGCGCGTTCCTGCACCTCGGGGCCACCAGCGCCTTCGTCACCGACAATGCCGACGTGCTCGTGCTCCGCGAGGGCCTGCGGCTGCTGCTCGGCCGGCTGATCGGAGTGCTCGACTCGCTGGCGGCGTTCGCGACGACCCACGCGTCGGTTCCCTGCCTTGCCTACACCCACTTCCAGCCGGCGCAGCTCACCACGGTGGGCAAGCGGGCCGCGCTCTGGATGCAGGACTTCGCCCTCGACGTCGAGGAACTCACGCACCGCCTCGAGACGATCCGGCTCCGCGGCTGCAAGGGGACGACGGGTACGCAGGCGAGCTTCCTCGAGCTCTTCAAGGGTGATCACGCGAAGGTGCGCGAACTCGAGCGCCGCATCGCAGCGAAGCTCGGCATTCCGCGCGTCTTCCCGGTCACCGGCCAGACCTACAGCCGCAAGGGGGACAGCGCGATCGTCGACGCCCTGAGCGGCATTGCGCAGTCTTCGGCCAAGATGGCGACCGACCTCAGGCTGCTGCAGCACGAGGGCGAACTGCTCGAGCCGTTCGAGAAGGACCAGATCGGCTCCAGCGCGATGGCGTACAAGCGGAATCCGATGCGGGCCGAGCGGATCTGCGGACTGGCCCGCTTCGTGATCAGCCTGCAGGCCAACACCGCCAACACCGCGGCGACCCAGTGGCTGGAGCGGACCCTCGACGACTCGGCGAACCGCCGCCTGACCCTGCCCGAGGCCTTCCTCGCCACCGACGCGATCCTGATCCTGGCGGGCAACATCGCCGGCGGAATCGAGGTGCGCACACCGGTCATCCAGCGGCATGTGAACGAACAGATGCCGTTCATGGCGACGGAGCGCTGGATCATGCTCGGCGTGGAGGCCGGGGGCGACCGGCAGGCGATCCACGAGGTGATCCGGCAGAACAGCCTGAGCACGGCCGAAGAGGTCAGTCGCGGGGAACCGAACCGGCTGCTGGAGAAGCTCGCGGCCGACCATACCTTCGCGAAGATCCCGACCGGGCGGCTGCAGGGCGAACTCGACCCGGCGAAGTACACCGGGCGCTCGGCCCAGCAGGTCGGGGAGTTTCTGGAGGAGTACCTCGGGCCGCTGCTGGCGCGGGCTCGCCCGCTCGCGGCCGAGGCCGGCCGGGCCGAGATCACGGTATGACGTCGCTGCGCCGATGCGCCGCGCCGGGAACGACTGAGGTGGAGACCTGCAATGAGTGACGTGCTGACCGAGAGCAAGCTGCCCCTGCCCCTGCTTCGCAAAGGCAAGGTGCGCGAGGTCTACGAGGCCGACAGCGAGCACCTGCTGCTGGTCGCGAGCGACCGGGTGAGTGCGTTCGACATCGTCATGCGTGAGGCGATCCCCAGGAAGGGCGCGGTCCTCACCCAGATCAGCGCATTCTGGTTCGAGAAGCTGGGCGCGGTGGTGCCGAGTCACTTCATCACGGCGCGCACCGGCGAAATCCTGCGCCGGTTCCCCCAGTTGCAGCCGCACCGGGCCGAGATGAGCGGGCGGACGATGCTGGTGCGCCGGACGACACCGGTCGCGTTCGAGTGCGTGGTCCGGGGGTATCTCTCCGGTTCCGCCTGGAAGGAGTACCACGAGCATGGCACCCTCGCGGGCGAGTCCCTCCCCGCCGGGCTGACCGAGAGCGCGCGACTCGAGCCCCCGATCTTCTCCCCGGCGACGAAGGAGGAGACCGGCCACGACATCAACGTCACCTTCGGCGCCATGGCCGCCGCACTCGGCGCCGGGCCGGCGGCGAAGCTCCGTGATGCCAGCTTCGCGGTGTACAGTGCGGGGCGCGATCACGCGGCGACGCGCGGCATCATCATCGCCGACACCAAGTTCGAGTTCGGTACCGACAGCCACGGGGCGCTGCGGCTGATCGACGAGGTCCTCACGCCGGACTCGTCGCGCTTCTGGCCGGCGGATCAGTATCATCCGGGCCACGGCCAGCCGAGTTTCGACAAGCAGCCGCTGCGCGACTACCTGACCGGCCTCCGCAAGGCGGGCCAGTGGAATGGCGAGGCCCCGCCCCCGACCCTGCCGCCCGAGGTCGTGACCGCCACGAGCAAGCGCTACCTCGAAGCCTTCCGGCTGCTCACCGGGTTCGATCTGCCGGAGGATGCCTGATGCGTATCGCCCCCGAGGGCTGGCCGTTCATCATCGGCGCGTGGATCATCACCGCCGTGCTTGGCGCCTTTGCCCCGGTCTGGGTGGCGGCGGGATGGATCGTGATCGCGCTCTGGGTCGTGGCCTTCTTTCGCGATCCGATCCGGACGGGTCCGCGGGGCGAAGATGTCTGCATCGCCCCCGCGGACGGTGTGGTCGTCAGTGTGGTGAATGTGGATGAGCCGTCCTACGTGAAGGACCGGACGATCCGGGTCTCGATCTTCATGAACGTGTTCAACGTCCACGTGAACCGTTACCCGATGGGCGGGAAGATCGAGTACCGGCATTACAACAAGGGCAGCTTCGGGCACGCCGGCACGGAGAAGGCAAGTCTGGAGAACGAGCAGAGCAGCGTCGGGCTGCTCACCTCGAAGGGCAAGGTGCTGATCCGGCAGATCGCAGGGCTGGTCGCGCGGCGGATCGTCACCGACCACGAGGTCGGGGTTGCCGTCGTGCAGGCGGAGCGGATGGGATTGATTCGATTCGGTTCCCGGGTGGACATCTTCCTGCCGGTCACGGCCAAGGTCCTCGTGCATACCGGGGACAAGACCCAGGCCGGCGCAACCGTGGTGGCGCGATGGGAATGATTCCTTCCAGGGGTGGACTGCGGCGCCCCGACATGCGGCAGGTCGTGGTCGTGATCCCGAGTGCATTCACGCTCGGCAACATGTTCTTCGGACTCTGGGCCATCATCAGCGCCTACCGGGGGAACTTCACCTGGGCGGCGTGGTTCATCGTCTTCGCCGGCGTGCTCGACATGCTGGACGGCCGGGTGGCCCGGCTGTCCGGCACGGGCACCCGATTCGGCGCGGAACTCGACAGCCTGGTGGATGTGATCAGCTTCGGGGTGGCGCCGGCGATGATCATGTTCTTCCTGGAATTCCAGTCGGCCGGAAAGTTCGGCTGGCTGATCTGCTACATGTATGTCGTCGCCGTCGCCATCCGGCTGGCGCGCTACAACGTGCAGCATGGCACCGGGAAGCCGGGATGGTTCACGGGGATGCCCTCGCCGTCGGCCGGGATGACGCTCGCGGTCTTCTATCCATTCAGCCAGACCGAGTGGTACCGCCGCTCGCTCGCCTACCTGGACTTCCAGCGCGAGGGCCTCACGATCCTGATCGTGCTGCTCGCGCTGCTCATGGTGAGCACCGTCAAGTATCCCCGCTTCCCGACGATCGGGTTCCGTTCCGCCAAGGGGATCGCCGGGCTGCTCGTGCACCTCGTGATCCTGGTCTGCAGCCTCTGGGTCCCGCAGTACTTCCTCTTCCCGCTCGGCATCACCTACCTCGCCTTCGGTCTCGCGCGGCACGCCGTGCTGTCGGGACTCGAGCGGAACGAGGGGGCGCTGGCGGTGGTCGAGGGGGGCGAGTCCGAGGAGGAGAACCGGCACACGATGCCGAGGCCGACGGTGAAGCGGAGCGGACAGGAGTGAAGTGCCGTCCCGGGCGCGCGCGGCGCCCGGGGTGAGGGCAACACACAGTTCACTGGAGAGAGTCATGCACTACAAGGTTCACGTCCGCATCGTGCCCCGCGCGGGGCTGCTCGATCCGCAGGGGCAGGCGGTGGAGCATGCGCTGAGCGCCCTGGGGTTCGGCGAGGCGTCCGGTGTGCGCGTCGGCAAGGCGATCGAGCTGTCGATCGACGCGAAGTCCGCCGACGACGCCCGCAGCCGGGCCCGCGCGATGTGCGACAAGCTGCTCGCCAATCCGGTGACCGAAGATTACCTCGTCGAGGTGGAGGGCTGATGCTCAAGGTGGCGGTGGTCCGGTTCCCCGGCAGCAACTGCGACTTCGACACCCTGCACTGCGCCCAGCGCGCGGGGACCGAGGCGTATTTCGTCTGGCACCGCGAGACCGACCTCAAGGGCGCGGACGCGGTCCTGCTCCCCGGCGGCTTCAGCTACGGCGACTATCTCCGCTCCGGCGCGATCGCCCGGTTCAGCCCGATCATGCCCGCGGTGCAGCGCTTCGCGCAGGCGGGCGGTCCGGTGCTGGGCATCTGCAACGGGTTCCAGATCCTGTGTGAGGCGGGGCTGCTGCCCGGCGCGCTGATGCGGAATGCGCGGCTCAGCTTCGTGTCGCGGCCGGTGGGACTCCGGATCGAGCAGACCGACACCGCGTTCACCAATCGTTACACCCGCGGCGACCTGCTCAGGATGCCGGTGGCGCACGGCGAAGGGCGCTTTGCCGCCGACGCGGAGACGCTTCGCCGCATCGAAGGGGAAGGCCGGGTGGTCGTCCGCTACGTCGAGCTGGACGGCTCTCCCCTTCAGGGCGCAGCGATCAACGGCTCGCTCAACGACATCGCCGGGATCTGCAACACCGAGGGGAACGTGGTGGGCCTCATGCCGCACCCCGATCGGGCCTCCGATCCGGCGATCGGCAACATGGACGGCGCCGGCTTCTTCACCTCGATGCTCAGCTGGTCACCCGTGAAGGCGGGACGATGAGCGGGCCCCGCCAGGGCGCGCGCTGGTGCCTCGCCATCGCGGCGAGCCTCGTGCTGTCCATCGCCGGGGCGGGACGCGCCGCGGCACAGGCGACGGTCGCGATCAAGCCCGGGATGTCCGAGGCCGAGGTGCGGGCGGCGTGGGGCGAGCCGCTCACGATCCGGAAGATCGGCGTGATGAGCTACCTGTACTACCGGAACGACTGTCTCAAGCGATGCGGCACCTACGATATCGTCTTTCTCGAGCACGGTCAGGTGGTGGACGCCGTCGTCCGCGACCAGCACCGGCGCTACGACGGCATCGCATCGTCACCCGTGGGGCGCACGCCTGAGCCCACGATTCGCCCGTAAGGCGCAGCGGCAGGCGCCCCGACCAACGATCTGACGAGGAACCTGATGAGCACGACCGACAAGCCCAGCCGCAACGAGGACGAATACTTCGCCAAGCTCGAGGCCGAGCGCATCGTCCGCAAGCGGCTGGAGATGGAGAAGCTGGCCCAGGACTCCGAGCGGAAGAGCCACTACATGCGCTGCCCGAAGTGCGGCGGCTCGCTGGTGACCACCGAGTTCAACCGGGTGCAGGCGGAGCGCTGTCCGGAATGCCACGGCGTCTGGCTCGATGCCGGGGAACTCGACGCGGTCCTCAATCATGATGACAAGGGCCTGCTGGCCCGGGCCCTGGGCGATTTCATGGGCAGCCTGAAAGGGAAGAAGTGACCACCGCCTTTCCATTCCCCGGCGAGCGCCCCGTCACGGCCGAGGTCGTGAAGGAGCACAATCTCACCCCCTTCGAGCACACCAAGATCGTCGAGCTGCTCGGGCGGGAACCGACGCTCACCGAGCTCGGCATCTTCAGTGCGCTCTGGTCGGAGCACTGCTCCTACAAGCACTCGAAGCCGATCCTGAAGAAGTTCCCGACCCAAGGCCCGCAGGTCGTTCAGGGGCCGGGCGAGAACGCCGGCGTGCTCCGCCTGCCGCAGGGGTGGGCGGTCGCATTCAAGATCGAATCGCACAATCACCCCTCCGCCGTCGAGCCGTACCAGGGCGCGGCGACCGGCGTGGGCGGCATTCTCCGCGACGTCTTCACGATGGGTGCGCGGCCGGTGGCGGTACTCAACAGCCTCCGCTTCGGGCCGCTCGACTCGGCCCGCAACCGCTACCTCTTCGCCGGCGTGGTGAAGGGCGTGGGTGACTACGGCAACTGCGTCGGCGTCCCGACGCTCGGCGGCGAAGTGGACTTCGCGCCGGGCTACAGCGGCAATCCGCTGGTGAATGCGATGTGCGTCGGCCTGCTGCGCGAAAAGGACCTGACGCTCGCGAAGGCGCACGGCGTCGGCAACATCATCCTCGCGATGGGCTCGAGCACGGGCCGCGACGGCATCCACGGCGCGAGCTTCGCCTCGGAGGACCTGTCCGAAAAGAGCGAAGCACGGCGACCGCAGGTGCAGGTCGGCGATCCGTTCACCGAGAAGCTGCTGCTCGAGGCCACGCTCGAACTGATCGAGAAGCAGCTCGTCGTCGCGATCCAGGACATGGGGGCCGCCGGCCTCACCAGCTCCTCGGCCGAGATGGCGGCGCGGGGCGGCGTCGGCGTCGAGATGGAGACGGACAAGGTCCCGACGCGCGAGGCCAACATGACGCCGTACGAGATCATGCTCAGCGAGACCCAGGAGCGGATGCTCGTCGTGGCGGAGCCGCATCGGGTGGCGGACATCCAGGCGGTGTGCGAGAAGTGGGAGCTGCAGGCGACGCCGGTGGGGCGAGTGACGGACGACGGACTGTTCCGGATCCGGCACCACGGCGTCACGGTAGCGGAGATCCCGGGGCAGCGGCTGGTCGACGACGCGCCGGTCTATTACCCCGAGGCCGCCGAATCACCGGCGGTCGTGAAGCTGCGGGGGGAGAAGCCCTCGAAGGCGGCGCGCACCGATATCCGCGGCGCGCTCGAGGCGCTGCTGGACGAACCCAGCATCGCGAGCAAGCGCTGGGTGTTCGAGCAGTACGACTCCACCGTGCAGGCCTCGACGCTGATCGGCCCCGGCGGCGACGCCGGCGTACTGAGGGTCGCCGATACCGATTTCGGCCTCGCAGTCACCGTCGACTGCAACAGCCGGCTGCTCGCGCTCGATCCGTACGAAGGGGGCAAGGCGACGGTCGCGGAGGCGGCACGCAACATCGCCTGCACCGGGGCGATCCCGCTGGGGATCACCGACTGCCTCAACTTCGGCAATCCCGAACGGCCCGAGGTCTTCTTCCAGTTCCGCGAGGCGTGCCGCGGCATCTCCGATGCGTGCCTCGCCTTCAACACGCCGGTGACCGGCGGCAATGTCAGCTTCTACAACCAGAGTCCGACGGGGGCGATCGATCCCACGCCCACGGTCGGCATGGTCGGCCTGCTGGAGAAGCTGGACCAGAAGGTCGGCAGTCACTTCCAGAAGAGCGGTGATCGCATTCTCCTGCTCGGTTCGACGACCGGCGTGCTCGGCGGGTCGGCCTACTGGACGCACCTGCGAGATTTCACTGGAGGGAGGCCAGCATCGGTCGACCTCAAGGCGGAAGCCGCACTGCAGCAGATGCTCGTCGCGGCGGCCAGGCGGAAGCTGCTCCGCTCGGCCCACGACTGCTCGACCGGTGGCATCGCCGTCGCCGTCGCGGAAGCCGCCCTCGGCGGCCCGTACGCAACGAACTGGTTCGGGGCCGAGCTCCGGCTGACCGGCTACGGCACGGCGCCTGACGATGCGGCCCTGCTCTATGGCGAGGACCAGGGACGGGTCGTGCTGTCCTGCGATCCGGCCCACGAAGCGGCGGTGATCGCCGTGGCGGCGGAGTTCGGGGTACCGGTCTTCGTGGCCGGCACGGTGGGTGCCGCGATGGGGACGCTGGCCGTGATCACGGCCTCGGCCCGGTACGAATGGCCGGTGAGCAGCCTGCGCGAGACGTACTTCAATGCCATCCCGCGCCGGATGAGTCATGTCGACGAGGATCGGGCGGCGGTCTAGGGGCGACCGGGTGGTCGCCGCTGGGTCGTCGCTCCCATGAGAGGATAGAACGTATGTGCGGAGTCTTCGGAGTCTCGGGCGTCCCTGATGCGGCGCGCCTCACCTATCTCGGCCTCTATGCCCTGCAGCACCGGGGCCAGGAAAGCGCCGGGATCGTCGCGGTTGACGAACAGGGTCAGGCCCGATCGCACCGGGGCATGGGACTGGTCTCGGAGAACTTCAACGAGGCCAACCTCGCGAAGCTCTTCGGCGACGTCGCCGTCGGCCACACCCGCTACTCGACCGCCGGTGGCTCGGTGCTCACCAACGCGCAGCCGCTGCTCAAGGACCTGCGCGGCGTGCCGCTCTCGATCGCGCACAACGGCAATCTGACCAACGCCCCTGCGCTCAAGCACGATCTGGAGCAGCAGGGCTCGCTGTTCGATACCACCGCCGATACCGAAGTGATCCTGCATCTGATCGCCCGCTCGCGTCAGCCGACCCTCGAGGGCCAGATCCGCGACGCGCTGGAGCAGTGCGAGGGAGCGTTCACGCTCCTGGTGAGCGCGGGCCGGACCATCTACGCCGTGGTCGATCCGCGCGGATTCCGTCCGCTGGTGCTCGGCCGGATTGCGGGAGGGGTGATCATCGCCTCGGAGACCTGCGCGCTCGACCTGGTCGGCGCCTCGATGGTCTGCGAGCTGCAGCCAGGCCAGTTCCTCAAGATCGAGGATGGGCACATCACCGAGCTGCCGCGGCTCGGCACCAGGCCCGAGAGCCGCTGCATCTTCGAGCTGGTCTACTTCGCCCGGCCCGACAGCCGGATCTTCGGCGAGTCGGTGGACCGGGTGCGCCGGGAACTCGGCCGCCAGCTGGCGGTGCAGCACGCCGCGCCGGGCGCGGAAGTCGTGTTCAGCGTGCCGGACAGCTCCAACGCGATGGCCCTTGGCTTCGCCGAGGCCTCGGGCGTCAAGCTCGAGAACGGCCTGATCCGCAATCATTACGTCGGCCGGACCTTCATCAACCCCACCCAGGCGCTCCGGGTCGCCAAGGTGAAGATCAAGTTCAACCCGGTCCGCGGGGTGATTGAGGGCAAGTCGGTGGTGATGGTGGACGACAGCCTCGTCCGCGGTACGACCAGCAAGGGCCTGGTGCAGATGATCCGGGCCGCTGGCGCGCGGGAAGTCCACCTGCGGCTCGGCAGCCCGCCCATCACCGGCCCCTGCCACTACGGAATCGACACGCCGACAAAGGAAGAGCTGATCGGCGCCACGCATTCGATCGAGGAGATCCGGCAGTACCTGGGTGTCGACACCCTCGGCTACCTCTCGCTCGACGGCATGCTCAAGGCTGCGGGTTCCCGCAGCCAGTTCTGCCACGCCTGCTTCTCGGGTCAGTATCCGACCGACATTTCCCACGACCTCGTGACGCTTCGTCACGCCGCCCCACCTTTGGCAACCATATCATGAGCGGAGCATACTCGCAGCCCTCGGTCTATTTCTTCGGTCAGGGCCGTGCCGATGGTACGGCCACGATGAAAGACATCCTCGGCGGCAAAGGCGCCGGACTCGCCGAAATGACGAATCTCGGCATCCCAGTTCCCCCCGGCTTCACCATTTCCGCCAGCCTCTGCATCACTTACCTCGAAACCCAGCAGTTTCCGCCGTGGCTCCGGTCGCAGGTCGAGACCAGCCTGCAGCGTCTCGAAGCCGCGACCAACCGGCACTTCGGCGGCAAGGAGCGGCCGCTGCTGGTCTCGGTGCGTTCCGGCGCGCCGGTCTCGATGCCCGGCATGATGGAGACGATCCTCAACCTGGGCCTCAACGATGTGACGGTCGAGGGACTCAAGGCGGAGAGCGGCAACCCGCAGTTCGCCTACGACTCCTATCGTCGCTTCGTGCAGATGTACGGCGTGGTGGTCTACGATCTGCCGAAGGCGCCGTTCGAGGAGCTGCTCGAGGCGCGGAAGCACGCCTCCAAGGTGGCACGCGACATCGACCTGCCCGCCGACCAGATGAAGGCGCTGGTCGCCGACTACAAGGCGCACATCGAGAAGGCGACCGGGCACCCCTTCCCCGACGAGCCGATGGAGCAGCTCTGGGGCGCAATCGCGGCGGTGTTCGAGAGCTGGAACACCCGGCGCGCCGGGGACTATCGAAAGCTGCACAACCTCCCCGACTCGATGGGGACCGCCGTCAACATCGTCACGATGGTGTTCGGCAATCTCGGCGATGACTCCGGCACCGGCGTGGCCTTCACCCGGGACCCGTCCACCGGCGAGCGGCGACTCTACGGCGAGTACCTGATCAACGCCCAGGGCGAAGATGTGGTGTCAGGCACGCGGCACGTCGAGGACATCTCCAAGCTCAAGGAACAGATGCCGGCTGCGTACGCCGAACTGGACCGGATCTCCAAGGTGCTCGAACGCCACTTCCGCGACGTGCAGGACATGGAGTTCACCATCGAGCGGGGCAAGCTCTACATGCTGCAGACCCGGCGCGGCCAGCGCTCGGGCCCCGCGGCGGTGCGGATTGCCTGCGAGATGGTGGATGAGGGGCTGATCGACCGTGAGGAAGCCGTCGCGCGCATTCCCCCCAAGGACCTCGACCAGCTGCTGCACCCGACCATCGACCAGGACAGCAAGGTCGACCTGCTGACCACGGGGCTCCCGGCCTCCCCCGGCGCCGCTTCGGGCGCGGCCGTCTTCGACGCCGACCTCGCCGAACAGATGTCCCGTCGCAACGAAGCCGTCATCCTGGTGCGGCGCGAGACCAGCCCGGAAGACTTCCACGGCATGGTGGCCGCGAAGGGCATCCTCACGGCGCGCGGCGGCATGACCAGTCATGCCGCGGTAGTCGCGCGCGGCCTGGGCAAGCCCTGCGTCGCGAGCGCCCAGCACCTGGTCGTCGATGAGGGGGCCAGCAAGTTCTCGGTGAATGGCCGGAGCATCGCGCAGGGCGAGTGGATCACCATCGACGGAGGGACGGGACGGGTCTACGCGGGCCAGGCCACGCTGAAGGCCCCGGAGCTCTCTGGCGACTTCACCCGCCTGATGGAGTGGTCGGACAAGATGCGCCACCTGCGGGTGCGGGTGAATGCCGACACCCCGGCGGACGCCCACCGCGGCCGCGATTTCGGGGCGGAAGGCATCGGGCTCTGCCGCACCGAGCACATGTTCTTCGAGGGCGATCGCCTCACCGCCATGCGGGAGATGATCGTCGCGCAGGACGTGGAGGGCCGCAAGAAGGCACTTGCCAAGCTGCTTCCGATGCAGCGCGGCGACTTTGAATCCATCTTCCGCGCCATGGAGGGATACCCGGTCACGATTCGTCTGCTCGATCCACCGCTGCACGAATTCCTCCCCAAGGACAAGGTGGAGATCGAACATCTTGCCAAGTCGCTCGGCAAGCCGGTCGAGGAACTGACCCGCATCATCCACGGGATGGAAGAGGCCAACCCGATGCTGGGTCTCCGCGGCTGCCGCCTGGGCATCACCTACCCCGAGATCACGGCCATGCAGGCGCGCGCGATCTTCGAGGCGGCCTGCACCGTGGCGCTGCGCAAGGGACGGGTGCAGCCCGAGGTCATGATTCCGCTGGTCGCCAACGTGGTCGAGTTCCGGAAGCAGGCGCTCATCGTGCGCCAGGTGGCGGAGGAGGTCTTCCGTGAGCGGCAGATCACCGTGCCCTACCTCCTCGGCACGATGATCGAGTTGCCCCGGGCCGCGCTGACCGCGGACGAGATCGCCCGCGAGGCCCAGTTCTTCTCGTTCGGGACGAACGACCTGACACAGACCACGATGGGCCTTTCCCGCGATGATGCCGGCCGATTCCTGCCGTACTATCTGGAGCATGGCATCTTCGAGGACGATCCGTTCCAGGTGCTCGACATCAATGGCGTCGGCAAGCTGATCGAGATGGCCTGTCAGCTCGGCCGCAAGACCCGCGAAGATCTGAAGCTGGGCATCTGCGGGGAACATGGCGGTGACCCGCGGTCGGTCGCCTTCTGTGATTCGCTGGGGATGAACTACGTGAGCTGCTCCCCGTACCGGGTGCCGATCGCCAGGCTGGCGGCGGCGCAGTCGTCACTGTCCGAACGTGGCACGATGGACCGGACCCGCGCGACGGTGTAGCGGAGCTTCAAAGGCAGGAAACGTGGCAGGCTGACGAGAGGGGGACCCTGCTGGCGGCGCCGATGATGGTGCCCGCCAGCAGGGTCCCTCGTTTGTGCGCTATGCTCGTGCTGGGGCGGCTCTAGTGGCCTGGGAGGACCGAGTCGGTCACGTAGGAGTCTCGCGCTCCCTGCGGGCGATCGAGCGGGTTCCAGCAGTCGGCCCGCGCCACCGGCATGCTGGAGAGGCCGGCAGCGACCTCTCCAGCAGGAAGGAAGGTGCTTCGTGAGGGTTGCGCTCGGCTCGTGGGTATCGGGACGGTGGCACCAGCCTCAGGGCGCTGGACTGGCATGGGGCACTGCAACGGCGCCCGGGGACGGACCAGCCTCCCCGCGGCGCTGTCTCCCGTGTCGGCCGGAACTCCGAGAACGGGAGCGAGCACACTCGGCGCGGCGAGTCCTTGTGAGGCAAGGGCCGTCACCGGCAGCAGAATCACGACGGGAATCAGCAGCTGGGGGTGGCGCATGCGGGGGCTCCGAAGGACTCGTCGCTGGACGATGGGCGCAACTGGCACCCTCCCATGATGCACGGTGGTATCATTCGGTCGCGGCAGATACCGCCGAGAGTTGCATTCCGGAACACCAACTGCATGGAGGCGTTGCATGCGCTCGCAAGGCTGGAAGTCTCGAGCGGGACTGGCGCTCGCACTTGGCGCGGTCGTGAGTTGCAGCGACGGGATGTCGAATACCACGGGTGGTCTCACGGCAGACCTGCGCATCGCGCAGACGGTCTGGAGCGCCTCCGCAGTTCGGGTCCGGATCGGTTCCACCTGGTCGGCGCAGGTCGCGCCCGGAATCGTCTCGACCGTGCTCAAGATCCCGGCCGGCGCGCAGTCAGTCATCTTCGAACCCGTCGGGGGCACCGCGACCGGTTCGACCCAGCAGCTCACCTTCGACGCAGGCCATGAGTACCTCCTCGTCACTCAGGACTCCCTTGGGGTGATCGTGCCGTCGGTACTGGCGGACACCGGCGCGGCGCCCGTCCCTGGCAAGAGCAAGCTTCGTGTCATTCACTCCGCGGCGAACGCACCGGCGATCGACATCTGGCGGTCGCAGCCGGACTACGACACCCTTATCCGGGTGATGTTCCCGTTCGGATATCGGGAATCGTCGCCCTACCTGCTGAGTGACCCGGGGAACTGGACCGTCGCGGTGAGTCACGCCAACGTGGTGGATACGCTGTATCGCACGGCGCCCATCATGGTGGGGGCGGGCAAGCTTGTGACCGTGATCGTGCTCGACAGCTCCGCCGCGGGCGGATACACCACCATGGTCGTCGCGGACAACTGAGCTGGTCAGGCCCGCTGCCCCGAAAGGCGCGGGTGTCTAGATTGATCCCATGGACGCGCGTGAGTACCGAGCCGATGTGACGCTGCGGGACGGCACCCCCGGCGTCATCCGGGCGATTCGCCCGGATGACAAGGAGGCCCTCCTCTGGGGGTTCAGCCAGCTCTCGGCCCATACGATCTACCACCGGTTCTTCCAGACCAAGCGGGAACTCACCGAAGCCGACCTCCGTTACCTCACGGAGCTGGACTTCGTCAACCACGTGGCCCTGGTCGTCGATGTCGAAGTGGATGGCGTGGTGCGGCTGATCGGGGTCGGACGCTTCGTCCGGGAGACGCCTCCCGGCCCACAGGACAGCGCCGAAGTGGCATTCACCGTGGGGGACGAGTTCCAGGGCCGGGGCGTTGCCACGCTGCTCCTCGCGCACCTCACGGACATCGCCCGGCTCCTCGGCTTCCGGAGCTTCGTCGCCGAGGTGATGCCGGACAACAAGCAGATGCTCGAGGTCTTCGAGCACAGCACGCTCCCGATCAAGGAGTGCATTCGGGAGCGGGTGATGCACGTCGAGCTGGCGCTCGGCGCCACCTGAGACCCAGTCGGCCATAGCCATTCGGGCGGCAGAACCGCGACACCTCTCCCCGCGAGCCCTCATGATCGCCGTGCTGCAACAAACCCTCCATGACGAGTTCCCCATCACCCGTCACCTCGGGGCACGCGTCGTCTCTGCCCAGCTCGAACGGGTGCGTCTGGCAGCGCCGCTCCAGGAGAACCGCAATCACAAGGGGACCGCCTTCGCCGGCAGCCTGAACGCCGTGGCCACGCTGGCGGCATGGTCCTGGTTCTGGCTGCTGCTCGACTCCAGACGGGAGATCGCGCAGGTCGTGGTCCAGGACAGCACGATCCACTACTCGCGGCCGGTGATCAGCGATTTCACCGCCACCTGTTCCGCGCCCAGCATGGCGACGATCTCCCAGTGCCTGGCCGCCTATCGCCGTTCCGGCCGCGGGCGGCTCCGGCTCGATGTCGAAATCGCCGACGAGAAGGGGACGGCCTGCTCGTTCACGGGACGCTTTGTCGCCGAACACTTGAGCGGGGGCGTCATCGTCCCCCCGCCCGACGCCTGACACCGGTCGGGTCGCGCATGCCGGACGCTCGCGAATACACGTTCAGTGAGGCGTCACAGCTGTGCATCGTGCAGGGGCGGTTCGAAGCACTCGCCCTGGGCAGCCCCGTCATCGAGCCAGGCCATCTTGCCCTCGGCATCCTCAAGGCGATCGGCCAGCCGGAGTTCGTCCGGCTCTTCCCCGACCCCGGGCGCTTCCCGACGCTCTGCCAGGCGCTCGGCTCCGGCGAGTCCCCCGCGCCGGTTTCTGCCGACGATGTGACGTACACCGAGGCAGCCATCGCCGCCATCAACGGGGCCTACCGCTGCGCGGGCTCCAGCCCGAAGACCGTGATCACGCCCTTGCACATCCTCCTGGGGGTTCATCGCCCGGAGAGCCCCGAGGGTCATTCGGCCGCGCCTTCTGTCGTCGCCGCGCTCCTCGATGCCGCGGGTCTCTCCACCGCCGCCCTGGAGGGACTGCTCGCCGTCACGCCGGCATCGGGGCGAAGCCCATGATGCCCGCGCAGCGTACGACGATCGCGGCGGCGTCACGCAGGCAACTGACGAATGCGACCCTCCGCCTCGGCACCAGCGAACTCTGCCGGCAGGATCCCGATCTCGCCGCGATCGTGCGCCGCTTCGGCGTGCCGCCCATGTGGGCGAGAAGGCCAGGCTTTCCGACCCTCGTGCGCATAATTCTCGAACAGCAGGTGTCGCTCGCCGCGGCGCGGACGATGTACCAGCGCCTGGTGGAGCGGGTCGGGACGGTATCTCCCGAGTCCGTCTCGAGCCTGGGCGTCACGGGGCTTCGAGCCCTCGGCTTCACCGGCCAGAAGTCGGCCTACTGCCACGAACTCGCCGGCCGTGTGCTGGATGGGACCCTCGACCTGAGCGCCGTCGCGCGCGCGCCGGATGACCTCGGGCGGCGGGCCCTGCTCGACGTGCGCGGTCTCGGCCCGTGGAGCGTCGACATCTACTATCTCATGGCGCTCCGGCGACCCGATGTGTGGCCCCACGGAGATCTCGCCCTCGCCGATGCGGTCCACCGCACCAAGCGGATGCGTGCGCGACCCGACTACACCCGCCTGACTCGGCTCGCAGCGCAGTGGGCGCCCTGGCGGTCGGTGGCCGCGCGCATTCTCTGGCATCACTACCTCTCCGTCCGCGCCTGACGCCATGAGCCTCAAGCCCCGCCCAATCTCCGCCGCCGAGTCGGGCCTGATACACTGGCTCCTCTCACATGCCGCGCGCGTGCATGACGCCGGAGCGCTCGCCCCGCAGGTCGCGGGGCTGCTGGTCACCGAGCAGTGTGACTGCGGCTGTCCGAGCGTCGACTTTCTGGTCGAAGGACTCAGCGCGACCAACTCCATCGTCGCGGAAGCAGGGGGCAGGAGTCCGGAGGGGGTGCCGGTCGGGGTGCTGCTCTGGGCGCGAGCCGGTCGGCTCTCCGGTCTCGAGGTTTACGATCTCGGCGATGCAACGACGGTCAGCCTGCCCGCTCCGGCCGACCTCGCTCCCGCCGTCGTCGTCAGTGCGGAGTAGCCCGGGATGCCCTTGAAGATCGGGACCGGCAGCATCCGGCTGATCGCCTTCGACCTCGATGGCGTACTCATCGACTTCCATCCGGAGCGGCGACTCGCCTACCTTGCCCGGCTCTCGGGCAAGGACCCGCGCCTCATCCATGATGCGATCTGGGGCTCGGAATTCGAACGCCGGGCGGAAGCAGGAGCGTATCCGACTGGTGACGCCTACCTCGCCGCCTTCAACGAGCGGCTCGGGTATTCGCTCACGCGCGAGGAGTGGATCGCCGCACGCCGCGAGGCGATGACGACCCGACCGGACATGCTCGCCCTGGTGCGCCGACTGCGGGGCCAGGTCGATCTCGCCCTCCTCACCAACAACGGCGCCCTGCTCGGTGAGGCGCTCCCGTCGCTCGCCCCGGAGTTGTACGAAGTGTTCGCGCCGGGCGCGCACGCGACCGCGCGGTTCGGTGCCCGGAAGCCCGAGCCGGTCGTCTACCAGCGCCTCGTGGCGCATCATGCCGTGCCCGCTGACGCAGCGCTGTTTGTGGACGACGACGAACGCAACGTCGCGGGAGCGATCGCCGCCGGACTCCACGGCATCCACTTCACGGGACGCGAGGCACTCGCGACGGCGCTCGGCCTCGCGATCTGAGGCACGGCAGCGCTCGGAGGAGATCGCTCCCGGCGATTGGCCGAGTTGAGCGACCACCGATACATTGAGGCCTCAATGCGCTCGTCTCCGGCATCACGGCAACGGCCCTCGCGCGTGATCTGGAGTCCTCGGCAGCGGAGGGCCTGACGTGTCCTGGCCTCGATCGATCACCGGTGGCGCGCTCGCCTCGCTGTACCTCGTCATCGCCGGCTACGTGGCCCAGGACGAGATCCGCAATCCGGGCGGGGGCTGGATCACGCTTCGGGGAATGGGGACATTCATCCTGACCGCGCCCTCGCAGCTGGTCTTCGGCAACCTGCTGCCCTTGCTCGGGGTCCCCCGGATCAGGTACAGTGATCTGGGCGCGTCCGGATATTCCCAGATTCTGCTGCACCTCCTGTTCACCGCGCTGGTCGTCTATTTCGTGGGCTACGGGCTCGAATGGCTGGTGCGCCGGTTCATCGTGCACGGCTGAGCGGCCCCCGACCGGCAAGGCGACGCATCTTCGTCGGAGCACGACACCCAGAGCGATGCAGATTCGACTGGCCGCGGCCGGGGACATACCCGAGCTGAACGAACTCATCCCGCGCTCCGCCCGGGCGCTCAGCGCCGGCTTCTACACCGAGCGCGAGACCGAGGCGGCCATCCGCTACATCTTCGGCGTGGACACCCAGCTTGTCGCGGACCGGTCGTATTTCGTGGTGGAAGAAGACGGCGCGCTGATCGGCTGCGGGGGCTGGAGCCGGCGGAGGAGTCTCTACGGCGGCGACCAGAAGAAGCAGGGACCGGATCCCCTGCTCGATCCGGCGACGGATGCGGCCAGGATCCGCGCCTTCTTCGTGCACCCTGACCGCGCCCGGCGAGGGATCGGATCGATGCTGATGCGGGCCTGCATCTCCGCGGCACGCGCGGCGGGATTCGAGCGTCTCGAGCTGGTGGCCACGCTGCCGGGCGAGCCCCTCTACCGCCGGTTCGGGTTCGCCGCGCTCGAGCGCTTCGAGGACACGCTCCCTGATTCAACCCGCGTCCCGGTCGTACGCATGGGGGCCGCGATTGCCGAGCTGAGCGTCCCCGCGCCTCCGCCCGGGACGCCGGCCTAGCCGTCCAACCTCCGATCCGGATCCCATGCCCAGGCTCTTCGCCTTTCTGCGGGCGATCAACGTCGGCGGTCACACGGTGACGATGGAGGCGCTGCGGACGCAGTTCGTCACCCTCGGATTCGGGGATGTCGAGACCTTCATCGCCAGCGGCAATGTGATCTTCTCCTCGCGCAGTTCGGCGGCGGCCACGCTCGAGCGGCGTATCTCGGCCCGGCTCGAGTCGGAACTCGGCTACGCGGTGCCGACCTTCATTCGAACCGAGGCGGAACTGGTCTCGCTGCTTGGGCACAGAGCCTTCCCCGAACGGGAATCCCGAAGCGCACACGCGGTGTGGGTCGGACTCGCCAGCAAGACTGTGGGAGCCGCGGCGGCGCGGGATCTGCTGGGGCTCTCCGGTGACAACGACCGCTTCCACGTGAATGGCCGGGAGATCTACTGGCTCCGCAGGACGCGGGAGAGCGACCCCAGCCTCACCAACGCGCGGCTGGAGCGGGTGCTGGGTGCGCCGGCCACGTTCCGGAATCTCAATACCATCTCCCGGCTCGTCGCGAAATACGACCTCGATCCGGCCTGATCGCCGCATCCGTACCAGCGAAGCAGCCGATTATCTTGCCTCCATGACCACGCACCGCCCTCAATCGCGCAGGGAGGAACTGCTGAACGCCCTGACCCACGGTTCCGGCCTCGGCGCCAGCCTCATCGGATTCCCGCTGCTCCTCCTGGTGGCGATGCGTGGCGGTGACACGCTGCAGATCGTCGGCTGCGCCGTCTTCGCCGTGACCCTGGTGCTCCTGTATGGCGCGTCCACGGTCTACCACGCCCTGCCCGTCTCGCCGGCGAAGCAGACGCTCCGGCTCCTCGACCATATCGCGATCTACCTCCTGATCGCCGGGACGTACACCCCCTTCGCACTCGGGGTGCTCCGCGGCGGCTGGGGGTGGACCCTGCTTGCACTCATCTGGCTGCTGGCCGCGCTCGGGATTCTCTCCAAGATCTTCCTCGGGCACCGCTACCCGCGGATCTCGACGGCGATGTACCTCGGCATGGGGTGGATGGCCATCTTCGCCATCCGCCCGCTCGCGGCGGCACTGCCGCCGGCGGGATTGACCTGGCTGGTCGCCGGCGGGCTCTGCTACACGCTTGGTGTCGTCTTCTACGTGCAGGACTGGCGGCGCTACCGCCATGCCGTATGGCACCTCTTCGTGCTCTGTGGCAGCGCTTTCCATTACGCGGCGGTCCTCCGGTATGCCACGGGAGCGACGCACTGACAGCGGCCAGGCAGGAGCCGGACCCCGTGCTCGAGACGGAACGCCTCATGCTGCGGCGCTTCCGTCTCGACGATGCACCCTTCATCCTGGTGCTGCTGAACGATCCCGCGTTCCTCCGCTTCATCGGTGACAAGGGGGTCCGCACGCTCGAAGATGCGGCCGCCTACCTGACGAACGGCCCGCTGGCGAGCTACGCAGCCCATGGCTTCGGGCTCTATCTGGTGCAACGGAAGCCGGATGCCACGCCGCTCGGCATGTGCGGGTTGCTCCAGCGGGATTACCTCCCTGACCCCGACATCGGCTTCGCCTTCCTCCCCGAGTTCTGCAGTCTGGGCTTTGCCCGGGAGTCCGCCGCTGCCGTCCTCGAGCAGGGGTGCTCGACGTTCGGGATCCGCCGCTTCCTCGCCGTGACCGATCTCGACAACCAGCGCTCCATCCGGCTGCTCGAGAGACTCGGCTTCGAACTGGAGGGCTTGATCACACCGCCGGGTCGTGAGGAGACGCTCAGGCTCATGGCGAAGAGCGTCTAGCCGGCCCCCGTTATCCTTCTGGCATGCTGCCGATCGTTCGCAACCTCACCGCCCAGCACCGGACGGCCTCGACCAATCTTCGCCTGGGCGCGACGCTCGCGTTCGTGGCCGGAGCCACGAACGCCGGCGGCTTTCTCGCGGTGGGTCGCTACACCTCGCACATGACAGGCATCGTCTCCGCCATGGCGGACGATGTCGCGCTCGGGAACTTCGCGCTCGCTGGGGCGGGACTCGCCGCGTTCAGCGCCTTCCTCTTCGGCGCCCTCACCACGGCCATCGCCATCAACTGGGCGCGCCGGCGCCATCTGCGCAGCCAGTATGCGCTGCCACTCCTGCTCGAGTCGGTCCTGCTGCTCGGTTTCGGGCTGCTGGGCTCGACCATCAGTCAGCATACCGCCCTGCTGGTGCCGGCGACGGTGCTGCTGCTGTGTTTTCTGATGGGCCTCCAGAACGCGGTCATCACCAAGGTGAGCCGGGCCGAGATCCGGACGACCCACGTCACCGGCCTCGTGACCGACATGGGCATCGAGCTGGGCAAGCTGCTGTACCTGAATCGTGCGCACAACGACCCCCCCGTGCTGGCGAACCGCGCGAAACTCCGGGTCCACTTGCTACTGATCGGCAGCTTCTTTGGTGGCGGGGTTTGTGGTGCGCTCGGATTCAAGCGGCTCGGATACGCCGTGACGATCCCGCTCGCCCTGCTGCTGGCGCTCCTGGCCATGCGCCCGCTGTTCGAGGATTTCCAGGTGCGGCGGCGCCTCGCCCGCATGCAGGCCCCAGAGTGAACCGTCGAGTCAGGAGGACCTGCCGTGATCGATGAGCAGCCCCTCGCGCAGCAGCTGACGGCACTCGCCCAGCTCCTCGCGGAAGTCGATGCCCGCCTCGCCCGTGCGCCGGCCGCCCCGGCGGGGCTCGAGCATCTCAAACGATCGGTCGATGGACTCCGAACGAGCATGTGGGCGGTCCTCTCCGCCGGGACCGGCCTCACCGCGCCGGTTCGGGTGGAGCGGCTGAAGCTCCGGCGGGCCATCGAGGGACTCCGCCTGATCCAGGAGGATCTCGCGGCTCGCCCCGGTGCGGCGCGCCATCCCGAGCACGCCGAGCTGCTGGAGGTCGCCCGTGCCCTGGTCGCCCAGCTGGATTCCGGCCATTGATCATGGCGCCGCTCGCACACCGCCCCGTGACGTGAGGTCCCCATGGTGACGAAGGTCAATCTTCGGCAGAAGCTGGCGCTCTTCAGCGACCAGTGGAGCCCCAAGGTGCTCGCCGACCTGAACGACAGCCACGTGAAGGTGGCCAAGGTCCAGGGCGAGTTCGTCTGGCACAATCACGCCGACGAGGACGAACTCTTCCTGATCCTCCATGGCCGCCTGACGATCGAGCTGCGCGACGGCAGCGTGACCCTCGAGCCGGGCGAGTTCGTGGTGATCCCCAAGGGGGTCGATCACCGGCCGGTCGCGGAGGAAGAGGTGCATCTGCTGCTCATCGAGCCGAAGGCGATCCAGCACACCGGCGGCGTCGCCGACCCGCGGACAGTGACGGACTGGCAGCGGCTCTGACCCCGCCCGACGACCGGACGCGGCGAACCCGCGGAGGTCGCGAGCCCGCACGAAAGGAACCAGCGGAGATGGCATCACGTCTGACGAGCATCGCCCGAAGGGCGCTCGCGGGAGCGGCAGCGGCACTCGCGCTGACGGCCGTTTCGGCCCCCGCGCAGGCCCGGGACAGCTGGGCGGCCCACGGCCATGACTTCGGTGGTCAGCGCTTCTCGCCGCTGACCAGCATCAATACCGCGAACGTGGCCCGCCTCGCACCGGCGTGGACCTACCACAGCGGAGTCACGGCCACATTCCAGACCACGCCCATCGTGGTCGACACGGTGATGTATGTCTCGCTCCCCTACAGCAGCGTCGTGGCGCTCGATGCCCGGGACGGGCATGAACTCTGGCGGTACACGCATGCGTCCCGGACCACCAAGATCTGCTGCGGACCGGCGAATCGCGGGGTCGCGGTGGCCGAGGGCCGGGTCTATGTCGGGACGGTGGATGGCCGACTGATCGCGCTCGATGCCGGGACCGGCGCGAAGCTCTGGGACGTCACCGTCGCCGAATACCAGGGAACGACCGAGGCGACCAATCAGCTCCGCACCGACGACCCGCTGTCGCAGGTCGGAGCCAACGGTTCGACCGGTGTCGGTATCGGCATGGCGCCGCTGGTCTACGATGGCAAGGTCTTCGTCGGGATCGCGGGTGTCGGCTACGGGCTCCACCCGGATCAGGGGCTCGCGGTTGTCGGCGTCTCCGGTCAGTACGGCCGCCCGGGACTCATGGCGGCCTTCGATGCGAAGACCGGCAAGGTGCTGTGGCGCTTCGATGTCACCGCCCCCGGATGGGAAGGAGACTTCCGGAACACCACGCTCGACGGCGTGCCCATGCACCGCGACATTGCGCGCGAACGGGCCGAGGCGCCCCAGCATCGCGACGCCTGGCGCTACGGCGGAGGTTCGATCTACGCCACCCCGGTGGTGGATGCCGAGCGGAAACTGCTCATCTTCGGCACGGGCAACCCCTCTCCGCAGATGGCCGATGCCTCCCGCCCCGGCGACAATCTCTATACCTCTTCGCTGATCGCCCTCGACCTCCGAACCGGCAAGATGGTCTGGCACTATCAGCAGACGCCGCACGACCAGTGGGGGTACGATGTCGCGAGTTCTCCGGTGCTGCTCGATGTGACCCGTGAGGGACGGAGAATTCCGGCCGTGGCGCATGCCAGCAAGACCGGCTGGGTCTTCATTCACGACCGGCGCGACGGTCACCTGCTCTTCAAGTCGGAGCCGTTCGTCCCCCAGCGCAATCTGTTCACCCCGCCACAGCCAGGTGCGGGCGTTGTCATCGCGCCCGGCATCGCGGGGGGCGCCAACTGGTCGCCGTCGGCCTACGATCCCGAGCAGCAGCTCTTCTTCGTCGGCGCACTCCATCTGCCGACGGTCTACATCGCCCACGAAGTGCTGCGCCCCGACAGCACGACGCTGCAGTATGCCAGCACGCAGAACACCGAGGAGAAGTGGGGGACGCTCACCGCCCTCGACCTCGCGCACGAGGGCCACATCCGCTGGCAGGTGCGCACCGAGGAGCCGCTCATCGGCGGCGTCCTGGCGACGGCGGGCGGCCTGCTCTTCTCGGGCGCGGGCAAGGGCGTGTTCGCGGCGTTCGATGGCGGCACGGGCAAGCAACTCTGGTCCTATCAGTGCGCCGCCGGCGTGAACGCCCCGCCGATCACCTACACCGTGCGCGGAAGGCAGTACGTCGCGGTCGCGGTCGGGGGCAACGCATTGTTCGGCTTCACGCAGGGCGACATGGTGATGGCATTCGCCCTTCCCCAATGAGAGGGACCACAATGCGGTTCTCCGCGTTCAGAGAAGGTCGGACGTGAGCAGCGATCTGCGACTGGGCTCCAGGCGAACCGGCCGCCTCGTCGCGGGGCTCGCCGCCTTCGCCACGCTGGCGCTCGCGGGATTCGTCGCGGTCTCGGAGATCGATCCGATCCTGCATTTGTACGATGGGCTCTGGATGTTCGCCGGCGCGAGTGTCGCCTTCGCCTGCATCGCCCCGGTGGTGAAGCGGTGGCGCCGCGAGCCGGCGCTGGCCCTCATCGCCGCCGGGGTCACCGCCGGCGCCTGGTGTCCGCTGGTGCTCCTCGCGCTCCGGGCCCACATCCCGGTGCTGGCCAGGCTCAAGGGCTCGATCTTCCTGAGCAGCGGCGATGTGATCGGCGTCGCGCTGCCCGTCGGAGCGACGCTGGCCTGGTTCGCGCTGGGCGAACACCGGCCCGCATCCACCACGGACCGGCAGACCTAGCAGCGATGCCACCGGAGACCGGAATCCGATGAGCGATCGGCGGAAGCTCGTGCCATTCGATGCCGAATACTTCTCACGGCGCGCGGCGGCAGGAGAGCAAATCGATCCCGCGGAGGCGTTCCGGCATGCGTGGCGCACCAACTTCTGGAGCGGACCCGAATCCCACTCGGGCCAGGGATCGAGCCTGGACCAGACCGCCCGTCTGCGCGACGCGCTGCCGGCGCTCCTCCGCCGCCATGGCGTGCGGGCGCTCCTCGATGCCCCCTGCGGCGATTGCCACTGGATCTCGCAGGTGTCGTTGCCCGGTGTCAGCTACACCGGCGGCGACCTCCTGCCGGAGATTGTGGAACGCAACCGCGCCCGCTTCGCCGATACCGGGCGGCGGTTCCTGCAGCTCGACCTGACCAGCTCGTCGCTTCCCAGTACGGACCTGCTCCTCTGCCGCGACGCCCTGGTACACCTCTCGTTCGCGGACATCGGCGCCGCACTCCGGAATCTGCGTTCCGCCTCCATCCGCCTCCTGCTCACGACGACCTTCCCGGCGGAATCGGTCAACCAGGAGATCACCACCGGTGACTGGCGACCCCTGAATCTCGAACGCGCTCCCTTCGGCTTTCCGGCGCCGATCGAGCTGCTCAACGAGGGCTGTACCGAGGGAGACGGGCAGTTTGCCGACAAGTCCCTCGGTCTCTGGCGCGTCGCGGAGCTGCCGGAATTCTGACCCGAGGTCCCTCACCGTCTGCCATGCCGAACCCGGAGCCGCTCGGATGCACTACCTCCTGATGTACGACGTCGTGGATGACTACGTGAACCGTCGAGGCGCCTTTCGCGCGGCCCATCTCGAACTCGGGCAGCAGGCGGTCGCGCGCGGCGAACTGCTCCTGGGGGGAGCGGTCGGGGATCCGGTGGACGGCGCCATCCTGCTCTTCAAGGGAGAGGATCCCTCCGCCGCGGAACGTTTCGCGATGTCGGATCCCTACGTCCTCAACGGCCTGGTGGCCCGCTGGCGGGTGCGCCCATGGGCCACGGTGGTCGGTCCGGACGCGGCTGTACACATCGCACCCTGATCGCGCGCCAACGTGGAACTCTGCTTCGCCACCTGCCTCACTCGGCCCGAGATGACCGACGACGACGCCATCCTCGCGCGGGCGCTCGGCGAGGTCGGCGTGCGGGTGCATGCTCGCCCGTGGCAGGAGATCGTGCCCGCGCCAGGCGCTGCCACGACGCTGCTGCGCTCGACCTGGGACTACTACCGCCACCGACGTGAGTTCCACGGATGGCTCCGCGACATGGGGGAGGCCCGCGCCCGGCTGCTCAATCCCGCCGCCACGGCACTCGGCAGCATGGACAAGTGGTACCTCCGCAATCTGGAATACCTGGGATATCCCCTTCCGCGAACGCGATGGCTGGATCGGCCGGACCGTGCCAGCGTCGCACGAATCCTCGAGGAAGAACGGTGGGAACGGGCCGTGCTCAAGCCGCGGGTCAGTGCGGGATCCTTCGGGACCATCCTCATTGAGAATCTCGAGTGCCTGACCGACGGGGCGCTCCTCCCCGCCCAGGAGACCGGTGGCCTGGTGCAGGAATTCCTCCCGGAGATCCAGGTCGAGGGTGAACTGTCCCTGATCTTCTTCGGAGGGGAGTTCAGCCACGCCATTCGGAAGCAGCCTCGGCCAGGTGATTTCCGCGTCCAGGCCAAGCACGGGGGTGGAATCGGCGTCACGACCCCCTCGCCCGAAAGCCTCGCGCTTGGGCACTCGCTCGTGGCGACGATCCCGCCCCCCTGCCCCTACGCCAGAGTGGATGTCGTGGAGACCCCGCGCGGTCCCCTGCTCATGGAACTCGAGCTGATCGAGCCGGAACTCTTCTTCCGGCTCGCGCCTGACTCGGCGCACCGGCTGGCCCGGGTGATCCAGCAGCTGCTCGCGGAGGACTGACCGGCGCCCCCACGAATCACCGCGCTTGCTCTCGCCCATCCGGGCCCTAGAATGGAGCGGTTCCCCGGAGGGTGACATGTCCGACATTCTGCACCAGTTTCCCGTCTCGGCGCCGGTCGCGCGGGTGTTCGAGGCCGTGAGTTCCCCCGGCGGTCTGGACCGGTGGTGGACCGCCCGCGCGGAAGGCTCACCCCGGCCCGGCGCGGTGTACCAGCTCTGGTTCGGGCCCGAGTACGATTGGCGTGCCACCGTCACCGAATGCCGGCCGGGCTCCGCCTTCGAACTGCAGATGACGGTCGCCATGCCCGATTGGCTGGGGACGCGAATCCGCTTTGAGCTCGAGGCCGATCAGGGCGGCACCGCCGTGCGATTCGCACACTCGGGCTGGCCCGAGGCGAGCGAGCACTTTCGGATTTCCTCCTACTGCTGGGCGATGTATCTGCGCCTCCTCAAGCGGTACCTCGAGCACGGCGAGCAGGTGCCCTACGAGCGGCGACTCGAGGTCTAGCGTCGTGGCGCCGAGGGCCAGCGGAGGCTCGGACCGGAATGCCGCCGCTGGACTCGAGACGAGAGACGGCCCATTCTTCGGTATCGTGATGCGTGGGGACCCTCTCGACCTGCAGGCAACTCATTCCACACAACTTCGGGGCGGGCGCAGACTGTGACAGCCTCCGCCGAGCATTCGGCGGCCCGGCGATGCAGGCACCGTCGTGAGTGCCCGCATCGAGGTGCGAAACGGCATCACCGTCGCGGGCCGCGGAGCGGTGTTGATCGGGTTCGTGGTGGAAGGGACACCGCGAGCCGGTCAGCGCACCCCACCACTCGACCTCGGTGACGGTGCGCCACGCCGGCTTCAGGTCATTGCGATTCAGAAGCTGTCCTCGCCGGACGCCGGTCGCTCCGGCGTGGGCCTGGTGTTTCGCGACGCACCGAGCCTCAAGGCACTGGAACGAGCCCTCCCTGGCCGCAGCGTGATCACGCTGGAAGACCCTGACGTCGCCGACCGTCGGTCATGACGTCATCTATCAGGAGGGGAACCATGAGACGGATTCCGTGCGCGCTGCTGTCATTGGCCCTGCTGGCCTGTTCGTCGGGCACCAAGGCGAGCACCGGCCGTACTGAGCGTGAGACCGACAGCGTCATCGGCCAGTCGCAAGTGCCGGGGGCGCCGGTCGTTCAGAAGGCGCTCGAGGCCTCCGACAGCGCCCGTGCCAGGGTCGCGGCGCAAGATTCGATCGCGACGGCGCAGTAGGCGTGCCGCAACTGCCTCACGTCACGGCGGTCAAGATCCTCCCCGGCGTTTGGTCGTTCTGCAGCGGTGGCGCGCTGCTCCTCGCCGCCTGCGCCCCCTCCAAGGGACTGCTCGGGCCGACACCCGATCCCGGCCCGCTGGGATGCTACGTGATCCTCGAGGTGAGGCAGACTGACGGGGACACCACTGAATTCCTCTTTCCCGGGTTCTTTGCACTTGATTCCGCCTCGCTGCCCGATGCGGCGGTGCCCGGGAGAGCGGTGCTGCTGCCGCGCGACGATCTCTCCCGGCGCGCCGGTTCGTGGTCCTGGACGGAACGCAGCGACTCGATCGTGCTGAATGCGATTGCGCCCGCCCAGGGCTGGCACCTCGGCCTCACCCGTGCGGGGACCACGTGGCAGGGTCGGTTGAGTGGTTGGGCGGATTCACTCACCGTGGCCTGGACTGTCGGTGGCCGCCAGGTGCATTGCCCCGGTGGCCTCGTTCCGGCGGCGCACTGAACCAGAGATGGTCCCCGACTTTCCTGGAGTGCAACGGATGGCGCGCACCACATTGATCTTGCCCGGCCTCTATGACTCGGGGCCCGAGCACTGGCAGTCCCACTGGCAACGAAGCGACGCCTCCTGCAGGCGCGTCCGCCACGACGACTGGGAAACTCCTGAGCGGCGCGACTGGGTCGCCACGCTCGACAGCGCCATCGCCGCGATCGAGGGCGAGATCCTGCTCGTGGCACACAGTACGGCGTGTGCCCTCGTCGCCTTCTGGGCCGCCGAGCACCAGAGGCCGATCCGCGGCGCACTCCTCGTGGGCCCGAGTGATACCGAAGCCCCGAGCTACCCGGTCGGTCCGACGGGATGGCAGCCGATGCCGCTCTGGCGACTCCCCTTCCCTTCGATCGTCGTGGCCAGCAGCAACGACGAATACGTCGCGCTCGACCGCGCGGAACAGTTCGCCCGGGCGTGGGGCAGCCGCTTCGTGAACGCCGGCGCCCTCGGCCACATCAACTCCGCGAGTGGCCTGGGCGACTGGCCCATGGGCCGGGCCCTGCTCGCGAGCCTCTGACCCCTTCGACATCCCGGCTCGGCCATGCTAGGTTAGCCCGATCCGGCAATCACCAACCGCTCGTCTGCTGAAAGGAGTGTCCATGCGGCACAAGCTGCTGTTGTCCATGCTCACCATGCTCTGCCTCGCACCGGTCGCCGCCCTGCAGGCCCAGGAGATGTTTCCGGACGTCGAGTACGTTGCGGGCAAGGACGGATTCGCGGACAAGGCGAAGGGGACGCTCATCCTCGGCACCGACGAACTCCGCTTCGTGAACAAGGATGGCAACCTGATCTTCGCGGTTCCGGTCGCGTCGATCACCGAGGTGACGCAGGACGTGCAGGTGCGTGATGCGAGCGTCGGGAAGAAACTGCTCTTCGGCGGGCTGGCTGGGTCGCGCAAGCAGGAGTTCGTGCAGATCACCGCGGAGTCGGCGACGACCGCCGAGGGAATCGTCTTCAAGGTCAAGCAGGGCACGTCGATCAACGTGGTCGCCAAGATCAAGTTCGCCGTGAAGCGCGCTGGCTCCGCCCCGAAGTCCGCTGAAGCCACGGACTCGGCGGCGCGTCAGTGACGGGGGGAACGCCGGGACCACGCCCCTCCCGTGCGCCAAGCGCGCCCCCGAAGACCGTGGTCAGTCCCGACCCTGTCCTGCCCCGCCGGTCCCCCGCGCTGGCCATCGGCCACCTGGTGGTTGGGCTGCTGCTCCTCGGCTACGGCATGATCGCGCGCGCGCCGATGTCGCCGAGCGCGGTGATGAGCGGCGTGATCGACTCGGTCGAGGTGATTCCGTCGAGTGCCACCGACCTCTTCGGGCGATCGCATCCGACCAGGGCGGTCGCGGTCTACCTGCCCAGGGCCCCGTCGGCGCGGACCTTCAAGCTCCCGCTCGGGGCTGCAGGGCTCGCCGATTCCCTGCATGCCGCCGACACCCTTCAGGCCCTCCTAGGCTATCGGTCGGAAGGGGATACGGCCACGGCGCTGAGGATCATGCGGAACGGCAGCCCGCTCCTTGATTCCACGGTCGTCCTCGGCGCCCAGCGGAAGGAGCGCTCCCGCATCGTCTTGTTCGGCGGGCTGTTCGCGCTGATCGGCGTGGTGATGCTCATGCGCCGCGGAGCGCCGGCCGTCGCCTGACACAAGCCTGCGCGCCGACTAGCGGTGCGCAGGTTCCGGTTCTCGCCCTGCCGACTGGCCCCGCGCCGGTCGTTCCTCCGCCCGATTCCCACTCAGGCTTCGGCCCCACGAGGCCAGTCCCAGCCCCATCATCAGCAGGAGCAGCAGGGTCGAGATCAGGTTGACCACGCCGGACCACGGCCCCGCCCAGGTCCCGGCGTGCAGCGCCCGACCTAGCGTCGAGACTGGACTTTCGAAGGCGTGCACTCCGTCCGCATGCACCACGAAGCGGGACAGCCCGCCCGTGACGCCGGCGGTGAAGAGCATCGCACTGCCGCCGGGCAGCCCCTGCACCGCGCGCAACCGTGAGAGATCCACCGTACGAGCCGTCATCTCCACGGCCTGCACCAGCGACATCGGCGCACCGCGGTGTGTGGTCACTACCGGGGGATGCAGCTTCATCAGCACGACGGAGACGGGAAGCAGCGCGAGCAGCGGCCAGAGAATCCATCCCATCCAGATGTGACGACCGAGCAGGGTGGTGGGGCGCCGTGCGGGACGGGCGAGGAGCGGGCCGAGGAGAACCAGCACCAGCATCGCAAAGGTCCCGAACCCGACCAGACCCCCCAGCCCGAACCAGAGATCCTTGTGGATGCGGAGGGCAATGTCGAAGATGTCCGCCGGGGGCTGAACCGGCACTGGCGCCGCGAGGCCGGTCAAGGCGCTGAAATACTTCGGTTCACCGGTCTCCGGCTGGATCACGCCGACAGTGGCTTCATCCGGCGTGAGGAAGAGGTAGGGCGCCGTTCCCTTCGGGTCCACCCGCTTGAGCAGCGTCACGAGGTGTGCGGCATCGAGTCGACCGCCGCTGTCCTGCTCGCTGCTCTGGCCGAGGATAGGCCTGAACGCGAGCACTGCTCCGGAAAGCAGGATCGCGAGGAACACCGGCGCCATGAGGAGGGCAAGCCATCGGTGAGCCGTCGCCAGTCGGGCTCGGGTGTGGGGACGCATCTCGGCCTCCTGCAGAGGGATCGGGGGCGGGGACCGGGCCATTACGCTCCGAGCACCCCGATGTTTCAAGACGCACCGTCGGTCGTCAACCCGGTCGCCGCTCGGCCAGAGCGGGAGGGCGGACTAGCCTCCAAGACACGGCCGTGGAACATTCAGCCGCCCGCTGGCGACCTCATGGAGGCCCGATTGCCCTGGCTCATACTGGCTGCTCTCTGTGAACTCCTCGGCTGCTTCGCGATCTGGCGCTGGGCCCGGGAGGAGCAGCCCGTCTGGTGGGTGGCGGTCGGCCTGGTGCTTCTCTTCGCCTTCGCCTGGTCGCTGACCCGGGCCCCGGCCGCCTTCGCCGGGCGGGCATTCGCGGCCTATGCCGGCGTGTACCTGGTTGGGGCCCTCGCCTGGTTCGTCCTGCTCGATCGCGGCCGCCCCGACCGGTGGGACCTGCTCGGTGCCTCGCTCGGCCTGCTGGGTGCCCTCGTGATCCTGTACGCGCCGCGTCAGCCATGACCCGGACGGGGGCACCGGACCCAACGGAGGTTCGGGCGATGGTGCCCGAGGACTGGCCGGAGGTCGCGCGGATTTACGGCGAGGGTATTGCCACCCATACCGCGACCTTCGAACAGGAAGTCCCCTCGTGGGCGGCGTGGGATGGCGGGCACCTCGAACACAGCCGGTGGGTCGCGGCCACAGGCGCGGAACTGGCGGGCTGGGCCGCGCTGAGTCCGGTCTCGCGCCGGAGCTGCTATGCCGGTGTGGCCGAGATCAGCATCTACGTCACGGCGCATGCGCGAGGCCAGGGCATCGGTCGCCTGCTGCTCAGGGCCCTCATCGAGAGTGCGGAGGCCGCGGGGATCTGGACTCTGCAGGCGGGCATCTTCGCGGAGAACACCGCGAGCGTGCGATTGCACGAGGCGTGTGGTTTCCGGTTTGTCGGACGGCGGGAGCGCATCGCACGGCTCGACGGCATCTGGCGTGACACCCTGCTCTTCGAACGGCGGAGCTCCGCGGTCGGCGGATGACCAGGAGGCTGGCAAACGCAGCGCTGCACTGGCGGCAGCTGGGCCGGCTCGTGACATTCAGCCGGAGGAGAATCCCATCATGAGCAGAAAGCCGGCGGCCCACGCTGTCCCGCTCGCGGACCATCGCAAGGCGATCCGCGAGTTCATGGCCGCCGCCGGTCGCCTGGATACTCAGACCTGGCTCCGTCCGATCGGCCCGTCACGCTGGTCACCGGCGCTGATCACCGAGCACGTCTCACTTGCGATAGGGGCCTTCACCGCCGACGCCGCTGGCCGGGCCCACATGGCGGAGGTCTTCGGGCCGTGGAAGCGATTCGTCGCCCGGACCCTCTTCCTGCGCCGCCTCCTGCGAACCGGGCAATTCCCCGAGGGGGCCATCGCGCCGCGTGAGACCACACCGTCCTCGTCCCCGCAACAGCAGGGCGAGGCGCTGGCGGCGCTCGACCGTGCGGTCAGCGACCTCGAGGTGACGATCGGGGCACACCCGAGTGCGGATCGCTGCGAGATCACCCATCCGTACTTTGGGAGACTCCCGTTGCCCACCGCGCTGCGTCTGCTCGAGTTGCACGCCCGGCACCACCTCGGGCAGCTTCCCCGACGTTCCGCGGCGCGCGGAACTGAACCCCCGTCGAATTGAGTCGCCCGCACCCTTCTATCCCGATGATGATGTACCGCTCGCCCTGCGCTCGCCTGCTGCCGCTCCTCCTGGCCCTGTCGGCACCGCTGAAGGCCCAGACGGCTCCCGGTTGCCCCAACGGGCCCGCGGACGACAAGAGCATCCGGGTCGATGCCACCGTCGCCATCCCGCTCCACACCCTCTATCAGCTCAGCGACAGCCTCCTCACGGCCCACGGCTTTCGCTGGACCGCGGCGAGTCCCGTTTCGGCACGCATCACGGCGCCGAGGTTCACCTGGCCGCCGGGATCGGAGAACGAACCGTGGCATGGGGCGGAGAATCCCGGGCTGATCATCACGATCAGTGCCTTCACCGCCCACGACTCGACCCGATTCAGCATCTCGAGCGAGGTCCTCTGCCGGATCAGTTCCGTGGAGGTCGAACCGACCGATTCAAGCGTGGAAAGCCAGCTTCGGGTCCTGGGCGCGATGGAGATGGTGACGGCGCTCACGGACGCCCTGCGGCAGCTCGGTACCATTCGGAGGCCGTAATCCCGGGCACCATGCTCGGCAGAGAGGCCCGGCCCTGCTATCTTGGGGCTGGCACGACACGGCCATCCCGCACCAGACCGGATCTTCACCATGCCCCCTGACTCCCGAAGCGAGCGGCGCCACGAGATCGCGGTGCGCGCGCGCGCTTACCTCGAAGGCATGATTCCGCGGAGCAGCGTCCTCGAGGGCCTCGAGGCGGCGGACTACGCCGACCCGAAACTCCGACCCCTGCTCGAGCTGATCGAGAACATTCCCAAGAAGTCACGGACCTCCGGACTCTGGGGCAAGGCCTACGACGCACTCATCGCCCGCGCCAGGGACCTGATCGCCGCCGCCGACGCCTAGGCATGCATCCCCATGCCGCGCTCCTGACCCGATTCTATGAGGCGTTCGGGCGCCGCGATCACGCCGCCATGGCGGCCTGCTACGCGCCCGACGCGCAGTTCTCCGATCCTGTCTTCACCGACCTCCGCGGCCCGCAGGTCACCGCCATGTGGCGGATGCTCTGTACCCGGGCCACCGACCTGCGAATCGAAGCCAGCCGCATCGTGGCCGATGCCGACCGCGGCAGCGCCCACTGGGAGGCCTGGTACCATTACAGCGCCACCGGCCGCCCGGTCCACAATGTCATCGACGCCTCATTCACGTTTGAATCCGGACTGATCAGCACCCACCAGGACCGATTCGACCTGTACCGCTGGTCTCGCCAGGCCCTGGGCCTCAAGGGCCTACTCCTGGGCTGGGCTCCCCCGACCCATCGCGCGATCCGCGGGACTGCTGCCCGCAGTCTCGCCCGCAGCATGGAGTCCTGAGCCCTTGGGATTCCAGGATCACTTCTCGGCGCGGGCCGAGCTGTATGCGAAGGCCCGTCCGACCTACCCCGCAGCCCTCTTTGCCGAGCTCGCCGCACTCGCGCCCGATACCCGCTCGGTCTGGGACTGCGGGACGGGGAGTGGTCAGGCGGCCGTGGGACTCGCGACCCGCTTCGAGTCGGTGATCGCGACCGATCCGAGCACGGCGCAGCTCGCGCGTGCGGAGCAGCACCCGCGAGTGACGTACCGGGTCGCGTCCGAAGCCGCCAGCGGCCTCCCAGCGTGCAGCGTGGATATGGTGACGGCCGCGCAGGCCGCACACTGGTTCGATCAAGCCCGCTTCCACGCCGAGGTCCGGCGGGTGCTCCGGCCAGGTGGGGTGCTCGCGATCTGGTGTTACGGTCTCTGCGAAGTGGCCCCGGGCATTGATCGGACCGTCTCGAGATTCTATCGTGAGACGGTCGGGCCCTACTGGCCCGCCGGCCGGGCGCATGTGGAGGCAGGGTACCGTTCCCTCAGCTTCCCCTTCGAGGAACTGCCCTTTCCTCCGCACGTCATGGAACGCGAGTGGAGTCTCGAGGAATTCGGTGCCTATCTCGGCAGCTGGTCGGCGGTCGAGCGATTCCAGCGTGCCAACGGGACGGACCCGGTGCCACCGCTGATCGCGACGCTCGCGCCGGAGTGGGGAGATCTTCCCCGCCACGTGCGCTGGCCGCTGTCGGGCCGTCTGGGGAGGTTCACCGCATGACGGTGCTCATCGTCGTCGGGGTGGTCGCTGCCATTGTGCTGGCCTGGTGGATCTCCCAGCTCGGGCGCCGCGGTCCGGCCGGGGTCCGGGCCCCTTCCCCCGGTGTGAACGAGGCGCCGAGTGAGGCAGGCGTGCGACGATTGCTGGCGGCGGGCGACAAGATCAGCGCCATCAAGCAGTATCGCGAGCTGACTGGCCTCGGTCTGAAGGAGGCCAAGGAGGCGGTGGATGCGATGGAGGCCGGCCGAGTGCTCCCGATGCCCGCGGCACCCGCCCGGATATCTGGCCTCGATCCGGCGACGGATGCGGAAATCCGGCGACTGGTGGCCAGCGGCGAACTCATCGAAGCGATCAAGCGCTACCGGGCGCTGTCCGGTGCCGGCCTCAAAGAGGCCAAGGACGCGATCGAGGGGATGACGCGGTGAAGCGGCTGCGCCGTGGCCCACAGACTGGCCCCGAACACGATCCGATCCTCCCGACGCTGCGCGAGATGGTCGGCTTCATGTGCCCGATCGCCTGTGCCCTCGTCGGCTACGGTCTCGGGATGTACTGGAGCGGTTTCATGTCCGCCTTCCTCTGCGCCATGGCCGGAGTTGGCCTCGGCAGCATCGTCACCCGGGCGTGGGCCCGGGACTTCTACCTCTGAACAGCACGATCACCCATGCGCGTCACCCTGCCCTCTCCGAGCTCGCGTTTCATCCCGGTCCTGGCGTGCGTTGCGGTCGGCTGCGGGGCCGGTGCCTCGATGAACGTGGCTCCCCGCCCGGTCACCGGCCTGCCCGAAGCCTTTGTGGCGGAGGGGCCGGTGCCGTCGGCCGGCGGCCGAGCCTGCCTCGTTCATCTGAAGAGTCCGGTGGATGACACCCGGCTGACCCTGCGCACATCCTCCGACAACGGGAGCGCCGGGATCCTTGGCGACTATCAGGTCGAACCGTCCGGACGGTATGGTCTGGCGGGCAGCGAACTCCTGCGGGTCGACTGCCTCACGAACCGCGGGCTTGGCGCGGTGCGTGGCCGCCGCTGATGCAGGCCGCCGCCGTCGCGAGCGACATCCCGCACGTCATCCAGCTCTCGGTCGCCCCGGTCTTCCTGCTGTCCGGTGTCGGCGTCACCCTCGGGGTGCTCGCGACGCGGCTAGGGCGCATCATCGACCGCGCGCGCCTGCTCGAGCAGCTGCCGCCGGGGGCCAGCAGTGCCTCACACGAGCATGCGATGGACGAGCTGCGGACCCTGGCGCGACGGGCGCAGCTGATCAACCAGGCCATCACGCTCTGTGTCGCCTGCGCGCTCTGCGTCTGCCTGCTGATCGCCACGCTGTTTGTCGGCGCCCTGCTCGGTCTCGGACTGGTCGCGCTGCTCGCGGGGCTTTTCATCGCCAGCATGCTCGCCCTCATCGGGGGCTACATCAGCTTCCTCCGCGAGATCTTCCTCGCGACCCACAGCCTGCGGTTCGGCAGCCAGCATCATCACTGAGGATCGCCCCAGCATGACCGGCCGAGTGCTCCGTCTCAGCGTCAAACCGCAGACCCCTGGTGAATACGGCCTCCCGAAGCGGGCGGTCCCGAATCTCACGATCACGGTCGACGGCGCCGAGGGCGATTACAACCGCTATCGCGCGAAGCAGCTCGGTGGCGACCCCGACCAGGCCATCCTCGTCCTGACCCAGGAGGTGCTGGAGCAGCTGAATCGTGAAGGGTGGCCGGTCGCGGCCGGGGACATCGGGGAGAACCTGACCCTCGGTGGTGTCGCCGAGGCGAGTCTGGTGCCCGGAGCACAGCTTGCGATTGGCGACGTGCGACTCGAGATCACCAAGCCCTGTGAACCCTGCACCGAACTCCATAGCCTCCCTTACGTCGGGAAGGCGCGCGGCACCGAGTTCGTGAAAACGATGGTGGACCGGCGCGGCTGGTACGCCCGGGTGCTCGCTCCCGGCGTCGTGGCGGTCGATGCCGCCGTGCAGGTGACCGCACCGGCTTCAGCGCGGCCCTGACCTCCAGCCCCCGAGCGAACCGTGGCGCAGACCGCGACCATCTACAACTTCGACGTTCAGCTCTCCCACGTCGATCGCAACGTGTACGAAACCCTGGCGCTTCGCGTCGCGCGGCACCCCTCCGAGAGCGAGGAGTACCTCGCCACCCGGGTGCTCGCCTACTGCCTCGAATACGTGGAGGGGATCAGCTTCTCGAAGGGACTCGCCGAGCCGAACGAACCGGCCCTCTCGGTGCGCGACCTGACGGGCGCCCTGCAGCTCTGGGTGGAAGTGGGGGCGCCTGACGCGGCGCGACTCCACAAGGCCAGCAAGGCGGTACCGCGAGTGGTGATCTATACCCACCGCGACCCCGGCTTCCTCGTGCGTCAACTGGCGGGAGAGCGCATTCACCGGATCGAGGCGCTCGAGCTCTACGGCCTGGGCGGCGAACTCCTGACCGCGCTGGTCGAACGGCTCGAGCGGCGCACGGCCTTCGAGCTATCGGTGTCGGACGGGCATCTGTATCTCACCATCGGCGGCCACACCGTCAGCGCCGAACTCCAGCGGACCCCGATCGCCTGAGCATGGTGCCGTTCGCGCGCACGACCGCCGGCGCGGGAACCCCAGCCGTCTTCGTGCACGGTGCCCTGGGCGATCTTCGCTCCTGGACACCGCAGGCCCGCGCCACGGCGGCGCGCTATCGATTCCTCTCGTACAGCCGGCGCTACCATCACCCGGCGCGCTGGGCGCCCGGCGGCCCGCCCTACACCTACCTGCAGCACGCCGCGGACCTCGCCGACTTCATCGGCGGCACGTGCGACGAGCCGGTCCATCTCATCGGGCATTCCTACGGCGCCACGGTCGCCCTGCTGCTTGCAGTCCGGGACCCGTCACGCGTTCGCTCGCTCGTACTCTCCGAACCCGCCGCCGCGGCACTGCTGCCCTCGACCCCGGAGCACGACGCCCTGCGCGCGGCCTCACACACGAGCTACGAGCCGGTCCGCGCAGCCGCCGCCGCGGGCGACGAGGCGGGGGCGGTCCGTCACTTCATGGGGATCGTGAATGGCGATCCCGAGGCCTTCGACCGCTTCCAGCCGGCCACGCGCGCCGTGCTGCTCGCCAACGCCAGCACGCTGGGCCCGATGCTGTCGTCACCAGGGCCGATTCCCGTCGGCCGGGAGGACCTGGCCGGGATCCGTATTCCGACGCTGCTGATCCGGAGCGAGCGGCCAACCCCGTTGTTCGCCGCGGTGCTCGACTACATCGCGGCGTCACTGCCCGGCGCCGAACGGGCGACGATTCCCGGGACGAGTCACGGCCTCACCTACCAGAATCCCGCCGGGTTCAACGCGCCGGTCCTCGCATTTCTGGGGCGGCACTGAGGCGGGAAATGGAACAGCCGGCTCGACGAGTGTCGAGCCGGCTGCGCCCTCAGACTGTTACCGCGATCGCGTGGTTAGCGAGCGCCGACCTTCGAGACCTTCTCGGCGGCCGGGCCCTTGGGGCCCTGCACCACGTCGAACTCAACGCGCTCACCTTCGGCCAGGGACTTGAAGCCCTCACCCATGATGGCGGAGTGATGGACAAAGCAGTCCTTCTCGCCGTTCTCGGGGGTGATGAAACCAAAGCCCTTCGCATCGTTGAACCACTTCACGGTTCCGGTCGTACGAGCCATTGCAGTACTCCTAGAGAGTTGTAATCGGGGAGTCCGGCAATGCCGTACAGACCGACTACGCATGTGTTCGTGAACTTCGCCCTCACGATAGGCCTGCTCCCACAGCGTGAGGAACTTCCCCACCACTGTCTGCGATCCTGATAAACAAAAAAGGAGCCGAAGCGAAGCTCGGCCCCTCACGTTTACTCGGAACTTGTCCGCGCAACTGGCGCATCGATCGCGTGAACAAGCTAAGACATTGTCCCGGTTTGCGCAATGATCAATCCGGCCCCCTCCCCGTGGCCCCTCCCCCAAGTCGCTCCGTGCCCGTAGCTTGGGTCAGGCTTACCGACGGGAGAAACCGGTACCGTGATCACCACCCCGATCATCATCGATGCGAATGGCGACCTGCTGGTCTTCGCCAGCGTGGGAGCCGCCGAACGGGAACTCACCCCCGAGGACGTGCGCAGCGGCGTCTACCGGACCGCCTACGACGGGATCGGCCGTCAGCTCCGCCTCGAGGTCCGCAGTCACGAACGCCGCATTCTTGGTGTGTTCCGGGACGTGCAGGAGCGGGTGCACATCGTGGCGGTCGAGCATGTGCCGACCCAGGAGGAGGCACTGACCGCGCTGCTGGGGCGCTTCCTGGCCCCGGGGGCCTCGCTCCGCGGCCCGTCGATCCCCGCGCGGCGCTGACTCCGAGGCTCCGGCCATCTCCGGTGCCTGCCACGGGGATCCGGGGCCGATCGCACTGCCGCCACCGGCGGCGCCCGCTCCAACCGGCTATCTTGCAGCTGTTCCGGCGCCCCGGATTCTGTCCGGGGCGCTTCGTGTTCATCCAGCCAGGATTCCGCGTGCCATTCAGCAGTCTGAAGCTCCATCCCAATCTCCTCACCGGCCTGAAGGAACTGGGATTCGCCCGGCCGACCCCGATCCAGGCCGATGCGATCCCGCCCGCCCTCGAGGGCCGGGATGTCCTCGCCTGTGCGATGACCGGCAGCGGCAAGACGGCGGCATTCCTGCTTCCGATCATTCACAAGCTGATCGGCCGCCCGCGCGGCACGACCCGCGCCCTCATCCTCACGCCAACCCGCGAACTCGCCTCCCAGATCCACGAGGTGCTGCGCGACCTCGCGATGCACACGCCGATCACCGGTGCGGTCGTCGTCGGGGGGATGGGGATGGGTCCCCAGGAGCATGCCTTCCGGGTCGGCGTGGACGTGATCATCGCGACGCCCGGACGCCTGCTGGACCACTTCCGCGCCTCCTACGCGAAGCTCCCCGGCATCGAGTTCCTGGTGCTCGACGAGGCGGACCGGATGCTCGACATGGGCTTCCTGCCGGAGATCAAGAAGATCCTCCGCCACCTGCCCGCCAAGCGACAGACGCTGTTCTTCAGCGCGACGATGCCGCCGCCGATCGCGGCGCTGGCCCGGGAGATGCTGCGCGACCCGGCGACGATCAATCTCGCGCGTCAGGCAGCGCCGGCCGTCGGCATCACCCAGGCCGTCTACCCGGTCTCACAGGAACTCAAGTCGGGTCTCTTTCTCGCCCTGCTCAATCGCGGTGAAATGAAGGAAGCGCTGGTCTTCACCCGCACCAAGCACCGCGCCGACCGGCTGCAGAAGTTCCTGGTGCGCAACGGCATCAAGGCCGAACGGATTCACGGCAATCGCTCGATGCCGCAGCGGACCGAGGCTCTCGCGGGCTTCAAGAGCGGCAAGTACCGGGTGCTCGTCGCGACCGACATCGCGGCGCGGGGGATCGACGTCGAGGAGCTCGGGCATGTGGTGAACTTCGATGTGCCCGCGGTTCCGGAGGACTACATCCACCGGGTGGGCCGGACGGCGCGCGCCGAGGCGACCGGCGATGCCTTCACCTTCGTCTCGCCGCAGGAGGAGCCGGAGCTTCGCAGCATCGAGCGGGCGATCGGCAAGCGGCTGCCGCGGGTGACCGTGCCCGACTTCGATTACACCGCCAAGCCGGAAGGGCAGCTCGAGGTGCCTCAGGCCGAGCGCATCGCCGCGATTCGCGCCCGCAAGGCGGAGGAGCGCGCCCGGGCCAAGGCCAAGCAGGAGCGCCGTGCCGGGCAGGAGTCCCAGGGATCGGCCCGCCGTGCGGGCCCGCCGTCGGGACCGCGGACCGGCAGCGACCAGGGGGGTGCCCGGCCGCGTGGTCGGGGGCAGCCTCCGCGCCGTCCGGGCGGTGGGAACAGCGCTCCCGGTGGACGGAAGCCGAACTGATCAGGAGGGTGGCGGCCGCCGAGACGACGATCGGGCCGCCACGCGGCTATATTGCGCGCCATTGCACCGGGCGCTCCCCGGTGCGCAGCCCCGGCCTTCAGCCGGCGGAATTTCCCTGAGCGAGTCTCGATGACCCGGCTTCGTATCGATCAGCATCGTGTCTTCCACCGCGGCCGCGAATTCCACTTCGTCACGTATGATGGCGATGCCGATCCGGAGAACACCGGTGGCGCCCCGATGTGGTACCTGATGAGCGGCCTGCGGCGCTGTGAAGCGATCCGTCAGGTGCCCGATCAGGATGAAGCGATGCTCGATGCCCGGCTCCGCCGCTGGCTGGACACCAACGCCTTCGCCTGAGTCCCGCCCCGGACCCGCCCACCACGCCAGACTTCCACGTCGCGGGACAGGCTTCTAATTTTTCGGCGTGACAGGGCCGGGAGGAGACCCGGCACGAGCCCCATCTATCGGTTGGAGCACCCATGTCCAAGCGCGAAGAGCAGAAACTGGCCAAGCTGCTGAAGAAGCATGCCGGCAAGGTCGCGCCGCCACGGAAGGACCGCGACGCGCAGTATGACAGCACCCTGCGGCAGCGGCCGCCGGAGCAGGACAACGAGACCACCCGCCTGTTCAAGGACATGAAGAAGCGTGAGTTCTGAGGCCTCCCGCCTCACGAGCCCCTCGATCGCCCGGCTGACCGCGATCGCCCTGCTCCTGATCGCCGCGCTGTGCGCCCACCAGGCGTCCACCCGCGGGTGGGGCGAAGCGCTCGGTGCGGACGCGACCCGATACCGCCTGGCCCCGAACGGCATCAGCCATCTGGCAGCGGACGGCACGTCGCTCGCCACCTGCCGCTGGTTTCCGCTGCACGGCTCCGACCCGCTTTGTCAGGCGGCCTCCGGCGCCGCTCCACGCTATCTCCGTCTGACCTACGCCTACCCGACCCTGCAGTTCGGCGCCTGGATGGCCTTTCTCGCCATGCTGGTACTGACGCTCGCCGGTCCCCAGGCCGCGCGACTGATCCGGATCCTCGCCGGGCTTTCCGTGGCGGCCACTCTGCTCGGCCTCGCACTCGTGCTCACTGGTGCTCCGGCTGGCTCCGCGGCGCTGAATCAGCTCAGCTTCGGATTCGGCGGAATCGGGCTGGTCCTGGCGGTGATCGCGCCAGTCGTCGGCCTCGCCGGCGGAGTGCTTGTGCCGACCACCCCAGCGCGTGCGGGCTGACATCGGGCGCGGCCTCCGCTCCGCGCTCCTGCTCCTCTCCGTCGCCCCATCGATCCTGCTGGCGCAGTCCCTTCCGAAATGGGTCATCGCGCCCGAGGCCAAGGACAGCCTCGCCCGACTCTGGACCGAGAGCATCGCGGCCCACCGGGAACATGTCGGCTGTCTCGGCGGCCGTCTCGGCGCGGACACGGTCTTCGTGGAGCGGGCGCTCCTGCTGGACGCCGCGCCGGGTGATTCGCTCAACGCCCCGGCCGAACTCTCCCTGGCGACCTGCGGGCCGCCGACCTGGATCGGGACCGTGCATACCCACGTCCGCTCGACGGACGACCCGGCGCCGGCCCCGCGCTTCAGTGGCAGCGATCGCGTGGTGATGTCCGTGTGGTCAGAGCGCTGGCGGAGCAAGGGTGCCTTCTGTGTGCTCTACAGCGATCGCGGCGCCCACTGCGAGGTCTACCCGCCCGGGCGCCCCACCCTGCGGACTACGCCCGGGGCTGACACCGGGTCATCGACTGTCGTCCCTGCTCCCCAGGCCGATTAGCTTCCGGGCCGGACGAGACAATCACCCCCATCCGACCACATCATGACGCTCTACAGGCAGACCCGCGTGCTCACGCTGGAGGGCGCGAAGCGACTCGCGGCCGCCGCCGAGGCGGAAGCCGTGCGCCGGAACTGGACGGTCGCCATCGCGCTGGTCGACCCCAGCGGCGGCCTCATCCTCTTCCATTGCATCGACGGGACGCAGCCCGCGAGCCAGGACATCGCGATCGCCAAGGCGAGAACCGCCGCCCGGCTGAAGCGACCCACGAAGGCGATGGAAGACGGGATCGCAGGGGGTCGTCATGCCCTGCTGACAGTGCCCGGTGCGCTCGCCTTGGAGGGCGGCGTGCCGATCGTGGTCGAGGGTCACCTCATCGGCGCCATCGGCATCAGCGGGATGACCTCCGTCGAGGATGGTCAGCTCGCCGCGGCCGCCCTCGCCAGTCTCGCCTGAGTTACCGGAGCGATCGCATGACTGTTAGCACGATTCATCCGCAGGTCTCGATCGGTCACGTGCACCTCAAGGTGGCGGACCTCGAGCGCGCGATCGCTTTCTACTCCGGCGTGCTGGGCTTCACTGTGATGCAGCGCTTTGGCACGTCCGCGGCTTTCTTGAGCGCCGGTGACTACCATCATCACATCGGGCTCAACACCTGGGAGAGCGAGGGAGGCTCGCCCCCGCCCCGTGGGGCCACCGGGCTCTATCACGTCGCGATTCTCTACCCCGACCGGGCGACGCTGGGCGACGCGCTCCGCAGGCTGGTGGCCGCGGGCATTCCGCTCGACGGCGCCAGCGACCACGGCGTGAGTGAAGCCCTCTACCTGCATGACCCCGACGGCAACGGGATCGAGCTCTACCGTGACCGGCCGCGTGCAGAATGGCCCGTCTCCCCGTCGGGGGAACTTTCGATGTACACCCGGCCGCTCGACCTGCGTGCCCTTCTCGCCGAGGCACCGGCCCCCGCGTGACGGCACCGGGCATGGATGCGAAGGCCCGACGGCTGCTCGTCAGCCAGGCGCCGCTCGATCGGGTGCCGGCCTCGGCATTCCTTCCCGCGCTCACGGGCGTCCTCGGCGCCGGAGTCGTGCTCTCGCAGCGACTCTCTCCTGACGTGTCCGCGGACGCCGCCGAGGCCGCCGCACGCGCCATCGACCAGTCCTCCACGACGACGCCGATCCGCGCCTGGCGCTGGCCCCTCGCTGAGGCCGCGCGCTGGGGCACACGGCTGACCGCGCTGACCCCGGCGCTCGGCACGGAGCCCGCGCTCTATTTCTCGGTGCGCTGGGGCACGCTCGGCGCCCTTCGGGCGGCACCGGCGATGATCTTGCCTCATGCCCTCACGCTGGCGTCGCAGAGCCTCGGCTGCCTGCTGACGGCCTCAAACGGGAAGGACGGCCTTCGGCTCGGCTTTCTCGAGTCGGAAGCAACCGCGGGCGGTGTGGGGAGCTACGAGCTGATCGTGTGGGGTGACCACTGGGGCCGCGCGGCGATCGACGAACTGGAGCAGGCGCCCACTCCCTGACGGAGGGATGCGATGCAGGTGCGACAGGCGACAATATCCGATCTCGACCTGGTGGCGCCATTGTTCGATGCCTACCGCCAGTTCTACCACCTGCCGGCCAATCTGCCGCTTGCGCGAGACTTCATCGCGGACCGGCTTCACCGCGGCGACTCGACGATCTACGTCGCGGAGGAGGAGGGAGCCGCGCTCGGTTTCGTCCAGCTCTATCCGCTGCTTTCCTCGACGGCGGCGGTGCCGGGCCGACTCTGGCTGCTGAACGACCTCTACGTGGCTCCGGCCTCGCGTGGGCGACGGGTCGGGCACGCGCTGATGGAACAGGCGAGGCGGCTCGGCGTCGAGACCGGCGCTCGCGGACTCTTCCTGCAGACGGCACGCGACAACGCGACGGCACAGCGCCTGTACGAGTCCCTCGGTTATCGCCGCGATGACCACTTCCTCGTCTACGAGCTCGACCTCTCCCGGGACATCAACACGCGGCCCTGAGCCCCGCCGGTGCAGTCCGAAGCACGCATCATCGAAGCAATCGCCCCCCGCGGCTCCGCGCGACTGGCTCACCGCACCACGCGCCTCTAAGTTTGCTGCCATGATTCCGGACTTCGCGACGGGTGCACCCGCCACCGGTGCCGATGTCGACCATGCGCTGGGCGCGCTGCTGGCTTCGGGGACGGCGTATCTCTCGACCCTGTCCGATGCGGTCTTCTTCGCGCCACAGGGACAGGCCTGGTCGCCGGCACGTCACGTCCGGCATCTGCAGGGATCGGCCGAGCCACTCGTGCTGGCGTTGCGACTGCCACGCTGGATGCTCGGGCTCCGCTTCGGTCACGCCCCCGGAGCCTCGCGTTCGTTCGCCGAGATCCGCGAGGTCTATCTCGGCCACCTCGCGAAGGGCGCGGATGCCGGTCGCTTCACCCCCTCGGCGGAGGCCCCGCCCGGCGATCCCCCTGCGCGCCGGGCAGAAATCATGCGGCAGTGGGCGACGGCGAGCGTCAATCTCCAGAATGCGCTGCGGCCCTGGCCCGAAGCGGCGCTGGACCGGCACCGCCTGCCGCACCCGATCCTCGGCATGCTGACGGTCCGCGAGATGCTGTCCTTCACCATCTACCACACGGCACACCACCTCCGGCGGATCGCGGAGCGGGCCGGCACCGATGCAGCGCCCGGTCTCCGCTAGTTACCGGCGGATCTACGCGATCGTGCGGCGCATCCCCCGCGGGCGGGTTGCGACGTATGGCCAGGTGGCCGCCCTTGCCGGCCTGCCGGGTGCCGCCCGCCAGGTCGGGTATGCCCTGCATGCGTTGTCAGGCAGCACGGCCCTGCCCTGGCAGCGGGTCATCAACGCGACCGGGCGCATCAGCCTGCCGCCGGAGGCCGGCGGCCTGGAACAGCGGTTCCGGCTGATCGCCGACGGCGTCCCGGTGGACGACCAGGGGCGCGTCCCGCTCGCACGGGTGCAGTGGCGGCCCAGGACGCGGGCATGACCGTCTACGAGCGAAAGCTGTGCATGATCGGCGCGGCGGGGGTCGGCAAGACCAGTCTGGTCCGTCGGTTCGTGGAAGGCGTCTTCTCCGAGCGCTACCTCACGACGATCGGCGTCAAGATCGACCGCAAGTGCGTCCTCGTCGGCGCGGACGAGGTGCGCATGGCCCTCTGGGACATCGAAGGCGAAACCGAACTCCGAAGCACCCGGCTCCGCTATCTGCGCGGCGCGTCCGGCTACCTGCTGGTCGCTGACGGGACCCGGAGTGCCACCCTCGCCATCGCACGGCAGCTCCAGGAAACCGTGGCGGACCGGATGCCGGACCTGCCGTTCGCCCTGTTGCTCAACAAGCATGACCGGACGGATGCCTGGGCGCTCGATCCGTTGGAGACGGCGCAGCTCGCCTCGGCCGGCTGGGCCGTCTTCCAGACCAGCGCGGCCACGGGTGCCGGGGTCGAGGCGGCCTTCAGTCACATCGCGACCCGGCTCCTGCCGGAGCCGGCCTGATCCATGCCACTCTCCCTGCTGGTCGTGCTTGGTCTCGTGGGGATCTACCTGCTGGTGCGGGGGAATCAGCGGATGCAGGCCGCCGGCGACCCGGATGCGGAAACGCTCGAGGAGCTGGTGCGCGCCGGCTCCGACCTCGCGGAGCCGCACGAGGTCGAGTTCTTCCTGTACGTGGAAACCAACGCCCAGGCCACGACGCTCGCCGCGGAGCTGCGGGGAGAGGGGTTCACCACAGAAGTCCGCCCGACGGAGACGGAACAGTGCTGGCTCTGCCTGGCGACGCGCCGGATGCGGCCGGACCTCGCTGAGCTGAGACGGTGGCGTGAGCGCTTCACCGCCCTGGCCGAACAGGCCGGGGGCGCCTACGACGGCTGGGGCACAACGGTCGTAGAAGGTGAACGCAGATCATGACCACCCTCGCCGGCGCACTCGTGAGGCGTGGCACTCCGGCGGACGCGGCGATGCTCGCTGAGCTCGCCGCGCGGACCTTCCGCGACACCTATGCCGCGCAGAACACGCCGGAGAATCTGGCGCGCTACCTCGCCGAGCACTACTCGCCCGCGCTCCAGGCGGCGGAGCTGGCGGATCCCTCCATCACCACCCTGATTCTCGAGGTGCGTGGAGTGGCCGCGGGCTTCGCCCAGCTGACCTGCCGCACGCCGCCCCCCGTGCTCCCGGAGCCCGGAGGACGTTTTCTCTCCCGGTTCTACCTCGATAAGGCGTGGATCGGTCGCGGACTCGCACTCCCGCTCATGACGGCGGTGCGCGACGCGGCCCGGCAGGCGGGGGCGAGCTACCTGTGGCTGACGGTCTGGCAGGAGAACCCCCGCGCGGTCTCCTTCTATCGGAAGTGCGGGTTCGAGACGGTCGGCGAGACCACCTTCGTGCTCGGCGAGGACCCGCAGGTGGACTGGCTGATGAGCAGCGGGGTCTGAGGGTCGGACGGTGACGTCTGGCGGGATACGGTACCAGCCAGTAGTATCGGCTCATTCCCTCTCAGGCAGGTTCCGAATGCCCGTCGTGCGCGATATCCTCGCCCGCAAAGGGGCCGAGACCGTCACCGTCGCCCCCACCAGCACCGTGCTCGAGGCGGCGCAGCTCATGAACGCGCGCGGAATCGGCGCCGTGATCGTCACCGACGAAGGCGAGCTGGCGGGGATCTTCACCGAGCGGGACGTGATGCGGCGCGTCGTGGCCGAGCAGCGCGACCCGGCCGGGACGCAGGTCGGGGAAGTCATGACCCGGCACCTGGTGACGACCCGCCCCGAGATCAGCGTGGAGGAGTGTGCCTCACAGATGACCGCCCGGCGCATCCGGCATCTTCCCGTCGTGGGCGAAAACGGACTCGCCGGCGTCATCACCATTGGCGACCTGATGGCATGGCAGGTGGCGGAACAGGCTGTCACAATTGCCCAGCTCAACAGCTTCGTCTACGACAATCGCTGACCGCGCATCCCCGTGGCGGCTGCTCCGGCCGATCCGGTGGTGGGGTCTCCTCTTCGCCCTGACGGGTGCGGCAGGGCCGCTCTGCGCGCAGCAGGTGGCCCCTGGCTGGCTGGCCGGCTGCTGGCGTCAGGTGGAGGCCGGCCAGATTACCGACGAGGTCTGGCTCTCGCGGGCGGGCGGCGCACTGGTAGGCATGAGCCGCACCGTCGAGAACGACACGCTGCGCACCTGGGAGATCATGGTGATTCGGGAAGGCCCCAACGGGCTGGCCTTCGAGGTGACTCCCTCCGGGCAATCGATGGCGGTGTTTCTCTCGAGCACCGTTACCGATAGCGCACTCGCGTTCGAGAATCTCACCCGGGACTATCCGCAGGTGATCCGCTACGCGCGGCACGGTGCCGACTCGCTCACCGCGGTGGTGAGCGGGACGATCCACGACCGCCAGCGGGCCATTGAATTCCATTACGCGCGGGTGGCCTGCCCCGCTTCCTGAATCCTGCCGTCCAGATCTGCCGTCCTGCATCCCGGTCCCCTCACCGATTCACCCGACACGCACGAGGCGATAGCGATGACGTCTGACGCAGGCAATCCGCTGATCCGGGCCGCCATGATCGGCACGGTGCTGCAGGTCCTCATGGTCGTCTCCGGGCACTTCAGTCCCGCCATCGCCGGACTCTTCCCGATGGTCGGCACCGGTCTCGGTGGCGTCGCCGGCCTGCTCGCCGGCATGTGGGCCACACATCAGAGCGCCGGACGCTCGGCTGGCGCGGGCGTGCTCGCCGGCGGCGCGGGCGCGCTCATCGGGACGATCATCTCGTTCCTGCTGGGTGATGTGCCCGTCTCGATCGTCGCGATCGGCACCGGTGCCTCCGCGGGCGCGGGGGCGATCGGCGGCCTCGTGGGCCGGATGCTCGCCAGCCGCGGTTCGCGTTGACCACACCCGACCACCCCCTCGCGGGGGAGCGCGACCTGGACCGGCTCCTTGCCACGATGGAGCCGGTCCTTGATCCCACCCGCTACGCCTTCTGCCGCCGCCCCGACGCCATCCTACCCCCGGGAACGACCCCGCTCGGCATCTTCCGTGAGACCGAGGGCGTTACCCTCATCATCGACGCGGCCGTCGCGGCGCGTCTGGGCTATCCGGCGGACTTTCTCGCCCGCCGTATCATCCTGACGATTCACTCCGACCTCGGAGCCGTTGGCTTCCTGGCCCGGGTGAGCGCGGCGCTGGCGGCGGCGGGCATCCCGTCGAACGCCGTCTCCGCCGCCTATCACGATCATCTCTTCGTGCCGGAACGGGAGGCCGATCGCGCCCTGGAGATCCTGAAGCACCTCCAGCGCGTGACCGCCGAGGGCGGTGTCGCCGAGGTCCTCTATTCGGTGACCGTGCAGATCGACGCGTCCTGCGCGGAGGAGTGGCTCTCGTGGATGCGGGCGGTGCATGTACCGGAGGTGCTGCGTGCCGGTGGATTCCTCGGCTGCACCATTACCCGCGAGATCGCCCAGGGGCCGGCGGATGGCCGGCTCACATTTGTGCTGGACTATCTCGCGCCCTCTCTCGAGGCCCTCGATCGCTACCGGACCCGCCATGCGGCGGCGCTGCAGAAGCTGCATGCGGATCGCTACGCCGGGCGCTTCGAGGCGAGCCGCTCGGTGCGGGCCGTGCTCGCCTACCCCTCCCCCGGACCGCACGGCGCCTGACGCGCGCCCGTCGTTCCCCCATGCTCGAACTCGCCTATCTTGCCGACCATCCCGGGCTGGTACCGCTGCTCGCGCGGTGGCACCATGCCGAATGGGGATCGATGATCCCCGACTGGCCGCTGGAACTCGCGGAGGCGGAACTGCGGGGCCACACCCGGCGCCGGGCCCTCTCCACCACGGTTGTGGCACGCGAGGCGGGGGTGCCGGTCGGATCGGCGAGCCTGCTGGAAGAGGATATGCCCGACATGCCCCCGCTCGGCCCGTGGCTGGCGAGCGTCTACGTCGTCCCCGGCCATCGAAACCGGGGCATCGGCGGAGCGCTGGTGCTGCGCATCGTGGAGGAGGCGAGGGCCCTGGGGGTCAAGCACCTCTACCTGTTCACCACCAGCGCGCGGCGGTACTACGAAGCCCGCGGCTGGGAGGTCCTGCAACCAATCGCCGCACACGGTCATGAAGGGGTGATCATGCACCTCGACCTTGGCGCAGGACGGTATAGCTTACAGCACAGAACGGCGGACGCCGCCCCAACCCGGGAGGAACCATGACGGACCTGCGCGCAACCTGGCAGAAGGTGCTGGCCGATCTCGAGCGCGAGCGCGATGAGCTCAAGCTGAGGATCCACCTCGCCAAGGCGGAAGGCCGGGAGGAATTCGCCAAGCTGGACGATCGCATCGCGGAGTTGCGGGTGCGGGCCGATGCCGCCGGCACGGAAGCGAAGGGTGCGATGGGAGACATCGGTGAGGCCGCGAAGAAGCGCCTGACACCGACCCCCAACCGACCCTGAGCCCATGTCCGAGCAGGCCCTTTCCAGTCAGATCGCCCAGCTGCGCAATCAGCTCACCCTCGTCGACGCCCAGCTTGCGAAGAGCGCCGCGGCACCGGAGGGCCTCGAGGATCTGAAGACTGCCGTCGACAACGTCCGCACCAGCGTGTGGGCGGTGCTGTCGGCGTCACGCTCGCACAACTATCCCGGGTTCATCGCGCGATTCCGGCTGCGTCGGTGCATCGACATCCTGAAGGCGGTCCAGGGCGACCTCGACAGCGATGCGGGCAAGACGATTCACCCCGAACACTCGGAGATGCAGATCCTGCTGCAGCAGATCAACGAGCGGATCGGCCGTCTCCGGAGCCAGGGCGGTGGATGATCCGCTGACCGGCCTCGGCCTGTGGCCGGGGCTTGTCAGCGCGGCGATCGGCCTCGGGCTGGCCGCCGCGTGCGGCTTTCGGGTGTTTGTTCCCCTCCTCATCGCCAGTCTCGCCGCCCACTATGGGCACCTCCCGCTGGCGGGCGGCTTCGAGTGGCTGGCGACCCTGCCCGCGCTCATTGCGCTCGGCACCGCGACGACCCTCGAGGTCGGTGCGTACTACGTACCGTGGCTGGACCACGCCCTGGACCTGGTCGCCACGCCCGCCGCGGTGCTGGCAGGGATGCTCGCTGCCGCGTCGGTCGTCACCGATCTCCCTCCGCTCCTCAAGTGGAGCACCGTGATCATCGGCGGCGGCGGTGCGGCGGGACTGATCCAGGGCGCCTCCGTCCTGCTTCGCCTCAAGTCGGGAGCGCTCACGGGTGGTCTCGCCAACCCCCTCGTCTCGACACTGGAGCTTGCCGGGGCCGGTGCGACGGCCGTGCTCGCCATCCTGCTGCCACTCCTCTGCCTCGTGCTCGTGGGGGTGCTGCTCCTGACCGTCTTCCGGGCGACCGGCCGCCTGCTCTTCGGACGCCGGCCAGCGCCCACGGGCTGACTCGAGCGACGATCGGCGGTCGGCGCGCGTCTCCAAGTGTAGAGCACGATCCACGCGGCACTCCACGATCGGGAGCGCAACCCATGAACCGAAGCGCAGTCTGCGTCCTCGCTCTGCTCGGCCTCGCCTGTCACCACCAGGCCCCCGCTCCGACCACTCCCGATGCGCGCTTTGCCGGGGTGCAGTCCCGCGGCGCGGAGGTGATGGGCGTCGATCAGTACACCTCCATGCATGTCTTCGAGGACCTTGCCGATGGCGGGCGCATCCTGCTGGTACGGCAGGATACGAGTGATGCCGCTGGCACCGCGACGATTCGCGCGCATCTGCGCGCGATCGCGGACAGCTTCAGCCGCGGCGTCTTTTCGAGTCCCGCGACAGTACATGCCATGACCGTCCCCGGCACCGAGACGATGGCCCGGCTGCGGGACCGGATCAGTTACACCGAATCGGATCGCCCCGGTGGCGGCGAGGTGCGCATCACGACGCATGACGCGGAAGCGCTCGGCGCCATCCGCGATTTCCTCGCGTTCCAGCGGATGGACCATCGGGCTGCCGGCCACGAGGGAATGGACCATTCGTCCATGCATCACGAGCCAACCACGCCATGACGCTCACCATCACTTCGCTCGCCTTCGAGCCCGGTGGTGAGATTCCCGCGACCCACACCTGCGAGGGGAAGAACACCTCACCCTCCCTCGCATGGCGGGGCGTTCCACCCGGCGCAATGAGTCTGGCGCTGATCGTGGATGATCCGGACGCCCCCGACCCCGACGCACCGAAGCTGACCTGGGTGCACTGGGTGCTGTACAATCTGCCGGCGAATTCGAGCGGGCTCCGGGAGGGAATCCAGGCCGCGGAACTTCCCGCTGGCACGCTGGAGGGAGTCACCGACTTCAAGCGCACGGGGTGGGGCGGTCCCTGCCCTCCCATCGGGCGGCACCGCTACTTCTTCCGCCTCTATGCCCTGGATGTCGTGCTGCCCGACCTCAGGCATCCGGCCCGTGCCGGCCTCGACCAGGCGATGGCCGGGCATGTGCTCGCGCGGGCGGAGCTGATGGGGACCTACATGAAGCGGCGCCGCTAGGCCACGTTGTCCGTGTCGAGCTGGCCGCTCAGGCGCCGGCTGATGTGGGACCAGGAAAGCCCGATTGCAAGCACGAGGCTGACCGCAATCAGGATCAGGTGTGCGATCGCCTTGCTGCTGGTGGGAGAGATCGCTCCGTAGTAGATCATCGCCCAGATGGTGCAGGCAAAGAGCCCCAGCACGAGCAGCGCGCCACCGGCACCGAGCGAGCGCCGGGTCGCCTGGAGGAACACGGCCCACGCCGCGATGAGTGCGAGCGCCGCGAAAGCCTTGAGTGGGGTGAACGAGTGGATGTAGGCCATCAGGCCGGTCTCGCCGGGCTTCGGCTGAAAGGTCCAGTGGAAGAAGGACAGCCCCTCCGGGTTGTACGTCGCGTACACCAGGACCAGGGCCGCCACCAGCCGGCCGAGCAGGCCACCCCACGAAAAGTCCTTTGCCGCCATCGCCACTCCAGGTGAAGGATCAAACGCCGAGGCGAAGGTAGCAACCGCCCCGGGCTCGCGCCAGCGTGACGGCGCCCCCTTGCCAACATGCGGCACCCGCTGCCAATTACCCCGCCCGCCGTCCCTCGCCCGAGCCGCGGCCCGGCGGGCATCCCCTCAATTGTCGAACCTGCGCCAGAGGCATTCTGATGACGAAGTATCTCACGGAGTTCATCGGCACCTTCTTCCTCGTCCTGACGGTCAACCTCACCGTGATGGGCCAGGTCCCCATGGCGCCGCTGGCGATCGGTGCCTCGCTCATGATCATGGTCTACATGGGAGGGCACATCTCGGGCGGGCACTACAACCCGGCGGTCTCCCTGGCGCTGACCCTCCGCGGGAAACTCGCGAGCGGTGAACTTGTCCCCTATATGGTGTCGCAGGTCCTGGGCGCCGTCGTGGCGAGTCTCGCGGGCTGGGTGATCATGGGACAGAGCTTCGCGCCGGCACCGGCCGCAACCACCACCGTCGTGGCGGCCCTTCTCGTCGAGCTGCTCTTCACTTTTGCGCTCTGCCTCGTGGTGCTGAACTCCGCCTGCCACCCGGCGACCAAGGGCAATTCCTTCTACGGGCTCGCCATCGGTTTCACGGTTGTCGTCGCCGCATTCGCGGGCGGTGGGATCTCGGGCGGCGCATTCAATCCCGCCGTCGGCATCGGCCCGACGCTGGTGCACGGCCTCCTCGGCGGCGGCTCGTTCTCGAGTCTCTGGCTCTACCTGGTCGGTCCCTTCGCCGGCAGCTTCCTGGCGGCCGGAGTCTTCAAGATGCAGGAGACGGTCTAACAGGGAGTTCCGAGTTCCGAGGACCGGGTGGTCGGCACGTACTCGGACCTCGGAACTCGGAAGTGAGTACCCCGCATTCGCACCTCGTACCCGCCATCCGGAGGCCCCCATCAACTCCGTCTTCTTTCAGACCACCGGCCTGCTCCTTCTCTCGAATGTGTTCATGACCTTCGCGTGGTATGCCCACCTGCGGAATCTGGCCGACCGTCCCTGGTACGTCGCCGCGTTGCTGAGCTGGGGGATCGCGCTGTTCGAGTACCTGCTGCAGGTGCCGGCCAACCGGATCGGCTACACCGCGATGACGCTGGGGCAGCTCAAGATCCTGCAGGAGGTGATCACGCTGAGCGTGTTCGTGCCCTTCGCGGTCGTCTACATGAAGCAGCCGTTCAAGCTCGACTACCTCTATGCCGGCGTCTGCCTCCTTGGTGCGGTCTACTTCATCTTCCGGGATCCGAAGGCCTGATCGACCCGAGGGCACCGCTCGCGGCCAGCCCGACAGGGAGGAGCACGAGGGTCACGAGGGTGGAGAGCGTGAGTCCGCCAATCACCGCGATCGCAAGGGGCCGCTGCAACTCCGCCCCCGACCCGAGGCCGAAGGCGAGCGGCAGCAGACCCGCGAGCGTGCAGAGCGTCGTCATGAGGATCGGCCGGAGCCGGATGCGCCCCGCTTCAGCCAGCGCCGCGTCCACGGCCATGCCGTTCGCGCGCATTCCAAGCGCCGCATCGAAGAGAATGATCCCGTTCTTGACGACCAGCCCCACCAGCAGGATCAGCCCCATGAAGCTCGAGACGTTGAACGGGACGCCCGCGATCGCGAGCCCGCCGAGCGCCCCGGTGAGACCGAGCGACGCGGCGAGCAGGATCACGATCGGCCCGCGGAAACTGCCGAATTGGGCCACCATCACCAGCAGCACCGCGCCGGCGGCCAGACCCAGCACCAGCAGCAGCTGACGGAACGACTCCCGCTGTCCCACCGACTGACCGCCGTACTCGAGCGAAACTCCAGGAGGGAGTGCCAGTTTGCCGAGCCGCTGACGGATCTCGCGCGTGACCTCGCCAAGGCTGGTGGCTTCGGGGTCGATCGCGCCGGTCACCATGACGACGGGGCGCAGGTTCTCCCGCAGCAGCTCCGAGGCATCGCTGGTGTCGCGCACCGTGCCGAGACTGCCGAGCGGCGCGCTGCCCCCTGCACCGACGATCGGCACGCGGCTCAACACCGTGGGTGAGTAGCGCACGCTGTCCGGCAACCGGACGCGGATGGGCACGAGACGATCGGGTTCCCGCACCGCGCCTGCATCGGCGCCAAACAGCGCGGCCCGGGCCTGCTGGGAGGCGTCCTCGGCCGTGAGCCCAAGCCGGGAGAGCCGCACCGGATCGAGGACAACCTTGAGCTCCGGAAGCTCCCCCGCATCGCCGTCGAACAGATCCTCGAGACCGGGCACATCCCCGATCGCACCGGCCACCTGCTTTGCCGCGGCGGTGGCGACAGCGCCATCGGGGTGGAACAGCTTGAGTTCCACCGGTTCCGGGGAGCCGGTGAGGTCGCCGAGCAGATCTTCGAGAATCTGGTGGTACTCCACCCGCACCGACGGCACCTCGCGGTCCAGCCGGTCACGGAGCCGGTTCATCACCGCATAGACGGACTCGCCGCGCTTCGCGCGTGGCTTGAGCAGCACCGTCATGTCGCCGCGATTCGGCGCAGTCGCGAAGAGCCCCAGCTCCACACCCGTGCGGCGGGTGAACGCCTCGATGGCGGGATCGCTCTTGAGGACCGCCTCGATCTGGCCGATCTCCCGGTCCGTCTCCGACAGCGATGTCCCGGTCGCCGTCCAGTAGTCGAGGATGAATCCTCCCTCGTCCATCTGAGGCAGGAAGCCGGTTCCGATCGAGCGCCAGGCGAAGTACGCGAACAGCACCATCGCCGCCACGATACCGAGCGCCAGAATCCGCCGGCCCAGCACCCGGGCGACCGCTCGCGTGTACCAGGCCTCCAGCTTGGCCAGCGACAGACCGGGTTTCCGGCCCTCCGTCTCCGGCCGCTGTCGCACCGCAAGGATCGGAATCACCGTCACGGCGTAGATCAGCGAGAGCAGCACGGCCACCGCGAGCGCGAGCGAGAAGGACTGGAAGAACTGTCCGACCACGCCCTCCAGGAGTGCGAGTGGCGCGAACACCACAACCGTCGTGAGGGTGGAACTCGCCACCGGCGCGAGAATCTCATCAGTGGCGGCCAGCACGGCCTCGGTATCCCGCACTCTGCCCACCGTCTTGCGCGCGATGTTCTCCACCACGACGACCGCGTCATCGATCACCAGTCCGATGGCGACCGCCAGTCCGCCAAGCGACATCAGGTTGAGGGAGTCGCGCGCGGCCGCGAGGCCGGCGAAGGTGCCGACCACCGCGAGCGGCAGGGTGATCGCCGCCGTGAGGGTGAGATCCAGGCGGCCGAGAAACAGAAACAGGATGATGACGGCGAGCAGGCTGCCGATCAGCATCGCGTCGCGCACGCTCGCGATCGAATCGTGCACCAGGACGCCCTGGTTGTAGACCGATTCCAGCCGGACCCCCGAGGGGAGCAGCGGACGGATCGAATCCACCGCGGCCTGCACCGCTTCGGCAACCCGGAGGATGTTGCCACGTGGCTGCCGGGAGACGTTGATCAGCGCGGCGGGCGCGCCATTGCCCGCCGTGAGCTGGAAGCGATCCTCCGCGCCGTAGTGCACCCGGCCCAGATCGCCGACGCGCAGGAGCGCGTCACCCTCCCTCCGTACCACCGTCCGGGCCACCGCGTCAGGCGTCGCGGTAAGGGCGGAGACGATGATGCTGTACTGCAGGAAGCGGCGGTCCACCCGACCCGCCGCAGTAACGACGTTCGTTGCAGCGATCCGGTCCGCCACCTCCGCCACGCCGATGCGCCGGGCCGCGAGGCGCGCAGGGTCGAGTTCGACCGACACCTCACGCACCAGCCCTCCCTGCACCTCCACTGCGCCCACATCGGCGAGGCGGGCGAGCCGCGGGCGAATGGTGTACTGGGCAAGATCCCGGAGGAGGATGGGATCCGCGCCGGTGAGTTCGTACTGCAGCATCGGGAAGACCGAAGGCGTCAGCCGCTCCGCCAGGATCGTGAGGCCCGACGGCAGCGACGGCTGGAGGGCCGCGATCCGTCCCTGCACCTGCTGCAGCGCGAACGGCATGTCCGCGCCGGGCCGGAAGTTGAGACTGAGTTCGGTCGCTCCCCGCACCGTGCGCGTGCGGATCTGCCGCAGATCGATGACCCCGCTCACCGCCTCCTCGAGCGGGCGGGTGACGGCCACCACCATGTCCCGCGGCTCGAAGGTGCCCCCCTCGGCCACGATGGCGATGCGGGGGAAGGTGGCTTCGGGATAGATCCCCGCGGGCAGCGTGGCCAGGGCGTAGAACCCCGCCGCGGAGAAGAGGGCGGTGGCGAGCAGGATCGGCGCCCGGTGGCGCGCCGCGAAGCGGGCGATGCTCATTCCTGGCGCGGAGCGGACGGCACCACATGCATCCCGTCGGCGAGTCCATAGGCACCGCTCGTTGCCACGCGCGCACCGGGCTGGAGATCTCCGCGGATCGCGTTCCGTCCCCCGCTCGCGCCCATCACCTCGACCGCGCGCGCGCGCGCGATGGAGTCCGCACCGACCACGAACACCGTCGTGGCGCCGCCGACGAGGACCACCGCCGAGTCAGGCACGATCAGCGCATCACGAAGCGGCGCCAGTGACACCCGAGCGGTCGCGGCGGAACCGGATCGCAGGGTCGCGCCCGCCTGGGCGATCCGGATCACCACGGCACCGGCGCCCGTGAGCGAATCGACTCCCGGGGCGATCGCCCGGACGATAGCCGGCCTGCCGGACTCTGCGCCTTCTCCGGTTACCAAGGCCGACTGCCCGACGGCGAGCCGGGCGAGCTGCTCAGGAGCGGCACTCGCGAGGAGATCGAGACCGGCACCACCGACGATACTCACCAGCGGCTGTCCCGCGCTGACTCGCTCGCCCGGCTGGACCAGGACGCGCTGCACCGCACCGGGAATCGGACTCGTCACCCGCGCCCGGTCAAGGAGCGCCTGAGCCGAACGTGCAGCCGCCTTTGCGCTGACCGCCGCCGCCTCACGTTCCTCGAGCTGGCGCCTGGACGTGATGCCCTGCTGAAACAGATCTCGCTGGCGAGCCACATCGGTTTCCGCCGCGTCCGCGCCGGCGGCGAGCGAGCGGGCCTGCATCACGAGTTCGGGGGCATCGAGGTCGATCAGGGCCGATCCCGCGGCGACCCTGTCCCCCACCTGCACATGAATCGCGCGGACGACCGCATCGCTCGGCGCGCTGAGGTCCGCACTGGCACCCGGCAGGGGCACCAGCCTGCCCGAGAGTTCCAGCACCTCGCTCAAGGTGTCCCGGCGCACCTGCGCGGTGCCCACCGGGACGGCCGTCGTCACGGTGTCGGAGGCATGGTCCCCAGCACCGGCGCAAGCCCCGAGGAGCAACACGACCACCATCCCCGATCGCCTCATTCCGCCTCGCCTCGTACACGTTTCCAGGCGGCCCGCGCCTCCTGGTAGCCGAGCAGGTCGTCCACCGCTTCCGCCGTCACATCGCGCTCCGCGCGCAGCGCCTCGAGCAGCGGAATGATCCCCGTCTCTCCGGCGCGGTAGGCCACAGTCGCCCGCTCCCGGAGCCGCCGGGCCACCGGCAGCAGGGAATCGCGCGCCACCCCGGCGCGTCTCGCTGCTTCAGTAAGGCTCGCTTCGGTTTCGCTGAGCTCCCGCGCCGATTCCAGGCGCGCCTCCCTCGCCCCGGCAGCGGACTGCGCCGCCTCCGCCTGCGCGACGGCGAGCGCGCCGTTTCCGCGCTGCCAGAGCGGCAGCGGGATGGAAAAGCCGAATACGGCCAGCGCACCGCCCTTCCCGCCAGGATCATCCCAGTCCGCCCCCGCCATGAGACTCGGCAGCGGCATCCGGGCGATCGAGGCACGTCGGACCCGCTCGACCGCGGCGAGCGAATCGGCAACGGCCCCGCGGATCGTCGGCAGCGATCGTCCCCCGTCTGCGGCGGCAGGCATGGCCGCTCCCAGGTCATCATCGAGCGCACCGGCCAGTGCGGGCGGCTCGGCACCGTCCCAGCCGATAGCCCTGGCGAGTCTGCTCCAGGCGATCAGGGCCGCCTCACGAGTCCGGGACCTGCGCTGCTCGGCGCGCACTGCCTCGAGAACCAGCTGATCCCGCTCGGCTTCGGCGATATCGCCGCTCCTCACCCGCTGAGACGCCAGCAGCACCAGAGAGTCGGCCACCGTGGCCTGGGCCTCCGTCAGGCGCGCCAATTCTCGCGCGGCGATCGCGCCGTAGAACGACGCGCGCACCTCGGCGGCGAGGTCCGCGGCCGACTGCACGGAATCGGCCTCCGCCCGGCGCACGCCGGAGGTCGCCGCGGCCCGTTCCGGGCCACGAGTCAGAAGCCAGTCCAGTGATTGGTCGAGGGAGACATGCTGGCGGGGCGGATCATCGGTGTAGCTGTAACTGGCGACCGGGTTCGGTAGCGTCCCGGCCACCCGTACCCCAGCCCGGGCTGCGGCCACCCGGGCGGAGGCGAGTCGGACCTGCCCGCGGTACGCACGGGCATGCGCAAGGGCGGCCCCGATGGAAAGGGAATCCCCCTGTGGCTGGACCAGCAGCAGAGCTGCGAGAAGAAGGTCGATCATGCGGTCGCTGTGGACGATAGCAACTCCATCGGTCCGGTGCCACGGCACTAGGGCTTGCTTCTGGCCTTGGCGCTGTCCGCAGCCTGCTCCCGCCGCTCGGTCCCGGGACTTTCATGTTCCACGGGCAGGACCTTTCCCGTCATCGCATCAACGTTGACTTCGTCGATCCCCGAGCGCCCCGGTGTCTTCAGCTCGAACGAGAATATCAGGCGCCCATCTTCGCGTTCGATCTCGGCGCTCTGGATGGTGGCCCCGGGGATCCGCGCCTGCGCGAGCTTCCTTGCCGAATCTGCGCTGATCTTCGCCCTCGCGAGCAGCCCGGGCTTGTCTTCCTTGACGGGAACGCCCGGCTGCTGCGCGCTTGCGGACGCGGCGACACCGAGGAGGAGGGCGACAGTGGCAGTTGCGAGGTACCGCATGGGGAACTCCGGGAAGGGGGACGGTGAAGCTCCAGACGGGCGAACGGTAGCGCACGAGGCTGACAGGCAGATGACAGTCCCGACCGTCACTCAGCCACTCGATCCGCTCGTCCGCGGGATGGACATCCCGTACCGGTTTGTGCCACCGTCGTGCACCACGCTGAGACTCCCGTCGTGTGCGGCCGCGATCCACCGCACGATCGTGAGCCCGAGTCCTGCATCGCCACGATCATCCGGCCGCTCCATGGCCGCGCTGCCTGCGCTGGCCACCTCGAGGATGGCAGCGTTCCCCACCTGCCGGACGGAGATCACGATCGGAGCCTCCACCGATCCGTGGCGACAGGCATTCTCGAGGAGTTCAAGAGCGGCCTCACGCAGCAGACCCGCATCGCCAAGCACCTCGGCACCGACCATCTCTCCAAGTTCGAGCCGGTGCCCGAGTAGCTGCGCCCTCCCCCGCATCAGGTCTGCCGCCTCCAGCGCCACGGCGTCCAGCTCGACAACCGCGGTCCGCGGTACCCGCTCCCCGGCCTCGGCCCGTGCGAGCAGAAAGAGCTCGTCCACCCGCCTGCTCATCTGTGCCGAGACCAGGCTGATGCGATTGAGGGCGGACCGGTAGCCCTCGGCAGGTCGCTCATGCCCGATCGCCAGGTCACTTTCGCCGCGGATCAGGGTCAAGGGTGTCCGAAGCTGGTGTGCCGCATGACCAAGAAAGCGTCGGGTCTGGGCCTGGGCATCGGCCAGGCGATCGAGCAGCTGATTCACTTTGTCGGCAAGGCGATCGAGCTCATCGGGCGGGTGCGCCACCGGGAGCCGATGGTCGAGCGCGCCCGGGGCGATCCCTTCCAGCTGCCGGGCCAGGGAGCCAAAAGGTGCGAGGGCCCGCCTCGCGAGCAGATAGCCCGCGGGAAGGGATACGAGGAGCACCAGGGGTACACTGAGCGCGAGCCACCAGGCCAGCGTCTCGACGTCTTCTGTCAGCGGAGCGGTCGACTGGGCGACGGTGACGACGAAGCCACCGTCTTCGCTCCCACGCGCGGTTGCGACGCGCAGCTCGCCTTCGTCGTCGAGTGGCAGATCGAGCAGGGCCCCGGGCGCCGGGCGCGCGGGGGAGCGGCCGAGGGCGTCGAGAAGTCTGTGCGGTCCACGACTGCCGAGCACGGCCCCGCTCGCGCCGGTCACCATGAGCGCCGCCGGGCTCGGCGGCCATTCATCCAGCGCGTCCTGCACCGCCTGGCGAAGCGATGGCTGGGGGCGTTCCGACGCCTCGCGCGACACGGCGATTGCAAGCCCGGCAGCATCGGCCCTCATCTGGGCACCGAGCCGGGCGCTGGCCCGTCGGCTCAGCAGGGCGAAGAGGCTGATGTCCAGGATGGCGAGGCCGAGCAGCATGCCGAGTGCGAACCACCCGGCAAGTCGGAGACGAAGCCGACTATAGTGCATCCGGGGCGCCCTGATCCGACAGCAGATACCCCGCCCCGCGAACAGTGTGCAGCAGGGGCGCGAGCCCCGGAGGGTCGACCTTGCGACGAAGCCGGGCGATCAGCACCTCGATCACGTTGGCGACGGGGTCGAAGTTGTCGTCCCAGACGCTTTCGAGAATACGCGCCCGGCTTTGTACCCGACGCGGATTGCGAAGCAGGAACTCCAGCAGGGCGTACTCGCGGTGCGAGAGCCGCAGCACCGCCCCCCCGCGTCGGGCGATCCGGGCGGCGGTATCCAGTTCGAGATCGGCCAGCCGCAACGTCACATCCAGAGTCGGCAAGGGGCGCCGCATCAGGGCGCGGCACCGGGCGAGCAGTTCTTCAACCGCGAACGGCTTGGCCAGGTAGTCATCGGCGCCCGCGTCCAGGCCCGTCACCCGGTCGGCGAGCCCGTCCCGGGCCGTCAGCATGAGGATCGGTATCCTGCCGCCCTGGGCGCGGTAACGACGCGTGACGGCGAAACCGTCTAGAGCAGGCAGTCCGATATCGAGGATCGCGAGATCGTAGGGATTGATCGCCAGGGCAGCAAGCGCCGCGGGGCCAGTGGTCACCAGGTCAGCCGCCCACGCCGCCTCCCGGATCACCCTGAGGAGGAAGTCGCCAAGCCCGGGGTCGTCCTCGACAATCAGCAGCCGCATAGGGATGTAAGCTATCCGGGTTGGATGACGGCGGAATGACGGTTATCCTACCTGCCAGCCGCCGCACCGGTTTGACCCCGCTTTCCGAGGTGGAGATGACCCAACCCCTGGTCGGCATCGTGATGGGCAGCGACTCGGACTGGGATGTCATGCAGCACGCCGCGAAGCAGCTCGCCAGCTTCGGCGTACCGCACGAATCGCGGGTCGTCTCCGCACACCGTACCCCGGACCTCCTCTACAGCTATGCCGCCGAGGCGGCGGGTCGCGGACTGCGCTGCATCATCGCCGGCGCTGGAGGGGCTGCTCACCTGCCGGGGATGCTGGCGGCCAAGACACCGGTCCCGATTCTCGGGGTACCAGTCCCCTCGAAGCATCTGAACGGGCTCGACTCGCTCCTCTCGATCGTACAGATGCCGGGCGGCATTCCCGTCGCCACCTTCGCGATCGGGGATGCCGGAGCCAAGAACGCCGGCCTCTTCGCCGTCTCGATCATCGCACGCACCGACCCGGCGCTCGCCGCCAAGCTCGACGCCTTCCGCCAGACCCAGACCGACCGGGTCCTGGGCATCACTCTCCCGGAGCCGACGTGATCCAGCCCGGCGCCACCCTCGGCCTGCTGGGCGGGGGACAACTCGGACGGATGTTCACGCAGGCAGCACAACGGATGGGATTCGAGGTGATCGTGCTCGACCCCGATCCCATGAGCCCGGCGGGCAGGATCGCCTCGCGACACATCGTCAAGGGCTATGTCGATCAGGAGGCGCTGATCGAACTCGGCCGGAACACCGCCGCCGTCACCACCGAATTCGAGAACGTCCCCGCGAAGTCACTCGCGTTCCTGCGTCAGTTCGTGCCGGTCCGGCCAGGCGCGGAGGCAGTCATGCTCACGCAGGACCGCCTGGTGGAAAAGACCTTCGCACGCGAACAGGGCCTCGGCACCGCACCGTTTCGTGCGGTACAGAGCGACGAGGAGTGCCGTACCGCCTTCGCGGAGATCGGCGCCCCGGCCCTCCTCAAGACGGCGCGTCTCGGCTACGACGGCAAAGGCCAGGCGAGCGTCGATTCGGCGGAGGCGGTCCGTGAGGCGTTCGAGCGTTTCGGCCGGCAGCCCTGCGTCCTCGAGGGGCGGCTCGAGCTCGAGCTCGAGATTTCGGTCGTACTGGTCCGGGGCGCGGACGGGGCCATCGTCACCTTTCCGGTCGCGGAGAACCGTCACGTGGCGGGAATTCTCGACACCTCGATCGTCCCCGCTCGGGTGAGCGAGGAGCTTGCGTCCGAAGCCCGGACCGCGGCCAGCCACCTCGCGACCGCGATGAACTACGTCGGCACGATGGCCGTCGAGTTCTTCGTGGTGACGGGGAACCGCCTGCTGGTCAACGAAATGGCTCCCCGGCCGCACAACAGCGGGCATTATACCCTCGATGCCTGTGCCACGGATCAGTTCGAACAGCAGGTGCGCGCCCTGACCGGCCTCCCGCTGGGCGACACCGGGTTGTTGTCGCCCGTGACGATGGTCAACCTGCTCGGGGAACTCTGGGCAGGGGGAACCCCGCGCTGGGACCGGGCGCTCGCCGACCCGCGCGTGCACCTGCATCTGTACGGCAAGACTGAACCCCGGCCCGGGCGCAAGATGGGCCACATCAATGTGCTGGCGCCGACCGCCGAGGAATCGCTCGCGGCCGCCCTCTCGGCCCGCACGTCACTCGTCACTCCGTAGTGAGGTCGTCCCCATGCTGCTGACACTCCTCTCGACCGCGCTCCTGCTCGCGCCGGCTCCGAGCCCCGCACAGGCAGGTCTCGCCTGCATCACGATGAACACGAAGAACCTGCCGCTGGCGACGCGGAAGAGTCCGCTCGACTCGCTCTCGTTCAAGGTCGGCGCCGCCGAAGTCAAGCTCTGCTACGGCCGCCCCTCCGCGCGCGGTCGCACGATGATCGGCGGCGCGAATGTCCCGTTCGGGAAGCTGTGGCGGACTGGCGCGAATGAGCCCACGATGATTCACACCACCGGGCCGATCGTGATCGCGGGCGTCGCGGTGCCCGCAGGCTCCTATTCGATTTACTCGGTCCCGGGTGAGAAGAGCTGGGAGATCATCATCAACCGCTCCATCACCCAGTGGGGCGAAGAGCATGGCTACACCGATGCGGTGAAGGCCCAGGAAGTTGCCCACGGCACGGTGCAGAGCTCGGCGCTGGCCAAGCCGGTCGAGACGATGACCTTCCACACCGAACCGGGTGCCAACGGCGCGGTGAATCTGCTGCTTGAGTGGGAGAGTACCCGGGTGACGATCCCGATCACCGCCGGGAAGTAATCGAAGTCCTCAAAGTGAATCCCGACGCCCTCCGGAACTTCCGGGGGGCGTTGTTCATTTCACGGAGCGCGTTGGACCGGAATTCGGCCTCCACATCGGTTCCCGCCGCTTTCACGCTCGGCTCAGGTAGCAGCGGATAGAATGGACCTACTCGCCGCCTCAGCGCCAGGAGAGGGTGCGGCGAACCCATCCGGTCGCTGGAGGGCCCCATGATACCATCGCGTACAGTGCCAATGCTGCTCTGCGGAGCAGCCCTTGTCGTCGCCGGATGCGCGGATCCGGCCGGACTCGGAGAGTCCCGCAGTGCCACCCAGGCCGCGTCCGCCCTCAGCACGGCGCCGCTGGATCTCGGGACGCTTGGTGGACCCAACAGTTCTGCGGCAGACATCAACGATGCAGGCGTCGTGGTCGGGTCGAGCGAGGTGGCGGGAGAGATTCATGCCTTTCGCTGGAGCCGGAAGACGGGCATGGTCGATCTCGGGACGGTGGGGGGCGCGTTCAGCACTGCCCTCGAGATCAACCGGAGAGGGTACGTGCTGGGCCTGAGCAGAGATGCAAGCTGGAATCTGCATATTGTGCTATGGACCCCCGAGAACCGGCTGATGGATCTCGGCAGACCACCAGGAGCCGACGATTTCTCCCTCGCTGGATTCAACAACGAGAATCAGGTAGTCGGGAATACCGGGCTAAATGACCTCTACACGGCGCATGTCTTCCGGTGGAGCAGCGCCACAGGTTATGTGGATCTCTACCCGTACAGGCCACACTGGGAAACCTACGTCTCGGCGATCGACAACGACGGCAGTATGGCAGGCACCATCTGCTGTCAACCGGGCGCAGGAATGTACGGTTGGTGGTTGATGCCGAGATCCACTGAGTTCGTGTCGTTGGGAGCGCCTGGTGGCGATCTCGCGTGGGCCGCGGCAATGAACGACCGCCATCAGGTGGTCGGAATGGACGCGGGTTCCGGCCCGAACCCCAATCCCTTCCCACGACCCTACTGGACTGCTCCGTTCGTCTGGACTCCTGGGGTCGGCTTCAGGGATCTGGGGACGCTCGGGGGTTGGGATGGATCCGCGAATGACATCAACAATCTCGGCGAGATCATCGGCGGGAGCACACTCGTTCCATTCGATCAGGAGTCTCCAGGCACCGGATTCTACTACTCCGACAAGCTCGGTATGGTCCGCCTGCCGGGATTTGACGGTGGTCTGACCGGCGCCGGCGGGATCAACGCGTATGGAAAGATTGCTGGAAGCGCCCAGACAGGATTCGGCAATTGGCACGCGGTGGTCTGGAATCGCCCGACCGCAGCAATTGCGGCGCCGGCGATCAAGCCCATGGCCGTAGCACTGCCGGGCGGACAGTTTGCCCAGTGCCTGCTCAGGAAGGAGACCCACCGCACTCGGAGCGGTTTCGCAGAATGCCTTGTGAATCTGCCCGTCGGCCCGAACGCCCGGCTCAGCCCTCCGTAGCCGTGTCGACGCGCGGCGAGCCCGTCGGCCGTCGCTCTCGAGTCGAAGCCCGATCAGGCGCAAGCGGCTGCTGAGTGGCTGACAGAGGCGACCCTCCGGATCGTTCGGAGAGTCGCCTGCGTTCATTCATGACGGCCCGCCTGACATCGCCATCCTGCGCAACGACCTCTCACCCCAACTTCACCCTCCCGTCGCCCCTCGAGTCCTATACTTGTCTCGCGGTAGGCGCAGGCAGTCCACCTCTTGAAAGTGGGAGGACGAACACGGGAGGGCATATGCGCACGGCACACCGAGCGACGCATGACATCATGCTTGCGATGCTGCGTCATCACTGGATCGGGATCCTCGGGGCATTCACGCTCGGCCTCCTGGCGGTCGCGGCCGGCTGCGGAAGCAGTTCCCCGAACGACGACGAATGCAGCATCACGGCGGAACAGGAGATCGAGCCATTGTTCCGGATTCACTTCCTGGTGACAATGCAGGACGGAAGCCCGTTCCTGAACCAGGTGAATTTTCTGAGCGAGAAGCACTACTGCAACGGAACGGTGAAGGGGCGATTCACCGATGCCAGCGCGACGACGCAGAATGGCTACTGGAAGCCGATCACGACGCAGTACAAGCTGGCCAACACGAAGGACTTCGTCCGGGTTCGGTTCACCACGGGCAGCTACACCGCGACGTACGACTACGGGTACGTTCGCGTCAGCGGCGGGATGAAGCTCGAGGGATTCCAGCCCGGTTGGGCGCCGCTTCATCGTTGCCAAGGACCCGGAATGGAGGCGGAGGGAATCGAACCCTCGTCCGAGTGAGCTTCCAGAACCACCCCTACGTGCGTAGGCGCATCTTCTTGCGTCGACCCGGACCGGCGCTGCGCCAGCCTTCCCGGGCTCTATCCCCTGTGTTCTCGTGGCCGCCGTCGGAGCCTCGGCGCCCACCAGCCCGGCTTTGCGAACCAATGTCAGCGCCCCGGACAGGCTCTGCGCATCGGTGGAGCGTTAAGCGAGCCTGAGGCTCAGCTTACGCAGCCATTGCCAGTTCAGAGTTGGCAGTTGAATCAGTCCAGACAGTTTTACCAGGAACCTGGACCTGGGCACGCAGTGTTTCCTTCACCAAACCCGTCGAAGCCAGTCGCCCCCGGGAGGTGCACAAAATATAACAGGGCGGCCCCGAGAACGCGGGCCGCCCTCACCGGAGCCTTTCATCCCGCCCTGCTCCGGACCTGTATGCCCTGTGGGCCTACCCTACCAGCGGTCGCGCGGTCTCCACCCGGTTCCGGCCGGACCGCTTCGCCTCCATGAGCGCCGCGTCGGCCTGGGCGGGGAGATTCTCGAGGCTCCGGGTCGTGTCCGGCATCGCGGCCACCCCGAAGCTCGCACTGAGCGGCCAGCTCCGCCCCTGCCAGTCCCAGGTCGTGGTCCCGAGCTTGATCCGGATTCGGTCCGCGGCCTTGGCCCCGTAATGGAGGTTGGCGCCGGGGAGCCAGATGGCGAACTCTTCTCCGCCGATCCGGGCGGCGGTGTCCCCACCGCGAATCTGTTCATGGACGAGGCGGGCGAAATGGACCAGGGCCGCGTCGCCGGCGTGATGCCCCATGGTGTCGTTGAGCAGCTTGAACTTGTCGAAATCGGCGTAGATCAGGGTACCCTGGGAGAGCCCGACCTTGTGCATTGCTTCGTCCAGCCCGCGACGATTCTTGAGACCGGTGAGCGGGTCGGTGATCGCGGCGTTGCCCTTCTCCTCGAGCACACGGGAGCGGGCCATCCGCGGTCCCGCATTGCGGAGCGCCTCCTGCACCTCGGCAATCACCGGCCCGATCGGATCCCCATCGTCATCGGTCCAGAATGCGACGGCGCCGACCGTCTCCTCTCGGTCCCGGATCGGCAGGATGATGGCCGGGGTGAAGTGACTCCGGCGGTCATGCACGATCCCGCCGAGCGGGTCGGCAATGCTGGTGAGCGAGGCGACCTCCCCGGTCGCAACCTGATGGAGCGGGCTCCCGGGCTGGGCAAAGAGTTCCAGCAGTCGCCGGTCCGCACGGCCGGAGGTGCCGACGACCTTCACCTGACCCTGCATCTCCACGGCGACGATCACCTCGGCATCGAGGATCCGCTCCATCTGGTACGCCAGCCGCAGTCCGATGCTCCCCAGCGATTCGTGGGCGCTCCCCTCCTCCTCCGCGAGGGCGCGATCGAGCATCGGCTTGCGGCCGAGGCCGTCGAGCAGGGCGACCAGGTCATTGCCGGCGTCACGCAGCGTCTCCGCCGACGCGTCGCTGCGGAACAGGAGACCGGCGATGACGCCACCGGCGGAAGCGTAGAGCAGCGAGCCGACTTCCAGGCGCTCCGCGCCGGAGGCGGACTGCTGTCGCAGGGCACCGAGGCGCTCCTCCACCGAAGCAAGCACGCTGGACGGAAGGGTGCCGCCCGGGATCACGCGATGCCAGCGCGGAAGATCCTGCCCTTCATGCGCGGGTGCCGAGACCCAGATGCCGAGTGCCCCGCGCGCGGCGGCCAGCCAGCCCAGTGCCGGGTCGGGAAGCAGCACGGGATCCACTCCCGGCCCCGTCGATGCGACGACCGGACTGCGCTTCCAGAGCAGGGTACCGACAGCCCCGGCCGCGGCACCTCCGAGCAACCAGCCAATGGCGTTCATTACATCCACCCCCTCCGGCGGAACCAGCTCCAGATCGCGGCGCTCACCGCAACCATCACGACCCACACGACCGGATAGCCCAGCGGATGGCTGATCTCGGGCATGTGCTCGAAGTTCATGCCGTACACACCGACGATGAACGTGAGCGGCAGAAAGAAGGCCGAGAAGATCGTGAGCACCTGGACGACTTCGTTCGTCCGGTGCGCCGCGAGCGCCAGCTGCATGTTGAGCAGGTTGGTCACGTCCTCCAGCAGTTCATCCGCGTAGAAGTGCATGCTCTCGGCGTTCTCGCGCAGGTCCTGCATGAGCGGGCCGGTCCGGTCCCCGGCGCCAGGCAGCCGGGTCGCGATGCTCAGCGTACGCCAGAGCAGCCGCTTCGCGAGCGTCACGCGACGCTTGATCAGGTACATGTCACGCAGGAGCGCGGTCACATCGTGGTCACTCAGCAGCTGGGCCTCGAAGGTGTCCAGCCTCGCCTCGGCATCGAGCAGCGGCGCCTCGTAGCTGAGCACCACGGCATTCGTCAGATCCGCCAGCAGTTCGGCGAAGCACCGCGCCACATCGCCCCCGGGACTCGTCCGTGCCTTCCACTGCTGCATGACCGCGTTCAGGTAGGGCTGTTCCTTGCGGTGGATCGTGATCAGGAAATCGGCGCCCCAGAAGATCGCCACCTTGCGGGTGAAGGCCTGCACGGTATCCGCACTCGACTCCGCCCGCTCATCCGCGGCCCGCAGGATGACGAAGCTCGTGCCGTCGAACCGCTCGAACTTCGGCAGGTGCTCCGGGTCGAGGCAATCCTGCACCGCGGTCGCGGTCAGACCATATTCGGTCGCGACCGCCTCGAGGTCGGCCCGCGTCGGCTCCACCAGATCGAGCCAGCGGAACGCCGGTGCCGAGGAGGCATAGATCGTGTGCAGCAACTAGCCGGCGCCCCCGTTGGCGCGCTTCCGTGAGGCGAGGATCCGCACGGCGGCCATCGCCGCACCGAATCCGTTGTCGATGTTCACCACGCTGATGCCGGCAGCGCAGGAATTGAGCATCGCCAGGAGCGCGGCCAGCCCACCGAACGACGCCCCGTAGCCGACACTCGAGGGCACCGCGATGACCGGAGTCCGCACGAGCCCGCCGACGACGCTTGGCAGCGCCCCCTCCATTCCGGCCACCACGATCAGCACGTCCGCACCGCGCAGCTGCTCGCCGGCGGTGAGCAGCCGATGCAGCCCGGCCACGCCAACATCGGTGAGGCGCTCAACCGTACAGCCCATCACGCCCGCGGTCACCGCCGCCTCTTCGGCGACCGGCAGGTCGCTCGTCCCGGCACAGACCACGAGCACGGTGCCCCCTTCCACGGCGCGGGGGCCGTTGCTGGCATTGCGCAGCACCACCGTCCTGCCGAGCGGATTCCACTCGAGCGGTGGGAACCGCCTGGCCAGCGCTTCGGCTTGCTCCACCGTCGCCCGGGTTCCGAGAAATCCCCCTCCCGCCGCAGCCAGTCCTTCGCAGATGGCAACCACCTGCTCCGTCGTCTTCCCGGCGCAGAACACCACCTCGGGGTGGCCCTGCCTCAGGGTCCGATGGTGATCGATCTGTGCGAAGGAAAGCTGCTCTGTGGGAAAGTGGCGCAGCCGCTCGAGCGCCTGCGCCGGGTCGAGCGAACCCGCGGCAACCTCCGCCAGCAGGCGCTCGAGTTGTTCGGGGGTCACGCCACCTCGGCGACAGGCCGCGCGATGGACAGGTACCCGGCAAAGATCGCCTCGGCCTCAGCCATGGTCTCGACCTGGAAGAGCCGGGCGCGGAGGTCGCTCGCGCCGTGCAGCCCCTTCGTGTACCAGCCGAAGTGCTTGCGGAACTCGATGACCGTCCGGCGGCTGTCCCCCTGAAGCCGGATCGCCAGCCGGGCATGCTCGAGCGCGATCCGGAAGCGCTCGGTCGCGCCGGGAGCCGCGGGACGGTCACGTCCCGCGAGCAGCGCCTGCGCGTCCCGGAACAGCCACGGGTTGCCGAACGCGCCACGGCCGACCATCACGCCGGCACAGCTGGTGTGACGCACCATGCGGACGACGTCGTCGGCCGTCTGGATGTCGCCGTTGCCGATGACGGGGATGTCCAGCGCCTCCACGACTCGCGCGATCTCATCCCAGTTCGCTTTGCCACTGAACATCTGGGTCCGGGTGCGCGCGTGCAGGGTGAACGCCGCCGCGCCGGCATCCTGCATCCGGAGGGCGATGCCGACCGGGTCGCGCCGCTCGTCGTTCCAGCCGCTACGCGTCTTCACCGTCACGGGCAGGTGGGTGGCGGCGATGCAACTCCGGATGATCTGCTCGACGAGCGCCAGATCGCGCAGACACCCTGATCCGCCATTGCGCTGCACGACCTTCTTCACCGGACAGCCGAAATTGATGTCGATGAATTCCGGCCGGTAATGCTCCGTGATGAGCGCGGTGGCTTCGGCCATCGCCCGCGGGTCGGCGCCGTAGATCTGGATGCCGATCGGCCGCTCCTGCTCCTCGAATTCCGCGCCCTCCAGCGTGTTCTTGATCCGACGGCGAATCGCTTCGGAGCTGAGGAATTCGGACACAACCACGTCGGCACCCATGCTCCGGCAGATCTGCCGGAAGGGCGCTTCCGAGACGCCCGCCATCGGCGCGAGGAGGAGCGGAATATTGGGGCCGGGGTGATACGGTAACCGCATGGCAACAAAATACTTGCGAGCGGGACCCACCACAAGTAATGTTCCGCACCCATGTCACTTCGCGATTTCTTCGAGCCGCAATCGCTGGCCCTGCCGCTCCAGGCCACGTCCGCCGAACAGGTTCTGCCCGAGCTGGTCAGCCTGCTGCACCTCGACGAGCGCGCGAGCGCGACGCTGCTGAAGGTGCTGGCGCGACGCGAGGAGCTCGGCTCGACCGGGGTGGGCCGCGGCATTGCCATTCCGCACTCCCGCTCGCTCGTCGTCAATCGGGTGCGTCTGGCCTACGCCCACTCCCCCGCGGGCATCAGCTGGCGCGCGCTCGACGACCGCCCCGTGCATCACTTCTTCCTGATCGCCGCTCCGCCGATCGAAGTGAGCAACCAGTACCTGCCCGTGCTGGGGAAGATCGCGACGTTCGCCAAGGATGCGGACGTGCCGGAACGCCTCTCCCGGGTGAAGACGCCTGAGGAGTTCTTTGCCTTGCTCGCGGAGAAGGGCGTCTGAGCCCGGTGCCGACCGCCTGACAACAACGGGGGCCCATCGGGCCCCCGTTTGCTATTCCCATTCGATGGTGGCGGGCGGTTTCGAACTGACGTCGTAGACCACCCGATTGACACCGACGACTTCGTTGGCGATCCGGTTCGAGATCCGTGCCAGCACATCCGGCGGGAAGGGATACCAGTCAGCGGTCATGCCGTCCCGGCTGGTCACCGCCCGGAGCCCGATGACCTGGTCGTAACTGCGTTCATCCCCCTGCACGCCCACCGAACGGATCGGCAGCAGCACCGCGAACGCCTGCCAGATGTCATCGTACAGGCCGGCAGCCCGGATCTCCTCGATGTAGATGTGATCGGCCTTTCGCAGCACGTCCAGCTGGCTCCGGTTCACATCACCGAGGATGCGGATCGCGAGGCCGGGCCCCGGGAAGGGATGCCGGCCGACCATCTCCTCCGGCAATCCCAGTTCGCGCCCGACCTGGCGCACCTCGTCCTTGAACAGCTCCCGCAGCGGTTCGATGAGCTTGAAGGGAAGCTTCTCCGGCAGGCCGCCGACGTTGTGGTGCGTCTTGATGGTCACCGAGGGCCCACCGAGCGGTGACATCGATTCGATCACGTCGGGATAGAGCGTGCCCTGGACGAGGAACCCGATGTCGTCGCCGACCTTGCGCGCCTCCTGCTCGAACACGTCGATGAAGGCGTGGCCGATCCGCTTGCGCTTGGTCTCGGGATCGGTGACGTCCTTCAGGTCCGCGAGAAAGCGTTCGCTCGCGTCGACCACCCTGAGATCGATGCCGTAGTGCCGCCGGAAGGTGTGCTCCACCTGCTCCCGCTCGTGCAGGCGCAGCAGACCATGGTCGACGAAGATGCACGTGAGCCGGTCGCCGACCGCGCGGTGCACGAGCACCGCCGCCACCGAGCTGTCGACCCCCCCGGACAATCCGCAGATCACCCGGCGCTTCGTGCCGACGAGTTCCCGGATGCGGGCGATCTCTCCGTCGATGAAATGCCCCGGCGTCCAGTCCGGCACGCAGCCGCAGATCTCGAAGAGGAAGTTGTGCAGCATCTCGGCGCCGCGCGGGGTGTGCGCCACCTCCGGGTGGAACTGCACGCCGTAGAGCGGGCGACTGGCATGTTCGAAGGCGGCGACCGGCGCGTTCACGCTCGAGGCGGTCACCGTATATCCTGGCGGCGCGATGTCGACGTGATCCCCGTGGCTCATCCAGACTGGCGTCTCTTCACCGGCGCCGAAGCCATGAAAGAGCTTGCCGCCGAGGGTCTGCACCATGGCCCGGCCGTACTCCCGACGATCGGCGCGCTCCACCTTGCCGCCCGACATCTGCGCCAGCAGCTGCATGCCGTAGCAGAGTCCCAGCACCGGCGTCCCCAGGTCGAGCAGCGCCGGTTCGGCGGTGGGGACATTCTCGCCGTACACCGAGTTGGGGCCGCCGGAGAGAATGATGCCCTTCGGCTTCCACTCGCGGATCCACTCGACGGTACGGGAAGGAGGATGGATCTCGCAGTAGACATGGGCCTCGCGCACCCGGCGCGCGATGAGCTGCGTGTACTGGGATCCGAAATCGATGATGAGGATGCCGTCGTGGTGCTTGGTCACGCGAGTCCCTCTCTCCGCCTGCCGTTGACGCGCACCGGCGAGTGCGCGTGTTGCTGTGCCGGGAGGGCTACCCTACCCAGCTTGGCTCCGGGGTCTCCCCGGCGTACAAGTCTTCCACCCGTTCGCGCGGGCGCACGACGGCCCAGCGCCCTCCGTCCACCATGGCCTCCGCTGGCCGGGGCCTCCCGTTGTAGGTCGACGCCATCACGAAGCCGTACGCGCCCGCCCCGAGCACCGCGAGCTGGTCGCCGGCCGCGACCCCGGGGAGGATGCGATCGCGCGCCAGAAAATCGCCGGTCTCGCAGACCGGACCCACGATGTCGACGACCGATTCGGAACGGTGCCGGGATTCCAGTTCCACGATCTCGTGGTAGGCCATGTAGTGACTCGGCCGCACCAGGTCGTTCATGCCGGCATCGACCAGCACCAATTCTTTGCCGCCCGAGTGCTTTCGCGAGAGGACCGTTGTCAGCAGCAGGCCGGCACTCCCGACCAGATACCTGCCCGGCTCGAGCACGAGGGTGAGCCCCGTCTCACGCGCCAGCGGCAGCACGGCCTCGGCGAATCGCTCGGGCGAGAGCGGCTGCTCATCGCGGTACCGGATTCCCAGGCCTCCCCCGATGTCGAGATTCTCGAGCGTATCCACACCGGAGGCGCGCAGCCGCTGCACCAGCCCGATCAGCTTCGTGACACCCTCCCGGTAGGGCGCCGTATCGAGGATCTGGCTACCGATGTGCATCGCAATGCTGTCGAGCCGGAGGCGCGGATGCCGATGCACCGCGAGCGCCAGGTCGAGGACCTGATCGAACGGTACCCCGAACTTGATCCCGCCCTGCCCCGTGGCGATGTAGGGATGGGTCTCCGCGGTCACATCGGGATTGACCCGGATGCCGATCGAGACCTGCCGTCCGACCCGCTCCGCGATCGCGCCGAGCTTGGCGAGTTCGTCCGCGGACTCGAGATGGATGTGCCCCACCCCGGCAATGAGCGCGGCCTCGAGTTCCGAGGGTGACTTCCCCACCCCGCTGAACACAATGCGATCCGCGGGATACCCGGCAGCGACCACCCTCCGCATCTCTCCGCCGGAAACGATGTCGGCCCCCGCGCCGAGATCGCGGAAGACCCGGAGCACGGCGAGGTTGCTGTTCGCCTTCACCGCGAAGCAGATGCGATGCGGAAGCGCGCCCAGCGCGGCGTCGAGTTCGCGATACTGCCGACGGATGGTCTCGGCGTTGTAGATGTAGGTCGGCGTCCCTGCCGTGGCCGCGACGTCGGAGAGACGCACGCCACCGAAATAGAGCACGCCGTCACGACGCTCGAGTCCCGCGTCGGCGAACAGCAGCCGCTGGTCGGCGACCCGGCCGCCGGTCAGTACGCCCGTGCCCACACGGCCTCCGCCACGGAGGGACGGCCGCACCACATGCAGGTCGTGGGCGCATCCGGCGAGCGGAACTCTTCATCCGGCAGGCAGCGGATCGTCGCCTTGGTCTGCTCCTTGATGTCCGCCTCACATTTGGCGTCCCCGCACCAGCCGCCGTACGCGAACCCGCCGTCGCGCTCGAGGAAGTCGAGGAAGGACGCCTTGGTGATGCCGCGGATGCTGTTCCGCTCCCGGCGGGCCCGCGCGGCCTCGAGCAGTTCGAGCTGCATCGCATCCATCTCGATGCGAAGCGAGTGCGCCAGTCCCTGCGTCGGGAACGGCATCTTCTTGCCGCCAGTGCGCCGGGCCAGCATGACGGTGCCCCCGGCCACATCCCTGGGGCCGATCTCCAGGCGGAACGGGACCCCGCGTCCCTCCCACTCGTAATACTTCGCGCCGGGCTTGATGCCCTCACGGGCATCGAGGTGTGCGCGGATGCCGCCGGTCTTGAGCTCACGAAGCACATGCCCCGCCGCCTCGAGCACCGTCGCGCGCTCGGCATCGCTCTTGTAGATCGGCACGATGACGCACTGATACTGGGCCAGCCGGGGCGGCGTGATGATGCCGCTGTCATCGCCATGCATCATCACGAGGGCACCCACGAGCCGCGTGGACACACCCCACGAGGTGTTCCACACATACTCCAGCGCCCCCTCGGCGCTCTGGAAGTTGACCTGGAACGCCTTGGCGAAATTCTGGCCGAGATTGTGACTCGTGCCGGCCTGCAGCGCCTTGTTGTCCTGCATCAGGGCTTCAATGCAGTAGGTGCGCAGCGCACCGGCAAAGCGCTCGCTGTCGGTCTTCCGGCCGGTCAGCACCGGCATCGCCATGTACTCTTCGGCGAAGGTCCGGTACGTCTTCAGGATCTTGAGGGTGAAGGCCTCGGCGTCGGCCTCGTCGACATGGGCCGTGTGACCCTCCTGCCAGAGGAACTCCGCCGTCCGCAGGAACAGGCGCGTGCGCATCTCCCAGCGGAGCACGTTGCACCACTGGTTCATCAGCAGGGGGAGATCGCGGTAGCTCTGGATCCACTTGGCGTACATCGAGTAGATGATCGTCTCCGAAGTGGGACGGATCACCAGCGGTTCCTCGAGCACCTTGCCGCCACCAATCGTGACGACGGCCAGCTCCGGCGCGAACCCCTCGACATGCTCCGCTTCCTTGGCCAGGAAGCTCTGCGGAATGAGCAGCGGGAAGTAGGCGTTCTGGACCCCGTGCTCCTTGAACATGTCGTCGAGGGCGCGCTGCATCTGCTCCCAGATGGCGTACCCGTTGGGACGGATGACCATGCAGCCGCGGACCGGGCTGTAGTCGGCGAGTTCCGCCCGCATGATCACTTCGTTGTACCAGGCGCTGAAGTCCTGGGCACGGGTCGTAAGAGCCTTGTCGTCAGCCATCGGATGCCAGTCGGTCAGAGGTCATG
>JBGASX010000150.1:0-3806 GCA_044229445.1 Gemmatimonadales bacterium | reverse complement strand
GTGATTGCGGTCTCGCCCGACTATCAGTGGAAGGTGACGTCGTTGTTCGCGGACGGAGAGAGCGTCGTGGCGGAATGGACCTGGACGGCGAGCTTCACCGGGCAGAGCCCGAGCGGGCCGGTGACCGGCCAGCCGGTGTCGGGCCGAGGCGCCGCGGTCGCGCAGGTGGTCAACGGGAAGATCGTGCGGCTGTCCGACTACTACGATGCCGCGAGCTTCTTTCCGAAGGCGGCGCCGGATACGGCACAGACGAACGGAGCGAAGCAGTAGCGGTGATGGTGAGTCTGGATGCCTGGCCGCTGCTGGAGAGTGTCCGCCACTTCCGGGTCACGATCGAGACCGCCGGCCGCGTGAGCCACGTCGGCACCGGGCGACTCGTCGTGGAGACGCCAGCGGCAGAGTCGACGCTGCACTGGAATGAAGAGGGCGCGTGGATCACGGGTCCACTCGGTGGCATCCGGTTCCACAATCGGACGAGCTGGCGGCGTGAGGCGGGCGCACAGCGGCTCCATCTCAGTCACCTGCGACGCGGCATCGAGCAGCCGACCTTTCTCGCGACGCTCGTTCCGGGGCCTGACAACACCTGGGTAGCCGAGACGCCGCATCGCTGCGGCGCCGATCTCTACATCCCGTCGCTGGAGCTGCAGGACGCGCGGCTCACCCTGACCTGGGAGGTACGGAGTCCAACCGATCCGTACCTCCTCCGGTTCGAGGCCTGGGGCGAGCCGGCGTAGGCCAGCCGAATCAGCCGTCCTTCTTCCGGGTCGAGAACCCGAATGGGAGATAGGCGGGACAGAAGCTCACCGAGCTCGTCACCACGAAGATCACCGCGACGACCGCCAGCACGATGGCCATCGTGCCGCTGATGCGGTGGGTGAAGTAGAGGACGGCGATCACCGCCGCCACGATGAGCCGGATCGCACGATCGGCACCGCCCATGTTCTGTTTCATCGGAAGCTCCCATCAAGAGGGTGACGCGCCTGCCACGAGCGAAACAACTCTTCTTCCCGTCCTATATAGCTCACGGGCTGGTCGGCTGCATCCCCTGCATACGCTGGCCCATCGTGCCGAGCATCTCCTGCTGGTGCGCATCGAGCACCCGGGCCTGCTCCGGGGTGAGCAGCGTCCGGATCTGGCTGTGGAACTGCATCCGGGCCGGCATCATCCCCATCATGATGCCCTGCATCTTCTGGCGCAGGATGGTGAGCGAGTCGGCGCCGACGCCGGCCCGGCGCGCCTGCTGCATGTTCGCCCGCGCCGCCTGAGCCTCCGCGCGCGCCGCCTTGGTGGTGACGAGCAGCGAATCGCGGAGCGGCGTCGCCTTCTGGATCTGCTCCGGAGTGAGCTGGAGCATCGTGGTCAGCATCGGGATGGTGGGCCGGAAGTTCGCATCATCCAGCGGCATCCCCATGCCCATTCCTCCACCCATCCCCGGGCCACCCTGCGCCTGCGCGAGGGTCGCGGAGGCGAGCGTGAGGATCGTGAGAACGGTGAGTCTGCGCATATGTCCCTCCTGAAAGTTCTGCATCAGCCTACGAAGACGGGATGCGCCGCCGGGGAATCCGGCGTGCCCTCCCGTGAGTCCATCGAACGCCTGTCCTGCGCTGCCGGGCCGGAGCCCTTTGCTTCGCCAGCTCCACGCTCCACCGCGAATCCCCCTTCGAGCACCAGGCTGGTCCACCCGCCGGTGAGGTTGGCGACGTTGGTGAAGCCGTGCTGCTTGAGAATGCGGACCGCGAGATGCGCCCGGAATCCACCCTTGCAGTGGACGACCAGGTCGCGGCCCCGCGGGATGCGCTCCAGCGAGACGCGAAGACTGTCGACCGGCACATGGATCGCCCCGGCGAGATGCCCCTGGGTGAACTCGGCCATCGTCCGCACATCGAGGACGACCGGCGGCCTCTCCGACGCCAGCGCCTGCTTGAGCTCCGCCGCGGTGATCAGCGGGCTGAAGCCGGAGAGGTCGTTCTCCCCGATGAATGCGGCGAGGTTGATCGGATCGTTCGCCGACGAATAGGGCGGGGCATACGCCAGGTCCACCTCGGCGAGGTCGTGCAGCGTCATGCCGCCATGCAGCGCCATGGCGAGGACATCGATCCGCTTCTCGACGCCCGCATGGCCGAAGGCCTGGGCGCCGAGGAGCCGCGCGTCGCTCCGGTCGTAGACCAGCTTGAGCGAGAGCTCCCGGCCGCCGGGGTAGTAGCCGGCGTGATGCTCCTTGTGGATGACCGCGACGCCGACATCGAAGCCCGCCGCGCGCGCGACGCTCTCGGAGAGCCCGGTCATCGCGGCGGTCGCCTCGAAGACCTTCACCACGCTGGTGCCCAGCGCGCCGGCATAGGTCAGGTTGCCGCCGAGTGCGTTGGTCGCGGCGATCCGGCCCTGGCGGTTGGCGGGACCGGCGAGCGGCACGCGCACCCGGCGGCCGGAGACGGCATGCTCCACCTCGACCATGTCGCCCGCGGCGAAGATCGCGGGATCGGAGGTGCGCAGGTGTGCATCCACCTGGAGCCCACCGGAGGGACCGACCTCGAGCCCCGCCTTCCGGGCGAGCGTCAGCTCCGGACGGACCCCGACGGAGAAGAGCACCAGCTCGGCCGGAATGCGCCGCCCATCCGAGAGCTCGACCTCGTGCGCCGCGGCATCGATGGCCCTGACCCCCACGCCGGTCACGACCGACACGCCGCTTCGTACCAGCTCCCCCTCCACCTGCATCCCGAACTCCCGGTCCATCACCCCCAGCACGGTGGGGAGGAGTTCGACCACGGTGGTCTCGAGCCCGCGCTTCTGGAACGCCTCGGCCATCTCGAGGCCGATGAACCCGCCACCGACCACGACTGCCGTCGCGGGCAGCGATTCCCGGATGAATCCGTCGAGGCGATCCATGTCAGGCACGGTCCAGAGCCGGAACACGTGCGGCGCGTCGGCGCCGGGGAGCGGCGGCATGATCGGGGTGCCACCCTGCGCGAGGATCAGGCGATCGTACTCGATCCGCGCTTCACCGCCGGGGCCGCGCACCAGGAGCCGCTTGCCGGCCCGGTCGATCTCGAGCACCTCGGTGTTCACGAGCGCGCGCACGCGATAGCGGGTGGCGAATCCCTCCGGCGTCTGGAGCAGCAGCTTCGCGCGGTCGGCGATCTCTCCCGAGAGGAAGTAGGGGAGGCCGCAGTTCGCGTAGCTCACATAGGGACCCCGCTCGAGCAGGGTGACCTCTGCCGCTTCGTCGAGGCGCCGAGCGCGGGCGGCGGCAGTCGCGCCACCCGCCACGCCACCGACGATCACCAGACGGGTACTCATGGGACACCTGCTTCACGTTGCGAGAAGTTGGCGGGACGGCGGGCCACCAGCCCGACCAGCGCGGAGCGCCCGCGATGCTTGCTGCCTTCCGTCAGGTCCGCCTCGTACTCTTTCAGTTCAAGAATCTCCAGCCCCGAGAAGGCGGCGCGGAGCAGTTCAGCGGTATAGAGATGCGACACATGGGGTGGTCCGCCGGTGGCGTACTCGAGCTGCTTCGGCGTGTAGCCCTGGAGAATGAGCGTCCCGCCCGGCTTGAGGCTCCGCACCATGTTCCGGAAGAGCCGCTCCCGGAGCGCGGGATCGGCGAACTGCACGAAGATCGCGGCGACGCCATCGTATACCGCGTTCGGCCAGGGAAAGCCGTCGCAGTCGGTGAGGGTGTAGTTGACCGTGACGCCCCGTTCCTCCGCGAGGCGCCGCGCCTTGGCCACCGCGACGTCCGCGATGTCGAAGGCATCGACCACCAGGCCTCGGCCGGCGAGCCAGATGCTGTTGCGTCCCTCGCCATC
>JBGASX010000069.1:0-25718 GCA_044229445.1 Gemmatimonadales bacterium | reverse complement strand
CTCCAGCCAGGCATAGGCGGCGTCGAGGTTGCGGGCGCCCTTGGTCAGCACCCAGTGGTCGGCCCAGGCGGTGGTGCCTTCGGTCGGGATGATCTCGCCGGCGGGGAACTTGGCGGCGCGGAGCTGGCTGGTCATGAGCGGCCAGCCTTCGCCCGCGACGATCTCGCCGCTCTGGAAGAGCTGCGTCATGTCGCCCGCGGTGACCCAGTACTTGCGGACGTTCGGCTTGAGCTCGAGCATCTTCGCCTTGACCTTGGCGAGATCTTCATCGGAGAGGTTGTAGAGCTTGCTCGGATCGGCCGGATCATCCATGCCGAGGACCTGGGCCACCATGTACAGGGTGGCGATGTCATCCTGGAGCGAGAGCTTGCCCTTGTACTTCTTGTCCCAGAGCTCGGCCCAGCTGGTCGGCGCCGGCTTGATCTTGGTGGTGTCGAAGATCATCGGGTTGGGGCCGAAGGCCCACGGGAGCCCGAAGACGGTCGAATCCTTGCGGGCGACCTTGAGGCTCCGGAAGCTCGCCATGAGGTCGCCGTAGCTCGGAATCCGCTTGAGGTCGAGCGGCTGCGCCAGCCCGGCGTCGATGATCGCGGTGACCGCGTCGGACGAGGGGGAGACGAGGTCGATCGTCTCGGAGCCGCCGGCGCGCAGCTTGGTCACGAGGTCGTCGCTCGAGCCCATGTAGGTCGCATTGACCTTGACCCCGCACGCCTCCTCGAACGGCTTGGTGAAGAGGGTGTCGGTGTAGCCCTCCCAGACCATGAAATTGAGCTCGCCGCCGATCGGCTTGGGGCAGAGCTGCGCGAGGTAGGTCTTCGCATCCGCCCGGGCATCGCTCGTGGCCGTGATGGCGATCCTGGTGGCGGTGGTGCTGGCGGCCGGGGCGGCCTTGTCGCCACCGCAGGCGGTGAGGGCCATCGCTCCGAAAGACAGGAACGCAGCCGCGCGGACAGTGTTTCGGACGGGGAGCATCTGGGGTCGACCTCGCTGGGAGTGAACAGGGTGGGAGCTACGCCCGAAGAACCTAACGTTCCCCCCGGATAGCGCAAATCGGGACTCTATCAGGGATCACTGCGGGGCGGTACATTGGTCGGCTTCGGTTCTCCCTCTCGCCATTCGCCACCCCCATCCGTCCGAAAGGAGCGCCATGCCGGTCCTCGAACGTCTGGCGATCATCGGCGAGATGACGATGGCGATGAGCCGCGCGTCCACCGCTGAGGAGGTGTACCGCGAGGCCCTCGACACCATTGGGAAGGTCACCGGTTCCTGCCGCGCCGCGGTCCTGCTCTTCGATCCCGATGGGGTACTCCGTTTCAAGGCCTGGCGGGGCCTCTCCGACGTCTACCGCGCCGCGGTCGAAGGCCACACTCCGTGGACCGTCGGCCAGCCGCTCCCCGGGCCGATCCTCATTCCCGACGTCGGCACCGACACTTCGCTCGGGCATCTGCGGTCGGCGGTGCTCGCGGAAGGGATCGAGGCGCTCTCATTTATTCCGCTGGTGACCGGGGGCGGGACGATCGGGAAGTTCATGGTGTACTACGACAAGCCGCACCGCTTCGATCCCGAGGAGGTGCAGCTGGTCCGCAATATCGCGGCGCACACCTCGTTCGTGATCGACCGGCAGCGGGCGGTGCACCTGCTGGAGACGGAGCGCCGCCTCTTCAGCAGCGGACCCACCGTCATGTTCCAGTGGCGTCCCGGCCTCGAGTGGACAGTCGAGTACGCCTCACCCAACGTTCTGGATCAGTGGGGGTACCCCGCCGATCTCCTCATGACCGGGACGCCGACGTACACCTCCCTCATGCACCCGGACGATCTCGACCGGGTCCGGAACGAGGAGCTCGAATTCCTCGCCGCGGGGAAGGCCTCGTATGCGCAGGAATACCGGCTGCGCCGGAGCGACGGCGTCTACCGGTGGGTCTACGACTTCAGCATTCCGGTTCGTTCCAGCACCGGCGAGCTGGAGCACTTTCTCGGCTACGTCCTGGATGTCACTGAACGCCACGATGCCTCGGAGGCGCTCCGGGCCGCGGAGGCGCGGCTGAGTGAGGCCCAGCGGCTGGAGAGTCTCGGCATTCTCGCGGGCGGGATCGCCCACGACTTCAACAACCTGCTGATGGGTGTGCTGGGCAACGTGAGCCTGCTGCTCGGCGAGATGCCGCAGGGCTCCCCGCTCCGCGGCACGGCGAAGGACATCGAAACGGCGGCCCGGCGCGCCGCCGATCTCACCCGCCAGCTGCTCGCCTATTCCGGCAAGGGGAAGTTCGTGGTCGAGCTGCTCGATCTCTCCCACCTGATCGCCGAGTCGGGGCAGCTGCTCACCGCGGTGATCTCGAAGAAGGCGACGCTCACCTACCGGCTCGCGCCGCACCTGCCGAGGGTCGAGGGGGACGCGACCCAGCTGCGCCAGGTGATCATGAACCTGATCACCAACGCCTCCGATGCGCTCGGCGATCAGCCGGGCACGATCGCGATCGCGACCGGCACGGAGCGGCTCGAGTCCTCCTGGCCGGCGGGGGTCATCCACGCCGGACCGGTCTCGCCCGGCGTCCACGTCTACCTCGAGGTCCGCGACACCGGATCCGGCATGGACGACGCGACGCTGCAGCGCATCTTCGATCCCTTCTTCACGACCAAGTTCCACGGTCGCGGGCTCGGGCTCGCGGCGACACTGGGCATCATGCGCGGGCACCAGGGCGCCGTCGCCGTGGAAACCGCGCCGGGACGGGGCACCGGCTTCCGGGTCTATCTCCCCGCGGCCGCCGAGCCGGCCACGGTGTCACAGCCGACGCCGGTGCCGGCGTTCGAGACCGCAGCGCCGGGCGGCGGGGCAATGGTGCTCGTCGTCGATGATGAAGCGGTGGTCCGCGACGTCACCCGGCGGATGCTGGAGCGCGGGGGATGCCGGGTGCGCCTCGCCGAGAATGGCCGCCGGGCGATCGAGGCGCTGGAGCAGGGCCGGGACGACATCGCGCTGGTGATCCTCGATCTCACCATGCCGGAGCTGAGTGGCGAGGAGACACTCGCGCTGGTGCACGAGCGCTGGCCCGATCTTCCGGTGATTCTCACCACCGGCTTCAGCGCCGACGCCGACACGGCGCAGCTCGGGGCGCGCGGGCTCGCCGGCTTCATCCAGAAACCGTATCCGGCGGGCGAGCTGCTGAGTCTCGTGCGCCGGGTCCTGCAGACGGCGGCGGTGCGCTGAGCGCACTCGACTTTTCGGCGCCCGCTCGCTAATCTCGGCCATCTCCGATCCACTCCCGCTGGAGCACGCCGATGGCCCGCATCATCGATCTCAAGACAGCCATTCCCGGTCCGAACAGTCAGGCTCTCGGGGCACGCCGCGCCAAGGCGGTGCCGAAGGGTGTTCCCGCGACCACGCCGATCGCCATCGTCCAGGCCGACAACGCGGTGGTCACCGATGCCGACGGCAACCGGCTGATCGACTTCGGTGGCGGGATCGGGGTGGTGAACGCGGGACATCGCCACCCGAAGGTGGTGCAGGCGGTGAAGGATCAGCTCGACCACTTCACCCACGTCTGCTTCCCGGTCTCGATGTACGAGCCGTACATCGAGCTGGCGGAGAAGATGAATGCGCTCACGCCGGGCACCCACGAGAAGCGCACCTTCTTCGTGAACAGCGGCGCGGAGGCGGTGGAGAACGCGATCAAGGCGGCACGTCGGGCCACCGGTCGTCAGGCGGTGATCTGTTTCGAGCACGGCTTCCACGGGCGCACCTACCTCGGCCTGTCGCTCACGTCGAAGGTGAATCCGTACAAGCTCGGCTTCGGGCCGTTCATGCCCGAGATCTACCGCATTCCGTTCCCCTACTGCTATCGCTGCGAGGCCGGGCCGAAGCACGGCACCTGCTGCATGGCGGACCGCGCGCATCTCGAGCACCTGCTCGCGTCGCACGTCGACCCGAAGAGCGTCGCCGCGGTGATCATGGAGCTGGAGGTCGGGGAGGGCGGCTTCATCCCCGTGCCGGCCGCCTATCTCAGCATGCTGGCGCAGTTCTGCAAGGACCACGGGATCGTCTTCATCGCCGACGAGATCCAGACCGGCTTCGGCCGCACGGGGAAGATGTTCGCCTGCGAGCACTACGGCCTCGTGCCGGACATCATCACCACGGCGAAGTCGCTCGCGGGCGGTCTCCCGCTCGCGGCGATCACCGGTCGGGCGGAGATCCTCGATGCCTCGCAGCCCGGCGGGCTCGGCGGCACCTACGGCGGCAACCCGCTGGCCTGCGCGGCCGCGCTCGCGATCATCGACGCGATGACGGAGGAGAAGCTGGTCGAGAAGGGGGCCAGGGTCGGTGACGCGATCCGGGCCCGCTTCGAGCGCTGGCGCGCGACGTACCCCGAGGTGGGAGATGTCCGCGGGCTCGGGGCCATGATCGCGATCGAACTGGTGAAGGACCGCGCCACGAAGGAGCCGGCGAAGGAACTCACCGGCAAGCTCCAGGCGGAGGCGCTCAAGCGCGGGCTGATCCTGCTCTCCGCCGGCACCCTCGGCAATGTGATCCGGGTGCTGGTGCCGCTCACCGTCGAGGATGCCGTCCTGCAGGAGGGGCTGGACGTGATGGAGGAGGCGTTCAATGCGGCAACGGGCCGCGGCGCTTCTCCGCCAGCTGCTTGATGTAGCCTGACACCGCGAGGAGTTCGCTCGGCGTCAGCACCTCGCTGAACGAGCGCATGTTCTCGTCGAGGCCGCTGCTCACCACCATCAGAATCTCCACCTCGGAGAGCCGCGACACGAAGCCGGAATCTCCGAGTGTCCGGAGCTTCCGGTACTTCGCGCGCTCCCGCTCCGGCGGTACGCCATCGTCCCCATGGCACGGGCGGCAATGCTCCAGGAAGACCGCCTGACCCTCGCTGGCCTGGGCCCGGGCGGTGCCGAGGGGCAGCGTCAGCAGCAGCCCGAGCATGAGTCCCCGGCTCGATCGCGCCATTCGGCCCTCGTCAGAAGATGAGCTGCACCTCCGCCACCGCCGCACTGGTCGTGGGCGCGCCGGAGGCCTCGGGGTTGTCGAGACGGTACTCCACCGCGAGGCGCAGATACTGTGGCAGGCTCACCGGGACAACCAGGCCCGCGACGATCCGCCGGTTCGCGTCGAAGGAGGTACGCGTGTCGGGATCGAGAAATTCGTACCGGCCGAAGAGCGTCAGCGCCGGCGCCGCGCGGCCGTACTGCGCCGAGAGCCAGTAGCCATAGCCGCGGTTGTCGCTGCGGGAGTAGATCGCTCCGACCGGCAGCCTGAGATCCCGGCCGTAGACGACGCCGCCCAGCAGCTCGATGCTGGAGGAGTCGGAGCCGAGCATCGCGCTCGCGGACGCCGCGACCCGCCAGAAATTCGAGCGCGCACCAGCCCGGGACGAGTCGAGCCCGGTCACCGAGCCGTAGTACCCGGCGAGGTACAGCGCCGACCCCTTCTCTCCAAGCAGTAGCTGATCGACGAGCCCCACGTCGTGGCGGGTGGAGCCGCTGGCGACGAGCCCGGTGCCATCGAAGCGATTGCCGTTGAGCAGTTGGGCCGCGATCCGGTTGGCGCCGGTCACGTAGAAGAGCTCGACCGCCTTCTGGTCCCCTTCGAGCGCGAAGGGGATCGCGGCCGACACCGGCGTGGCGGCGGCGAGCGGTGCGTCGACGCCGATGGGGCGGTCGAACCCCGCCACGCCCGCCTCCAGGAAATAGGGCGCCTGGCCGATCCGGAACCCGCCATGGTTCCGCGCGGTTCCCCACACGCCGCTCACCGCCGCGTTGCTGCCGACCTCCCCGTCCTCGCGGGAGAGTTCGAACCAACCGCCGAAGTGCCTGCCGAACGGGCCCGCGTAGAAAAGCTGCACCGCGGGATCGGTCATCTCGCTGCTGGATGCCGGGCGACCCGCGGTCTTCTCCCACACGTAGCTGATCTGCGCCCGTGCCGCGAGATAGTTGGAGACCTGCGCGACGGAGACCGCGCGCCCGATGTCCTCGGGCATGCGGTATCCAGCCCAGCGGAACTGGATCCCGGTGGTGTTCAGCCGGGGAATGGCCGGGGCGTGGCAGTGGGAGCAGGTGACGTTGTAGCGCCGTGCCCAGGCCGGGATGCCCGTCGCGGCGGCATCGGCACCGGGAAGGTGAGTGGCGAGCACGAGTATCGTGAGCGCGAGCATGATCGTCCCGCTGCTAGCTGAAGCGGCGCGCAAATGACAGGCGGAGCGGTCCCGAATCTTCCGCTCGATGTACGCGAACATGATATCAGCGGCACCGTGAATCGCCGCTGAGGTTCACTCGAAGAGATACGCGCCTCCACTACGGAGTGAGGCACTCTCTCGACAGGCATCCGTGCAGCACCTAGTATTCCGCTCCTATATGAAGACAATTCCCCGTGACAGGCTCGCGTCGCTTCTGGCCGAGGAGCAACGCCGATTCGAGGCCTCCCATCCGAAGTCCCGGATGCTGTTCGAGCGTGCGAAGGGCTCGCTGCTCCAGGGCGTGCCGATGCACTGGATGGCGAAGTGGGCGGGCGGCTTTCCGCTATTTGTCGCGGGTGGTGAAGGGGCCCACTTCACTGACGTGGACGGGCATCGTTACCTCGACCTCTGTCTCGGCGACACCGGGGCGATGACGGGGCATGCGCCCGCCCCGACGGTCGCCGCGGTCAGTCGTCAGGCCGAACGAGGCTTCACGTTCATGCTGCCGGGCGAGGATCATCTCTGGGTCGCGGAGGAACTCACCCGTCGCTTCGGGCTCCCGGCGTGGCAGTTCGCGATGACGGCGACCGACGCCAACCGCTTCGCGATCCGCCTCGCGCGGATGCTCACCGGCCGGCCGAAGATCCTGGTGCACAACTGGTGTTATCACGGATCGGTGGACGAGACCTTCGCGACGCTGGTGAATGGCGTCGTCGGACCGCGGGCCGGGAATGTCGGACCGCCGGTGGATCCGTCGCTCACGACGCGGGTGGTGGAGTTCAACGACGTCTACGAGCTCGAGGCCGCGCTCGCGCATGGCGACGTCGCCTGCGTGCTGGCCGAACCGGCGATGACGAACATCGGGATCATCCATCCGGATCCCGGCTATCACGCCGCGCTTCGCGAACTCACCCGCAAGGCCGGCACCCTGCTGATCATCGACGAGACGCACACGATCTGCACCGGGCCGGGCGGTTACACGGCGGCGCACGGACTCGAGCCCGATCTGCTCACCATCGGCAAGCCGATCGGCGGCGGCGTTCCCTGCGCGGTCTACGGCTTCTCGGCGGCGGTGGTCGCGCGGCTCCAGGGCCGGATCGCGCTTGCCGAGTGCGACACCGGCGGGATCGGCGGCACGCTCGCGGGCAACGCCCTCGCGCTCGCCGCCATGCGGGCCACGCTCGAGCAGGTGCTGACCGCGGAGGCGTACGCGCGGACGATTCCACTCGCCGAGCGGTTCCAGGCGGGGGTGGAGGGCGTGATCGCCGAGTTCGGGCTGCCGTGGATCGTGAAGCGGCTGGGATGCCGGGCCGAGTACTGGTTCCGGCCGGTGCCGCCGCGCAACGGCAGCGAGGCCGCCGCCGCGGCCGATTTCGAACTCGACCGCTTCATGCACCTGTTCGCGCTCAATCGCGGCATCCTGCTGACCCCCTTCCACAACATGGCGCTCATCGCGCCGGCCACGACCGAGGCCGACATCGACCGGCACACGGCTGTCTTCCGCGACTCGGTGCAGGCGCTGCTCGGCTGAGGGTAACGCCGCGATGAATCGCGGCGCCACGAGAATGCATCGCGGCGCCCTGGCCGCAATTCGCACCCCTCTCGCTCATTCGACTACTGGCGGCTCCCTCAGGGGCGGGATACGTTTGCGGAGTCTCCCGTCACTTCGCACCGACCGATCCGAGGCGCGCCGCTCGACGTGGCGCGCTCAGCCAGCTACAGGACTCCCCCCATCGTGGCTTCTCCCATCGATCCCGCCGCGGGTCCGGCCGTGCAGTTCACCCGGGTCAGCAAGTCGTTCGGTGACTTCAAGGCGGTCAAGGACATCAACTTCGAGATCCGCCGGGGCGAGTTCTTCTCGCTGCTCGGTCCGTCGGGCTGCGGCAAGACAACGACGCTCCGTCTCCTCGCCGGCTTCGAGCAGCCGGACCCGGACGGCGGCACGGTGCGGATCAGCGGCGAGGTCGTGAATCAGAAGCGGCCCTACGAGCGGCAGATCGGCATGGTCTTCCAGAATTACGCGATCTTCCCGCACCTCTCGGTCGAGCGCAACGTCGCGTTCGGTCTCGAGCAGCACAAGGTGCCGAAGGCGGAGATACCCGACCGCGTGGTGAAGGCGCTGGAGATGGTGCGGCTCGATGTCGGCAAGTTCGCACGGCGGATGCCCAACCAGCTCTCGGGCGGCCAGCGGCAGCGGGTGGCCCTCGCCCGGGCGCTGGTCCTCCGGCCTGCCATCCTGCTGCTCGACGAGCCGCTCGGCGCGATCGATCTCAAGCTCCGCAAGGAGATGCAGCTCGAGCTCAAGGCGCTCAACAAGAGCCTGGGGATCACCTTCGTCTACGTGACCCACGACCAGGAAGAGGCGCTCACGATGTCCGACCGCATCGCGGTGATGGACAACGCGCGCGTCGCCCAGCTCGGCTCCCCGGCCGAGATCTACGAGAATCCGCGCACGCCGTTCGTGGCGAAGTTCATCGGCGAGTCGAATTTCTTCGAGGGCAGGGTCGAGCAGAAGGACGGGGCGTTCTGGCGCGTCGCCGGCGCCACCTGCGCCTTTCTCGTCCCCGATCACCCGGCGCTCCGGCCCGGTGCGTCGGTGCGGATCGCAGTGCGCCCCGAATGGATGGATGTCTGCCCGACCGGCCAGGTGCCACCCGGCGAGAATGCCGCGGTCGGCACGGTCCGCGACGTGATCTATCTCGGCGAGATGATGCACGTCATCGTCACGCTCGGCGACGGCACCGACTGCACGGTGGGCATGCGGAACGAGGGCCAGCTCATCAAGCCGCTCCCGTGGAAGCGGGGAGACGCGGCGGCGGTCGCCTGGCTCCCCGAGGACTGCCAGATCCTGGAGGACGAGTAATGGCGAGCCTCCGCCAGAAGACGCTCGCCTTCTTCCATTCGCGCCCCGCCGCGCGGGCGTGGGCGCTGCTGGCGCCGGGCACCTTCTGGCTGGTGCTGTTCTTCACGGTGCCGGTGCTGATCATGTTCGTCTACAGCCTGATGCCGCGCGGGATCTACGGCGGCGTCGTGGCCGGCTTCACGGTGGAGCACTACCAGCGGTTCTTCAATCCGCTCTACCTCGAGATCCTCAACCGCACCTTCATCTGGTCCCTCGGCGCGACGCTGATCTGCCTCGTGATGGGGTATCCGCTCGCCTATCTGATCGCGCGCAGCGGCAAGTGGAAGAACTTCCTGATGTTCCTGGTGGTGCTGCCGTTCTGGACCAGCTTCCTGGTGCGCACCTTCGCCATGATCTTCCTGATGCGCGACACCGGGCTGATCAACAACGTGCTGATCCGGATGGGCCTCATCGAGCAGCCGATCGAGATGCTCTACACCCCGTTCGCCGTGATGACGGGCCTGGTGTACGGCTTCCTGCCGTTCATGGTGCTGCCGATCTACGCTTCGCTGGAAAAGCTCGATCTCTCGCTGCTCGAGGCCGCCGAGGTGCTCGGCGCGCGTCCCGCGTCCCGGTTCTGGAAGGTCACCTTCCCGCTCTCGGTGCCCGGCGTCGTGGCGGGCTGTCTGCTGGTCTTCATCCCCGCCCTCGGCAGCTTCCTCACCTCCGACCTGCTCGGCGGCGCCAAGCAGGTGATGATCGGCAACCTCATCCAGAACCAGTTCTCGTCGGCGCGCAACTGGCCCTTCGGGTCGGCGGCTTCGTTCATCGTCATGGCGCTGGTCCTCGTGGCCGTGCTGGCGTATCTCCGGGTGCGCGACCGCGCGCCCGGCGGGGCGGTGTGAGATGAGCACGAAGCTCCCCCGCTGGCTCATCGCCTTCGCCGTGCTGGTGTACCTCTTCCTGCACGTGCCGATCCTGGTGCTGGTGCTCTTCTCGTTCAACGCGTCGAAATTCTCGGTGGACTGGGTGGGCTTCACCTGGGAGTGGTACCTCCGGCTGCTGCAGCGCGACGACATCCTGAACGGGCTCAAGGCGAGCATGATCGTCGGCGTCGCCTCGACCATCATCTCCGCGATCTTCGGGACGCTGATCGCGCTGGCGCTCGCCCGGCACAAGTTCAAGGGGCGGACCGCGCTCGAGGCGTTCCTCTACGTGCCGCTGGTGACGCCCGAGATCGTGACCGGCATCTCCCTCCTGATCCTCTTCGTGCTGCTCGGCATCCCGCTCGGGCTGACGACGATCACCATCGCCCACATCGCGTTCTGCATCTCGTTCGTGGTGGTCGTGGTGCTCGCGCGGCTGCAGGGGATGGACCAGAATCTCGAGGAGGCCGCCCTCACCCTCGGCGCCGACGAAATCACCACCTTCTGGAAGATCACGGTGCCGCAGCTGTGGCCGGGCATCATCTCGGGCGCACTGCTGGCCTTCACGATGTCGTTCGACGACTTCGTGATCACCTCGTTCGTCTCCGGCGTCGGCTCCTCCACGCTGCCGATCGTCGTCTACGGCATGGTCCGCAAGAACATCGAGCCGAGCATCAACGCGATCAGCACGATCATCCTCGTGGTGACCGCGGTGCTCATCTACCTGGCCGACCGGCTCGGCCGGGAGAAACCCCTGAAGGCGTGAGGGGATGAAGCGGTCTCCTCTCCTCGTGGTGCTTGCGCTGGCGGTTCCGGCGGGGCTGGCGGCGCAGGTCACGAAGTTCGACCGGCAGCGGGCGCACATCATGCTCGATGTCGTCCGGGACGACATTCGCAAGAACTACTTCGACACCACCTACGGGGGCGTCGATCTCGCCGCGGTCTTCGATACCGCCGGCGCGCGGATCGACCGCTCCGTCGCGCTGGGCCAGCTCATCGGCGCGATCGCGCAGGCAGGGCTCGAGTTCAACGACTCGCGCACCAGCTTCATTCCGCCCGGTCTGGTCTACCGTGCCGACTACGGCTGGCAGATGCGCTTCGTCGGGGACACCTGCCGCATCTTCCGCGTCAAGGAAGGAAGCGACGCGGCGGCGAAGGGGGTGCTGCCCGGGGACGCGGTCCTCACGATCGAGGGCTACCCGGTCACCCGTGCCAACCTCTGGCAGCTCAACTATCTGCTCGGTGCGATCAACCCCCTCGCCACGCTGCATGCGACGCTCCGCGCGCCGGATGGACAGCAGCGCGACCTCGCCATCGCGGCGAAGATCATCGAGCGCCGGCACATCGTCGATCCGCGCAGCTCCTTCGACCTCGGCGAACTGATCCGCGAAGAGGACGATCAGTGGACCGAGATGGCTCCCCGATCCTCGGAGATCGACGACAAGGTGATCGTCTGGCGGCTCGGCGGGTTCTACCCCTACGACCAGTGGATCGACGAACTGCTCAAGAGCGCCCGCGGGCATCAGGCGGTCGTCCTCGACCTCCGTGGCAATCCGGGTGGCGCGGTGCGCTCGCTCCTCAAGCTGCTCAGCGGGCTGTACGCGACGCCGGTCGTCGTCGCCAGCGAGATCACCCGCAATTCGACGACGCCGATGGTCGCCAAGGGCACGGGGGACGACCATGCCGCGGCGGCCTTCTACGTGCTCGTCGATGCCGGCTCGGCTTCGGCTTCGGAGCTGTTCGCGCGCACCATGCAGCTGACCAGGCGTGGCACGGTGCTCGGCGACCGGACCATGGGTGCCGTGCGGGAGAGCAAGTCGTATGTCCACAGCGTCGGGACCGAGACGGTCGCCTTCTACGGCACCTCCGTGACGATGGCGGACCTGGTGATGCCGGACGGCGGGCGGCTCGAACGCAACGGGGTCATTCCAGATGAGATCGTGCTGCCGAACGGCGAGGATCTCCGGGCGAAGCGTGACCCCACCCTCGCGCGGGCGCTCGCGCTGGCGGGCATCACGATGACGCCGGAGCAGGCGGGGCGCCTGGTCTGGCGGACCTCCAAGTAGCGGCCGGCGCAGCGCGCATGCACCCGGCACCGGAGCCGAACTGCCTCTGGTGGGCGGAGCGCAGAGCGACCTTTCCGACCGCGCCGGCGCCGCCGTCGCGCGCCGATGTCGCGATCGTCGGCGGGGGATACACCGGGCTCGCCGCCGCACGCGCCATCGCGAAGGGCGGCGCCAGCGTCGTGGTGCTCGAGCGGAACACCATCGGCTGGGGCGCGAGCAGCCGGAACGGCGGCATGGTCCTTCCCGGCTACAAGACCGATCTCCCGGTGCTGGTGCGCCGACTTGGGCTCGAGCGGGCGCGCCGGCTCTTCGATGACACTCTCGAGGCCATCGGCTTCGTCGAGTCGCTGATCGCGGATGAAGCCATCGCGTGCGGCTGGGCCCGCACCGGACACGTGACGCTGGCCGCGAAGCCCTCCCACATGGCCGGGCTCGAGGAGGCACAGCGGCTGCTCGCGCGGGACTTCGGGTACGCGAGCGAACTTCTCGGGCCGGAGCGGATCGGCGAGGAGATCGGGTCGCGCCGCTATCACGGTGGCCTGCTCGATCCGCTCGCCGGTGCGGTACAACCGGCCGCGTACGTCGCCGGACTGGCAGCGGCCGCGTCGCGCCATGGCGCGGTGCTGGTGGAGCATGCGTCGGTCGATGCCGTGCGTCGGACGGGGAACGGATTCCACCTCAGCACGGGGCGCGGGCCGATCGAGGCAGGCGCGGTCCTGCTCGCGACCAATGGCTACACCGATCGGCTGTTCCCCTGGCTGGCGCGGCGCGTGGTACCGGTCGGGAGCTACATCATCGCGACCGAGCCGCTCGCGCCCGATCTCGCCCGGCGGCTGATCCCGCGCGGCCGGATGCTGAGCGACACCAAGAACCTGCTCTACTACTTCCGGCTCTCGGCCGATGGCCGGCTGGTCTTCGGGGGGCGGGCGGCGTTCTCGCCGACGGCGCTCGAGGCGAGCCGCGAGATCCTGCGGAGCGGCATGATCGAGGTCTACCCCGAACTTGCGGGTGTGAAGGTGGAATTCGCGTGGGGCGGCACGCTCGGCTTCACGCTGGACCAGATGCCGCACACCGGTCAGCAGGGCGGGATCGCCTACGCGCTGGGTTACGGCGGCCATGGCGTCGCCTTCGCGAGCTGGCTCGGCGACCGGGTCGGGCGCGCCATGCTGGGCCGGGCCGAGTGGCCGGCGCTGAGCGCAATTCCCTTCCGGGCGGTCCCCTTGTATGAGGGGTGGCCGTGGTTTCTGCCGCTCGCGGGGGCATATTACGGACTGAAGGATAGACTGTTCTAAGAGTTCCGAGTTCCGAGTTCCGAGTTCCGAGTTCCGAGTGCTTAGTGCTTAGTGCGAGGTGCCTCGGGAACAGTGCGGAGACTGTGGAATTCCCCTCGGAACTCGGAACTCGGAACTCGGAACTACGCACTACGCACCAATTAGTAAGTACTAAGTACTAAGTACTACGTACTACCGCGCACCTCCCCTCACTTCAGGAGCGAGATGATGGCCGACCGGAAAGATGTGGAACAACTCGTCGCCCAGCTCGAGTCCGGCGCGCTGAGCCGCCGTGAATTCGTCGGTCGCGCCACCCTCCTCGGGCTCGGCATGAGCACGATCGGGATGGTCCTCACGGCCTGCGGCAAGCAGGAGAAGCCCGCGGATGCCGCGGCGGCCGCGTCGGAGGATCTCGGCCCGATCGAGAAGGAACTCGCGATCTACAACTGGTCCGACTACATCGCCGAGGACACCATCACGAACTTCGAGAAGGAGTTCGGGGTGAAGGTGACCTACGATACGTACGAGAGCAACGAGGAGATGGTGGCCAAGCTGCAGGCCGGCGCCTCGGGCTACGACATCATCGTGCCGTCGAACTACATCGTGCCGGTGGTGGTCGCGACCGGTCTCGCGGCCGAGCTCAACAAGAAGTACCTGACCAACTTCGGCAACCTCGCGCCGACCTTCCAGAACCCGGTCTTCGATCCCGAGAACAAGCACGCGATCCCGTATCAGTGGGGCACGACCGGATTCGCGTGGCGCAGCGACAAGGTGCCGGGCAATCCCGATACCTGGGCCATCTTCCTCGACGCGAAGTACAAGGGCAAGATGACCCAGATGGACGACATGCGGGACGTCATTGGCGCCTGGCTCCGCTACCGCGGCAAGTCACTCAATTCGGTGGATCCCACCGAGCTCGCCGCCGCCAAGGCGGACGCGCTGGCCGCGAAGAAGAACCTCAAGGCCTACATCTCCGCGCCGGTGAAGGGGCAGCTGATCTCGGGGGACGTCTGGATCGCGCAGCTCTGGAATGGTGACGCCGCGCAGGCCCGGGCCGAGCAGGCGGCGATCAGCTATGTGGTACCGAAGGAAGGGTGCACCATCTGGACCGACTCGATGGTGATCACCAAGTCGGCGCCGCACAAGCGCGCCGCGCACGAGTTCATCAACTACGTCCTGCGCCCCGAAGTCGGCGCCGGGATCTCCAACACCACCGGCTACGGCTCCCCGAACCAGGCCGCGCTGGCCAAGATGAAGAGTCCGATTCCGTATCCGACCGCCGAAGAGTTCCAGCGTCTCGAGTACCAGAAGGATCTCGGCGCGAACGGCGCGATCTGGGATCAGATCTGGACCGAGATCAAGTCAGGTTGATTTGCCCCTCCCCCTGCGCGCTCCCCGTACCGGGAGCGCGCAGGGGGAGGGGTCCACCCGTGAAAGGAGCGCCGATTAATTGCGGTTGCCGAATTCCGATGTCCTGAAGCTCAGCCAGCGGTATCTCGACCTCATCGGCGGTCGCCCGATGACTCTGGGCGAAAAAGAGGCCTTCATCGCCGAGACGGTCGAGTCGTACGAGAAGCATGTCAATCGCGGCTTCCTCACTTACCGGAAGTCCGTGACCCAGGCCGGCCAGTTCGCGGCGCTCGAGTGGTCTGGGGAAGGCGCGATTCTGCGCGACCTCCTCGGCCGCGAGTACATCGACGCCCTCGGCGGGTATGGCATCTTCTCGGCCGGCATCAATCACCCGAAGATCATCAAGGCGGTGCAGGACCAGATGGGCCGCATGGCGCTCAACAGCCAGGAGCTGCTCGAGCCCTGGCGCGCCGGCCTCGCCCGGCTGCTCGCCGCCGTGACCCCGGGTGACATCGGCTGCTGCTTCTTCATCAACAACGGGACCGACGCGATCGAAGGCGCCATCAAGCTCGCGCGCCTCTACACCAAGCGGAACACCTTCGTCTCGACCCTCGGCGGATTCCACGGCAAGTCGATGGGTTCGCTGTCGCTGATGGGCAAGGCGTCGTTCCGCACGCCGTTCGAGGGCGGGCTGCAGGACGTGCGCTTCGTGCCCTACGGCGACGCCGATGCACTCGACCAGCAGATGTGCGTCCTCGAGGCCGTCGGGCAGTTGCCGGCCGCCTTCGTGGTCGAGCCGGTGCAGGGCGAGGCCGGTGGCGTGGTGCCGCCGGAGGGCTACCTGCAGAAGGTGCGGGAGATCTGCACCCGGCACGGCACGCTGCTGATCGCCGACGAGATCCAGACCGGCATGGGCCGCACCGGCAAGCTCTGGGGCGTCGACCACTCCGGCGTCGAGCCGGACATCATGTGCCTCGGCAAGTCGATCGGCGGCGGCGTGATGCCGCTCTCGGCCTTCCTGGCGACGCCGAAGATCTGGGAAGTGATGATCCCCAACCCGATCATCCACTCGACGACCTTCGGCGGGAATCCCATCGCCTGCGTCGCCGGCATCGCCGCGATCCAGGTGACGATCGAGGAGGATCTCCCGGGCCAGGCCGCGACCAAGGGCGACTACATCCTCAAGGAACTGGCCGCCCTCGGGAAGAAGTATCCGCAGGTGCTGAGCGACTCGCATGGGGCGGGGCTGCTGATCGGGATGGAGTTCCCCACCGACGAGATCGGCTTCAAGTGCGCGGCCGGACTCTTCAAGCGGGGCGTGCTGGTGGCGGGGACCTATTCGAGAGCGCGCACCATCCGCATCGAGCCGGCGCTCGGGATCAGCATGGATCTGGTGAAGGAGATGATGAACCGGCTGGAGGACACCTTCAAGGAGATCGCGAAGGGGCTCTAGCCGGTCCGGAGACAGAAAGGGGCGGAGCCGGGTGGCTCCGCCCCTTTCGCGTTGTCCAGCCGCTGCTTACTTCGCCGCCTCGTCCTTGCCGCCGAACGCCTTGGACCAGCTGATCGTGGCGCCGCCCCAGATCTTGGTGTCGTGGAGCTTGCCCTGGTTGCCGAACTTCGTGGCGTCGTCGCTGTTGATGACGAAGTGGAACGACGGCGTGATGCTCAGCGGGCCGGCGGTGAAGCCGACGGAGGCCGAGAGATCGACGTGGGTCAGGCCGTTGTCCGCGAAGTTGAAGGACGGATCCGAGCTGGGCTGCTCGTTGTTGCTGTAGCCGGCGAGGGCGCCGAGGTTGAGCGTCGCGGCGCCGAGCGGAATGCCATGCGAGACGCTGCCTTCGACGTAGAGGCCCTTCACCTTGTCGACATCGTAGTAGGCCGAGATCTTCGGGCTCAGCACGGTGCCGAGGGCGACCTTGCCGTAGACTTCGACGGTGTTGGAGGCCTTGGTGAAGCCGGCGTCGTTCGGATAGATGTAGCCGGTGGCGCCGCCCGTCAGCGTCGCGATGCCGACCGGGACGCCGATCTCACCCCACCAGTCGAACTCGGTCAGGTCCGGGCTCGCCAGGGCGCCGCCTTCGCTGATGGTGCCGGCCTTGCCCTTGCTCAGTTCGAGATTGCCCCAGCCGCCGGCCGTGAAGGATGCCTTGCCGATCGGAATGGTCAGATAGAGGTCCGGCTGGATGACCGGCTTGCCGCTCAGCGTCAGGCCGCGCCACACATAGCTGCTGAATCCCGCGACATCCCACCCAACCGTTACCTGCGCCGACGCCGGCGTCGCAGCGGCCAAAGCGGCCAGGGCGCCCGCAAGCACGAATACACGCTTCATGATCTCTCCTCGCTGAAGGGAACTGCGGTGAATGAAAGCCGGAAAAACAGACGGCCCGCTCGTTTCGGAGCGGGCCGATCGCGTGCAACCACCGTGCAGCGCTATCGCTCCGCCCCGGAGATGGGTCGGTTCATGTTATTGGTATTCGTATTGCAGGCAAGCAGCATCGGAACAGTCGACCCATGAAATGCAGTACCGCCTCGGGTAGCGGCTGGAGGGTATATACCCCTCGGCGGAAGTGGTGTCAAGCAAGCTCCGGGACGCTATACTGAGGTCTCCATGCCCCCCGCTCCGCCTGATCCGACCGCTCCCCTGAGCGACCTGCTGGGGCAGCTGGTGCACCTGCTCCGAACGGCGCCCGGATCCAGCGAGGCGACGGCGCCGCTGCTCGCCGCGGTGGTCGTGCGGGTCGCGACGTCGGACGCGGTCATCGAGGCGGGGATCGAGAACAGCTGGGATGTCGACGGGGACTCGCTCAAGGGCCGGCTGCAGGCCCGCCAGGTCGATGCGATCCGGATCTCGGCGGGGGCACCGCCGGCGGAGCTGCTGGCGCTTGCGAAGGCGCTGGCGGATGACGAGGCGCCAATTCCCAGCACGTCCGCCGTGCGGGTGAAGCTCCTCCCCGATCCGCTCCCCCTCTCGGGGCAGCGGCCTGCGCTCCCCGATCCCGCCGTGTCGTTCGTCCCGCGTGCCGAGCGGGGCGATCAGATCGCGAGCATGATCGAGGGCATTCTTCGCGAACTCGATCGCGCCGTCCGCCGCCAGCAGTGGCATGCGGTGCTGCACGACGCGCAGGCGGCCGTGCGCATGCTGCCCGGACTCGCCGAGGATCCCCGCCGGACGTTCACGATCGCGCTCAAGCGGCTGCTCGCGCGCCCGGTGCTCGAGGCGCTCATCGAGCAGGGGTACCGGATTCCGGAGGAGCAGGCCCGGACCGCCGAGGTGCTGCGAGCCGGAGGATTTCCCGCGGCGGAGCTGATGCTCGAGATCCTCAAGCGGAGCGACACCATCGGGCCGCGCGCCTTCCTGCTCGAATCGCTCGGCGGGATGCCCGAAGCGATCCAGATCGTCACACCGCTCATGAAAAGCGGTCGGGCGGGGGAGCTCTGCCTCGGCGCCGAACTGCTGGGCCGGATGGGCGTCACGGAGTCGGTGCCGTTGCTGGTCGCGCATGTCCACCATCCGGAGGAACGGGTGCGGCACGCCGTGATCAATGCGCTGGCGCGGTATCGCGACCGCTCCGTGGTGGAACCGCTGCGTCAGGCGCTCAGCCACGAGGCGCCGGAGACCCGGGTGCGCGCCGGCCGCGCCCTGGGCGCCCGTGGATCGGGCGCGATGGTGATGCCGCTCTTCGCGGCCTTCGAGGCGGAGAAGGACCCGCAGGTCTGGCAGGAGCTGCTCGACGTCCTCGCGAAGCTCGAATCCGGCGAGGCGGCGATGGCACTCGCCCGGGTCGCGCTGGAACGCCGGGGGTTTCTCTCGTTCGGCTCCGCCGACGTGAAGCGCCAGCTCAGCGTGGTGCGGGCCCTCGCGGGTGCAAAGACGGCCGCCGCGAGGCAGGCACTGGCCCGGATCGCGGCGGAGGGAAGCGGAGAGGTCCAGAAGAGCGCGAAGCAGGCGCTGGAATCAGCTACTTCTTGATCTCGAGCGACTCGAGGTGCAGCGAGAGGTTGTGGTTCACCCGGAAGCCCACGATTCCGTCGGTGTCGATGTTCGCGGCCGGCGCGGCGTAGACCTCCTGGCCGTTCACCCGGAAGCTCACCTTGTCTTTCCCCACCTGCACTGACAGCACGTTCGCCACCGGCCCCTTCGGGCTCATCGGTACAATGGCCGCGCTCGCCATCCAGTCCTTCGTGACGTCGGTCGCCGAGGCGCCGGCGCGGCGCTTGATCTTGAACTTGCCGTCCCCGCGGATCAGGAAATAGGTGTAGCGCTGCGCCGGGCCAGCCAGGTCGGCGCCGCCGATGAAGATCCCGAAGGCCTCCTCGTGGCCGCCCCCGCCGGGGAAGAGGTGGATCTTCGCGGCGGCCTCGTAGGGACCCTTGGCGGCATCCTGGGCGCGATACATGATCCCCGACCCCGCAGTGATCAGGTGCCAGCCGGGGGCCATGGCGACCAGACTCACCTCGGTGGGCTTGCTTCCCTCGTCCACCCGGACGGTCCAGCCTGGCGGAAATACGCCACCATTTTCCACCTTCAGAGCGGGGCCATGGTCGTGCTCCCCCTGGGCGGCGAGGAGGGTGGGGGTGGCCAGCGTGAGCAGCAGGGCGGTGATGCGGCGCATCGGAGTCCTCACGGAAAGTGCCTCGGAAGAGGGAGTGCCGGGCCCCGGCTTGAGCCGGGCGAAAGGATTGGGTAATCTACGTCCGGTTCACGAACCCCTCCATAACGAGACCAGGCCATGGAAATCATCGGGCGGATCTTCGCCGGCATCGGCGCCGCAGGCGTGCTGTGCGCACTCACCTTCGTGTCGATCCTGATTGGCATCATCATCCACGGCATGGCCATCCTCATGGGAGGGAAGCCCATCGACAACTACTTCAAGAGCAAGGGCGAGCAGGTCTACGAGCCCGGCTCGGCCAAGTAGCCGGCGCTGCACAGTCGAGGAGGGGCGCCCCTACGGGGGCGCCCCTCCTTTCGTTTCCTCCACTGCCGTCCCGGCCGGGCGGCTAGTGGCCGCCCTCGCCGCCGTCGGCCTCCTCGGTGGTGGCCTTCTTCAGGGCGGCGTCGTAGCTGTGCTTGACCGAGGCCAGCAGTTCTCTCAGGCCCCGCACCTTGACCTGCATTCCGCCCCCGCGGCGCGCCATGGAGGCCATGCCTCCCGCCGCGTCGGCGAGGGCGTTGACGCCGAGCTGGGAGGCGCCGGCCTTCATTTCGTCGCACACCCGGATCAGCTGGCGGATCGAGACGTCGTCCGCCTGGCCGCCCGCCATCTGTTCGATGGTGGCGTTGAGTTTCTGGATCTTGGGCGGCAGCCGCTCGAGGTAGGCGAGCTGGGCCTGCTGCTTGGCCGTCAGTTTGAGGGACATGCCCAAAGATACCCTTACCGGCGGTGCCCGGCCCGGCTAGGTTGTCCGGCTCTCTTGAAACCCGGGGTGGGCCCGTCCGTTATGGGCCGGACCCCAGCAGCAACTACCGGCTTCCGGCGCCTGGCGCCGTGGAGCCTTCCCGGTCTTCCTCGGATGCCCCGATGAAGCTTTCTGATGTTGCCATTCGTCGGCCCGTGCTGGCCAGCATGCTGAGCCTCGGGCTCGTGCTGTTCGGCGTGATCGGCTACCTGAAGCTGCCGGTCCGGGACTACCCCGACGTGGACGCGCCGATCATCTCGGTCAGCACCATTCTTCCAGGTGCCGACCCGCAGGTGGTCGAGTCCGCCGTCACGGACATCCTCGAGGAGGAACTGAGCACCGTCGCGGGGCTGCGGACCCTGACCAGTTCGAGCGCCGAGCAGGTCAGCACGATCACGCTCGAGTTCACGCTGGACCGGAACGTGGATGTCGCCGCGCAGGACGTGCGCGACAAGGTCTCGCGTGTCCGGGGCCGTCTCCCGCGCGACATCGAGGAGCCGGTCGTGGCGAAGCAGGAAGCCGACGCCCAGCCCTTCTTCTGGCTCTCGCTCTCCGGCGCGAACTACGACCTGCTGCAGCTCTCGGACATCGCCGACCGGCGGGTGAAGGCGCGGCTGCAGAGCCTGAGCGGCGTCGGGAGCGCGCAGATCTTCGGCGAGCGCCGGCTCTCGATGCGGGTGTGGCTCTCGTCCCAGGAACTCGCCGCCCGCGGCCTCACGGTGCAGGACGTCGAGTCCGCGATCCAGAGCCGGAACGTCGAGATCCCCGCCGGCCGCATCGAGTCCTCGCGGCGCGAGTTCTCGGTGCGTTCGCTCGGGGAACTCAAGACCGCGGGCGAGTTCGAGAACCTGGTCGTCACCAACAAGAACGGCCAGTCGATCCGCCTCCGCGATCTCGGCCGGGTGGAGCTCGGCGCCGAGGACGAGCGCAGCGTGCTGCGCTTCAACGGCACCCAGGCGGTCGCGATCGGCGTGGTGCGGCAGTCCAAGGCCAACCTGATCCAGGTGGCCAAGGAGATCCGGGACGAACTCCCCGCGATCCAGGCCGCGCTGCCGCCCGGCGTGGAGATCGCCACCGGCTTCGATGGCTCGGAGTTCGTCACCCGCTCGATCCAGGAGGCGCAGGAGACGCTGATCATCGCCGCAGTGCTGGTGGTGCTCATCATCTTCGTGTTCCTGCGGAATCTCCGTGCGACCGTCATTCCCGGCCTGGCGATTCCGACCTCGATCATCGCGACCTTCGCGGTGATGTATTTCCTTGGCTTCTCGATCAACAACCTGACGCTGCTCGCCCTGACGCTCGCCATCGGCATCGTGGTGGACGACGCGATCATCGTGCTCGAGAACGCCTACCGGCACCAGGAGGAGCTGGGGGAATCGCCGGTGGAGGCCGCGACCAACGGCACCCGCGAGATCGCCTTCGCGGTCATCGCGACGACCATCTCCCTGGTGGCGGTGTTCACGCCGCTCGCCTTCCTGCAGGGAAACACCGGCCGGCTCTTCAACGAGTTCGGCATCGCGGTGGCGGGATCGGTGCTCATCTCCGGTTTCGTGGCGCTGACGCTCACCCCGATGCTCTGCGGCCGGATCCTGAAGGTGCCGCCGCGCCATGGGCCGCTCTACCAGGTACTGGAGCGCGGCTTCAACGCGATCACCCGGGGATATTCCCGCTCGCTCGCCTGGTCGCTGCAGCACCGCGGCGTCGTGCTGCTCGCCGCGGCGGCGACGTCGGTGGGCGCCGTCCTTCTCTTCCGGGGCCTCAAGCGCGAGTTCATTCCCGCCGACGACCAGGGCTGGTTCCTCACCTTCACCGTCGCGCCGGAGGGCTCCTCCCTCGGCTTCACCGACGGCTACCAGAAACAGGTCGAATCGATCATCGGGAAGACGCCGGAGGTGAAGAGCTACTTCAGCGTCGTGAACTTCGGTGGCGGCCCCACCAACGGCATCGTGTTCACCAAGCTCAAGGATTACAGCGAGCGGAAGCGCACGGCCGAGCAGATCGTCGGCCAGGTGCAGGGCGAGCTCTTCGGCATTCCCGGCATCTTCGCCTTCGCGAGCAATCCCGCGGCCTTCGGCGGCTTCGGGAATCCGGTGCAGTTCGTGGTGCAGAACCCGAACTTCGCCCTGCTCGGCGGGGTGATGGACACCTTCGTCGCCCGGGCGCGGCAGATCCGCGGGCTGCAGAACATCGACACCGACCTCCGGGTCAACAAGCCGCAGCTCTCGGTGCGCTTCGACCGCGACCGCGCCGAGGATCTCGGTGTGCCGGTGGGCGACATCGCGGCGACGATGCAGACCATGCTCGGCGGGCGGAAGGTCAGCACCTTCACGCGCGACAACAAGCTCTACAACGTGGTGGTCCAGCTCGATCCCCGCGAACGGGCCACACCGAGCGATCTCTCGGGTCTCTACGTCCGGGGCCGCGATGGCCAGCTGGTCCAGCTGTCGGCGGTGACCCGGGTGGAGGAGGGGATCAGTCCCAAGCAGCTCAATCACTACAACCGGATCGCGGCGTTCACCCTCAGCGCCGGCCTCGCGCCCGGCTTCACGCTGGGTGAGGCGCTGGACTCCCTGAACCGGCTCGCCAAGGAAGTGCTGCCGAAGGGCAGCACCACGGCGCTGGCCGGCGAGTCGCGCGAACTCGAGGAGAGCGGCGGGTCGCTCTACTTCGCCTTCGGACTCGCGCTGCTCGTGGTGTTCATGGTGCTCGCCTCACAATTCGAGTCGCTGGTCCACCCGTTCACGGTGCTGCTCGCCGTGCCGCTGGCCGTCGCGGGCGCGCTCGCCGTGCTCTGGGTGGCGGGGTCGACCCTCAATCTCTACAGCCAGATCGGCATGGTGCTGCTGATCGGCCTGGTGACCAAGAACTCGATTCTGCTCGTGGAGTACGCCAATCAGCTGCGGGAGAAGGGAAAGACCGCGTTCGAGGCGATGCAGGAGGCTGGCCGGATCCGGCTCCGGCCGATCCTGATGACCTCGGTCGCGACGATCACCAGTGCCGTGCCAGTGGCGCTCGGCCTCGGCGCGGGCTCGATCAGCCGCCGCCCGCTGGGCTACGCCATCGTCGGTGGTGTCTTCGTCTCGACGCTCCTCACGCTCTACCTGGTGCCCGTCGTGTATACCCTGCTCGACCGGCTGGTGGTGCATGAACACCACGACCTCGAACTTCAGGAGCCGATGCCTGAGCGTGAGCCGGCGATGGAGGCCTCATGATCGGCATCCTCCTGCTGGCGCAGCTCGCGTCGGCCACGCCGACCCTCGCCCCCGCGGACTCGGCGCCGACCGTGACCCTCGCCGAGGCGCTCGAACGCTCGGTGAAGCTCGATCCGCTCTACGTGCGGTCGCTCGGATCGGTGGCCGAGGCGGAGTGGTCGCGGAAGGCGGCCCGGCTCGCCTTCCTCGCGCCCTCGATCGGTGCCTCCCTCGACTATACCAAGTACTCGAAGGCGTTCTTCAACATCGGGACCTTCAACCAGTCGAGCACCTCGTCGACGTTCCGGCTGGGCGCGACGTACGAGATCTTCAGCGCCCGCAAGTTCACCGATCTGGCGCGCACCGCTGCCGAACTCGAGGCGGCCACCTCTACTGAAGCGCAGCAGCGTTACGCCGCCGCACTGCTCACCGAGTCGGCGTACTACGCCGTGCTCTCCGATGCGGAGTTCACCCGGGTGGCCCGGGAGCGCGCGGCGCGGGCGGAGGATCAGCTCGCGGTCGCGCGGGCCCGGGTCGGCACCGGTGCCGCGGTGCAGTCGGATTCGCTGACCGTGGTGCTCGAGGTGGTGCGCGCCCGGGTGAATCTGCTCCGGCGCGAGGCCGCGCTCCGTGTCTCACAGCTCCAGCTTGGCCGGCGAGTCGGTGTCGAGGGGCCGGTCAACGCCGCGCCACTCGACACGATGGCGCCGCCGCCGCTCCCGCTCGGGCTCACCGCCGCGGTCGCCCAGGCGCTCGCGCAGGGGCCCGAGTATCGCGCGGCGCGGGCGCGGGAGCGGTCCGCCGAGGCGTCGCTCCGTGGCAGCCGCGGCGGCTATCTGCCGACCCTCACCCTCGACGCGGGGCACAGCCGCTTCGACATCAAGGTCTTTCCCGGCGCGAGCAACGTCTCCTCGCTCACGCTCACCCTGGCGATGCCGATCTGGAACAACGGCCAGCGGGAACTGTCCGTCATCCGCGCCCGCGCCGACCGGGACGTCGCCCGCGCGGTGCGGAACGATCTCGAGCTCGGTGCGCTTCGCGACGTGACCGAGGCATACGAAGCCTACGAGACCGCGCGCGGTGAAGTGGACCTCGACACCCAGGCCCACGCCGCGGCGCACGAGAGCTATCGGGTGCAGGAGGCGCGCTACCGCGCGGGCGCGACCACCGTGCTCGACCTGCTGCAGGCGCAGAACGATCTCAGCGATGCCGAGGCCCAGCTGGTCCAGGCCCGTTACACTGCCCGGCTCGCGCGGGCGCTGCTCGAATCGCTGCTCGGCACCCGCTTCGACAACACTCAGGGAGGCAGTCAGTGACGCTCGCCAGGCTGTACCTGCTCGGTGCCCTCGCCCTCAGCGCCTGCGGCAAGTCGGGCGCCAAGTCCGGTGGCGCCGGCGGGCCGGGCGCTCCCGGTGGCCAGATGCCACCGAGTCCGGCGGAAGTCGCGGTGGCGCGGAAGGACACCGTCGTGGACGCGCTCGAGGCCACGGGGCAGATCGAGGCGATCCAGGCGATCGAGCTCCGCCCCGACATCGAGGGGCGCGTCGTCCAGATCCCCGCGACCGAAGGGACCGAGGTCTCGGCCGGCACGGTGCTGGTGCGGATCGACGATCAGGAGCTGAAGGCGCAGGTCGCTCGCGCGGAGGCCGATCGCGACCTCGCGCGTCAGGCGCTGGCACGGACCAAGGATCTGCTGGCGCAGCGTGCCTCGTCCGCGTCCGACCTGGAGCGTGCCGAGGCGACGGCGCGGAGCAGCCAGGCGGAACTCGACCTGCTCACCCTCCGGCTGGAGCGCACCACGGTGCGCGCCCCGTTCGCTGGCGTGGTGGGCCAGCGCTTCGTGAGTCTCGGTGACTACGTGACGACGGGCAGCCGGCTCATGACGCTGCAGACCGTCAATCCCCAGCGGGTGGCGTTCACCGTGCCGGAGAAGTTTGCGAGCCGGCTCAAGAAGGGACAGAAGGTCACCTTCCGCGTGGCCGCGCTCACGGGCCAGGAGTTCACCGGCACGGTCGACTTCGTCGACCCGGTGGTCCAGCTGCCGGCCCGCACGATTCTCATCAAGGCCCTCGTCGCCAATCCGAAGCGCGACCTGCAGGCCGGCATGTTCGCCGAGGCGCGACTGGCGACCGAGGTGCGTCCCAACGCCGTCGTCGTGCCGGAGGATGCGCTGGTGCCGATGCAGGGGTCGTTCTTCGTCTGGGCCGTCGTCGACGGCAAGGCGGTCCGGCGCACCGTCGGCATCGGCGTGCGGTCGCCTGGCTTCGTCGAGATCAGGAGCGGCGTCGAGGCGGGGGAACAGGTCGTCGTCGGTGGTCAGGAACGGCTGTTCGATGGCGCGCCGGTGAATGCGACGGTGGTGGAGCGGACCGTGCCGAAGGTGAAGGAGTAGTAGGCCGGGCCGCCGTGCCCGGCACAGGGTGAAAGTGGTGAAGACGTAGCCCGGGCCGCAGTGCCCGGCCCGGGGTCAGGCGAATCGGGGGAGTAGGTCAGGCA
>JBGASX010000149.1:0-3825 GCA_044229445.1 Gemmatimonadales bacterium | reverse complement strand
GGACCGGGTTGCTGGAGCGGGAACTGCACCACGTCGATGCGTTCATCGCGATGAGCGAGTTCAGCCGGCAGAAGCACAAGGAGTTCGGCTTTCCGCGGGAGATGGAGGTGCTGCCCTACTTCCTGCCCGATCCGGAGCAGGGTGGCGCGACGGTGGGCGGCGAGTCGCCGCACGCGAGGCCGTATTTCCTGTTCGTGGGACGGCTGGAGAAGATCAAGGGGCTCGACGACGTCATCCCGGTCTTCCGCGACTATCCCGGAGCGGACCTGGTCATCGCGGGCGACGGTGAATATGCCGCAACGCTGAAGGCCCAGGCGGCGGGAATGGAGAATGTGCGGTTCCTCGGGCGGGTCGCGCCCGATGATCTGCGCCGCTATTACGAGCATGCGATCGCGCTGGTGGTGCCCTCGGTCTGCTTCGAGACCTTCGGCATCATCCTGATCGAGGCGTTCAAGCAGGGGACGCCGGTGATCGCCCGCCGCATCGGGCCCTTCCCGGAGATCGTCGCCGCGTCGGGAGGCGCAGAGCTCTTCTCCACGCGGGAGGAACTCGCCGCCACGATCCGGCGGCTGCAGGAGGAGCCGGAGGAGCGCCAGGCGCTGGCGCGCGCGGGGTACCGGGGCTTCCTGGTGCACTGGACCGAGCGGGCGGTGGTGCCGCGCTATCTCGGCATCGTGCGCCGGGCGGCGGAGCGGAAGGGCGACAGCGGGATTCTGGGCAAGCTCGAGCCGCGGCCGGCGGCCGCGGGCGCGCTCCAGGTGGGATGATGGTCGGTGGTGTGGCAGTCGGCTTCTTACTGAGGATGGTCCCATGAAGGTCTTCATCACGGGTGGCGCAGGGTTCATTGGGTCGCATCTCGCGGAGCGGCTGCTCGCGCGCGGCGACCGGGTCCTCGTGCTCGACGACCTCTCCACCGGCACGATGGACAACATCGCCCACCTGGTGGGTACTCCCGGATTCGACTACCGCATCGGCTCGGCGCTCGACGTGCCACTGGTGTCGGAGTGCGTGGACCGCTGTGACGTGTCAGTCCACCTCGCCGCCGCGGTCGGGGTCCGGCTCATCGTCGAACAGCCGGTGCACACCATCGAGACCAACGTCGGCGCCACCGAGACCGTCCTCGAGGCGGCGGCCAAGAAGAACAAGCTGGTGCTGGTGGCGTCGACCTCCGAGGTCTACGGCAAGAGCACCAAGTTCCCCTTCCACGAGGATGACGATCTCCACCTCGGCCCGACCACCCATTCCCGCTGGGCGTATGCCTGCTCCAAGGCGCTCGACGAGTGGCTGGCGCTGGCCTACTGGCGCGAGAAGAAGGTGCCGGTCATCGTCGCCCGGTTCTTCAACACGGTGGGCCCGCGGCAGACCGGCCGCTACGGCATGGTGCTGCCCAACTTCGCGGCCCAGGCGATCAGCGGAGAACCGATCACGGTCTACGGCACGGGCACGCAGGCCCGCTGCTTCGGGCACGTGCAGGATGCGGTGGAGTCGATCCTTCGGCTGATTGCGACGCCGGCCGCGGTCGGGCAGGTATTCAACATCGGCAACGACGAAGAGGTGACGATTCACCGGCTGGCGGAGCTGGTCCGCGAGGCGGCGGGCTCGCAGTCCGAGATCCGGCTGATCCCCTACAGCGAGGCGTACGCCGAGGGGTTCGAGGACATGCTGCGCCGGGTGCCGGATGTGCGGAAGCTGGAGAAGGCGATCGGATTCCGGCCGCGGACGCCGCTGGCGCAGATCATCGCGGATGTGGTGGCGGACCAGCGGGCGAGGCTTGCGGCGAGGTAACCGGCGGGCATGCGCGCGATCCTGACGTATCACTCGATCGATCCGTCCGGTTCGCCGATTTCGGTGGCGCCGGACGAGTTCGAGCGCCACGTGCAATGGCTGGCCACCGGCGCGGTGCGGGTGGTGCCGCTCGCGGAGTTGCTGGCGGTGCCTGACGGAGATGAGGCGCTGGCACTGACCTTCGACGACGGTTTCGCGAATGTCGCCGCGTGTGCGGCGCCGCTCCTCCGGGCGCATGCACTGCCGGCGACGGTGTTCGTGGTCCCGGGGCACGTCGGGGGCGACAACGCGTGGGGAGGGCGGAGGGACGGGCGGGTGCCGACCCTGCCGCTGCTCGACTGGGAGGGGCTGGGCCGTCTGACGGAGCAGGGGATCACCCTGGGAGCGCATACCCGCACCCATCCGCACCTTTCCCGGGTCCCGGTCGAGGCGCGGGCCGATGAACTCGAGGGCGCCCGCGAGACGATCCGGGCGCGCACGGGGGTGTCGCCGGATCAGTTCGCATATCCGTACGGCGATCTCGATGCCGGGGTGGTGGAGGCAGTGCGGCCGGTCTACCGGCTGGCGGTGACGACCGAGCTGAGGGCGCTCGGCCCGTCGGAAGACGCGGTGCAGCTGCCGCGGCTCGACATGTTCTACTGGCGTGCTCCCGGTCAGCTCGAGAGCTGGGGGAGTCTGCGGTTCAATCGCACGCTGTGGCTGCGCGCCCAGGCCCGCCGGGTCCGCGCGACGCTCGCCACCGTGCTTGGAGGATGGTGATGTCCGATCGACCGTTCCTGTCCGTGGTGGTGCCGGTGTACAACGGCACGCGGGTGCTCCCGAAGGCGCTCGCCGCCCTCGCGGCGAGCGACCTGCCGCGGGAGCATTGGGAGCTGATCGTGGTCGACGACGGAAGCACCGACGACACCGCCGCCATCGCCGCGGGACTCGCGGATGCGGTGGTGCGGCTCCCCGGCCTGCCGCACGGTCCCGCCTACGCACGCAATCGCGGCGTCGAGGCGGCACTGGGGGACGTTCTGGTCTTCATCGATGCCGATGTCTGTGTCCACCCCGACACGCTCCGGCGCTTCGCCGAGCTCTTCTCGGTCGAGCGGGATCTCGCGGCCGCGTTCGGGTCGTACGATGACCGGCCGCCGGCGTCGGGCCTGATCTCCCAGTATCGCAACCTGCTGCATCACTACCATCACCAGCGGAATCCCGGCGAGGCCGAGACCTTCTGGGCCGGCTGCGGTGCGGTGCGCCGGTCGGCGTTCATGGATGCGGGCAAGTTCGACGAGTGGCATTACAACCGCCCGTCGGTCGAGGATATCGAGCTGGGTCACCGGCTCCGGGCCCAGGGCGGGCGCATCGCGCTCCGGCCCGAGATCCAGTGTGCGCACCTGAAGCGCTGGACCCTCTATTCGATGTTCCGCACCGATCTGCTGGACCGCGGCATCCCCTGGATGCGGCTGCTGCTGCATGAGGGGCGCATGGGCGCCATGAAGTCGCTCAACCTCAAGGTGCAGGAGAAGGTCAACACCGGGCTGGTGGGCCTCGCGCTGGTCGCCGCGCTGCTGGCGCTTCGCTTCGGCACCCGCTGGCTGATCGTCGCCGGGGTCCTCCTGGTGCCGGTGCTGCTGACCAATGCCGATCTCTACCGGTTCTTTGTCAGGCAGCGTGGCCTCATCTTCGCCCTCGGCGTCCTGCCGCTCCACCTGGCCTACTACGTCCTCAACGGCTGCTCGGCGGCCTTCGGCTGGCTGCTCCATCACTGGTTCGGGGAGCTCTCGCCCGCGGCCGAAGTGCAGGCCTTTCATGAGGTCGGGGTGAGCCGGTGGCCGCCAGTGCCCGCGCGCAGCCCGTGGGGAGCCCGCGGCCTCGCGCGGCTGACGGAGCATCAGGGCGGTGGTGTGCCGTGAGTCACTGGCGACGTGACCGCGTGGATTGCCGCCCCGGCACCGCCGGGCGATATTCCGCCCCAGGTGCGGACAGCGCTGTTCTTTCACTCGCGAGACCGATGACCGCAGTTCGCCGCAGCTCCCAGCCGGAATCCCTCCCGCC
>JBGASX010000068.1:0-26153 GCA_044229445.1 Gemmatimonadales bacterium | reverse complement strand
GCGGCGGAGCACTTGCTCCGCCGCTACCCGTTTCTCGTGGCCTCCGCGAGCTCGGCGACGAGGGCCTCGATGTCCTCGTCCGTCGTGCGGTGACCGCAGCAGCAGATGCGGAGCGACAGCATGCCGCCGAGTCGGGTGGTGGAGAGGAAGAAGCGGCCGTGCGCGTTGATCCGGTCGAGCACCCGCTGATTGAGGGCGTCGAGCGCTGCCGGCGCTTCCATGCCCGGCGGATGCGCCCGGAAGCAGCAGACCGCCAGGCGTGCGGGCGAGAGGATCTCGAGGTCGGGGTGCGACCGGATGAGCCGCTCGGCGAGTTCGGCACGCGCGATCCCCGCGTCGATCGCCGCGGCGAGCTGCGCGGTCCCGTAGTAGCTCACGCCGAGCCAGACCTTGAGCGATCGGGCGTAGCGGGTGAGCTGCTCGCCGTAATCCGCGAAGTTCACCTCGCCGCCCGACTGGTCGAGGTCGCGAAGGTATTCCGGCAGGATGTGGAAGGCATCGAACAGCCGGCGCGGCTCCCGCACCAGCAGCGAGCCGCACTCGAACGGCATGTAGAGCCACTTGTGCGGATCGAGGGTGACGCTGTCCGCGAGGCCGATGCCGTCGAGCTCGCGCCGGCCCCGTTCGCTCAGCGCCGCAAACCCGCCATACGCCCCGTCGACATGCAGCCAGATCCCCTCACTGCGGCAGAGCGCGGCCAGCTCGTGAAGCGGATCGGTGGCGCCGGTGTTGGTCGTGCCTGCACTCGCAACCACCGCGAGCGGGATGAGGCCGGCAGCGCGGTCGGCGGAGAGCGCGGCGCGGAGCGCATCGACCTGGAGCCGGAAGTCCGCATCGACCGGGAGCGAGCGGATGTTGGCGCGCGGCACGCCGGCGATCCACGCCGCCCGGGTCACGGAGCTGTGGGTCTGGTCGGAGGAGTAGACCGTGAGCTTCGGGAGCCGCTCCGCATCCTCCCCGACGGCGGCATGACGGGCCGCGACGATCGCCATCAGGTTCGCCGTAGATCCGCCCGAGGTGAGCAGTCCGCCCGCGCCCTCGGGCATGCCGATCCACTGCCGGAACCACTCCAGCACGGTGAGCTCGAGCATCGCCGGCCCGCTCGCCACCCGCCACGCACCGCCAAAGAAGTTGTAGCCCGCCGCGAGCCAGTCCCCGAGAACCGCGGGGAAGGTGGGACATCCCTGGACGTACCCGAGAAATCCCGGGTGGGGCTCCGGCGTATGATGCGGGAAGACCCGCTCCTCGAGAAACCCGAGCAGCGATTCGAACGCCTGCCCATGGAGCGGGGGCGGGGTCGCGATGAGCCGCTCCGCGTCGGCGCGGGGGAGATACTTGAAGATCCGCTGGTCGCGCAGTCCGGCGAGGTGCGCGGCGACGTGGTCGGCCACCTGATGCCCGAGCCGCTGCATGGTGGCATGATCGAGATCGAGATGAGAGCGAGGGGTGGTCATGCGCGAATCATCCTTCACGTTTCCTCAGAGTTCAATCCCTTGACTCGGCCTCGGCCTCACAAGCACGTTTAGGCCCGTCCCAGGGCCCCCATGACGACGACCACCGACCTCTACCGCTCGTACCTCGACCTCCGCTGGCACTTCGATCCTTCCTCGGCCAGCGCCGCGGGGGTGACGACGCATGACGCGTTGCTGGCCGACTACTCCGCGGTGCCGATGCGGCAGCATCTGGTCGCCTTCAAGGCGATCGCGGCGGCCGTCGAGCAGCTCGAGGTGGACGACCCGCAGGAGGAGATCGACCGCACCGCGTTTCTGGACGAGGTGCGGATGGCGATCTTCCGGTTCGAGCACGAGCGGCCCCACGTCCACGATCCGACCTTCTGGCTGTCCCACCTCTACAGCGCCTTCCACACCCTCCTGCGCCGCCGGGATGCCGTTCCCGTCGAGCGGGCACGGGCGCTGCTGAGCCGGCTGCAGGCGACGCCGGGCTACCTCAAGGCGGCGCGCGAGACGATCCAGGATCCGCCCCGGGTCTTCCTCGACACCGCCACCCAGCTCGCCGATGCCGGTCCCCGGCTCCTGGTGGACGTGGCCCGGCTTGCCCGGGAATCGGACCCGGAGAACGCCACCCTGATCGACGACGCGCTCGGCGAGGCGGAGGCCGCCCTCGCCCGCTTCGGGATGGCGCTCCGGACCGAGCTGCGCGCGCATCACGACGACCTCTCCTTCGCGATCGGCGAGGAGCAGTTCAACCGCCGGTTGCATCACGAGCATGCGCTGCAGGCCACGGCGCCGGAACTTTACCGCTACGGGCTCCATCTCGCCGACGAGACCGAGGCCGAGGTCGCGCAGCTCGCCCGGCAGATCGACCCGTCGGTGCACTGGCGGACCGTGATCGAGCGGCTCCGGACCCAGGCGGCGCCTGGCAACGATCTCGTCGCCGAGTTCCAGGATGTGGTCGAGCGGGCGCGGAACTTCCTCGAGGCCCGCAACCTCGTGACCATCCCCGAGGGCCGTCTCGAGGTCGTCGAGACGCCGGCATTCCTGCGGCCACTCATGCCGTTCGCTGCCTACAGCCCGCCCGCTGTCTTCGGCGATCAGCGGGTCGGCATCTTCTACGTCACGGTCCCGAACGGCCATCACTCGCCTCCGACCGCGACGAACTCGGTCCACGAGATCGCCGCCACCGCGGTGCACGAAGCATGGCCGGGCCACCACATGCAGATGCTCACCGCGCGCAACGCCGTGTCCGAAGTGCGCCGGGTGAGCTGGACGCCGGTCACGGTGGAGGGATGGGCCCTCTACTGCGAGGAGTTGATGGCGGAGCAGGGGTTCTACGCCTCGGTCGAGGAGCGGCTGTTCCAGCGGCTCCATCTCCTCTGGCGCGCGATCCGCATCGTGCTCGACGTGGGGCTGCACACCCGGGGCATGACGCCGGAGCAGGCGGTGGACATCCTCGTCGATCGGGTGGCGATGGACCGCTCCAAGGCGGAAGCCGAGGTGAGCCGCTACTGCGCGGCGCCCACCTACCAGCTCAGCTACGCCGTCGGCCGACGGGAGTTCCTCCGCCTCCGCGAGGCCTGGCGCGAGAGCGTGGGGCCCGATGTGCCGCTCCGGGAGTTCCACGATACCGTGCTCGCCTACGGCGGGCTCCCCGTCTCGCTCATCCGCTGGGGGATGGGTCTCGGCATCGATGAGTGAGCCGGCCGAGGCGCCGCCTGGAGCCGATCCGGGCGGCGCCTCGTCGATTCCCGCCACCGTCAAGGGCCTCTCCCTCGTCTCGCTGTTCAACGACTTCGCCAGCGAGATGGTCTATCCGCTGCTGCCGGCATTCGTCGTCGGCACGCTTGGCGGCAGCGCGACGCTCCTCGGCGCGCTCGATGGTGCCGCCGATCTCACCGCCGCCGCCACCAAGTGGATCAGCGGCGATCTCGCCGATCGCCGCGGCTGGCGGAAGCCCCTCATCATTCTCGGCTATTTCTCTGCCATCCTGATCCGCCCCTTCATGGCGGCCGCGTCGGCGGCGTGGCAGGTCATCGGCTTCCGGGTGATCGACCGCGTCGGCAAGGGGATGCGGACTCCCGCCCGCGATGCCCTGATCGCGGACGTCACCCCGCCGGCGCTCAGGGGACGAGCCTTCGGCTTTCACCGCGCCGCGGATCACTTCGGGTCGATTCCGGGATCGCTGATCGCGTGGTGGCTGCTCAGTCATTCGGTGAACGTGCGCCAGGTACTGAGCTGGAGCGTGTTACCGGGTATTGTGGCCGGGCTGATTCTCCTCGTCGTCCTGCGCGGCGTTCCGCTGGAGCGTGTCACTGCCGCACGAGCCGTCACGGCGACGCAGGATGCGACCGGGCGGATCTTCTGGGCCCCGGTGCTGAGCCTCGCGACGCTCGTCCTTCTCCGGCTCCCCGAGACGCTGCTGCTGCTCCGGCTGCAGGACCTCGGTGTCGCCGTCGCGACCATCCCGCTCATCTGGGCCGGTCTGCACGTGGTGCGCAGCACGGTGTCCTATCCCGGCGGCTGGCTCTCCGATCACCTGGGCCAGCGCGGCACCGTCGCCGCGGGCGGACTCCTCTTCGCGACGACCGCGCTCCTGCTCGCCTTTCCCCTCAGCGAACCGATGGCGATCACGGTCTTCCTCGCAATGGGCGTGGTCGCCGGACTCACCGAGTCGGCGGAGCGGGCGCTGGTGGCCCGGCTCGCCCCCAGGCGGACGGGGCGCGGATTCGGCGCCTACCACGCCGTCACCGGACTCGCCGCCCTCCCGGCTGCACTCGGCTTCGGGCTGCTCTATACTCATCTCGGCGGCGATCGGGCACTTTGGACCTCTGCCGGGGGTATGCTAGTGGCGTCGCTGGGATGGCTGCTGGTGGCGACGCCGGGCGCCGAGGTGCACCACGGCTGAGTCCCCGGCCCGAACCCGGAATGAACTCTGCTCGCGACCCCACGGTCGCAGTGAAGGCATGATGATCCGACGGCTGATGCTCGCGACGGTGGTGCTGCTGGCCCTGACGGAAGTGCGGTCTGCAGCCGCACAGGTGCAGATCCGCCTCGCCGATTCCACGCACGCGACCTACTCCGAGATCCACGAGGCACTTCGCGACTCGACTCCCGCCGCCGACTCGGCGCGCCGGATCCTCACCGCGCCGACCTCGAAGCCCCTCTGGCCCCTTGTGCGCGGGATGATGCGCGGGACGGTGAACTGGGACGTCGGCATGCTCGCGCTCACCAGGATCGCGGAGTTGCGGGAGGCGTCGAGCGCGGACAGCGTCCGGATCTGGCGGCGACGGATCGCCAATCACGAAGTCCCGCCGCCGCCCGCCACCGATCAGGCTGATGCCCTCCCCGCGTTCCGCGCCATCGAACTCGAGCTCGCCCGGAAGCGCAGCGGAGACGCCGCGGTGCTGCAGGACCTGTTGCCGAGGATTCCCGGCGGCGACTACGATCTCGGGGATGCGTGGGAATTCGGGCGGCTCGGCGACGGGGCGGCCGATACGGTCGCCAGCCGATTCCTCGCGACGGACGATCAGGGGCTCCGGATCCGCTACCTCACCCTGCTCTCATTCTCCCGCGACACGGCCCTGATTCCGCTGCTCGCGCGCATCTACGTCGCACCGGACAGCTTCAAGCTGCCGCTCCGCATCGGGAGCCGCGCCTCCGACGGCCTGCTCTGGATCGGCACGAAGCCGAGCCTGGCCGCGCTCCTCGCCGCGCGCGAGGCGGCGCGGGCCCGCGGCACCTACGCAGACCCCCGCCTCGGTCACGCCGATCTCGATTTTCTGGGGAACGACAGCTCGCAGGTCATCAGCCGGACCGGGCGCTGGCTGACGGAGTGGCTGGCGCGGCTGCGTTAGGCGGTCAGCCCCCGCTCACTTCCGCCACGCCGCCCGACACCACGAACGCCATCACCTTCGAGCTCGGCGCGGTGAGCGGTACCACGCGGTCGCGCGGGAAGAGGAGCAGCTGTCCGGCAAAGCTGTACGAAAATGGCAGGTAGACGGTCACGTGATCGGCCATGCCGAGTTCGGTGAGGGAGTCCTGGGTCAGGAACCCGATCGCCTTGGAGCCCGCCACGGGATCGAGCGTCACCACGACCGGCTGCTGGAACCGCTTCTTCTCCCCGACGAACGCCCCCGTCACATCCTTGATGCCGGAGTAGAGCAGCCGGACGCCGGGCAGCTTCTCCAGCAGCTGATCGATCCAGTCGAGCATGCGGCGCGCAAGGAAGTTCGACGCCAGGAAGCCGATGAGCGTCACGAGCGCCAGCGTCGCGAGGAAGCCCACACCCGCGATCGGGATCCCCAGCCAGCTGTCCACCGTGGTGAAGAGCTTCCAGAGCACCCAGAGGGTGAGCGCGGCCGGGGCGGTGAAGATCAGGCCGTTGAGGAAATAGCCCACGAGTCGTTTCATCGGAACTCCAGATCAGGGTACTGTCAGCAGCAGCGCGTCGGGCCGTCCCCGTAGCGCGAGCGCAGATACAGATCGAAGAACTCCCGTTCCGTCGGCAGCGGCCAGTCGGGGTGCCGCTGCTGCAGGTGCCGGAGATACTCGGCGTAGTCCGGCATGCCGACCACCCGGCGGAAATCGGTGAGGCAGGACTCGAGCCGTGCCCGCATCCGGACCCAGAGTGCGCCCCGCCGCACCCACTCGTCCCTGCCAACCTCGCTCCGGCCCGCGGCGCGCAGCTCAGCCCACATAGGCCGACTCCACGATCGCGGCTTCCGACATCACCGGCGTCCGCCGGCCGCTCAGGATCTGGATCCACTGCCACACCGACGAGCACACCACCGCGAGGACCACGACCACGAAGAGGATCGCGACCACCGCGTTGAGATGGTCGTTGAAGATGAGCCGGGCTCCGCGCGAAGGATCCATGGTGCCGGCCGCGATCTCCCCCGCCACGGCACGGGCATCGGCGAGGAAGCCGATGCGGCGCTCCGGGGAGAACACCTTCTGCCAGCTCGCGGTCAGCGTCACCGCGAGGAGCCAGGCCAGCGGCAGCAGCGTCACCCAGAGGTAGCGGGCCTTCCGGTACTTGATGATCAGCGTGGTCCCCACGCAGAGCGCGACGGAGGCGAGGAGCTGGTTGCTGATCCCGAACAGCGGCCAGAGCGAGTTGATGCCGCCGAGCGGATCGAGCACCCCCTGCACCAGGAAGTAGCCCCATGCCAGCACCACCAGCAGCGACGAGAGGATGATGCTCGGATACCACGAGGTGCGGCCCATCGGCGCCCAGAGATAGCCGCCGAGCTCCTGCAGCATGAAGCGCCCGACACGGGTGCCGGCGTCGAGCGTCGTGAGAATGAACAGCGCCTCGAACATGATGGCGAAGTGGTACCAGAGCGCGAGCAGGTGTTCCCCGAAGGCGCCGCTGAAGAGCGTTGCCATGCCGACCGCGAGCGATGGGGCGCCGCCGGTGCGGCCGAGCAGGGTGGACTCGCCGACCGACCGGGCGAGTTGCTCGATCTGTTCCGGCGTGACCAGGAATCCCCAGGTCCGGATCGTCTCGGCGGCGGCCTGCGCATTCCCGCCCAGCTTGGAGAGCGGGACGTTGATCGCGAAGTAGATCCCGGGGTCCAGCACCGCCGCGGCGCAGAGCGCCATCACCGCGACGAACGACTCCATCAGCATTCCGCCGTAGCCGATGAGCCGCGCATCCTCCTCGCGCCGCACCATCTTCGGCGTCGTGCCGCTGGCCACGAGCGCATGGAAGCCGCTGATGGCCCCACAGGCGATGGTGATGAACGCGAAGGGAAAGAGCTTGCCGGCGAAGACCGGTCCCGTCCCGTCGATGAACTGGGTGAGCGCCGGCAGCTTGAGCATCGGCATCTCGATCAGGATCGTCACCGCGAGCAGCACGATCGTCCCGATCTTCATGAAGGTCGAGAGATAGTCGCGCGGCGCGAGCAGCATCCAGACCGGCAGCACGCTCGCGACGAAGCCATAGACCATCAGCGACAGCGCGATCGTCACCGGTGCCCACGAGAAGAGCGGCGCCAGCGTGGGTGAGGCGGCGACCTGCTGGCCACCGACCAGGGCGAGCAGCAAGAGGACGATGCCGGCGATGGACGCCTCGCCGGTATGGCCCGGCCGCCAGACCTTCATCCAGAAGCCCATCAGGATCGCGATCGGGATGGTGCAGCCGATGGTGAAGAGCCCCCACGGGCTGTCGCGGAGCGCGTTGACCACCACCAGCGACAGCACGGCGAGGAGAATGATCATGATCGCGAGGATCGCGATCATCGCCGCGAAGCCGGTGAAGCTGCCGATCTCTTCTTTCGCCATCTGGCCGAGGGAGCGACCGTCGCGCCGCATCGACCCGATGAGGATGATGAAGTCCTGGACTCCACCGGCGAGCACCACGCCGAAGACGATGTACAGCGTGCCGGGGAGGTAGCCGAATTGTGCGGCGAGCACCGGGCCGATCAGCGGGCCCGCGCCGGAGATCGCCGCGAAGTGGTGGCCGAACAGCACCCACCGGGTGGTCGGCACGAAGTCGCGCCCGTTGCCGAGCCGTTCGGCCGGCGTCGCGCGGCGGTTGTCCAGGCCGAAGATCTGGTGCGCGATCAGGCGGCTGTAGAACCGGTAGGCGATGAGGTAGGTGCCGACCGCGGCGAGGACCAGCCAGGCGGCACTGACGGGCTCACCGCGGGCCAGGGCGAGCATGGCCCAGCCCGTGCCGCCGGCAAGGGCGACGAGAATCCAGATGATTGTCATCATGTCGGCTAATCTAGGGCTCCCGGCGCTCGCCCGTCACCCGTGCACAGGCCGCCGACGGCTTCCACTGCCTCTCTTGCCGACCCTCCCGCGGGCCCGTACCTTGCCCAGCCATGCCAGCCTTTTTCGAAGGATTTGGCGGCGGAGCGTGGGATCCGGACGCCGAACACTCGGGGACCACGCTCGAGCAGCCGCTGCCGCAGCCGGTGTCGAGCGGATTCGCGGGCAAGGTAGCCGTCGTGACCGGCGGCGCCACCGGGCTCGGCCGCTGCATCGCGATGGAGTTCGCGCGGCAGCGCTGCAAGGTGGCGTTCTGCTACGTGGACCTGCCGGGCCGGGACGTGACCGCGCAGGCGCTGCTCACCGAGACGGCGTGCACCGCGATGGGTGGCGAGGTCTACGCCGCGCGGTGCGATGTCCGCGACCGGGCCTCGGTCGAGCGGTTCATCACCGACACCGTCGAGCGCTTCGGCACGGTGCACTTCCTCGTCAACAACGCCGGCATCGCCATGGACGGCGCGCTCTGGCGCATGACCGACGACGCCTGGCGCGAGGTGCTGGACACCAACGTCACCGGCGCCTTCAACTGCATCCGCACCGTCTCCCAGATCTTCCGGAAGCAGCGGTACGGCAAGATCGTCAGCGTGAGCGCCCACCAGGCCGGGCGGCCCGGCTTCGGCGTCGCCAACTACGCGGCGAGCAAGGCCGCGCTCGAGGGACTGACCCGCGCCGCCGCCGTCGAGCTCGGACCGGCCAACGTGAACGTCAACGCCGTCGCTCCCGGATTCATCCGGACCGAACGGATGACGATGCTGCCCAAGGAAGTGATCGAGCGGGCCCGCAAGCACAGCGTCCTCGGTCGCGTGGCCGAACCCGAGGATGTCGCCAACGTCATCACCTTCCTCTGCTCGGATGAGGCCCGGCATGTGACCGGGCAGACCATCGTCGTCGACGGGGGGCTGTCGCTGGAGTAGACCCGCACAGCCGTGCGGCCCTGCCGCCGCCCCTACTCCGGCCTTCACCCTTCGTTTACGTTTCCCCCCGTGCCAACCCGCTCTCCTTTGTGGCTGTCCGCGCTCGCCCTGGTGACCCTCGCCTGCGGGGGGAAACCGGCTGCCCCGACCCCGGCGCGCACCTCGGCGCCCCCGCGCGAGCCGATCAAGCCGCTCATCACTTCCAGTCTCGCCGGCCAGCAGATCGCCGTCGTCCCGATCACCCTGGTGATCGCGACCGACACCCTGCCGCGAATCACGCCGCTCAACGACCGGGTCCGGGCGCTCGCCTGGGCCGACTCGCTGATCGGTGAGGGGTTCCTCGCGCGCGGGCCGGAAGTGAAATGGGTGCTGCCGCCCGACCTGCGGAAGGTCGCCCGGCGCGCCCCGACCGTGGCGCCCGATCCGGACCGCATGGGCCAGTCGCTGCTCCGGACCGCGGAACTCAAGGATGTCCCCGATCCGCTCCGCAGCCAGCTTCGTTCGCTGATGGCCCTCGTCGGCGGCCGCTTCGTCATGGTGCCCGCCGCCCTCAGCTTCGTGCCCGACACCTCCGGGGCGATCCGGGCGGAACTCTCGCTCGTGCTGGCCGATACCCGGACCGGCAAGGTCCTCTGGCGCACCGTCGCCTGGGGACTCGGGACGACCCCGGCCGACGCTCTCTCCGCCGCGATGGCAACCGTGCTTCCCGTGGGACTCGGACTGCAATGACCTACAATGTGACCCTGATCCCGGGCGATGGTATCGGACCGGAGATTACCGCGGAGACCGTCAAGGTTCTCGAGGCGACCGGCCTGAAGTTCGAGTGGGACGAACAGCTCGCCGGCGTCGCCGCCGTCGATGCCACCGGCACGCCACTCCCCGATGCCACCATCGAGAGCATCCGGCACCGGAAGCTCGCGCTCAAGGGACCGCTGACCACGCCGGTCGGCACCGGGTTCCGCTCGGTGAACGTGCAGCTGCGCAAGGAATTCGAGCTCTTCGCCAACGTCCGCCCCGCCTATTCGTTCGTGCCCGGCGGCCGGTTCAGCGACGTGGACATCGTGCTGGTGCGTGAGAACCTCGAGGGACTCTACGTCGGGGTCGAGCATTTCATCGCGATCGGCGGCGATCCCCGGGCCGTGGGCGAGTCGACGGCGATCGTCACCCGGGCCGGGTGCGAGCGGATCATCCGCTACGCCTTCCAGTATGCGCTGACGCATAACCGGAAGAAGGTCACGATCGTCCACAAGGCCAACATCCTCAAGATGGTGAGCGGCCTCTTCCTCGAGGTCGGCAAGCGGATCGCGAAGGAATACGAGGGCCGGGTGCAGTCCAACGACATGATCGTGGACAACTGCGCCATGCAGCTCGTGCTCAAGCCGGAACAGTTCGACGTGATGGTGACGACCAACATGTTCGGCGACATCCTGAGCGATGAAGTCTCCGGACTCGTCGGCGGACTCGGTCTCGCGCCGGGCGCGAACATCGGCACTCACGCCTCGATCTTCGAGGCCGTGCACGGCAGCGCTCCCGACATCGCCGGCAAGGGGATCGCCAATCCGGCGGCCCAGATGCTCGCCGCGGCGATGATGCTGGATCACCTCGGCGAACTTGAACGCGGCCGCCGCATCCGGACCGCCATCGAGACCACCATCGTCGAGGACAACATCCGCACCCGTGACCTCGGCGGCACTGCCTCGACCCGTGAGTTCGGGGATGCTGTCGCCAAGCGGGTGGGCTGAGGTCCCCTGCGCCCGGTGCGAACGTCGCGTCGCCGGGCTGGCCTGGGGTGAACTCTGCCCCGACTGCCGGTCCGAGCGCTCCCGTCGTGCAAATCGCCTCGCCCGCCGCATCTCCATCCCGGCAACCCTCCTCGTCGGACTGTATGTGATGCTGCGCGTACCAGCGCTCCCCGTTGCACGGTTCTACGGGCTGCTGGCGGTGCTCACCACCTACATCGTCGTCCGCAAGGTGGTACAGCGGGTTGCCCTCGAGATGTTGCCCCGGTGACTTTCACGGCAGGGAGACCCACAATGACGATCACGACCCGTCGGCCTCACGGCGCGGCGCCCCGCTCCACCCGACTCGCGCTGGCCGCCGCCACGCTGCTCGCGGCATTCCCGATGACCACACTCTCCGCCCAGACTCCCGCGCCCACCAGCCTGACCCTGTACAACGACGGCCGGGTGCTGGTGCGCCGCCTGCTCGCGCTCGATGTCCGCAAGGGGGACTCGGAGCAGCGAGTCGCCATCGGGCCGGTCGATCCCGCGACCGTGTTCACGCTCGACACCGCCGTCTCCATCATCGGCTCCGCCTACGACGGCTCGGTGGACTATGCCAGCACCATGCGCCGCGCCATCGGCCGGCGCCTGCTGTTCCGCTCGGGCAAGGACACGCTGAGCGCGGAGCTGCTCGGGATCGATCCCGAGCGCTACAAGCTTCCCGATGGCACCATCACCTTCGAACGGCCCGGCTCACCCCAGTTCCCCGCCGACCTCGTGCTGCTCGAGCCGACCCTCCGGCTCTCGCTGATGAGCACGCAGGCCCGCAAGGAACTCGCGCTCGCCTACTTCACGCAGGGCGGCGGCTGGTACGCGAGCTATCAGGCGGTCATCACTGGCGGCAGCGTGCGCCTGAGCGGTCAGGCGGTCGTGAACGGCGGCCCGCTCCGGGTGAAGGACGCGGAGCTGCAGCTCCTCGCCGGCCAGGTGAACGTGGCCCAGGTGCCGCAGGAGAACCGGATGCGGTTCGAGGGGATGATGGTCGCCAAGGCCGCACGGGCGGATGCGATGCCGAGCCAGGAGAAGGTGGGCGAGTTCCATCTCTACAGCCTGCCTGGGCGTGCCTCACTGGAGCCGGGCATCATCACCACCGTCGGGCTCTTCCCGCCCGCCGTGGCCAAGGTGCGGAAGTCCTTCGAGGTGCTGGGCCAGATCCCCTACTGGGGCGGGCTCGAGCAGTACGGCCAGGAGGACGAGGTGCCCGTCAACGTCACCTACACGATCCAGCGCCCCCGGAAGACCGATCTCGGCGACCGGCCGCTCCCCGGTGGCGTGGTGCGGCTCTTCGAGCCGGACAGCGCGGGTCGCCTGCAGCTCATCGGCGAAGCGTCGATCGATCACTCCCCCGCCGGCGAGGATCTCCGGCTCCCGGCCGGCACGGCGTTCGACCTGACCGCGAAGCGGATCCAGACCACCTTCACGACCAGGCGCGACAGTGTGGGCGGCAACTGGCGCACCATCGCCACCGCCGATTACAAGGTGACCATCACCAACGCCGGCGATGCCGCGGTCACGGTCGATGTGGTCGAGCAGCGTGGCGGGGAATGGAGCGTCGTGACCAGCAGCGTGAAGCCGGTAAAGCTCTCCTCCACCCGGACCAGCTTCCCGGTGGCGGTGCCGGCCCGCGGCAAGGCGGCGCTGACCTACCGCGTCAGGATCATCTGGTGACCGACGTCGTCGTCGCTCACCTCTCCGACATTCATTGCGGCGCTCGCAGCGACCTGCCGCAGCTGGCAGCGCTCGAGCGCTTTCTCCCCACGCTGGCCCCGCAGGTGATCGTCGTCTCCGGCGACGTGACCCAGCGGGCCCGGCATGGGGAGTTTCAGTGCGCCGTCCGCCTCCTCGACACCTTCGGCGCGATCGCGCCGGTGCATCTGGTCCCCGGCAATCATGACGTGCAGTGGTGGCGCAGCCCCTACGGTCTGCTCGGCGAGCGGGTGCTGCACTCGAAGTGGCGCCGCTATTTCGGGGAGAACCTGACGCCGGTGCTCGAGCGTGACGGCATCATCGTCGCCGGCCTGCTCTCCGCCAACGGCGTGGCGTGGGGCGCCATGACCTGGAACCTCAACGACACGGCGGTGAAGGGGAATCTCCCCCGGCGTGAAGTGGAGCGGGTCCGCGCCCTCTTCGCCGCCGCACCGCCGCACGCGGTACGGCTCGCCGTGCTGCATCACAACGTCCTCCCCGGCGTGATCTCCCATCGCTGGGGACTCTCCCGGCCCATCGCGGCGCAGCGCGCCCTCCTCTCGCTCGATGCGGACGTGGTACTCTGCGGACACGATCACACCGAGGGGGCCGGGCAGATCGATGGTCGTCTGGTGGTGAGTACCGCCGGCACCCATTCGGTGCGCACCCGGGGTGGCCGCCCGTCGGCGTTCAACCTGATCCGCATCGATGACCGCCGCATCCAGGTCGAGCATTATGCCTACGTGCGCGCGGAGGCCACCTTCCGCCGCAGCGACAGCACTCAATTTGTGAGGCACCGCGGTGCAGCTCCCGCTCTGGCTCGATAGCCTTCTCAATCCAGTTCCGAGTTCCGAGTTCCGAGTTCCGAGTAACGGCACTCCGGCGGGCGCACTCGGAACTCGGAACTCGGAACCCGCCGAATCGCAGCTCATTGCCCGCCTCCGGGCGCTGGGCCTGCCGCCCTTCCAGGAGATTCACACCCACCGCAACCGCCAGGTCATGCTCTCCTTCGTGCCGGGTCGCCAGATCCGCGTACACGAGGGCTATGCGGCCGCGCCGGACGCGGTGCTCCGCGCCATCATCCGGTTCGTCACGCCCGGCGCCCGCCGGGTCGCCCGGCTCGAAGCGAAGCGGGTCTTCCTCGCCTTTCCCGCCGACGACCATGCCCCCTCCGTCACGCGATCGCGCCGTCCGCCGACCGTGCGCCCCGGCGACCAGCATCTCCTCGGCCAGCTCAAGGCGGAGTTCGAGCGCCTCAACCAGGAGCACTTCGGCGGTCGCCTCGGCCCGGTGCCGATTCTCATCTCCGCGCGAATGAAGACCCGCCTCGGCGAGCTCAGAATGGACCGCAAGACCGGCGCGCCGGTCCACATCGCGCTCAGCCGCCGCCACCTCCGCCGGGATGGCTGGGAGTCGGCGCGGGAGACGCTGCTCCACGAGATGGTGCACCAGTGGCAGGCCGAGACCGGGCGTTCCGTCGACCATGGGCCGGAGTTCCGCGAGAAGGCCCGGGAGGTCGGGATCACGCCGCGGGCCGTTCGCCGGGCCGACGACGAGCCCCGCGCCGGTGGTGTGCGGGCCCCCGGGACCCCGGCCCGCACGATCAGGGTAGATTAGGCACAACTCTCCCCCCGACGACCATGGCATTCACCGGCGTTGATTTCTACCAGATGGACGGGCTCCTCTCCGAGGAGGAACGCGCCGTCCGCGACACCGTGCGCACCTGGGTCGACGACCACCTGATGCCGGTGATCGGCGACGCCTACATCGCCGGCCGGTTCCCGAAGGAACTCATCCCCGGCATGGCGGAGCTCGGGATGCTGGGCGCGAACCTGCCGGAGGAATACGGCTGCGCCGGGCTTTCCAGCGTGGCCTACGGGCTCATCATGCAGGAGCTCGAGCGGGGCGACAGCGGCATCCGCTCGTTCGCGTCGGTGCAGGGCGCCCTCGTCATGTACCCGATCTTCGCCTTCGGCTCGGAGGAGCAGCGCCGGCGCTGGCTGCCGACGCTCGCCCAGGGCACCGACATCGGCTGCTTCGGGCTCACCGAACCCGACTTCGGCTCCAATCCCGGCGGGATGATCACCACCGCCCGCGAGACCGCCGACGGCTGGGTGCTGAATGGCGCCAAGATGTGGATCACCAACGGCTCGCAGGCGACCGTGGCGATCATCTGGGCCAAGACCGGGGAGCTCGCCGACAGCAAGTCGGTCCGCGGCTTCATCGTGCCGACCGATACCCGCGGCTTCAGCGCCCGGGACCAGAAGGGGAAGCTCTCGCTCCGCGCCTCCGACACCAGCGAGCTGATCCTCGAGGATGTGCGGGTGCCGAAGGAGGCGCTGCTGCCGGGCTCGAAGGGGCTCAAGAGCCCGCTCATGTGCCTGACGCAGGCCCGCTACGGGATCGCGTGGGGCGCGGTCGGGGCGGCGATGGCCTGCTACGACGAGGCCCTCAGCTACGCCCGGAATCGCATCATGTTCGACCGGCCGATCGGCCAGACCCAGATCCAGCAGGTCCGCCTCGCGGACATGCTGACCGAGATCACCAAGGCGCAGCTCCTCGCGCTCCAGCTCGGCCGGCTCAAGGATCAGGGGACCATGACGCCCCAGCAGGTGTCGCTCGCGAAGCGGAACAACGTCAACATGGCATGCGAGTGTGCACGGGAGGCGCGGCGGCTGCTCGGCGCCAACGGCATCCTGGCCGAGTATCACTCGATGCGGCACATGGCGAATCTGGAGTCGGTGTACACCTACGAGGGAACCCACGATATGCATTCCCTCATCCTGGGTGAGACGATCACCGGGCTCCCCGCGTTCTAGATTGTGATGCAGGTTGTAGCCGGCCGGCCGCCGGCGCCCTAGAATCAGCCATCCGCTCACTCCCCGGGACGGCCCCCTGACCGACGAACCGCTGAAGGTCCCGCCCCTGCTTGCGGGCCGCTACGCCGTCGAGCGAGAGATCGGGCGGGGCGGCATGGCCGTCGTGTACCTCGCCAAGGATCAGCGCCATCGTCGCGACGTGGCGGTGAAGGTCTTCCACATCGACGGCGGCCCGCTCGATGGGGCTCCGCGATTCCTCCACGAAATCGAAGTCGCCGCGCGGCTGGCCCATCCGAACATCCTGCCCCTCCACGATTCCGGTGAAGACCAGGATCTCATCTACTACGTGATGCCGTATGTGCCGGGGGAGAACCTCCGGCAACGGCTCGAGCGCGAGGGCGCGCTCCCGGTCGCGGACGCCCTGGCCATCGCGACGCAGGTGGCGGGGGCGCTGTCCTACGCGCACAGCCACGGGGTCATCCACCGCGACATCAAGCCGGAGAACATCCTCTTCATCGCGGGGCAGGCGGTCGTGGCGGACTTCGGCATCGCCCGCGCCATCAGCGCCGGCGGCTGGGACGAAGTGCAGCTCGGCCGGGGGCTCCTCGGGACTCCGGCGTACATGAGCCCCGAGCAGGCGCAGAGCAGCTCGCGGGTCGATGGCCGGAGCGATCTCTACAGCCTGGGCTGCGTGCTCTACGAGATGCTGACCGGCGAGCCGCCGTTCCGCGGCACGACGCCCGAGGAAGTCGTGGTGCAGCACATCGAGGTGGAGCCGCAGCCGGTGCATGCGCGTCGTCCCGCCCTCACCCGGGACCTCGAGCTGCTGGTCGGCAAGGCGCTGGCCAAGCACCCGGCAGATCGTTACCAGACCGCCCAGCAATTCATCGATGCGATCACCAGTCTCGGCAGCGGCCGCGACTGGTCGGGCAGTTTCACGGCCAAGACGCCGAGGGGGCTGCCCGATTCGGGGTGGCTCCGGCGGATCGGGCTGCCTGGGCTCGCCGCGATGGCGGTAGCCTACGCCGTCTATGTCCAGCTCCCCACCGACGGGGTCTGGTCCTGGTCTCCCGCGAACCCCTCCCTGCACCTGGTCGCGCCCTTCGTGCATCGCGATGGCGCGGCCCCGGAGCTGTTGTCAGGCGACCAGTGCGGCCGGCTGATCCAGGAGGCGCTCGCCCGCTGGGAGGACGTCGACCTGGTGGACGCGCGCTGGACCTCGGACCAGCTGGAGCGTCTCGGCCACCAGCCCACCATCGACGAACTGGTCACGATCGCGCGCCGCGCCCATGCCAGCCGGCTCGTGAGCGGTGAGGTGTATCGGTTCCGCGACTCCATCCGGGTGCACGGGGTGCTGTACGACGTGCGTCGCCGGGGCCGGGTGATCCGCGAGCGCACAGTCACCCTCGGCGCCGACCTGGGCGACGCCGACCGGCGCTTCAGCGAACTCGCCGATTCGCTGCTGCTCCCCCGGGCGACGATCGCCGCCGCGGCTGGCGGTGCGATGGGGACCAATCAGATCGCGGCGTGGCAGGCCTACGATTCGGGGCATGTGGCGCTCGCCCGCTGGGACCTCCCCGAAGCGAGCCGCCATTTCACCGCGGCGATCACACTCGACCCCGGCTACGGCCTCGCCCACATGTGGCTGGCGCAGACCGAGAACTGGGACGGGCAGCCCCCCGACGTCTGGCGCGACCACGCCCTGGCCGGACTCGGCGCCACTCCGCCGCTCGGGCCCCACGACCGGGAGTGGGCCCTCGCGCTCGCGGCGCTCGGGGAATCCCACTTCCCCGAGGCGTGCGACCGCTACGAGTCGATGATCCGGCGGGACTCGCTCGATTTCCGCGGCTGGTACGGGCGGGCGGAGTGCCGCGCCCGGGACCGGCTCGTGATGAAGGACGCGAAGAGTCCCTCGGGGTGGCGCTTCCGAAGCAGCTATCAGGGAGCCATCAACGACTATCGCCGGGCGCTCACTCTGGTGCCGTCCTCACACCGGGCCTTCAAGGGGGCGGCGTTCGACCGGCTGAGCGAGATGTTCTTCGCGGAGCCGAATCTCACGCGGCGTGGAGTTCGAGCGGACGCGGCGGCGGCAGACTTTCTTGCCTTCCCAGCCCTCGATGGGGATACCCTCGCATTCGTACCGTTCACCAAGGAGGCGCTGGGTGACACCCGGGAGGCGGGCCGCGCCGCACCCCACGGGCCCGCCCTCGAGGCCAACCGCCGGGCCTTGCGGGGGCTCGTCGCCGAGTGGGTCCGGAGTTTCCCGAAGAGCGCCCTCGCGCTGGAGGCTGAGGGGCAGGCGCTCGAGCGCTCGGGCGACGTGACCACCAACCGCACCCTGCCTGACTCGGCGCTGCTTCGGTATCAGCAGGCGCTGGCGCTGAGTAGCGGGAGCGACGATCGGGTCCGACTCGCGGCCTCGGAGCTCCGGGTTCTCATCAAGCAGGGACAGTTCTCGAACGCCGCCCGATTCGCGGACTCGCTGCTCGACGCGACGCCCGATCCCGCCGGAGAGTCTGCGGCCATGTTGTCAGGCGCCGCGGCGCTGCTCGGACGCGCCGATCTTGCCGCCAGCCTCGCCCGGCGGGCTGCCCCGGACCAGGTCGTCTGGGCCGCCGACGGCCGGGTGCTCGCGGTGCCGCTGGCGCTCAGGGAGACGGCCCTCGCCTTCGAGGCGCTGAGCGCGATCGGCGGCCCGGCCGACAGCCTGCTCCGGCTCCGCGACCGGGCCGGCCGCCAGCTCCGGGCCTTCATCGGCGAATCGGCCCGCGCCTGGGTCGAGGGTGCGCTGCTCGACCGGAGCTTCGCCATGCAGTACCCCGGCCCCGGCAGTGTGCCGCTCACCCAGCGGGCGCGTCAGGCAGATTATCTTCTCGACATGCAGCGGGCGCTCCGGCGCGGCGACACCCTGACCGTGCGCCGGAACCTGCGCGAGCTCGCGCAGGTGCGGCGGGACATCCGCCCCGTGGACGTGTCCACCGAGGCGGTTTATCAGGAGTCGCTCGCCGCGCTCGCCCTCGGCGACACCGCTGCCGTGATCGCGCGCCTCGATGCGGTGCTCGGCGCTCTCCCGAGCGCGGGGGTGGATCTCACCGGGCGGGTGGCCTCCGCCGCCTCGCTGGTGCGGGTCATGATCCTCCGCGCCGAACTCGCGGCGCACTCCGGAGACCGGGCAACCGCGAAGAAATGGGCGACGCCGGTCACCCAGCTCTGGGCCCGTGCGGACGCCGGGCTTCGACCGGCGGTGGACGCGATGCGACGGCTCGCCGCACTACCATCTTGATCCTGCATCGATTCATCACCGAAGGACGGACGCCATTGACCAGACTCGATTCGATCGCGCAGGGGCGCTGGACCCTCCTGCTGCTCGCCGCGCTCGTCGCCTGCCAGCCAGGTCTTCGCGCTCCAGCGCCTCCGACCCCTGTCGGACTCCAGACCGGTCAGACGATCGACCGCGCCAAAGTGATCGCCGCCGGCCGCGCCCAGCACTTCGATGAGAATCCGGGTTCCTCGCTGACGGCGATTCTGGACGATGGGGTCCGGGCCACCATCGAGCCCGACGCGGGGGCATACAACCTTACCCCGGAAGAGTTGGACAAGGGTGTGGTCGTGGCTCGCTTCCGGAACGCGGGCGACACGCCGCTCAAGCGGCTGGGGATCATCCCGAAAGGCACCACCTTCTGGTTCATCTATCGCAAGGACAAGCAGCTCATGTCGGCGTACATCGCCGACACCGAGTCCGGTGAGTACGATGTGGTGGACGTGCCCACCATCCTGCATCCGCCCACCCGACCCTGGCGCCAGTCCGTCGCCCAATGGCAGCTCCCGGGGGTGATCGGAGAGAAGGTGGGAGCGGCGCGCACGGCCCTGTATGGCGGACAGCAGCCCTGGATAACCTGCGTTGCCCTAGGTTGCTGCAAGCCAGCGAGCTGACCCGGCTCGGCGCGAGCTGGCTCCCGGACGAGGGGCCCGTGTGACGCACGGGCCCTTCGTGCGTATACTCTCCCACCGATGACCGATCTCCCACGGAACGCCCCCGCCGCCCCGGCCGCCCCCCTGGCCGCGGATGCCCGCTGCCAGGCCTGGTTCGAAGCCTACGGCCGCGCCGTCTACAGCTACGTCCGCTTCCACCTCGCTTCCCCGGATGCGGCGGACGACGTCACCGCGGACACCTTCCTCAAGGCCTTCCGGGCGGCTGACCGCTTCGACGCGGCGCGGGGGGAGCCCCGGACCTGGATCTTCCGGATCGCGCAGAACACGCTGCGCGACTATCAGCGCCGCGCCCGCCTCCGTCAGCATCTGCCGATCGGCGGCATGCGCGACCTCGCCTCCGACGCCCCCTCCCCTGAAGAGCGGCTGCTCTGGGAGGAGCAGGTCGCGCGGCTGCTCGGCGCGGTGGCGGTGCTGTCGGAGAAGGATCGCGAACTGATCAGCCTGCGCTACGGCAGCGGCCTCGACACCGCCGAGGTGGCCGAGGTGCTGGGGCTCCGGGAGGCGACCGTGCGCACCAGGATCTGGCGCGCGCTGGCGCGGCTCCGGACCGTGATGCGGGAGCAGCCGGAATGACGCCCGACGACCGCGACCTCCCCGAGCTCGAGGAGCTCCTCCGCGCGGTCCGCTTCGAGCCGCGGGCCTCGCTCGGCGCGGAGATTCGCGGCCGCTGGCGCCGCGGCGAACGCGGTCCCGAGCGTGCGGTCGAGGACATCCGCCGGATCTTCGGGATCAGCGGCGCGGTGCTCGTGGCGGGGGTGAGTCTCTTCGCCTTCTGGATGCTGGCGGCCGGGCCCGCCCACGATCGGACGGTGGATCGCTGCTGCCAGGACCTCGACGGTGGCGGCGTCCTCGACGACGGGCTCGTGGTGACCGCCGCAGGGGGGAACGAAGTGCAGCATCTCGCGATCTACGAGGACCGCGACGGCTCGCACAGCTTCAGCACCGGCGACACGCTGCGGTTCCAGCGCGACGGCATCCCCGCGATGCACGCCCCGCTGGCCGAGGGCGCCCGTACCATCGAATTCTGCTGTCTCGACTACGACGGCGGGGGCACGAGCGACGATGCCCTGCTCGTTGTCGGGCGGCCTCCCGACCGCATTTCCATGGCCGCGATCTACGAACGCCGCCCGGGCATCACCCGCGACTTCCCCCTTCGCTGACGGCATCATGCACCGACCGTTTCGGATCAGCGTTCTGCTGATTGCGCTCTTCGCCACGCCCCTGCTCGCGCAGCAACCCGACAGCGCCCGCGCGCGGAAGGACACCACCGCCGTGGAACTCGCGCCGATCGAGGTGGTCGGCTCGATCATCCCCACCGCCGGCCCGACGATCGGGTCCGGAGTCCCCGCCCGCATCTCGACCGTGACCGGCGAGCAGATCGACGCCTGGGAGCCCCGCCTCCTCACCGATGCCCTCGTCACCCAGCCGGGAATCTCGCTCTACGACGATCTCGGCACGCCCTGGAAGCTCAACCTGAGCACCCGGGGCTGGAACGTGGGTCCCGTCGTGGGGCTTCCTCCGGGCGTGTCGGTCTTCCTCGATGGCGTGCGGCAGAACGAACCCGACGCCGCGGAGGTCAACTTCGACCTGCTGCCGATGGAGCACATCGCCCGCATCGAGCTGCTGAGCGGGACCGGCTCGCTGCTCGGCCCGAATTCGTTAGGCGGTGCCATCAATCTCATCACCCGCCGCGGTCGCGGCCCGCTCGGCGGGCACCTCGAGGCCTCGGGCGGATCGTTCGGCAACTGGTCGGGGGAGGGAAGCGTCGCGGGACAGACGAAGGGCGGGCTCAGCTACTACGGCGCGGGGGGCTACGAGCGCGAGAAGGGATGGCGCCAGGCCACCAGCGCGAAGAATTACAACGGCTTCCTGAATCTCGGGAAGTCGGGCGAACGGAGCGGCGTGAGCTTCCAGGCGTTCGGCGCCAAGTCCCGCACCCAGGCCGCGGGGTCGCTGCCCGAGTCGCTCTTCGACGTCAGCCCGCGGACCAACTTCACCATCGGCGACTTCGAGGACCTCGACATCCTGCAATTCGCCACCCACGGCTTCCTGATCGCCGGGACGAGCCGGTTCAACTTCTCGCTCTATCACCGGCGCACCAACGCCGAACGCTTCAACGTCAATCAGGCGCCGGACGACAACGTGCGCTCCTTCACCAACAACCGGACCGTGGGCGGCAGCGCCGACTGGCGCTGGGCGGTGCAGGCGGGCAGGGGCGTGCTCTCGGTCCGTGGCGGCGTTGACGGCACCGTCAACCGGGTGCACGTGCGCCTCTTCCAGGAGAGCACCGTCGTGCCGGGCGACGATACCCTGACCACCAACGTGAAGAGCCCGAGCTGGGACGTCGCGGGCTACGCGCTCGCCGACTACAAGATCGGCCGGGTGACGCTCTCCGGCGGGGCGCGCTACGACTACATCCGGGTGCCCTACCGCAACCTGCTCGATCCCTCCCTCGACACCAACAACACCTTCCAGCGGCTCAGCCCGCGGGGCGGCATCAGCGTCGAGGTCGCCTCCGGCGCCTCGGTCTACGGCTCGCTCGGCCGGAGCTTCCGCGCCCCGGCGATCCTCGAGCTGGCCTGCGCCGACTCCCTCGCCGCCTGCCCGCTGCCGTTCGCCCTCGGCGACGATCCTCCGCTCGATCCGGTCATCGCGACGACCTACGAGGTCGGCGGCAACTGGGTCGTGGGCAGCGCCATCCTCTCCGCCTCGCTGTATCGCACCGAGGTGGAGCACGACATCGGGTTCGTCCAGTCGGAGAACGCGATCTTCCAGGGCTTCTTCACCAACATCGGCAACACCCGGCGCGAGGGGGCCGAGTTCGCGCTGCAGTACTTTCCGTCGTCCAAGGTGTCGCTGTACGCCAACTACGCCTACACCCGGGCGACCTATCGCACCGCGGCCGACATCTTCAGCATCCGCGCCGACTCCCAGTTCGCGGCGAGTCCGCTCGCGGGCGACAACGCGATCACGGTCGGCTCACGCATCCCCTCCGTCCCCGATCATCAGGTGAAGGCGGGGACGCTGGTGAAGCTCAATCGCTGGTGGAGTGTCGGGGTGGATGGGCGCTACACCGGCAGGCAGTGGCTCAGGGGAGATGAGGCGAACCAGACCCGGCCGCTCAGCGGCTACGTCAGCGCGAATCTCCGGACGGGATTCGAGTTCGGGCCGTGGGAAATCAATGCGGTGCTCACCAACGTGTTCAATTCGCACCGGGCGATCTTCGGCACCTTCAACGAGAACCGCCAGACCGGCAATCTCGAGCGCTTCCTCACACCGATGAACGCCCGCGCGCTCAAGGTCGTCGTCAGCCGCGAGTTCGGCGGATCGGGCGGCGACGACTGAGGCGCTACACCGCGCTCGTGTCGACGACCACGAGCCCCGGCACGATCTCCCGCTCGCGGTACTCGGGAACCGCGCACAGCACCTGCAGCCGGTTGAGCGTCGCGCAGACGATCCGGTCGTAGTCCGCCAGTTCCTCGGTCTGCCCGGATGTCTCGAGCGTGAGCCGGAGGAGCTGCATCTGGTTGAGGAAGTTCCGCACGATGTCGTTCACACTCTGCATCGTGGCCTGCATCGCCCGGAACTGGGCCCGGGCCTGGGCGCCCTCCCGGATCTCGGTGATGTCGTTCTGGAAACCCGCGAAGTGGGTCACCTCGCCGCGGGTGTTGCGGAGCGGCACGATGGAGAGCCGGTTCCAGAAGGCGCTGCCGTCCTTCCGGTAGTTGAGCAGCTCGACCACGCAGGCCTCCCCGGCGCGGACGGCCTTCCTGAGCCTGGCGGTTTCCCCCGGGTCGGTGCCGGGCCCGCGGAGGAAGCGACAGTTCCGCCCCAGCACCTCGTCCGGCCCGTACCCGGTCCGGGCGTAGAACGCCTCGTTCGCGTAGATCAGCGGATTGTCGGGCAGGGACGGGTCGGAGATCGTGATGACCTCCGGCGTGACCTCGACCGCCTGGTTCAGCAGTTCCCGCAGTGCTTCGCCGTCCATGGCCCCCCCTTTGGTTCCCCCCCATCATCGGCACGGCAATCCCGGGGTTGAGGTTCGACTTTCGAGCCTGGACGATTCCCGGACGATGCGGTGCGTTGGCAACCCTTCCGAGTGGCGGCTACCTTATTCTGCCGCCAGCGGCTGCCCGGGGTTCGGGCAGGAGCCGCCGGCGGAGCCCGGCCGGGGGAGCGGCCGCCCGTTTCGATTCTGATCCCGATCGAGGTCCGTCTTGCGTATCGCCGTCTGCCTGAAGCGCGTTCCCGACACGACCGCCAAGATCGTCGTTGGGGCCGATGGGAAATCCATCGACGAGGCCGGAGTCAAGTTCGTTCCCAATCCCTACGATGAGTACGCGATCGAAGAGGCGCTGAAGCTGCGTGAGGCGGCCGGCGCCGGGGAGACCGTGGTCATCAGCGTCGGCGGCGACGCCGCGCAGGAGACCATCCGGACCGCGCTCGCGATGGGGATCGATCGGGGGGTGCTGCTGCAGAGCGCCGGCTCCGCCGACGGGCTCGAAGTGGCGCGCGCGCTGGCCGAGGAGCTCAAGGCCGGCAGCTTCGATCTCATTCTCTGCGGCAAGCTCGCCGTCGACGATTACAACCACCAGGTGGGGCCGATGCTCGCCGAGCTGCTCGGGCTCCCCTGCGTGACCTCCGTCGCCCACCTCACGATCGCCAACGGCGCCATTGAAGCGGAGCGCGAGATCGAAGGGGGCGTGGAGACCTCGACCTGCGCGCTGCCCGCGGTGCTCACCTGCGACAAGGGGCTCAACACGCCGAGGCTCCCCTCGCTCAAGGGGATCATGGCCGCCAAGAAGAAGCCGCTCGAGGTGAAGCCGGTGAGTATCGCCGCCGGCGGCGTGACGGTGCTGGGCTGCGCGCTGCCGCCGGAGCGGAAGCCGGGCCAGATCGTCGGCGAGGGCGCCGACGCCGTGCCGGCGCTGGTGCGGCTGCTCCGTGAAGAAGCGAAGGTGATCTGATGACGACCGTTCTCGCCGTGCTCGAGCAGCGCGATGGCGCGCTCCGCAAGGTGTCGCACGAGGTGCTCTCCGCCGCCCGGCAGCTCGCCGACCAGCTCGGCGCCACCGTCGATGCGCTGGTCTGCGCCGCCGGCCCGGTCGCCGGTGCCGATCAGCTCGGCCGCTTCGGCGCCGACCGGGTGCTCGTGGCGACCCACGCCGACTTCGCGCTCTACAATCCCGACGGCATCGCCGCGACCGCCCAGGCCGCCGCGGCGGGACATGCCGCGGTGCTCTTCGCCGCCACCGCCACCGGCCGCGATCTCGCCCCGCGGGTCGCCGCGAAGCTCGGCGTCGGTCTCGCCACCGATGTGACCGCCCTCGCGGTCGAGGGAGGCAAGGTCGTCGCCAGCCGGCCAATGTACGCCGGCAAGATCCTCGCGCGGGTCCGGCTCGAGGCGACGCCCGCGCTGGTCTCGCTCCGGCCTAACACGACACCGGTGGTGGAATCGGCCAGGGCTGGCACCGTCGAGGCGTTCGCCGTACCGGCCTTCACCCAGCGGGTGCGGGTGACCGGCATCAAGGCCCCCGCGTCGGCCGCGCTGGATGTAGCCGAGGCGCCGGTCGTGGTCTCCGGTGGCCGCGGGATGAAGGAGCCGGAACAGTTCAAGCTGCTCGAGGATCTCGCGGCGGCGTTCGGCGATGCCGCCGTCGGCGCGAGCCGCGCCGTGGTCGATGCCGGGTGGCGGGAGCATGGCGCCCAGGTCGGCCAGACCGGCAAGACGGTGAGTCCCAACCTCTACATCGCCGTCGGCATCTCCGGTGCGATTCAGCATCTCGCCGGCATGCGCACGGCGAAGACCATCGTCGCGATCAACCGCGACAAGGATGCCCCCATCTTCAAGGTGGCCGACTACGGCATCGTCGGTGACCTCTTCGAGATCGTGCCGCGTCTCACCGCCGAGGTGAAGAAGCTCAAGGCGGAGTAGGGACGACCCTCCGCGGTCGCCCGATGATTGTAGGTCGCCCCATCCCCCTCATGAGGGCTCGTGACCGCACAACCTGACCCATCCGCCCCGCGTTCGCGGGGCCGTCTCCTCCAGGTCCTCGGTATCGCCTTCGGTCTTGCCGTCATCATCGGCAACACCATCGGTGTCGGCATCCTCCGCACGCCCGGCCAGGTCGCGACCCAGCTCCCCAGTCTCCCGCTCTTCTTCGGCGTCTGGATCGCAGGCGGGATCTACGCCCTCCTCGGCGCCCTGACCCTCGCCGAACTCGGCGCGATGATCCCGGAGTCGGGCGGCCAGTACGTCTTCGCCCGCCGGGCCCTCGGCGACTACGCCGGCTTCGTCATCGGCTGGAGCGACTGGCTCTCGAGCAGCGCCTCGCTCGCGCTGGTGACGATCTCGATGGGGGACTACAGCGACGTGCTCTGGCCGGCGCTCGCCGGCAAGTCGGTGTCGGTCGCGATCAGCGTCTGCATCGTCCTCACCCTCATCCAGGCGAGCGGCATCCGCGCCGGCGATCTCACCCAGCAGATCACCTCGCTCCTCAAGGCCGTCGTGCTCGTCGGGCTTGCCGGGGTCTGTCTCTTCTGGCCCGCCGCGCCGATGGCGCCGGATCCCGCGGCCCACGCCGCGCCCGCCTCGCTGTTCGCGCTCTTCGGCCCGCTGATCCTGGCGCTGCAGGGGGTGATCTACACCTACGATGGCTGGAACGGGATGCTCTACTTCAGCGGCGAGGTGAAGGATCCCGGCCGCGAAATTCCCCGCGCGATGGC
>JBGASX010000067.1:0-26018 GCA_044229445.1 Gemmatimonadales bacterium | reverse complement strand
CCGGAGAACCAGGGCTGCAGTTCGCGCAGCCGTTCCACGTTCACGACCGTGGTCCGGTGGATGCGCAGGAACTGCTCCGCATCGAGCCGGGTCTCGAGCGTCGAGAGCGGCTCCCTGAGGAGGTGCGACGTCTTGCCAGTGTGCAGCCGAACATAGTTGCTCGCTGTCTCGATCCAGTCGATGTCCGCGACCCGGACAAAATACACCCGGCCATCCGCCCGGATCGCCAGCCGCTCGGCGCTCGGCCGCGGGCGGGAGAGCCCCGCGATGAGGGCGCTGATCGCCGTGGAGTCGGGGCCCGCTCCCGGGGCGTGCAGCCGGTCCCGGGCGCGCGCAAAGGCGCGGTGAAAGCGATCGGCATCGAACGGTTTGAGCAGGTAATCTAGCGCATTGGCGTCGAACGCCTGCACCGCGTAGGCGTCGAAGGCGGTGACGAACACGATCGCCGGCGGCGCCGCCGGGCCGAGCGTCTCGAGCACGCCGAAGCCGTCGAGGCCGGGCATCTGCACGTCGAGGAAGAGGAGCTGGGGAGTGTGCGTGCGGATCGCCTCGACCGCCTCGAGCCCGGTCCCGCAGGAGGCGACCAGTTCGGCGTCTGGTTCGTTCTCGAGCAGCCGGACGAGCCGCTTGCGCGCGATGGGCTCATCGTCGGCCACGAGGGTGCGGACGCTCATGCGGGCACCGCGACGGGCGGGGCGAGCCGCAGATGGAGCGGGGTATGCACCTCGCCGCAGGGCAGGAACGGGAGCGAGATGGTGACGACCGCGCCCCCGGCCGGGTGATTCTCGAGGCGGAAGGAGTGCTGCGCGCCGTAGAGCTGCCGCAGCCGTTCGCGGGTGTTGTGGAGTCCGAGGCCCTCCTTCTTGGGCCCGCCCACGGGAAAGCCCGGACCACCGTCGCGGATGCTGACGACGAGCTGGTCCCCGCTCCGCGCGGCGTGCAGCTCGATGCGGCCCTCGCCGGTGACAGCCGAGATGCCGTAGCGGATCGCATTCTCGGCGATGGGCTGCAGCAGCAATGCCGGGACACCCGCCTCCAGCACCTCCGGCGCGACGAAGGTGCGCACGAGCAGCCGGTCCTGGAACCGGGTCTGCTCGATGTCCAGATAGGCATCCAGGATCTGCAGCTCCTGGCGGAAGGGCACGACCTGGTGCCCCGCCTGCTCGAGCGAGAGCCGGAGCAGGTTGCCCAGCCGGGCGATCATGCGGTCGGCGTTGTTCGGATCGTTGTGCGAGAGCTCGGCGATCGTGTTCAGCGCGTTGAAGAGGAAGTGGGGCTGCAGCTGCATCTTGAGCAGCTGCAGTTCGGCGCGGGCGAGCTGCGCTTCCAGGGAGGCGGCGAGCACCTCGCGTTCGCGGTAGAGGAGGGCATAGCGCGCCGCCTGCGAGACGGTGACGATGCAGAGGTAGGCGAGCAGCCGGCTGTCGAAGCGATAGAGCAGGCTCGACACGAAGGGGCGGAGCGGCGAATGGCTGACGACCATGCTGAGCATGCGGTCGAGCACGGTCGAGAGCAGCACGAAGCAGATGCCGGCCAGGCCATGGAGGATGAGGCTGCGGGTGCGCTGCTTCACGTCGAACTGGAGCCGGTTGGCGACCCAGAGCGCCATCGGCGTCAGGGCGGCCCAGACCCAGGCGCTCGCCAGTGAGACCATGAGGAGGGGACGCCAGGGCAGTGGCGCCGAGCCGGAGACGGTGTTGTAGACCAGCACCTGGCCGAACGAGAAGAGGCCGAACGCGCTCCAGCCTCCGAAGACGAGGATGGCCTGAAGGCGCAGATTGCGGCGGCGCAGGGCCGCTCCGGCGCTCGGGGCGATGGGGGCGGGCATGGTGGCACCTCGCGAGCGGTCTGGTCGTGACGGGGCCCGGGGAGCGAGCCGTAGATCGCTACGCTCCCCGGGCTGGTGCTGTTTCGGTGTTGCAGTCGGTGAAACGCGCGATCACCCTCCGGCGCGCGTACCCTTGGTGACGTCCTCGAGCGGTGCCGCCGCACCGTCGACCAGCATGGCCGTCAGGCGCTGCGACACCGGGCCCCGCCAGCCGAGATCGTCATTGGCCGCGAGCAGGACGAGCACGTCCTCCTCGGGGAAGTAGGCATACCAGGTCTCGAACCCCCGTCCGTCGCTGGCAACCTGCACGACGTGATGCCCGCCCGATGTCTGCTCCACGACCCAGCCCATCGGATTGCTCTTGTCGCTGCTTGCCAGGCGGCTCGTGCCGAGCGTCGGCAACATCCCCGCCGTCCGCAGGCCCTGGTGCCAGTGGAACAGGTCGGCCAGCGGGGCCACCAGGCCGGTGACGATCACCGTCTCGCCGTAGGCGCCGGTGTAGCCGCGCGCGACGAGCGAGTCATCCAGGAAGCCATCGTCGACGACGGCGCGGGTGAGTGTCGCCGGCTCGAACAGCCGCACCTTCTCGGCGAGCTGGCCCAGGGGATACTTCGTTTCCGCCGTGTTAGGGATGTGCCGGGCGCGATTGGCGTCGCCATAGCCCTGGTAGAGGAGCACCCGGCTGCCGCGCGCGACGAGGACGGTGCCGGCGAATCCCTGGCGGGTGAAGTCGCGCATGGCGGCATCGAGGCGCGCGGGGAGCGCGCCCGGGGCGCGGACCCGGTCGAGATAGACCTGCTCGGGGCGGGCGAGGTGGGCGCAGGCGGCCGCGCCGAGCAGGAGCAGCGGGGCGAGCGTGCGACGGGCGAGGGGCAGCGGTGACATGGGGGCCTCCATCCAGTGAGTCCATGCCGGCGGGCGTGCCGACAGGGCGAGGATGGGGTGGGCCTCGTCAGGCGCCAACGGTTGCGGGATGAACCGCATCGGGTGCGGGACGAGGCGTACGGCCTGCGGGGCCACTGGCGCTCCGGGGGGCCGTCCCGGTCTCGATGCAACTCGTCCCGCCCAGCGTGCGACTCGCCCCCAAGTCGTACACCCCGCCAGCTGCCTGACGCTACCATGACCTCGGCACTCGACGGAGGTTCATGGTGGACGTACAGACCCACGGTACCGCCGCGCTGCTCGCCCTTCCTTTCAGACCGATCCGCACCGCTCCCCCGTCCGATCCGCCACATCCGGCGGAGGGCGGCGGGTTCCACGAGGATCTCGGCGATCTGATCCGCCGGCTGGAGGACGTGGTGAAGTGGCTGCGCACGAAGCGGGACCCCGGCAGCAGCAGCCCGACCATCCGCTTCGGCGCGGTGGAGATCGAACTCGCGACCCAGTCGATCCGCCGCCGCGGCGAGCGGGTCGCGGTGACGCGGACGGAGTTCCGCCTGCTCTATGCCCTGATGCAACGACGGGGCGAGGTCGTCAGCCGCGCGGAACTGGCGAGCGAGGTGTGGGGCCCCGACGTGCGGCTCCGCTCGCGCGCCATCGATACGCACATCGCGCGGCTCCGCCGCAAGCTCGAGGACGACCCCGCGCGTCCCCGGCACATCCACACCGCTCCCTATCTCGGCTACCGCTTCGATCCCCGGGGCGGCTGAGGCCGCCCCACTTCCCGAACCAAGGAGGAGCTATGCGACCAGGACGTGGTTGGTGGGTGCCCTTTGCCGCGGCGGCAGTGCTGGTGGTCCCGGCACTCGCCGGCCAGCAGCGCAGCACCATCACGGGGCGGGTGACCTCGCAGGACGGGGCACCGCTCGCCCAGGCCACCGTGATCATCGAGCGGCTCGGGATCGGGGCAATCACGCGGGGCGACGGCCGCTACACGATCGTCCTCCCCGCGGCTCGCCTGACGGGCGACACCGTGACGCTGCAGGCGCGCCTGATCGGCTACAAGCCGCAGTCGACGCCGCTCACGCTGGTGGCGGGCGATGTGACGCACGACTTCGCGCTGGCGGTCAATCCGCTGCAACTCGGCGAGATCGTCGTCACCGGGGCGGGGACGGTCTCGGAGGTCGAGAAGCTCGGCACGGTGCGGAGCTACGTCGATTCGACCACGGTGGTCAACAGCGGTGAGCAGAATTTCTCCACGGCGCTCGCCGCCAAGGCGCCTGGTGTGCTCGTCACGTCCTCGTCGGGGGATCCTGGCGCCTCGGCCTTCATTCAGGTGCGCGGCCTCACGACCATCTCCGCCCAGGACGGTCAGCCGCTCATGGTCGTCGACGGGGTGCCGATCGACAACTCGATCTCCTACAACAACCCGGCCTCCGGCGCCCTCAACAGCAGTTCGGCGCCACCCAACCGGGCGATCGATATCAATCCGAACGACATCGAGAACGTCGAGATCCTCAAGGGGGCGTCGGCCGGCAGCATCTACGGCTCTCGGGCCGGCCAGGGGGTCATCCTCATCACGACCAAGCGCGGACGCCCCGGCGCCACGCGGTACTCGCTGCGGTCATCCGCCTCGATCGATCAGCACGCCAAGCTCCCCAACCTGCAGCGGAAGTACGGGCTCGGCACCGGCGGGGTCTCCCCGGCCTGCGTGCCCGGCGGTCCGACCAACTGCGCCGTCGGCTTCGCGAGCGCCGGGAGCTGGGGACCGCTCCTCGCGCCCGGAACGCCCACCTTCGGGCACGCGGGCGAGATGTTCCAGGACGGCTACACGATGGACAATGCGCTCACCGTCTCCGGCGGGACCGACCGCACCACCTTCTATCTCTCGGGCGAGTACAGCAGGGACCGGGGGATCATCACCGGCCCGAACAACTCGTACCGCCGCATCTCGGTACGATTCAACGGCTCCCACCGGGTGCTGGACAATCTCAAGCTGAGCGCCAACGTCGCCTACATCGACGGCAGCGGCGGCGCGGTCGTCAGCCGCAACAGCACCGACGGCCTCCTGCTCGGCGCCTGGCGCACGCCGCCGGAGTTCAACAATCTGCCCTACCTCGATCCGGTCACCGGGCTCCAGCGCACCTTCCGCTTCCCCAATCCGGGCGTCGGGTCGGAGCAGACCGGGCGGCGCTACGACAATCCTTTCTTCGTCGCCAACGAGGCCCCCTCGACGACGCAGGTGGGACGAGTGCTCGGCGGTGTCACGACGGAGTTCACCGCCACGCCCTGGCTCAGCTTCAGTCATACGCTCGGCTACGACTACTCCAATGACGAGCGGCTTCAGGGCTACCCGTGGAGCAACTCGAACACCACGATTGCGGGGGTCAACGGCGTGGGCGGGGTGAATGCCGGCTACATCCGGAGTTCGCAACTCGATCACAACCTGCTTGCCACCGCGAAGTACCGTCTCGCCCCGAAGGTCGCTGGCTCGGTGACGCTGGGTCAGAATCTGAACGTGCAGAGTTTCCAGAGCCGGCAGGTCGTCGGGGTCGGGCTGATCGCGCCGAAGCCCTTCAACCTCACGAACACCGCCGCACGCCAGGCACCGTACGACTTCCGCTCCACCGTGCGGCTCGAGTCGTACTTCGCGCAGGCGACGGTGGACTTCAGCGATCAGCTCTTCCTCAAGGCGGGGCTCCGCAATGACGGCGGCTCGACGTTCGGTGCCGACAAGCGCCGGGCGTGGTATCCCAACGCCACCGCGGCGTGGACCTTCTATCGCGGCGCGGTCGGCGAGAACAAGCTGCTGACCTACGGCAAGCTGCGCGCGGCCTACGGCCAGAGCGGCACCCAGCCGGCGCCCTATCTGCTGCCGAGCGTCTTCGTCTCGGTGACGGGGGCCGATGGAGGGTGGGGGCCGGTCATCGGCAGTGGGCAGGGTGGATCCGGCGGGCTGATCACCGGCTACAACCTGCCGACCAAGGACCTCGGCCCCGAGCGGGTGAAGGAGTTCGAGAGCGGCTTCGATCTGGGACTCTGGCGCGACAAGGCCGATCTGAGCATCACGCATTACCGCGCCTTCTCGAGCGATGTCATCCTCAACCTTCCGGTCGCCGGCAGTACCGGCTACACCGAGAAGCCCACCAACGCGGCGGCCCTGCAGAATCTCGGCTGGGAGGTGGCGTTCAACATCCGGCCGATCAGCAGCCGCGACTTCGGCGTCGATCTGGGTCTGCAGTGGGCCCGCAACCGGAGCCGGGTGAACGATCTCGCCGGCGTCACGTTTGCGCCGCTGCCGTTCTCCGGTGGCACCAACGGTCTCACCGGCATCCAGGCCGTCGCGATCAAGGGCCAGCCCCTCGGCGTGTTCTACATGTCGGATTTCGTGCGCTGCGGCCGCGGGGTGCAGCTCAACTACGTCGACCTCGACAACACCGCCGGCGAGTGCCAGGGCGCCGCGAAGGGTGCGCTGTACATCGGCAGCAACGGCTACCCGGTGCTCGATCCCGTCGGCAACTACGTCATGGGCGACCCGAATCCGAAGTGGACCGGCTCGGTCCGGCCGAGCATCCGCTACAAGAAGCTCACCATCGGCGGCCTGCTCGACATCCGGCACGGCGGCGTGGCCTACAACGGCACCCGCGGGGCGCTCAACCACTTCGGGACCTCGGCCGAATCGCAGCGCTATCGCGACGGCGGGAACTACGTCTTCGGCACCGACTACTTCAAGGGCCACGTCGCGGGTCCGGGCGCCGGCACGGCCGTTCCGCTCGGCGAGGCCTGGTTCACCGGCGCCGGTGGCGTCTTCAATGGTCCGCAGTCGCAGTTCCTGGAGGACGCGAGCTTCGTCAAGCTGCGGGAGATCTCCATCGCGTACACCCTTGATCAGCCATGGGTCAGTCAGGCGATCGGGTTCAGCAGCATCGAACTCCGGGTGGCGGGACGCAATCTGCACACCTGGACGAAGTACAGCGGCATCGATCCGGAGACCTCGCTGCTCGGTGCGGCGTCCCCGGTCCGGGGGATCGACTACTTCAACAATCCCCAGTCGCGTTCCTACACCTTCTCGCTCACCCTGAACCGCTGAGGTCACCCATGTCGCGCGCATCAATGCTGAGTCTCGCGCTTGCGGTGGTTGTCGGCGCGAGCGGCTGCAGTGGATTTCTCGAAGGAGATGGGATCGGCACCGATCCGAACAACCCGGGTGGACTCAAGCGTCCCGGCCCGCTGCTGACGGGCATCGAGGCGCTCCAGTCGGTGCAGTTCGAGGGGCAGCTGGCCCGGAACGCCGCGATGTATGCGCAGCAGGTCGCGGGCAACTCCCGGCAGCAGATCGGGTACGATCGCGGCAGCAGCTCGCCGGCCGACCTCGACACCTATTTCAACGCCGTCTACGGCTCCTCGCGGCTGCTGACGGGAGGCGGTGGTCTGCTCGACATCCGCAAGACCCAGCAGCTCGCCCACGCGATCCACGATTCGCTCTACATCGGCATCGCGAAAGTCTATGAGGCGCTGGTGATGGGGACGGCCGCCGATATCTGGGGCGATGTGCCCTATCGGGAGGCGGCCGACTCCACCATCGAGACGCCGGCGTTCGATCCCCAGCTCCAGGTGTACCAGGACGTCCTCACCCAGCTCGATTCGGCGATCACCGTCTACCTGGCCGCTCAGACCGGCGGCACCAATCTCGGGCCACCGCAGGACAACGCCGAGATCATCTATGGCGGGCGCGATGCGGCCGGGCTCAAGCAGGTGTACACCGAGGTCGCGCACTCGCTCAAGGCGCGGTTCTACCTGCACCTCGCGGAGGTGGACCCGACGAACTACGCCCGGGCCCTCGCCGAAGTCCCGCTGGGAATCAGCAGCCCCGCGAACGACATGCTCTGGTATCACGACCTCTCGCCCACCGGCCAGAGCGTGTGGTGGCAGTTCCAGTCCGCGCGCGGCGACATCGCGCCGGGCGCAGCGCTGATCGAGATCCTCAAGCGACGCATCGCGGCGGGAATCGAGGATGACGCACGGCTCAACTACTACTTCGCGTCCGGCAGCGGCAGCACCACGCCGACCGAGTTCTACGGCTACCGCCCGGGCGGCGCCACCGGTCTCGTCGTTGCACCCGGCGTCTATGACGGCACGGCGCCCGGAGGCAACTACGCCGGCTTCACCTTCATCGACGGCTTCGCCTCGCCCGGCGACTTTCGCCATCCGGTCATCACCTGGGCCGAGACCCAGCTCATCGGGGCCGAGGCGGCCTTCCAGGCCGGAGGACAGGCGGCCGCGCAGCCGTATCTGGACGCGGTGCGCGCCAACCGGGTGTACGGCTCCACCGGCGGCGCGCCGGTCACCTTCCCGCCGCTCGGGTCGGTGCCGGCCACGCTGCAGAACATCATGGAAGAGAAGTACGTCTCGCTCTTCCTCAACATCGAGGTCTGGAACGACTACAAGCGGACCTGCCTGCCGGCGCTCGCGCCGGCGGCGCCGGGCGGGAGCAACCAGCCCGGGACGACGCCGGTGCCAGGCCGGATGCCATACGGCCTGACGGAGACCAACGCGAATCCCAACATGCCGGTGGTGTCGCCGAACGGCAGGAATCCGAACGACCCGAACGCCTGTCCGGTGCTCGACTACTCGACCACCGTGCCGCTCGGGAACTGAACGACTCTGCGGAGGGTGCAGTGGCCGGCATGGGGTGGCTGCGGTTCGGTGTGCTACGCGCCGAATCGTGGAGGCCCGGTGCCGGTCCCTGCGCCCCTCGCGCACAGGAGGCACGACCATGCGCCGACTGGCACCACTCGTCTGCCTGACGACCGCCTGCTACACCTATGCGCCAGTGACCGCGCCCGGCCCCGCGCCCGGCGCGCGGGTGAGCGCGGGACTCACCCAGGATGGGGCGGGGGCGATGATGCCGCTGCTCGGCCCCGATGTCGCGGAGGTGTCGGGCAACGTCGTCGCCGTCTCGCCGGACACGGTGCGACTCTCGCTGGTGTCGGTGAACAGCCAGCGGGGCATACCGACCAGCTGGCGCGGTGAGGAGGTACCCCTGCCGCGCGCACGGCTCAGCTTCATGACCCAGCGGCGGCTGTCGCCCGGCGGCACGGCCCTGCTGGGCATCGGGGTGACCGGCGGACTGTACCTGCTGTATCGGTTGTTAGGTGGTCCGGGGGTGTTCGGGGCGAGCGGCGGGAGCGGCGGGCAGGGCGGGCGCTGAGGCCCCGGGATGGCTACTTCGCGAAGATGCGGCTCATGTCGCGGAAGGACTTGAACTCCAGGGCGTTGCCGCACGGGTCGAGGAAGAACATCGTCGCCTGCTCCCCGACCTGGCCCGCGAACCGGATGCCGGGCTCGATGAGGAACCGGACGTCCGCCTGACGCAGGCGGTCGGCGAGGGCGTGCCATGCCTCCCAGTCGAGGATGACACCGAAGTGGCGGACGGGCACCTCCTTGCCGTCCACCAGGTTCGCCTGGGCGGCGCGGACGTCGTCCGGGGCGAGATGCGCCACGACCTGGTGCCCGTAGAAGTCGAAGTCCACCCAGTGATCCGAACTCCGTCCCTCACGGCACCCGAGCAGCCCGCCGTAGAACCGGCGGGCCTCGGCCAGGTCGCTGACGGGGAAGGCCAGATGGAACGGGGCGGTCACTTCTTCACCTTCTCGGAGCGGATCTGCCGCCACCCCTGGGGCCCGAGCGTGAGCCGGGTCCAGAGGATGTTGTCGCGCTTCTTGCGAATCTTGCCCTTCCCGTCCACCACCGTCATCTCCTCGTGGACTTTGGCGTAGACCACTTCGTCACGCCGAGTCACGCTCTCCACGGTGTAGACCGGCTGGATCGTCGCGATGTTGTCGTCCTGGAAGAGCGAGTTGAGTTCCTTCTCCTCGTCTTCCGTCAGGTTCTGCACCAGCCGGCGCACCTCGCCAAGCTGGCGGGCGGTGATCGCCCGCTGCAGCTCCACATAGAAGCGCAGCACGGCGACGGAATCGGAGATCGGCTGCCCCGCTTCGGTGCCCGCGGTCGAGGAGCCAGGAGTGGTGGAGCCGGCGTTCGGGTTCCCTGCCGGCTGCGTGGGCCGCGGCTGCGGGTTCTGGGTGGCCGGGGCCGATGGCGTCGCACGCGGCTGCGCGGGGCGTTCCGCGCTCGCATAGATGCCGGTCGCGCGGGTAAGCAGCAGCGCCGCATCCGCCTTCTGCCCGAGGGCCGCGACCGACTCCGCCGCCGCCCGCAGCGAATCGCCCTGGGCGAGGGCGGCCGGGGAGGCACCGGAGATCACGGCCCGTTCGCGGGCATACTCCGCGGCGCCGCGGGCCACCAGCAGCGTGCTGTCCGCCCGCGTGTCCTGGACCGGCACCGGAGCGGGCGGCACGCTGTCACGCGCGGTCGCCATCTGCTGGCCGGCCCGGATCGTCAGGTAGGTGGCACCCGCGCCCAGCGCGGCGAGCAGGAGCCCGACCAGCACCCGGCCGAACTGGACCCGCCGCTGCCGCGCGACCGTGCGGGTGCTCTGCGGGACGCGGGCGAGCGGCGCCGGACTGTTCGGCGTCCGCATCTCCCCGACCGGCCGTCCGGCGCGCGGCACCGCCAGCAGGCCGATGTGGGTGCGCACCCCGCTGTCCTCGCCATCCCGCGCCTCGCCGGGAGCGCGCACGCTGCTGCGCGTCCCGCTCAGCAGCTGCACCGCTTCCTTCAGGTTGGCGAAACGGTCTTCGGGCGCCTTCTCCAGCATCCGCATGATCGCGTTGCGGAGATCGGGCGGGCAGTCGGGCCGCAGCTGGTCGCTGGGTCGGGGCGGCGAATGGACCTGGGCATACATCATCCCCAGGCTCGAGTCGGCGGTGAAGGGCAGCTGACCCGTGATCATCTCGTAGCCGACGATGCCGAGCGAGTACTGATCGGCTGCCGGCCCGACGACTTCGCCTGAACAGGCCTCGGGCGAGAGATAGCTCGGCGTCCCGACGGTCGTGCCGCTCCGGGTGAGCGAATCGCTCTGCGCGGCCCGCGCGATCCCGAAGTCCGTAATCACCGCGAACCCTTCTTCATCGATCATGATGTTGCCCGGCTTCACGTCCCGGTGCACGACGCCCTGGCGATGGGCGTAGTCGAGCGCGGAGCCGATGTCCGAGAGAATCGAGCGCACCATCGGGAAGGGAAGCGGGCCGACATCGCGCAGGATGGCGTCGAGCGAACGGCCGCCGATGTACTTCATCACGAAGAACAGCAGCGCGTGCGATTCGCGGACGGCGTAGATCGGGATGATGTGCGGGTGATTGAGCCCGGCCGCGGTGCGCGCCTCGCGCTTGAAGCGCTCGATCATGTCCGCCCCATGCACGAATTGGGGGGACATCACCTTGATGGCGACCTTCCGGTCGAGCGCGATTTCGTGCGCGAGAAAGACCGTCGCCATGCCGCCCTGGCCGATCTCCCGGAGGACCTCGTATTCGCCGAGGGTGCCCTGGCGGAGGACCTCCATCAGGGTCGGGAGGGGGGCCGTCTGTTCGCCGGACACGCTGAGGCCGCACACCTGGCAGAACCGGGCGCCGGATTCAAGGGGGGTCTGGCAGCGTGCGCAGGCGGAGGTCACAGTCATCAGGATACTGGGCAACGGGCAGCAAAACACAACCAGGGTACGGAGCGGGATTCTAGCACCCTCCGGCCCCTCGTGCTATCGCCCGGGCATGGTGTGGTGCTTAGAGTTACTGGACAACCGGGGGACGCGGAAGGGTCCGATCCCCGCACGACCAGGCTCACCCCAGCCCCGACGATCGATGCCAGCCGATTCCTCCCGCCGTGACTTCATCCGCGCCGGTGCCGCCCTGGCACTCGGCGCCACATTGACCCCCGCGGTGGCCAGCGCCGCGCGCATCCCGCCGGTGGCCCCGGATGCTCCGGATGAGCCGTTCCGGGCTCCGCCAATGGAGCGGGTCCGGATCGGGTTTGTCGGAGTCGGCGGCCAGGGCACGACCCATGTCGAGAACATGCTCGACCTCGAAGGCGTCGACATCCGCGCCATCTGTGATATCGATCCGAGCCACGCCCAGAACTCCGCCGACAAGGTGACCAGGGCGGGGCAGCCGGCCCCTGCGCTCTACACCCGGGGGCCGCGCGACTTCGAGCGGATGTGCGCCGAGGAGGATCTCGACCTGGTCTACACCGCGACGCCCTGGGAATGGCACGTGCCAGTGATGCTTGCCGCGATGCAGCATGGCAAGCATGCGGCGACCGAGGTGCCGGCGGCGATGTCGATCGACGACTGCTGGGCGATCGTCGAGGCGGCCGAGAAGTATCGCAAACACTGCCTGATGATGGAGAACTGCAGCTACGACCGGTTCGAGCTCATGACGCTCAACATGGTGCGGCAGGGAGTGCTCGGCGAGGTGCTCCATGGGGAGGCCGCCTATCTGCACGACCTGCGGGAGGTGAAGTTCTCGAAGGATGGCGAAGGCCTCTGGCGGCGGGCGTGGGCCCAGACCCACAACGGCAATCTCTATCCCACTCACGGGCTCGGGCCGATCGCCAACTGCATGGACATCAACCGGGGTGACCGGTTCCAGACGGTCGTCTCGATGAGTTCCCCCTCCCGCGGGCTGCAGCTCTGGCAGGCGGAGCACCTCGACGCCGACGATCCCCGCCGGAAGGAGCGTTACACCCTCGGCGATCAGAATGTCAGCCTGATCCAGACGGCGCGCGGCCGCACGATCTACCTGGCGCACAACACCCAGAACCCTCGCCCCTACAGCCGGCTGCAACTCCTGCAGGGCACGCGCGGGATCGTCTCCGGCTGGCCCTACCGGGTGCATATCGAGGGGCGCAGCAAGGATCATCAGTGGGAGGAGGCGGAGAAGTACTACGGCGAGTTCGATCACCCGCTCTGGCGCTCGGAGCGGATCCAGCGCATGGACCGCGGCCACGGCGGGATGGACTTCCTCGAGGACTTCCGGCTGATCGAGTGCCTCCACCGCGGGGAACCGACCGACACGGACGTCTACGATGCCGCCGCCATCTCGAGCATGGTGGAGCTGAGCATCCGGTCGGTGGCGGGGCGCGGAAAGCCGCAGGACGTCCCCGACTTCACCCGCGGGCGCTGGAAGACGCGCGCGCCCTGGCCGATCGTCGAGGGATGACGGGGCGCATCGACCGTCGGCACCATTGTCAGGCGTGAGCGCCCAGCTGGGCCTGCTCGGGTCCATCTTCGCGGTCTACCTCACCGCGGTGGTGAGCCCGGGACCGAACACCTTCATCGTGACCCGGCTCGCGCTGGGCGATGGTCGTCGTCCCGCGCTGCTGGCGGTCCTCGGCGTGACGACGGGAAATGTCGGCTGGCTGACCCTGACACTGGGCGGGGCGCATCTGCTGTTCGAGCGGGCGCCGGTCCTGGCCAGCGCCCTCCGCATCGCGGGGGCGCTCTATCTCGGCTGGATGGGGCTCAGGGCGCTCCGGGCCGCGTTCAAGGGTGGCGACCTCCTCACCCGGATCGAGGGTGCCCCGGCGCCGGTGGGATCGGCCTATCGGGCCGGGCTTTTCGCGAGCCTGACCAACCCCAACACTCTTCCATTCTATCTCAGCCTGCTCGGCGTCACCGTCGCGCCCGAGGTCCCACTCTGGGTGCGCTTCGCAGCGGCCGGCGGCGTACTGATCCTCTGCATGCTCTGGTATGGCGGGCTGGCGGTCGGGTTCTCCAATGAGACGGTGCAGCTGGCCTACCGCCGCTGGGCGCGAGCGATCAACGTGGTGCTCGCGCTGCTGCTGCTCGCCTTTGCGCTGCGGCTGCTCGTCGCCTAGTTCACTCCACCCACCAGCAGCATCACCGCATCCACGCCCGCCAGCCGGAGCATGCCCTTCGGCTTGGCCAGCTCCGTGAGTGACCGCTTCGCGGCGGTCTTCCAGTCGGCGGGTGCGCTGCCGGAGGCGAGGTAGTCGAGCGCCTGCAGGCCGAGGTCGGCGAGCGGGGTGAGGGCGGACGCGGCGGCTTCCCCGTCGCGCGCGAGCGGGATGGAATCCGCGAGCGTCGCCACCCTGGCACCGAGGGGCTTCCAGCTCGAGAAGAGCTGGCGGAGTTCCTCGCGGGCGGGGCCCGCCGCTGGGGTCGTCCCTACCGCGAGCGTTGCCAGCCGGTTCATCCGCGGGCGGATCCACGGATCGGGGCGCGCGGCATCGATGAGCCTGGTGAGGGGCGTGCGCTGGGTCGTGTGCTGGACGTCGTACCGCTGCCCGAAGGTGACGGGCTGCGTCACGAGCAGGAGGTCGTGGAGCGGCTCCACCCCGCGCCGACCGGCGAGCAGCCGCATCATCCGGTCGCTGTGCGCTTCGTGCGTGAGGCCCGCCCGCTCCAGCTCTACGCTCACCAGCGAGAGCCGTCGGTACATGTCGTCCACATCACGCACCGATGCCGGCGACCAGAGCCGCTCGGCGATCGCCGCCAGCCGGGGCCAGATGCGCGAATCCACCGTCTGCGAATTCACATGCTCGGCCCACATGCAGGCTTCTCCGCCGAGGACGCGCTCGGCCTCTGCCGGGCTGAGCGTGTTGCCGGCGGGGAGCGGGTCGGCGAGATAGAGCTGGTCCGTCGGGTCGATATGATCGAGGTACCAGGGCGCCGAGAGGATGCCGCTGTAGCCGGCGCGCGCGGCGCGGCCGAGGTACTCCGTGCCCCGCCACGACTGCACCACGGTGGTCGTCGGCAGGCCGGGATGCAGGATCTCGTCCCAGCCGACCATCCGCTTCTGGTGCCGGGTCAGGATCTCCGAGAGTCGCTGATTGAAGTAGGTCTGCAGCGCCTCGTTGTCCTTGAATCCCTTCTCGCGCTTGAAGCGCAGGATCCGCGGGTTGTGGTTCCACTGCGTTGGCGCCACTTCGTCGCCGCCGATGTGCCAGTAGCGATCGGGGAAGAGCGGCGCCAGTTCGGCGATGACGCCCTCGAGGAACTGATAGGTCGCGTCGCGCGTCGGATCGAAGGCGGGGTCGAAGACGCCGAACTCCCGGATGATCGCATAGGGGCCCGGGGCGCTGGCGTACTGCGGATAGCCGACGAACCACGAGGTCGAGTGGCCGGGCATGTCGAACTCGGGCACGACCCGGATGCCGCGGTCGCGCGCATAGGCGACGATGTTCCGGATCTGGTCCTGGGTGTAGTACTGCCCGTCGGACCCGAGCTCCTGCAGCTTCGGGAAACGATGACTCTCGACCCGGAAGCCCTGGTCGTCGGAGAGGTGCCAGTGCAGCACGTTGAGCTTCACCATCGCCATGCCGTCGAGCGTCCGCAGGATGACCTCCGGCGGCATGAAGTGGCGACTGGCGTCGATGTTGACCCCCCGCCAGCGGAACCGCGGCTGGTCGCGGATGGTGACCGCGGGCAGGGAGAAGCCGAGCGAGTCACTGGAGACAAGTTGCTTGAGCGTCTCCAGTCCGCGCAGCGCTCCCACCACGGTCGGGGCGGTGAGCAAGGCCCCCGTGTCGCGGATCTCGAGGGCGTACGATTCGTCTTCGTCAGGCGACTGGACGGCTTCGCCGGCGCCGGTGACGCGCACGACGAGCGTTGCGGCGCCCGATGTCAGGACCGTTCGGTCCACCGGCTGGCCGATCCGCTCCCCCAGGTGCCCGAGCGCGCGGACGATGCCGCGCTGCAGCCGGTCATCCGAAAACCCCGGGGCGGAGGCCGTCACGGTGCTGTCGAGGCGAAGCTGCCCATCCGCCAGTTCCAGATGCGACGGCATCGGCATGAGGGCGGGCGTGGTCTGCGCCTGGAGCGCGGCTCCGCGGGCGAGCAGGGCGGCAACGAGCAGGGATCGGAAACGCATGAGGTCGAGGGATGGGGTCGGATTGCTGGCCGTCCGGTGGGCGGCGCGTATCTTCCATTGTACTCCACTCTTCCCCGGACAGCCATGTACGCGCACTCGGTCGGCGGTACCCGATATCGCTTCGAGGACCTGCGGACGCTGCTTGCCCGTGCGTCGCCGCGGCGGTCCGGGGATGAACTCGCCGGGATCGCCGCCACGAGCGCGGCGGAGCGCGTGGCGGCGCAGATGGCGCTCGCGGATCTGCCGCTCGCGACCTTTCTGTCCGAGTCGGTGGTACCGTACGAGGCGGACGAGGTCACCCGGCTGATCCACGACCGGCACGATGCGGCCGCCTTCGCCGCGATCCGGCACCTCACGGTCGGCGGCTTCCGCGACTGGCTGCTCGACTATCACACCGACAGCACGGTCCTCTCCCGCATCGCCGCGGGTCTCACGCCCGAGATGACCGCCGCGGTCTCCAAAGTGATGCGCCTCCAGGATCTGGTGCTCGTCGCGCGGAAATGCCGGGTGGTGACGCGGTTCCGGAACACGATCGGCCTCGAAGGCCGCATGTCCACCCGGCTGCAGCCCAATCACCCGACCGACGATCCGCGCGGAATCGCGGCGAGCATGGTCGACGGGCTGCTCTACGGCAATGGCGACGCGGTCATCGGCATCAACCCCGCGAGCGACAACCCGGAGGCGGTGCGGATCCTGCTCGAGATGATCGACGAGTTCCGGCAGCGGCTCGAGATCCCGACCCAGTCCTGCGTCCTCGGGCACGTCACCACCACGCTCGAGCTGCTGGGGCGCGGCGCCCCGGTGGACCTGGTCTTCCAGTCGATCGCGGGGACCGAGGCGGCCAACCGCTCCTTCGGTGTCTCGCTGGGGCTCCTGCGCGAGGCGCGTGACGCGGCGCTCGCGCTCGGCCGAGGCACCGTGGGCCGCAATGTGATGTACTTCGAGACGGGGCAGGGGAGCGCCCTCTCGGCCGGGGCGCATCACGGCGTGGACCAGCAGACCTGCGAGGCCCGGGCCTACGCCGTCGCCCGCGAGTTCGAGCCGCTCCTGGTGAATACCGTGGTCGGCTTCATCGGGCCCGAGTACCTCTACGACGGAAAGCAGATCCTCCGTGCGGGCCTCGAGGACCACTTCTGCGGCAAGCTGCTCGGCGTCCCCATGGGCTGCGACGTCTGCTACACCAACCACGCCGAGGCCGATCAGGACGACATGGATGCCCTGCTCACGGTGCTGGCGACGGCGGGCTGCACCTACATCATGGGTGTGCCCGGCGCGGACGATGTGATGCTCAACTACCAGAGCACATCGTTTCACGACGCGCTCTACATTCGCCAGCTGCTCGGGCTCCGCCCGGCGCCGGAGTTCGAGGCGTGGCTCGAGCGGGTCGGGGTCTTCGACGGCGACAATCGCTTGCGCCCCGCCAGTCCGCGCGCGCTCCCGCTCGCCGACACGATCGCCACGCTCGCCCCATGAGCGAAACCCCGCTCGATCCCTGGTCCGCGCTCACGCGGCTGACGGCCGCGCGCATCGCGCTCGGCCGGGCGGGCGGCAGCCAGCCGACCCGGGCGCACCTCGCCTTTCAGCTCGCCCATGCTCAGGCCCGAGACGCGGTGCACCATCCGTCCGATCTCGAGGCCGTCGCGGCACGAGTCGCCGAGGCGGGGCTCGCTCCGGTGGAGGTCGAGAGCGCGGCCACCGATCGAACCACCTACCTCCAGCGGCCCGATCTCGGGCGGCGGCTCGCCCCGTCAGGCGCTGCTCGTCTTCAGGCTCTCGCGCCCGAGGGGGGGTGTGACCTCGCCATCGTCGTTGCCGACGGGCTCTCGGGTTTCGCGGCGGAGTCGCATGCGGCACCGGTCGCGTCGCGGGTCGCGGCCAGGGTCGTGGCGGCAGGGTGGAGAGTCGGGCCTGTTGCCATCGTCACGCAGGGCCGGGTGGCCATCGGCGACGAGATCGGCCAAGTCCTCGGCGCCCGGATGGTGCTGGTGCTGATTGGGGAGCGGCCCGGGCTCTCCTCGCCCGACAGCCTGGGCGCGTACCTGACCTGGGCACCGCGGATCGGCCGGAGCGACGCCGAGCGGAATTGCGTCTCCAACATCCGGCCGGAAGGGCTCTCGATCGACATCGCGGCCGATCGCATCATCTGGCTCCTGCTCGAGGGAACCCGCCGGCAGCTGACCGGTGTGGGGCTCAAGGAAGAGATGGATGGCGGGCTTCTTCGCTGACGCCGCGGGGTGGGCGCGAGGGCGGTGGTGGCAGTGGCGCGTGCCGCTGCTGCTCTTCCTCGCGTGGGACGGCCTCCGCCACTTCCAGGACGGAGAGGCCGGCGGGCTCTTCGCGGGCATCACCTTCGGGGCCCACGAATTCGGGCACCTGCTCTTTGCCTTTCTCGGCCAGTTCATGGCGATCGCGGGCGGGAGCATCAACCAGCTGCTGCTGCCCGTGGCCGCAGGCGTCCTGTTCTATCACTATCGCGACTACTTCGGGATCGCCGGCGCGGGCGCCTGGCTCAGTTCGAGTCTCGTCGATCTGGCGCGATACATCGCGGACGCGCGCGCCTTCGATCTCGATCTGGTCGGGTTCGGCGAGGACTCCGTCCACGACTGGGCCTGGCTGCTCGGCCGCTTCGGCGCCCTGCCGTACGACACCCGGATCGCGAGCCTGACCCGGGGCTGCGCCGTGGTGGTGCTGCTCCTCTCGCTCGGGTTCGGCGCGTGGCTCTGCCTCCAGATGGCCGGGCGGCCGGCGGAAGCCTCATCGCGAACCGGTTGACAGTTCCGCTGTCAACCTGCCACGCCCCTCTTGACGGTGGCGCGAAGCGCTGTAGATCGAAGCGCACCTCTCACTCCCCTCCTCAGGAGCCGACGCATGCCTTCTCTCATGCAGCTGTGGGCCCCCATTCTGCTCGCTGCGCTGCTTGTGCAGGTGACCAGCACGCTCATTCACATGGTGCTCAAGTGGCACAACAGCGATTACCGCAAGCTGGCCAATGAGGATCAGGTGCGCGCCGCCATTCGCGCAGGGAATCCCGCGCCCGGCCAGTATGTGGTCCCGCACTGCCTCGACCCCAACGAGATGAAGAAGCCGGAAGTGGCGCAGAAGTGGGTGGAAGGTCCGGTGGCGATGCTGTATGTGATCAAGAACGGCGCGCCCAGCATCGGCCCGCAGATCGGCGCGTGGGCGGCCTTCAACGTCGTGATCGCCTTCTTCGTGGCCTACGCCAGCTCACGCACCCTGCCGATCGGCACCGACTACCTGAAGGTGTTCCAGGTGGCCGGGACCATCAGCTTCCTCGCCTACGCCGGCGGTCAGGTGCCCGCCGCGATCTGGTACGGCAAGCCGTGGAGCGCCACGATCAAGGACATCGGGGACAGCCTCCTCTACGGGCTGATGACCGCGGGCGCGTTCGGCTGGCTCTGGCCCAGGGGCTGAACTCTCTCGCTCCATCTTCATTGCAGCTTCATTCTCGGGCGCGCACCGTGGTGCGCGCCCGCTTATTTTGCCTGCGCGCACCCGCGGTCTCACTTCACCCTGAACCACCGCCACCTCATGCGTACTCTCCGTACTGCACTTCTCGCACTGCTCCTCGTCCTCCCGGCGGCGCTGCGCGCCCAGGATGTCCTGGAGGGCGAATACCCCGGTCTCGAGACCGGAAAGATGTGGACCTTCGACGTGCCGCCTCGGGAGTACTGGGCCAAGCGCTACAACTTCTCCCCGTCCGACGGCTGGCTGGAACATGTGCGGCTGTCCGCCCTCCGGTACGGCAACGGCTGCACGGCCTCGTTCGTCTCGGGCGACGGCCTCGTGATGACCAATCACCACTGCGCCCGCGCCTGCATCGAGTCGTCCACCAAGGCGGGTGAGGATTTCCTGACCAACGGCTTCTATGCTGCCAAGCGCGAGGACGAGCGGGCCTGCCAGGGACTCTTCCTCGACCAGCTGCAGCAGATCAGCGACGTCACCGACCGGGTGAGCCGGTCCGCCTCCCCGACCGCCGATGCCAAGACCGCGGCCAGCCAGCGGGCGAAAGTGATCAAGGTGATCGAGGATGAATGTGCCGCGACCGAACCGGACGCGTTCTGTCAGGTCGTGACGATGTACCGGGGCGGGCAGTACAAGCTCTATCGGTTCCACCGCTTCAAGGATGTCCGCCTGGTGTTCGCGCCGGAGGACCAGATCGCCTTCTTCGGGGGCGACCCCGACAACTTCACCTATCCGCGCTGGAACCTCGACATGAGCTTCGTGCGGGCGTATGTGGGCGGCAAGCCCGCCGCGACCCCGCAGCACTTCTCCTGGAGCCGGAGCGGCACCACCGAAGGGGATCTCACCTTCGTCGTCGGCAACCCGGGCTCGACCGGGCGGCTGAACACGATGGCGCAGCTCGAGTTCCTGAGGGACGTGCAGTATCCCGCCCAGCTCGATGCATTGCACCGCCAGATCGAGACCTTCCACGCGCTCTCCGCCGACACCTCCCGGGCCAAGGCGCTCCGCAACCAGATCTTCGGCCTCGAGAACTCGCAGAAGGCGATTCTGGGCTACCAGGCCGGTCTGCTCGACCCGCGCCTGATGGCGCACAAGCGGGACTGGGAGCGGGGCTTCCGGGCCAAGGTGGATGCGAATCCCGAGCTCAAGCGCCAGTACGGGAAGGCCTGGACCACGATCGGCGAGGTCATCGCGAGGCGGAAGGCCATCGACGTGCGTCGCCGCTACTACGGCAGCGGTGCCTACGGCTCGCGGCTCCTGACCCTGGCGATGGGCACGGTCCGCTATCCGGTCGAGACGGCCAAGCCCGACTCCGCCAGGCTCCCGGCCTACCAGGACGCGAACAAGGCGAATCTCGAACGGGCCCTCTTCACCGACCAGCCGATCGATCTGGTTCAGGAGAAGGCGCTGCTGACGGCCTACTTCACCGCGATGCAGCGCGAATTGCCCGCGACCGATCCGGTGCTCCGGCAGGTGCTCCAGGGCCGCACCCCGGCCGCCGCCGCCGGTGCCATGGTGGACGCCGCCACGATTACCTCGGCGGACACCCGGAAGTCGCTCGCCCACGGGGCGGCCGGGGCCACGGCGGCCTCGACCGATCCGTTCATTCAGGTGGCCCGGATGCTCGATCCGCTCGACCGCGCCCTGACCCGCGAGGTCGCCGACCTGAACGACCGCGAGGCACAGGCGAACGAGCAGGTGGCGCGCGCGCTGCTCGCGGTCTTCGGCAGCCAGGTGGCGCCGGACGCAACCTTCAGCCTCCGCATCTCGGACGGCGAGGTGCGTCGGTACCCGATGAATGGCAGCATCGCCGCGCCCTACACCACCTTCAACGGGCTGTACGAGCGCTCCTCCGCCTTCGGCGGGCAGCCGCCCTTCAACCTCCCTCCGCGGTGGAAGGAGCGTCGGGATTCGCTCAAGCCGGACACGCCGTTCAACGTGGCCTCGACCAACGACATCATCGGCGGCAACTCCGGGAGTCCGGTCATCAACCGCGACGCCGAGGTGGTGGGCCTGATCTTCGACGGCAACATCGAGATGCTGCCGAACCGGTTCCTGTTCACCGAGCGGGTGGCCCGGTCGGTCTGGGTGGATTCCCGGGCCATCGTCCACGCGCTGCGGCGGATCTACGACGCGCAGCCCCTGGCGGACGAGCTGGAGTCACGCCCCTCCAGCCAGCCGGCCATGTAACCATGGGCCGGAGTGAATAACCCGAGAGGGCCGGCCCGGAATCCCGTGCCGGCCCTCTCATGTTCCCGCACCCTCTGGTTGAGAGGGACAACTGCCGAAGATTGAAGGGATGGACGGTTCCCCGAAGGACCACACGGCCGCCATGACGCTCAGGAACGCGCTGCTCTTTCTGGCCGCAATCCTGGGCGCCGCCCTGGTGCGCGAGGGTGCCAACCCCTCGATCACCATGGCGATCATCTGGCTGCCCACCGGTGTGGCGGTCGCCGGTCTCTGGGTCCTCGGCATCGAGGCGTGGTGGGTCGTCGCCCTCGGCACCATCGCGCAGCGGGTGCTGATCGGCTATCCCGTCGAGGTGATCGTTCCCGCCGCGCTGGGCAGCACCGCGGAGGCGATCGTCGGGGTGCTCGTCCTCCGTCGCTTTGGCGTGCGACCGACCTTCGCCCGCCTCCGGGATGTGGTCGGTCTGGTCGCCGCCGCCGCCCTGGCGCCGATGGCCAGCATCCTCTTCAGCTGGATCGCCCGCAGCGTCCCGGGCCCGGTCCAGCGGATGCCGTTCTACTCGGGGTGGGATGGCTGGTGGCGGATGAACGCCCTCGGACTCCTGCTGATCGTGCCCCTCGCCGGAACCTGGATGGACCTCGGCCGTGCCTCGTTCCGGGCGAAGGCGGCATTCGAGGCGCTGCTGATCTCCGGAGTGCTGGGAGCGCTGGTCTGGGTGGTCATGACGGCTGTCGATCCCGGTCCCCTCGGGATGGTCCTGCTCTACCTGACGCTGCCGGTGACGATGTACGCCGCGGTGCGATTCGGTCCCCGGGGAGCGGCCACCACGGCCGCGGTGGCTGTGGTCCTCGTGGCATACGGGACCACCCACGGGGTGGGTCCGTTCATCCAACCCCAGCTGGCCGAGCCGCTCGACGCCCTCCAGGCGTTCGAAGTGACCCTGATCGTCATTCCGCTGGTGCTTGGGGCGCTGCTCGCCGAGCGGCAGGATGCCCTGATCCGCGGGCTGCGCAGTGACACGCTGCGCGATGCGTTCCAGCAGATCCTCCCCGACATCACCTACGTGCTCAGCGCGGACGGGAGATACCTCGACATGTTCGTCCCGCCCGGCGCGATCGTTCCTGTGCCACGCGAGGAACTGATCGGGCGGACGATCGAGGAGATCGTCCCCGACTCCGCGCCGGAGATGCGGTCCCTCATGGCGCGGGCACTGGCTGGCGCGCCCGCGCGTCCGATCGAATACACGGTCAATGGCCGCGTGCGCGAGGCCCGCTATGTCCGTCTCGGGGAGCACGAGGTGCTCGCGCTGGTCCGCGACATCACGGACCGCAAGCACGCCGAGGGCATGCTCGAGTGGCAGGCCCGGGTGCTCGAACTCGTGGCGACCGGGCGCCAGACCTCGGAAGTGCTCGATGCGCTGGCGCGCGGGATGGAGGTGCAGCTGGACGGCGCCCTCTGTTCGGTGCTGCTGCTCGAGGGGACCCGTTTCCATCTGGCGGCCGCGCCGTCGCTCCCGGCCGCCTACAACATGGCGATCGAGGGCCTCGCGATCGGACCGGCGGTCGGCTCCTGCGGCACGGCCGCCTACCGCAACGAACGCGTCATCGTCGAGGACATCGCCAACGATCCGCTCTGGGCCTCGTTCCGCGATCTGGCGCTCTCGCACGGCCTGCGTGCCTGCTGGTCGATGCCGATCCGCTCGGGATCGGGCGACGTGCTCGGTACCTTCGCGGTCTACTACCGCGCCCCCCGCGCGCCGTCCGAGGCGGAGCTGGCCATGGCGGAGCGGGCGAGTGCGCTGGCCGGCATCGCCATCGAGCGGGAACGGCGGGAGGACCTGCTCGCGTCCATCAACCGCAACGTCAATGAAGGGCTGTTCCGCAGCACGCCGTCTCGCGGGCTGCTCTACGTCAACATGGCCTTCGCCCGGATGTTCGGATACGAGTCGCCCGAGGCGATGCTGGAGGTGCCCTCGCCGCTCCTCTACGCCGATCCGGAGCGCCGCGAGGAGCTCAAGCGGGTGATCGCGCAGCGCGGCAACTTCGACAACGAGGAGGTCCGCTTTCTCCGTCGGGATGGCAGCGCCTTCTGGGCCCTCGTGAGCAGTACGGGCGTGACGGGCATGGACGGGCAGTTCCAGTACTACGACGGGGCGGTCACGGACATCACCGAGCGAAAGCGCCTCGAGGAGCAGCTCCGGCAGGCACAGAAGATGGAAGCGGTCGGCAAACTCGCCGGCGGCGTGGCCCACGACTTCAACAACCTGCTCACCGCCATCAGCGGGTATGCCGAGGCCCTGACCGACTACCTGCCGCCGAACAGCCAGGCCCACGACGACGCGGAGGAGATCAGTCGCGCCGCGCAGCGGGCGGCCGCCCTCACCCGGCAGCTGCTCGCCTACAGCCGCCAGCAGATCCTGGCGCCCCAGGTGCTCGAGCTCCCGCTGGTCGTGGACCAGCTCGGCGGCATGCTCCGCCGCGTCATCGGCGAGGATCTCCGGCTGGTGACCCAGCATGTCGACGGAGACTGCTTCGTCCGGGTGGATCGCGGCCAGATCGAGCAGGTGCTGCTCAACCTCGTCGTCAACGCCCGCGACGCGATGCCGAATGGCGGAACGATCACGATCTCCACCTCGCGCGCCGAAATCGGCGCCACTCGCGAGGGCGCCCTGCTGGAGGTCGCGCCCGGCCCGTACGTCTGCCTGACCGTGGCGGACACCGGGACCGGCATGGACGAGGCCACCCGGCGCCGCGCCTTCGACCCCTTCTTCACCACCAAGGCGCTGGGCAAAGGCACCGGCCTCGGCCTGTCCACGGTTTACGGCATCGTCCGCCAGAGCGAGGGTAGTGTCCACCTCGAGAGCACTCCCGGTTCGGGCACGACTGTGCGAGTATACCTGCCGTGGGTCCACGAGCGCCCCGGAGACCTGCCTGCGGATGCCCCGGAGAAGCCGGCGGCGGAGGCGAGTGGTGTCATCCTGGTCGTCGAGGACGAGGAACTGGTCCGCGATCTCGTCTGTCGCACCCTCCGCCGCGCCGGCTATACCGTCCTGGTGGCCGATGACGGCGAGGAGGCGCTGCGGGTGAGCGGCGCCTATCCCGGGCCGATCGACCTGATGATCTCGGACGTGATCATGCCCCGGATGGGCGGACGGGAGCTGGCGGACCGGATCGTCCGGCTGCGGCCGGGTCTCCGGATCCTGTTCGTTTCGGGATACGCGAACGAGGCGTCGGACACGCCCGGCCTCGTCGGTGCCGGCGCGGAATACCTGCAGAAGCCGTTCACTCCCTCGATGCTCGTGGACCGCATCCGGGAGATGCTGATCACCGATCGCGCCCGGAGCTGAGACCGGGGCGACTGCTCCGAACCAGACACGAGGCTCCCGTGCGCTCCATCGTTCCCCTCCGGCCCGTCGTGCGTGCCACGATCGCCCTCCTGCTTGGCGTCACCCTCGCCACCTGCGCCCGCAATCCCGTCACCGGCAAGAACGAGCTCTCGCTCGTCTCGGAGAGCCAGGAGATCTCGATGGGACGGGAGTATGCGGGGCAGGTCACGCAGGAGATGGGCGTCTATCCCGACTCGGGCGTGCAGGCCTACGTCAGTCGGCTTGGCAAGGAACTCGCGGCGGGGACCGAGCGACCGAAGCTCCCCTGGACCTTCACGGTGATGGATGATCCGACCGTCAACGCGTTTGCGCTGCCAGGGGGCTTCATCTTCGTCACCCGCGGCATCCTCACCCACATGAACTCCGAGGCCGAACTCGCCACGGTCGTGGGGCACGAGATCGGGCATGTCACCGCCAAGCACTCCGTCCAGCAGATGAGCCGGCAGCAGATGATGCAGATCGGGATGGTGGCGGGTGCCATCGCGAGCGACAAGATCGCCCGGAACATGGGCCTGATCAGCCAGGCGCTGGGCATCCTCTCCCTGAAATACAGCCGCGACGATGAGTCCCAGGCCGACGGGCTCGGCTTCCGCTACTCGCTCAATGACGGCTACGACGTGCGGAAGATGGTGGACATGTTCGCCATCCTGCAGCGGATCAGCGCCCAGGCGGGCCAGCGGATTCCGGAGTGGCAGTCCACCCACCCCGATCCGGGCAACCGGATCGAGGCGACCAAGTCCCGTCTCGCACGGGTGACCGTGCCGCTCGACGGCAAGAAGGTGAATCGCGATCAGTTCCTGCGGGTGATCGACGGGATGATCTTCGGGGACAACCCGCGGCAGGGATTCTTCAAGGGGGCCCAGTTCCTCCACCCCGATCTCGCCTTCCAGCTCGATTTCCCGCAGGGATGGGCCACCCAGAACCAGCCCTCCGCGGTGGTGGGGCAGAGCCCCAAGGGTGATGCGCAGGTGACGCTCGGACTGGCGGGCCAGGCGGCACCCGCGGCGGCACTGCAGCAGTTCCTGGGGCAGCAGGGGATCACCGCGGGCAATTCGAGCCAGACGACCATCAATGGCAACCCGGCGGCGCTCGCCCCGTTCTCCGCCCAGAACCAGGACGGGAGTACCATCAACGGCCTGGTCGCCTATCTCAGCTACGGCGGGACGACCTACCAGCTCCTCTGCCTGACGAATCAGGCCCCGCAGGTGTACGATGCCACCTTCCGCGGTTTCATCGGCAGCTTCCGCCGCCTCACCGATCCGGCGGCCCTCGCCATCAAGCCGAACCGCCTGTCGATCGTGAAGGTCCCCCGCGCGATGACGCTGGCGGACTTCAATCGTCAGTACCCGTCGGTCGTGCCCATCGAGACCCTGGCGCTGATCAACGGCGTGGCGGATGGGAATGCCACGATTGCGGCTGGGGAATCGGTGAAGCGGGTCATCACGCGGTAGGCGGGGGGCGTGGC
>JBGASX010000066.1:0-26613 GCA_044229445.1 Gemmatimonadales bacterium | reverse complement strand
ATCTACGACATCGTCGCGACCATCCGCGGCACCGAGGCGCCTGACGAGTGGATCGTGCGTGGCAATCACCACGATGCCTGGGTGAATGGCGCCGAGGATCCCATTTCCGGCCAGGTGGCCCTCCTCGAGGAGGCCCGTGCACTCGGCGCGCTGCTCAAGCAGGGGTGGAAGCCGCGGCGCACGATCATCTACGCCGCCTGGGATGGCGAAGAGCCGGGGCTGCTCGGATCCACCGAATGGGTGGAGGCGCATGCCGCCGAGCTCCGGCAGCATGCGGCCGTCTACATCAATACCGACGGCAATGGCCGCGGCTTTCTCGGCATGGGTGGCTCGCACACGCTCGAGCGCTTCATGAACGGCGTGGCGCGCGACATCACCGATCCGGAGACGGGACTCAGCGCCTGGAAGCGGAGTCAGTTGCAGTCGATCCGGAACGGCGATACCGATGAGCGGGCCGAGGCGCGGCAGCGCCCCGACCAGCGGCTCGACCCGCTCGGCTCCGGATCGGACTTCACTCCCTTCCTGCAGCATCTCGGCATCGCGTCGCTCAATCTCGGCTTCGGCGGGGAGGATGACGGCGGGATCTATCACTCGATCTACGACGACTTCTACTGGTACACCCACTTCAGCGACACCAGCTTCGTCTACGGCCGCGCGCTGGCCCAGACGGTTGGCACCGCGGTGATGCGGCTCGCCGACGCCGAGGTGCTGCCCCTCGATTTCACGGCGCTCGCGGACAACATCGGGAAGTACGCCGGTGAGGTGAAGAAGCTGCTCGCCGACCGGCAGGCCGATGTGAAGGAGCTCAACCGGGAACTGGATGAGGGCGTCTATCCGGCGACCAGCAACCTGCGCGATCCGACCACCCCTCCGGCGCGCGAGACCCCGCCGCCGTTCCTCAACTTCGCGCCGCTCGACAACGCACTCGAGGCGCTGCGCCAGAGCGCGGGCCGCTACGATTCGGCCTTCGTGGCGGCGGGAGCGGGGGAGGGGAGCGGGTTCGGGAAGGCGGCCGCGGCGGGCCTCAACGCCTCGCTGGTGGAGAGTGAGCGGCGGCTGACGAATGACGCGGGACTGCCCAAGCGGAGCTGGTTCACCCACCTCATCTACGCGCCGGGTTTCTACACCGGCTACGGCGTGAAGACGCTGCCCGGCGTTCGCGAGGCGATCGAACAGAAGGACTGGCAGCTCGCGCAGCAGGAGATCGAGCGAGTGGCGGCGGTGCTGCTCAATGAGTCGCAGCTCATCGGCTCGGCGGCGGACCGGCTGCAGGCCGCGGGCAGGTAGCGCCAGTCAGAACTGCCCGGCGCGCTCCTCGAAGTGCGTCGGCTTGGGGAGCAGGGGACCGCCCTGCTCGAGCCAGTCGGCGACCCAGCCGATCATCGCGTCGATCGTCACGGTCGGTGGCCCGAACAGGGTCACCGACCGTGCTGCGTTGCTGAGGAGCGCATCCGCCTGCTCGCTGCCGGCGAAGCGCGGCGCCGTCCCGAACCGCTCCCCGAACCGCTCCGCCAGCCAGCGCACGCTGAGGGTCTCCGGGCCCGTGACATTCAGCACCGTCGCGGGGGAACTCGCGAGGGCCAGGCATTCGAGTGCGCGGGCATTCGCGTCACCCTGCCAGATCACGTTCACATGCCCCATGGCGAGCGGCACCGGCTCTCCGCTCCGCACCCGGCGCGCGATGTCCACCAGCACGCCATAGCGGAGGTCGATCGCGTAGTTGAGTCGCACGATCGCCACCGGTGTGCCGTGCACCGCCGCCGCATGCTCGAAGATCCGCTCCCGCGCGAGGCAGCTCATCGCGTATTCGCCGATCGGGCCGACGGGGTGCTCCTCGGTGGGCCCGCCCGAGGCGACCGGCGTGAGCGGGTAGACGTTTCCGGTGGAGAAGACCACCGTGCGCGCCCCGCGAAAGCGCTCGCTCACCCGCGCCGGCACGACGGCGTTCATCGCCCAGGTGACGTGCGGTGCCGACTGGGTGCCGAACTTCTGCCCCGCCATGAAGATCAGGTTGGGTGCCTCGGGCAATGCGGCGAGCGCGGCGGGGTCGAGCAGGTCCGCCACGATCGTCGTGATTCCCGCGGCCTCCAGCCGATCGCGGAGCCCAGTCTCCCGGAAGCGCGACACCGCCACGACCCGGTGCCGGGGATCTAGCGCGCGCCGCGCCATCATCGCGAGGGTGGGTCCCATCTTGCCCCCCGCCCCGAGAACGAGAAGGTCCCCCGGCAGCTGCCGGAGGACCCTGATCACACCCTCGGTCGGTCGGGAGAGCCGCTCGTCCAGCTCCGCCTCGGTCATCCCCGCATCGCCATGGGGACGAAGTCGCGCGAGTCGTAGCCGGTGTAGATCTGCCGCGGACGGCTGATCTTCTGCTCCTTGTCGCCGATCGATTCCTCCCACTGCGCCAGCCAGCCCGGAATCCGTCCGAGGGCGAACAGCACGGTGAAGAAGTCGGTCGGATAGCCCATCGCCTGGTAGATCAGCCCGGAGTAGAAGTCGACGTTCGGGTAGAGCTTCCGCTTGATGAAGTACTCGTCCTCGAGGGCGATCCGCTCCAGCTCGAGCGCGATCTCGAGCTTGGGATTGAGCCCCGTCTGCTCGAAGACGTCGTAGGCCACCTTCTTGATCAGCTTGGCGCGCGGGTCGTACGACTTGTACACCCGGTGGCCGAAGCCCATCAGCCGGCCATGCCCCGCCTTTACCGAATCGATGAACGCCGGCACCTGGGCCTTCGAGTCGATCTCGTCGAGCATCGAGAGCACCGCCTCGTTCGCGCCGCCGTGCAGCGGGCCGTACAGCGCCGCGATGCCGGCCGAGATGGCGGAGAAGGGGTCGACGCCGGAGCTGGCGACGGCGCGCACCGCCGCCGTCGAGCAGTTCTGCTCGTGATCGGCATGCAGGATCAGCAGGATCTCGAGGGCGCGCTGCAGCACCGGGTTCGGCTCGTGCCGCCCGCCGATCGAGAACGTCATGTTCACGAAGTTCGGGATGTACTCGAGGTCGTTGCGCGGGAACTCGTAGGGCAGGCCGCGGGAGTGGCGGAACAGGAAGGCCGCGATGGTCGGGAACTTGGCCATCAGGCGCACCCGCTGCAGGTAGCGGTTCTTCGGATCCTCGATGTGCTTGGCATCGGGATAGAAGGTGCTCAGCGCGCCCACGGCCCCGAGCAGCATGCCCATCGGGTGCGCGTCGTAGCGGAACCCCTCGAGGAACTTGATGAGGTTCGTGTGGACGTAAGTGTGATAGCGGATCTCGTCCACCCACGCATTGAGCTGGGTGCGGTTCGGCAGCTCCCCCTCGTTGAGCAGGTACGCGGTCTCGAGGAAGCTCGCCTTCTCGGCGACCTGTTCGATCGGGTAGCCCCGATAGCGCAGGATGCCCCGGTCACCGTCGATGTAGGTGATCGTGCTCCGGCAGGAGGCGGTATTGAGGAAGGCGGGATCGTAGGACATGAGGCCGAAGTCCTCATCGTCCGTCCGGATCTGCCGGAGGTCGGCCGCCTTGATGGTGCCTTCGCTGACCGGCAGCTCGTACTGCTTGCCGGTGCGGTTGTCGACGACGGTCAGGGAGTCCTTGGACACGCGCGGCTCTACATGGGGATGGGAGCGCAAAAGATAAGCGCTCCCGGGCAGGGCGCGAAATAGGGGTCCGCGAGGCTGAACCGTCGTTCAGGGATTTCGCGGGGCGGGCTTCACATGGTCCAGGATGAGGCGGGCCAGACCCCGGAAATCGCCGTCGAAATGGTGCCCCCCCTCCAGCCGGGCCACATCGGCGAGGCCGGCCGGCAGATCGGGACAGAGAGTATCCCCTTCGCGGCTGCCGAAGACGCAGAGCATGGGCTGGCCCCGGAGCTTCTCCAGCTCGGGCAGGAGCTTGTAGCTGGCGTCGTGCTGCGCGCCGAGCCAGTCGCCGAGGCGGAACTCCAGATTGGTCTCGTGCTCGAGGCCGAGGAACGCCAGCAGCCGGATCTGTCCCAGCATCGAGTGCGGCAGGCGCGACGCCATGATGGGCAGCACGTCCGCCCCGCGCGAGTAGCCGACCACGATCACCTGGTCGAGGTGGAAGACCCCCTGATAGTGGTGGATGACCCGCTCGAGGTCGGCCGAGATCTCCTCCGGCGTGCGCTTCCGCCAGAAGTACTGCAGCGAATTGAAGCCCACCGTGGGGACGCCGGTGCGCACCAGCTCCTCGCCGATCTGCTTGTCGATGCTGGCCCAGCCGCCGTCGCCCGAAAGGACGACCGCGAAGTAATCCGCCGGATGAGCCGGGAGCGGGAGGTCGACGACCGGCAGTTCGCCGAGATCGGCGCTCGCGGGGGCACTCTCCATGGCGGGCTTGGGCGTCAGCGCGCCGACCGCGTCCTTGAACTGCGGCAGCCAGTTGCTCTGGGTGGAGAACCCGTGGCCGACTCGCGGCAGCCGGACGAACTCCGAGGCCGCGACGGCCTTCACGAACGGCGCCACCGAGTCGATCGGCGAGACGATGTCCTCCTCCCCCTGCAGCACGATCCACCGCGCCGGCAGCTGCGGCACGGCGCCGAGCACGCGGCCCCGCCCCTTCGGACCCGGCAGGCTCGTGAGGCCGTTCCGCTCGCAAACCGAGGTCTGCGTCGGGATCAGCGGGTCAAAGGCCACGCTCACGGCACCGGAGAAGGTATTGTCAGGCGCCTGGGCCAGCGCCGCGTACGCCAGTCCGGCGCCGGAGCTGTACCCGATCAGGAGCGGCGGCTGGTAGCGCGGCAGGCCGAGCTGCTTCTGGGCGAACTGGCTCAGCGCCTCGGCGTCCGCCGCGAAGTAGCTGCAGCGGTCGCCGCTCGCATCCACCGCCTTGAGGTAGCGCGGCGTGTCCACGCCGAGCACGAGGGTGCCGTCCGCCGCGGCGGCGCGCGCCATGTCGACCACCCCGAGGTTCCAGCCGCCGTCGCCGGAGAAGAAGACGGCAACCGCCGCCGGCGTGCCGCTCGGACGATAGACGCTGATCTCGCCGAAGCGCCCGAAGCGCATGGCGGGTTCCACAACCGAGGGCTTCCCTCCGGCGGTGAGGGCGGCAGTGAGCAGCAGCGCGGCGATCATTTCGAGAAGACTCCGGTGAGGCCGCCACCCACCAGGGTGGCGATATCGGTGAGAATGAAGGGCAGGGCGAGGCCGCCCGGCGACGCGAGGTAGCGCGGCTCCCAGACCGGATCGAAGCGGCTCTTGTACTCGCGCAATCCCTGGAAGTTGTAGAAGCTCTCGCCCTGCCTGAACACGAAGGCGCCGAGCCGGTTCCAGAGCGGGGCGAGCGCCCGGCTGCGGAGCCCGGCGAGCGGCGCCATGCCGAGATTGAACCACTGATATCCCTGTTCGCGGCCCCAGAGCATGAGCTGGATGAACAGGTACGACATGACGTTCGCCGGCGCATCCGCGGCGTAGCGCATCAGATCCACCGTGACTTCGTCCTTCGTGCCGGTGGTCCACAGGGTGGCAAAGGCGACCAGCCGTCCCTGCTGGTGCACCACGGCGATCGGGAACTTGCGGACGTAGTCCGCCGAGAACGAGCCGAGGGAGAAGCGCTTCTCGCGGGTGTGCTTGCTGGCGAGCCAGTCATCGGAGATGCGCTGGAGCTCGGGCAGGAGGGCGTCGCTCGCGCCGGCGGGGAGCACCTCCACGCGGCAGCCGGCCTTCTCGCAGGCGTTCCGCCAGCGCCGGAGGCTCGCGCGGTGTCCCCCTTCGAGCGAGAAGGTGCCCAGCGGGACCCGCGCCTCCTCCCCCAGCTTGAGGAGCGTCAGGCCCTGCTCCAGATAGACCGGCAGCCGGTGCCGGCTCACCTCGTAGAACACGGTCCATCCCCCATGCTCCTCCGCCATCTCGCGGAAGCGCCAGGCCAGCTCCGCGACGTCCGCGTCGCTGCCGATCGGATCCCCCATCACGACCCAGCTCCGCCCCTGGACCGCATACATCAGGAAGGCGGTCCGGGTGTCGTTGAAGAGGATGGTCTTGTCGCCTAACAGTGCGAGGTTCGCGGCGGCGGGGGCGTGGCGCGATAGGATCGCCGCGGCCTGCTCCAGGTCCGCAGCCGTCGCCGAAGCGGGTGACCGCCGGGCCGGCCGGAGCAGACGGATCATCGCCAGCAGGAAGGCGACGCTGACCGCCCCCACCGTGGCCCGGAGGAAGCGGGGCGCGTCGGCGCCGAACTCGAACTGCCACCAGAGGTCGTTCGAGTACTCGACGTGGTGATAGGCGAAGAACCCGAGCCAGACCGAGGTCGCGAGCGCGACGACGACGGCAATGATCCAGCCCGGGCTCCACGGCTCCTCGAGCAGCGAACTGCGCCGGTAGAACATCCGCCGGGAGGAGAGCAGCAGGACCAGGGCGAGGGCCGCGACCGAGGCCTCCTCGAAGTCGAGGCCCTTGAGCAGCGAGGTCACGACACCCGCGCCCAGCAGGATCATCGTCAGCGCCCAGGCGGCGCTCGTCCGCCGGTAGATCCCGTGGGCCAGGAGGAGCAGCCCGACCCCGGCCAGGCTCGCGATGAAGTGCGAGGCCTCGAGCAGGGGGAGCGGGACCAGGTCGCGCAGCAGTTCGAGGCGCCACGGCACCGTCGGGGTCGCGCCTGACAGAAGCAGGATGGTGCCGGTCGCGAAGACCCCGACGGCGAGGATCGGCGCCGTGAAGACCGGGACGAGCCGGCCGACGGCCCGGGACGCCCTGCCCATCGCCGCGCCGTGCCGAGTGGCTTCGTGGCCGGCCAGCAGGATCGTGGCGCCGGCGAGCGGGATGAGGTAATAGATCGCGCGGAAGGCGAGCAGCGCCCCCGCGAGGTCGGTCACCGAGAGCTGGCGCCCGGCGAGGAGCAGCATGGTGCCCTCGAACACGCCGAGGCCACCGGGGACATGACTCGCGAGGCCGAGCCCCTGTGCCACGACGAAGATGCCGGCGAGCGCGGGATAGCTGATGCCGGCATTCGCCGGGAGCAGCGCATAGAGGACGCCGGCGGCGGCGAGCCAGTCGGCCGACGAGACGACCAGCTGGCCGAGGGCGATGCGGAGCTGCGGCGGCTCGAAGCGCCAGCCCCGGATGCGGAGCGGACGGGGCCACAACCCGCACCACGCGAAATAGGCGGCCACGACCGTGAGGCAGGCCGCGCCGGCCGCGACCATCGTCCACTCGGGCGCATGGATCAGCATGGCGATCGTGGACGGCTCCGCCACCAGGGCGACGCCGGCGACCGCCAGCACGCCTAACCAGAGCGTGACCGCGCCGAAGGCGACGATCCGGCCGATGCTCGGCGTCGGGAGCCCCCACGAGGAGTAGAGCCGGGTCCGCACCGACGCCCCGGTGAGCAGCGCGAGGCCCACGCTGTTGCTGAAGGCGAAGGCGATGAACGACGCGAGACCGGTGCGGGGATAGTCGAGGGGATGCTTCACGTAGCGCAGCGCGAGGACGTCGTACCCCGTGAGCGCCACGTAGGCGAAGATCGCGCACAGGCCGGCGAGGGCCAGCTGGGCGGGGCCCGTGGACAGAATGGCCTGCCAGAGTGTCCCGTAGCTCACGCCGGCGAGCGCGTGATGGACTCCCCACAGCGCGAGTGTGAAGAAGCCGGCGGCCGCCAGCGGCGCGAACCGGCCGAGACGCGAGGCGTGGCTGCCGCTTGGCAGGACCTCCGCTGGCGTGGTTACCTTAGGTCCGGCAACAGGTTGGTCTGCGTCCCCCTGCGGCCTGCCTTCACCTCGGCGCATCTCCGACTCACTGGCAATCACGGTCATGAATCCTCCCGATCTCGCAAGTCGCGCACGGGGCGCGCTGCTCGGTCATGCCGCTGGTAACGCACTCGGTGTGCCAACAGAATTCCTGGGAACCGCCGAACGCATTGCCGCGGAATTCCCGGGAGGCATCCGGGAACTGCTGCGGGAAGACCGTCCCGAATCGCCGTACGATGATGACGTCGCGCTCACACTCATCCTCGCCGAAGAGCTGCTCCTTCCCGACGTCGACCTGCGCCGCCTCGCACATCGCTGGGCCGAGTGGGCCGAAGTGGACGGTCGCGGCATCGGGGTCTGGACCAGGACGGCGCTCCGGCATCTGCGGACCCACGACTCGCCGCCGGCCTCGACCGGAGGCCAGGCCGGGAACGGGACCATCTCGCGCTGCCTCCCCGTCGCGCTCCGCACCTTTCAGCAGCCGGCGAACCTCATCAGCGGGACCTACCACACCGCGGTGCTGACCCACCCCGACGAGCGCTGCGCCTGGGGCGCGGTCGCGATCAACGTGGCGGCCGCCTGCTTCCTCCAGGGACGGCGCGACTTCATCGGCGACGTGATCGAGTCGCTCGCGAGCAACCAGGCGCCGCCGGAGCTGCTGACGGCGGTGCGCCGGGTGCCGCTCGAGAAGAGGGAGGAGCTGCCGGTCGTGGGTCCCGCCGCCGGCTACGTGGTGCACGGGATGGAGATCGCGCTCTGGTTCGCCTATCACGAGCCCAACCTCGAGCGCGGGCTGCTCTGGCTGGTGAATGCGGGGGGCGATACCGACACCAACGCCGCGGTCGCGGGCGGTCTCATGGGCGCGCGCGACGGCGAGCACGCGGTCCCGGCGCGATGGACCGAGGCGGTGCCCGACAGCGACCGGATCCGCAGTCTCGCCGAACGGCTCGTCGGCGTCAGTTAGGACCGGTCGACGGCGCTGTCATCCTCCATTCATCGTGTGGAGGCATAGTTCGATGAGCCCCCGGTAGCGGGGCTCTGATAGCAGGGGCTGGAAGTGACGGGGCGGAGCAGACGACCACAGACGGAAGGAGTTCGCGGTGCTGCGCGTGTTCTACAAGGTGCACAAGTGGGTGGGCGTCGCGGTCGGGGTCGTCCTGCTGATGTGGATCGTGACCGGCGTGCTGCTCAGCGCCGGGGAAGGGCGCGGCCAGGGTCGCGTGACTCCACCCGACTATTCCCGGGCGACGGTCTCACCGGCCGCGGCGATCGCCGCAGCGAGCACCGGAGACAGCGGGCTCAAGGCCGTGCGTTCGGTCGAGCTCGACCGGCTCGGCGATCGCCTGATCTATAGAGTGAAGGGAACCCCGCGGGGCGTGGCGCTCATCGACGCGGGGACGGGGGAACGGATCGCGATCGACGAGTCGCTGGCGAGGACCTTGGCGCAGCAGGCGGTGCCGGGGGGAGCGATCGCATCCGCCGAGCTGATTCACGCCAACGATCGCGGCTATCCGGGGAGCCTGCCGGCGTGGCGGGTGAAGTTCGGTGACGCCGATGCCACCTGGTTCCACGTGGGCGCGCAGGATGGCCTGGTGAACGTCAGCACCTCCGCGACCCGGATCTCGAGCACGCTCCACGGGCTGCACACCTTCGGCTCGCTCACTGCGCTGCACATCGAGCGCCGCCACATCCGGCTGCTGCTGATCGCCGCCAGCGTCGTGGCGCTCGCCGTGGTCGCGACCGGGTACGTCCTCTCGCTGCCGAGGCGGCGCCGCGCCTAGGCCTTCGGGAGCCGCACCGTGCAGGTGGTGAGGAAGCCGCCGCGCACGTTGTAGACGGTCTTCACCTCGAGCCACTTCGGCGCCAGGACCCGGTGCAGGTCCTCGGCCATCTTCGCGGTCGCATGCTCCTGGAAGATGCCGACGTTGCGATAGCTGGTGACGTAGTACTTGAGGCTCTTGAGCTCGATGCACTTCGCGCCGGGCACGTAGCGGATCGTGAGCTTCGCGAAGTCGGGAAGCCCGCTGTAGGGGCAGACCGCGCTGAACTCGTCGGTTTCGGTGAGGATCTCCTGCTCCGGTCCCTCGTACCCGAAAGTCTCGAGGACGGCGACGTCCACCTGCTCGGGGCCGACGAATGCGAGGGTACGTCCTTCTGCTGTCGCCATCACGCTCTCCCGGAATGGGGGCGATCGCCTTCCTCGCCCGTCGAATAGCCGCCCCAATCTAAGGATGCCGGGCTCGAATCGCCTCCCGCGGTCCCCCGGCATCGGCCCGGGCCCCCGGCAGGCGCTTCCCCTCACCGGTCGCGCCTTGCCGCGCTGGTCTGGATGAATTTCTCCCCGCCCTCGCTGAAGCTGCTTGCGCAGCAACACCTTACTCCCCGATCCCGCGACGGTACGCAGGTTGCCCCTGAAAATGGTGACCTGCTCAGGATCGCTCCTTCATGCGTGCTCTGCGTCACACTCTCGGTCTGCTCGTGCTGCTCCAGGCGCCGCTCATGGCGCAACAGGAGCCCGCCCGATTCCCGCCCAGCGCCTTGCGTTCCGGCGACATGGTGGGACTCATTCTGGGGCGCACCACGCTGACCGATGTCCAGAAGATCTTCTCCGAACGGGGACAGCGCGAGGCGCTGGCCAGCTCGCGCCTGCCGCGCCGGCTCTCGCCCCAGCCCCGCTGGACCCTGGGCGGCGCGGTGATCCGGCCCAGCATCAAGGTCGACGAGACCAAGGAATCGCCGACGCTCTACTTCGACACCGAGCAGCGCCTGGTGCTGGTCGTCGATCCCGCGGCCGCCGGCCGGATGTCCCGGGTCGACTTCGAGCGCCAGCATCCCCGCGCCCGGGTGGCGGGCCGCTACCACGGCACCGTCGCGCTCGAGGCCGCGCTGGAGCGGTGCGTGACGGTGAGCGGGCTCTTCGAGGACAAGGACGGCCTGCTGCAGCAGCTGGCCTACGGCTATACCTGCGCGGTGCCGGCTCCGCGGAAGTCCGAGTAGTCGCTCGCACCCTGACGTCCCGGCGTGAAAAAGGGCGGGGCGGACCGAGTGGTCCGCCCCGCCCCTGCTTTCAGCTCCCTCAGTACTGACCCTTCACGATGCCGTTCTCGAGCCAGAGGAAGTGGTCGTCGAGGACGTGGCGCGCCGTGGTGTAGGTCGCGTCGTCGTCGTTGGCCCACAGCTCATGGAACTTCTGCTCCACCCGCCGGCGGGCCTGCCGGCTGAACACATCCGCCAGCTCGCGCGGGCCGGTCTCGGTGGGCGTCTTCTTGAGGAGCATCTGCGCCCGGGAGCAGGCCGCCGAGATCGCGAGCAGTTCGGCGCCGATCTCCACCAGCCGGCCCAGCACGGCCTGCTTCTTCTCGAGCTTCGGGCCGAAGCGGACCATGCAGTGGAAGAGGTTCCGCGCGAGCTTCCGGCTCGAGCGCTCCACGAAGCGCATGTGCCCGGCGAGCCGGCCGAACTCGCCGTAGCCGAACCACCCCTTGAACGGCATCCAGAGCTTGGGATACCAGAGGCCGTAGAACGCCGCCGACTTGAGCAGGGCCTGGAACTTCTGCGAGCCACTCGACTTCGGATCGATCAGCGCGCCGGCCACCTTGAGGTGGGTGTCCACCGCCTCGCGGGCGATGAAGAGGCGCATGATCTCCGACGAACCCTCGAAGATCAGGTTGATCCGGAAGTCGCGCACCATCCGCTCGACCGGCTCGGGCCGCTCGCCACGCGAGCGCAGGCTGTCCGCCGTCTCGTAGCCGCGGCCGCCCTTGATCTGCAGCGTGTCGTCCACGATGCGCCAGCCGAGTTCGGTGTTCCACATCTTCGCGATGGCGGCCTCGAGCCGGATGTCGCGCTTGCCTTCGTCGGCCATGAGGCTCGCGAGGTCGCTCACCGCCTCCATGGCGAAGGTCTCCGCCGCCATGCGGCCGATCTTCTGCGCGATCGCGTCATGCTTGCCGATCGGCTGGCCCCACTGCACCCGCTCGTTGCCCCAGTGCCGCACGATCTCGAGGCACTTCTTGGCCCCGGCCACGCACGACGCCGGCAGGGTCAGACGGCCGGTATTCAGGGTGATCAGCGCCAGCTTGAGGCCCTTGCCCTCGCCCCAGATCACGTTCTCGACCGGCACCTTCACGTTGGTGAAGCGGATGACGCCGTTCTCGATCGCCTTGAGCCCCATGAAGTGGAGCCGGTGGGCCACCTCGACGCCGGGCCAGTCGGCCTCGACGATGAAGGCGGTGATCTTCTTCCCCGTGGTCCGCGCCATCACGACGAACAGCTCGGCCACGGTGCCGTTGGTGCACCAGAGCTTCTCGCCGTTCAGGATGTAGTGGGTGCCGTCCGCGGAGAGTTCCGCGTGGGTGGCGAGGGCCGCGGGATCGGAGCCGACGTTGTTCTCGGTAAGCGCGAAGGCGGAGATGGCGCCCTTCGCGAGGCGGGGCAGGTACTTCTTCTTCTGCTCCGGCGTGCCGAACAGCTTGAGCGGGGTCGGCACGCCGATCGACTGCGCCGCGGAGAGCAGCGCCGTCATGCTGCCGTCCTGGCTGGTGACGATGCCGATCGCCTTGGTGTACATGAGCTGCGAGAGGCCGAGCCCGCCGTACTCCTCGGGGATTTTGATGCCGAAGGCGCCGATGTCCCGGAGCCCCTGGATCAGCTCCTCCGGAATCTTCCCCTCGCGATCGATCTTGTCGCTGTCCACCTTCGTGCTCATGAAGGCGGTGAGCTTCTCCATGAACGGCCGCGCCTTCTCGACGTCGGCCGCGGAGGGCTCGGGGTAGGGATGGATCAGTCCGAGCTGGAAGTTGCCCTCGAAGAGCTGCCTGACAAAGCTCGGCGCCTGCCAGTCCTGCTCCCGCGCCGCCTCGGCGACTTCCCGCGCTTCGGTCTCGGTGGCGAGCCGCGTCACCGGCGTGCCCGTCGCCTTCGGTTCAGGCGTCATCACGTTGGTCATGGTCGACTTCCTTGAAAAGCGTGTCCGAACTATCGGCCGCGTCCGGGCCGCTATGAGTTGCGTGTCGTACGTGCCGCGGCAGGCGCGCTTCCAGCCGCATCAGGCATGCCGCCGCTGGCCAGTCGTCCCCGGACACCCTGCACGACCAGATTCACGACATGGCGGCGCCGTTCCTCCCGGAAGGCCGGATCGGCGGGATCCACGCCGAGCGCCCGGAGGACGGTGGGCGCATGCACGACATGGAACCACGACAGCGCCAGCATGCTGATCATCAGCTGCCGCGCCTCGGCCTGATCGGCCGGGTCCAGCGCGAGCTCGGTCACGATGGCGCCGAGGGCCTCCTGCGCCGCCTCGAGGTGCGGGGGCAGCGTCGCGATCTGCTTCCCCCCGTCGAGCGCCTCGCGCTCGAGCAGCCGCACGAAGTCGGGGTTGGCGGAGATGAAGTCGAAGTACTCTCCCACCGCACCGGCGAGCACGACCGCCGGCGGTTCGAGACTCGCCTGGGCCCGCTCCCGGCCGCTCCGCACCGCGGAACGCACCCGCTCGAGGCACCGCTCCAGCACGTCGCGGTAGAGCTGCTCCTTCGAGCCGAAGAAGTAGCCCGGCGTCCCCCGAGATACACCCGCGGCGGCCCCAACATCTGTGAGGCTCGTCGCTTCGTACCCCCGCTCGGCAAAGAGCCGCTCGGCGGCGTCCAGAATCGCCTCGCGGCTGCGGGCGGCGTTCCGCTCCCGGTCCTGCGGTCGATGCACGGCACCCCACCAGAGGGAATGGCGACTAAATTTGCTTGCTTGACGTCCAGCAAGTTATGATCTGGGCCGGTATCCCGCAACCCGTCCGGCAGTCAGAATTGCCAAATGGCCCGAATTCCGCCTTCATCCAGCCATGCGCCGCCCTTCACCCAGCCTGCTCCTGCCCCTCGCGATCCTCCTCTCTATAGGAGGTGCAGGCCGAGCACTGGCCCAGGCCGACAGCGCCGCCGGCTCCGTCCCCTCGCGTAGCGACAGCCTCGCGTCCATCGACCCCCAGCTCCCCGGGAGCTTCATCAGCCCCTCGCTCAAGACGAGCGTGGGCTACCTCGTCGATCTCCCCGCGCGGTACGACTCCGCGGGGCCGGAGCGCTACCCCGTCCTCATCTTCCTTCACGGCATCGGCGAGCGGGGGAACGGAGGAGCAGAACTGACCAAGGTCGACAAGTGGGGCCTGCCGCGACTCGCGCATCACGGCGAGCGTTTCCCGATGATCGTGATCTCGCCGCAGCTCCCCTCGAACCAGAAGCGCTGGCCCGTCGCCCTGATCGACGAGCTCATCGATTCGATCTCGGGCGCCTACCTGATCGACAGCACGCGGATCTATCTCACCGGCCTGAGTACCGGCGCGGACGGCGCCTGGGTCTATGCGGTGGCCCGGCCGAATCGGGTGGCGGCGATCGTGCCGATCGCCGGCGAGGGCTCGACGAGCGGGATCTGCGCGATGCGGAACGTCGCGGTCTGGGCCTTTCACGGCGAGCGGGACAAGGACGAGCCGGAGAGCCACGAGCAGCGGCTGGTGGACGCGCTCAACGCCTGTCAGCCGCCCCCCGCGGAGCCGGCGCGGCTCACCGTCTACGCCGGCGCGGGGCACGAGGTCTGGAGCCGCACCTACGACGGCAGCGGCGGGTTCGACATCTTCGCCTGGCTGCTCGCGCACCATCGCTAGCCGGAAACAGCGCGGGGGACGGGCGATGCTGCCCCGTCCCCCGCGTCGATCGATTCCCTTCTACTTCTGTCAGGCGCGGGCCTCCGCCGGCTCGGGGGCCGGCTCCGGCGCCGGTTCGGTCGGCTGGGCCACCGCCTTCGGGGCGGACGGCGTGGTGTTCGGGATGACCTTCTTGAACAGCAGCCGGAACTCGCTCCACTGCGCGATGAGCTGCCGGGCGCGGGCGCTGCCGGTGCGCTCCTGGTGCTCGTGGATCAGCTCCAGCAGCTTCGCCTCGTCCTCCTCGGTGCACCGGTCCACCCGCACCATGTCCATGTTGACTCTGCTCGTGAAGCCGCCGCTCTCGTCGAGCACGTAGGCCACGCCGTTCGACATGCCGGCCGCGAAGTTGCGGCCCACCGGTCCGAGCACCACGACCATCCCGCCGGTCATGTACTCGCAGCAGTGGTTGCCCGCCCCCTCGATCACCGCCAGCGCGCCGCTGTTCCGGACGGCGAAGCGGCTCGCCGCCTGGCCCGCGGCGAAGAGCCGGCCGCTGGTGGCGCCGTAGAGGCAGGTGTTGCCCACGATGGTGTTCTCGTGGGTGTCGTTGACGTAGGCCGCCTGACGGAAGGGCCGGATGCTCAGCTCGCCGCCGGAGAGACCCTTGCCCACGTAGTCGTTTGCCTCGCCCTCGAGGTCGAGGTGCATGCCGTGGGTCGCAAAGGCGCCGAAGCTCTGCCCCGCACTCCCGCGGAAGCGGAGGTGGACATGGCCGTCAGGGAGACCGTGGTCGCCATGCTTGGTCGCGATCGCCCCCGCCACCCGCGCGCCCACCGCGAGATGGTGGTTCCGGATGTCGTAGAAGCCGGAGAACGGCAGCCCCTGCTCGATGTGTCCCCGGCACTCGGCCAGGATCTCGTCGTCGAGATAGATGACGCCGGGCCGGTCGTTGCGATCGATCAGCCGTTTGACCGCCGTGCCCTCGCCCGGGTTGGCCGGGCTCATCAGCGCGGAGAGATCGAGCATCTGCGCCCGCGGGATGTCGGGCCGCTCGACCCGCTCCAGCAGATCGGCGCGGCCGATGATCTCGTCGAGCGAATGCACCCCCATGTGGGCGAGGATCTCCCGCACCTGCTCCGCGACGAAGCTGAAGAAGGTGACGACCTGGTCGGGCGTCCCCTTGAACTTGGCCCGGAGATCGGAGCGCTGCGTCGCGACGCCGGTGGGGCAGGTGTTGAGATGGCACTGCCTCGCCATCGCGCAGCCGATCGCCACCAGCGGCGCGGTGCCGAAGCCATACGACTCCGCGCCGAGCAGCGCGGCGATGACGACGTCGCGGCCGCTCTTGAAGCCGCCGTCGGTGCGCACCTCGATCCGGTGCCGGAGGCCGTTGGCCACGAGGCTCGCCTGCGCCTCCGCGAGGCCCAGCTCCCACGGACTCCCGGCATGCTTGATCGAGGAGAGCGGTGACGCGCCGGTGCCGCCGCTGTGGCCGGCGATGAGGACGTAGTCCGCATACGCCTTGGCGACGCCCGCCGCGACGGTGCCGACCCCCGTCTCCGAGACCAGCTTGACGCCGACCCGCGCCCGCGGGTTCACCGTCTTGAGGTCGAGGATGAGCTGCGCGAGGTCCTCGATCGAGTAGATGTCGTGGTGCGGCGGCGGCGAGATGAGCGGGATGCCAACCACCGAGTGCCGGAGCCGCGCGATCAGCTCGGTCACCTTGTGACCCGGCAGCTGCCCGCCCTCACCCGGCTTGGCCCCCTGCACGACCTTGATCTCCAGCTCCTCGGCCCGCACCAGGTACTCGGTGGTGACGCCGAAGCGTCCCGATGCGACCTGCTTCACCCGGTTGTCCACCCGGTCACCGTTCGGCAGCGGGGTGTAGTTGAAGGGATCCTCGCCCCCTTCACCGGAGTTGGAGCGCGCGCCGATCCGGTTCATGGCGATCGAGATGGTCGCATGGGCCTCGGGCGAGAGCGCGCCGAGCGACATCGCCGCCGAGACGAAGCGGCGCATGATCGACTCGACCGATTCGACCTCCTCCAGCGGAATCGGGGTGCCGGCACGGAAGCCGAGCAGGTCGCGCGGGTTCGCGGGCCACCGCTCCTCGACCTTCGCCACGTACTCCTTGAACTTCTGGTAGCCCGTGCTCACGTCGTTCGGGTCGGCCTTCCGCTCCTTGCCGCCGCCGACGGCCTTCTGCAGCGCGAGGACGACCGGCGGAGCCCAGCCATGCTCCTCGCCCTCCTTCCGGAACCGGATGCGGCCGTAGTCAGGCAGCCCATCGGAGCCGAGGTTCTCCGCGTGGCCGTAGGCCAGCCGGTGCCGGATGAGCGCATCCTCCGCGATCTCCTCGAAGCCGATGCCTCCGATGGCGGAGTCGGTGCCGCGGAAGCAGCGCTGTACGACTTCCTGACCGAGGCCGAGGCACTCGAAGATCTGGGCGCCGTTGTATGAGGTCAGCACCGAGATCCCCATCTTCGACATGATCTTGAGCAGCCCCTTCTCGGCGGCTGCGCGGAAGTTGCGTCGCGCCTGCTCCGCGCTCGGCCGGTCGCTGCCCACATCGTAGCGGCTCTTCCGCTGTCCGGGCCGCGACTCGCGCACCTCGGCCTCTTCGCTGAAGGCCGCACTCACCCCCTGCAGCGCGAGCCAGGGATAGACCACCTCGCAGCCGTAGCCGATCAGCGCCGCGAAGTGGTGGATGTCCCACGCATCGCCGGTTTCGGCGACCAGCCCGAGCCGCATCCGAAGCCCGCTGTCCATCAGGTGCCGGCGGACCGCGCCGACGGCGAGCAGCATCGGGATCGGGACCAGCTCGGCATCCGCCGCGCGGTCGGAGAGCACCAGCAGGCGGGCGCCGTTGCGTGCGGCGCGCTCGGCGTCGCTGCACAGGCGGTCGAGCGCGGTGCGGATCCCCTCGGGGCCGTCGGCGGCGGGGAAGACGGTGTTGAGCGTGACGCAGGAGAAGCCGGGCGTGTTGCGGAGTGCGGCCATCTCCTCGTCGAGCAAAATGGGATGATCCACCCGGAGCACGCCGGCGAGGCTCGGGTTCTCGATCAGGAAGGAGCCGTGCTTCCCCATGTGCACCCGGAGCGACATCACCACCGATTCGCGGAGCGGATCGATCGGCGGGTTGGTGACCTGGGCGAAGCGCTGCCGGAAATAGGAGTAGAGCCCGACGTGGGTCTTGGCGAGCGGCGGAATCGGTGCGTCGTCGCCCATGCTCCAGATCGGGTCGATGCCGGCGCCGCCCATCGCCTCGAGGACGAAGCGCACCTCCTCGGTGCCGTAGCCGAAGGCGACTTCCTGCGCGATGAGCTGATCGAGCGGCAGCGGGACGAACTTGGCGGCGGGATCGGCCTCAAGCACCTGCATGTTGTCGCGGCACCACTGGCCGTACGGCTGGCGCGAGGCGACCCGGCGCTTCACGTCCATGTTGCGGAGCACGGTGCCGTTCGCCATGTCGACGGCGATGAACTCGCAGGGGCCGAGGCGCCCGCTCTCGACCACGTCGCGGGCATCGAGATCGACGAGGCCGACTTCCGAGCCGGCGACCACGAGCTGGTCGCGCGTCACCTTGTAGCGGCAGGGGCGGAGGCCGTTCCGGTCCGTCGCCGCGCCGGCGATGATGCCGTCGGTGAAGGCGAGTGCCGCGGGGCCGTCCCACGGCTCGGTGAGGTGGGCGTGGAAGCGGTAGAAGTCGCGGATCGCCGGCTCCACGTCGGGATACTGCTCCCACGCCTGCGGGACCAGCATCATCATCGTGTGCAGCGGATCGCGGCCGCTCCGCACCAGCAGCTCCATCGTGTTGTCGAAGCCGGCGGAGTCGCTGCCCTCGGGCCAGATCACCGGCTTCACCCGCTCGATGTCGTTGCCCCAGATCGGCGAGGAGAGATCCGACTCCCGGCCGGCCATCGCGTTGCGGTTGCCCCAGAGGGTGTTGATCTCGCCGTTGTGCGCGATCATCCGGAACGGCTGCGCCAGCGGCCAGCTCGGCAGGGTGTTGGTGGAGTAGCGCTGGTGAAAGAGCGCGACGGCGCTCTCGTACTCGGGGTAGCGCAGGTCGGGATAGAAGAGCGGGAGCGCGGTGCCGGTGAGCAGCGCCTTGTACACGATCGTGCGGCAGGAGAAGGAGCTCACGAAGTAGGGCGCGAGTCCCGCGGCTTCCGCCTCTCTCTCCATGTCCCGCCGCGCGAGGTAGAGGGCCCGCTCCCACGCATCCTCATCGGTGGCGGTGAAGGGGCGCCCGACGAAGACCTGGCGGATGGCGGGACAGCTCGCCCGGGCGAGCGGCCCGAGGGCGGAGGGTTCCACCGGGACTTCACGCCAGCCGAGACAGGGGATGCCGTTCCGCTCGAGCACCTTGTCGGTGAGCCGGATCGCGCGGGTGAGCGCTTCCTGCTCCTGGGGCAGGAAGAGCACGCCGACGCCGAAGGGCTGGCCCGGCTGCAGCCGGAGCCGGAGCCGGTAGGCCTCGCGATGGAAGAGGCGGACGGGGATCTGGGTGAGGACGCCGGCGCCGTCGCCGGAGTTGTCGGTCGAGGCCGCGCCCCGGTGGGCGACGCGCGCCACGGCCTGCAGCGCCATGCGGACGATCTCGTGCGAGCGCTCGCCGGTCGCGCGGGCCACGAAGCCGACGCCGCAGGCGTCATGCTCGCGGGTGGCGGCGCCGGAACTGGTGCGAGCGTGCGGAGCGGGATGAGCGTGGCGATGCGGCATCAGGGACCCTCCTTACGAACATGAAAAAAGCCCGCTCCACCTGGGAGCGGGCCGGTCAGCAGCGGGCGAACTCGCGCGTCAGCTTTCCGGACCGCCCCTCGTCGGGAGGGCGGTCGCGGTAATAAGGGTAAGGACGGCGGCTCGATTGGTGGCGGCGTGCATGTGAATAAAAATACAAGCCGGTGAGGCGGGGTCAAGTGGCGCTCCGGACTCATCTCCTGGAGAAACCCGCCGATCATATGGGGAATTCGGCGCATTCCCGGTCGCCCTTGACAGCTCCGTACGTAAACCGTAGGTTCGTCATTCCTGTCGGGCGCATAAAGTTGCTGCCCGCCAACCTGTGACTGGATCGTGATGCTGACTTCGCTCCCGCTCGTGCTCGTCCTTATTAGCCTCGTGCTGGTCCTTCTTGGACTCGAGCACGGGGATCGCGGCGCTTACGGGCAGCAGTAGTCGGACCTAGCAGGTTCTAGCCCCCTCGCCGCGGACCCCACCAAGGTCCGCGGTTTTTGTTTTCTGCCCCCTTCGGGGAGATGGAGAAACGGTATGGTCAGGGACGTCATCATCTTCGACACGACTCTTCGCGACGGCGAGCAGGCACCGGGCAACACCATGACCCCCGAGGAGAAGCTGCGCCTCGCGCGGCAGCTCGACGCCCTCGGCGTGGACGTGATGGAGGCCGGCTTCCCCGCCGCGAGCGAAGGGGACTTCCGCAGCGTGCGCGACATCGCCGCGGAGATCCGTCGCCCGGTGATCTGCGCCCTGGCCCGATGCCACGAACGGGACATCGAACTGGCCGGCGAGGCGATCCGCGGCGCCGCCCGCGGCCGGCTCCACATCTTCCTCTCCACCTCCGATCTCCATCTCGAACACAAGCTGCGCATCACCCGTCAGGACGCCTTCGAGCTGGCTCGCCGCTCGATCCGTCAGGCGAAGCAGTACACCGACGACGTGGAGTTCTCGGCCGAGGACGCCAGCCGCACCGATCTCGACTACCTCGTGCAGGTGGTCGCCATGGCGATCGAGGAGGGAGCCACCACCATCAACCTCCCCGACACCGTCGGCTACGCGCTGCCGGATGAGTACGCCGCGATGTTCCGCGAGGTGCGCGGCCGGATCGACAATCCCGACCGGGTGATCTGGAGCGCCCACTGTCACGACGACCTCGGGCTCGCCGTCGCCAACTCGCTGGCCGCCATCGAGGCCGGCGTGGGACAGGTGGAGTGCACCGTGAACGGCATCGGCGAGCGCGCCGGCAACGCCGCCATGGAGGAGATCGTGATGGCGAGCCGGGTGCGGCCGCAGCTCGCCCGCTTCAACACGCACATCAACAGCCAGGAGATCTTCCGCACCAGTCAGCTCCTGTCCTATCTGACCGGCAGCTTCCCGCAGCCCAACAAGGCGATCGTCGGCCGCAACGCCTTTGCGCACGAGTCGGGGATCCATCAGCACGGTGTGCTGCAGCATGGGCTCACCTACGAGATCATCCGGCCCGAGTCGGTCGGCATCCCCCGGTCGACCCTGGTCCTGGGCAAGCACTCCGGCCGCCACGCGCTCGAGCGGCGCTACCGCGAGCTGGGCTACGAGCTGCCGGAGGAGAAGCTGGCGCAGCTCTACAAGGACTTCACCACCCTGGCCGACCGGAAGCGGGAGATCCTCGACGAGGACCTGCTGGCGCTGCTGCACGAGAGCTTCCACGACGCGCCCGAGGAGCATCTCCTCACCCACCTGCGGGTGCTCTGCGGCAGCGTGCCGGCCGAGGCCGAGGTGCGGATGACGGGACCGTGGGCGGGGGAGCGTGCGGCGCGCGGCAAGGGCGATGGCCCGATCGCGGCCGCCTTTGCGGCGATCAGCGAGATCCTCGAGCGGCCGGTGGAGGTGATCAACCTCTCGCTCCGTTCGGTGACACCGGGCCGCGACTCGGTGGGCCAGGTCTTCCTGCAGTGCCGGATCGGCGGCAAGTCGCTCTCGGGGCAGGGGGCCTCGACCGACATCGTCGAGGCCGCCGCCCGCGCCCTGGTGCACGCGCTCAACAAGGAGCGTCACGCCGAGCGCCTGGAGGCGACGGCCTACAACTCCACCCAGCACTGGGGCGTATGAGCGAGACGCTTTCCGGCGCCCAGATCCTCTGCCGCCTGCTGCAGGCGCAGGGGGTGGATGTGCTCTTCGGCTACCCCGGCGGCGCGATCATGCCGCTATATCACGCGCTGCCGGAGTATCCCGGGCTCCGCCACGTGCTGGTGCGTCACGAACAGGCGGCGGCGCATGCCGCCGACGGCTACGCCCGTGCGTCAGGCAAGCCGGGCGTCTGCATCGCGACGTCGGGGCCGGGGGCCACGAACCTGATCACCGGGATCGCGACCGCGCAGATGGACAGCTCGCCCGTGGTGGCGATCACCGGGCAGGTACCGCGCGGCATGATCGGGCGCGACGCCTTCCAGGAGACCGACATCGTCGGGATCAGTCTCCCGATCACCAAGCACAGCGTCGTCATCAACGACATCTCCGAACTCGGCGAGAAGGTGCGCGAGGCATTCTACATCGCCACCGAGGGACGGCCGGGGCCGGTGCTGATCGATGTGCCGAAGGATGTGCAGAACCAGAAGATGGAATGGGAGGGCGACGACGGGATCTCGGCCCGCGCTGCCGCCGAACGGCGGAAGCCCCACTCCTCCGAGGCGTTCAGCGAGGCGGTGCGGCTCCTCATCGAGGCCAAGCGCCCGCTGCTGATGGTCGGGCATGGCGTCATCCAGAGCGGCGCCTACGGCGAAGTCCGCCGGCTGGCGGAGCAGACCGGCATCCCGGTCGTGACCACCTTGCTCGGCATCAGCGCCTTCCCCGAGTCGCATCCGCTGCATCTCGGCATGCCGGGGATGCATGGCGAGGTGCACGTCAACCGCGCGATCCAGCACGCCGATGTGATCCTCGGGATCGGGCTCCGCTTCGACGACCGGGTCACCGGCAACACCGCCGCCTTTGCGCCGCAGGCGAAGATCATCCACATCGATCTCGATCCCGCAGAGATCGGCAAGAACATCCCGGTCGCCGTCGGTCTCGTCGGCGATGCGCGGGAGATCACCACCCGGCTCCTCGACGCCGTGCCGGCGCGCGACTGCGAGGCCTGGCGGGCGGAGATCAAGGGCTTCATGCGGGAGCGGCACGAGGCGTTCCGGGGCGCGATGGCGCCGGAGACGATCCTCGCCGGGATCCGCGAGGGAAGTGGCGGCCGCGCGACCATCGTCTCCGACGTCGGCCAGCATCAGATGTGGATCGCCAAGCTGTACGGCTACGAGGAGCGCAACAGCCACATCACCTCCGGCGGACTCGGCACGATGGGCTTCGCCGTGCCGGCGGCGATGGGCGTGCACTTCGCGCGGCCCGACCGCCCGGTGTGGGCCATCTCGGGCGACGGTGGCTTCCAGATGAACATGCAGGAGATCGCCACGATGGTGCAGGAGGGGATCCCGGTGAAGATGGCGATCTTCAACAACGGCTACCTCGGCATGGTGCGGCAGTGGCAGCAGTTCTTCCACGGTCGGCGCTACTCGGCGACGCCGATCTGGAGCCCCGACTACGTGAAGCTCGCGGAGGCCTACGGCATCGCCGGCTACCGGGTGGAGCATGCCCGGCAGATCGAGGAGGCCGTCGATCGTGCGATGCGCGATCCGGGCCCCGCGCTGGTCGAGTTCCTGATCGAACAGGAGGCGAATGTGTTCCCGATGATTCCGCCGGGCGGCTCGCTCTCCGAACCGATCGAGTCGGCGCCCGTCGCCGCTCCCGTCCCGTGAGCGCGCCGATGCCGACCTGGGTGGTCTCCGCGCTGCTCGACGACGATCTGCTCGCCCTCAACCGGGCGATCGGGATCATCCGCCGCCGCAACCTCAACGTGCCGAGCTTCTCGCTCGGGCCGAGCGTGCGCGATGGCGTCACCCGGCTGACCTGCATCGTCGAGGGGGACGAGGCGGCCACGATCCGGATGGCGAACCAGCTCCGCAAGATGGTCGGCGTGCAGGAGGTGCTGGTACACGCCGAGTCGGAGTGCACCGGCCGCGAGCATGCGCTGGTGCGGGTGCGGGTCTCGCCCGCGGTGCTCTCCGCCCTGCTCGATACCGTCGCGCTCTTCGATGCGGCGGTGATCGGCGAGAGTCCGCACGACCTGCTGATCGAGGCGACCGGCTCGGCGCCTTTCATGGTGTCGCTGCTCCGCGCGCTCGAGGCCTACGGCATCATCGATCTGGTCCGCGGCGGCACCCTCGCGCTGCCGCCCGCCGCACCGCCGGACGGGGGTGCGCAGCGCCCCAGCGCCGTGCCGCCCCGGGTGGCGACGGCGATCCCGGCCTGAACGACTAACCGCATTCACCCTTCACGTTTCTGGAGACATGATGACGGCAGCAAACGATCGCGCCTCGACCGGCGTCCGGATCTACTATGACAACGATGCCGACCCGCGCCGCCTCGCGGGCCGCACGGTCGCGATCATCGGCTACGGCAGCCAGGGGCATGCCCACGCGCTCAACCTGCGCGACAGTGGCGTGCGCGTCATCGTCGGCCTGCGTCCGAGCGGCGGGTCGTGGAAGAAGGCCGAGGCCGCGGGCCTCGAGGTGATGTCGGTCGCGGAGGCGGCCAAGGCCGCCGACGTCATCATGATGCTGGTGCCCGACCAGGACGGCCGCACGATCTACGACGAATCGGTGGGCCCGAACCTGAAGGCGGGGAAGACCCTGATGTTCGCCCACGGGTTCAACATCCACTTCAACGAGATCAAGCCGCCGGCCGATGTCGACGTCTCGCTCATCGCGCCGAAGTCGCCGGGCCACCTGGTGCGGAGCGAATTCGAGGGCGGGCGGGGCGTGCCGGGGCTCGTCGCCATCCATCAGGATGCCAGCGGCCAGGCGCTCGCCAACGCGCTGGCGTATGGCGCCGGGATCGGCTGCGCCCGAGCCGGCATCATCGAGACCAGCTTCCGCGAGGAGACCGAGACCGACCTCTTCGGCGAGCAGGCGGTCCTCTGCGGCGGCACCTCCGAGCTCATCAAGGCGGGCTTCGAGACCCTGGTGAACGCCGGCTACCGGCCGGAGATGGCCTACTTCGAGTGCCTGCACGAGCTCAAGCTGATCGTCGATCTCATCAATCGCGGCGGGCTCGGCTTCATGCGCTACTCGATCTCCGACACCGCCGAGTATGGCGACTACACCCGCGGGCCCAGGATCATCACCGAACAGACCCGGGCCGAGATGCGGAAGATCCTGGCCGAGATCCAGAGTGGCCAGTTCGCGAAGGAGTGGCTGGCGGAGCATCGCGGCGGCGGCGCCAACTTCGCGCGGATGCGGAAGCGGGATGCCGATCACCAGATCGAGAAGGTGGGCGCCCAGCTCCGCGCGATGATGCCCTGGTCCGAGGAGGGAAAGGCGGCGCAGGCCGCGGCCAAGGCGAAGGCGCCGCGCGCGGCGACCGTCTGAGCATCATGACCGGCCGCACCCTGTTCGAGAAGCTGTGGGAGTCCCACGTCGTGCACCAGTTGCCCGACGGGGGACCCGCCATGCTGTACATCGACCTGCACCTCATCCACGAAGTCACCACCCCGCAGGCCTTTGAAGGCCTGCGGCTCGCGGGGCGGCGGGTGCGGCGCCCCGACCTCACGGTGGCCACCGTCGACCACAACGTCCCCACCACCGACCGGACGCTGCCGATCGTCGACCCGATCAGCCGCCGCCAGGTCGACCTCCTGCTGCAGAACGCGCGCGACTACGGGATCGAGCTCTACGATCTGGAGTCGCCGGGGCAGGGGATCGTGCACGTCATCGGTCCCGAGCTGGGGCACACCCAGCCGGGGATGACCATCGTCTGCGGGGACTCGCACACCTCGACGCATGGCGCCTTCGGGGCGCTCGCCTTCGGCATCGGCACCAGCGAGGTCGAGCATGTGCTCGCGACCCAGACGGTGCTCTTCCAGAAGCCGAAGACTCTGGAGGCGCGGTTCGTCGGCACGCCGGGCCCCGGCGTCGGGGCGAAGGACCTGGTGCTCGCGCTGATCGGGCAGATCGGCACGGCCGGCGCCACGGGCCATGTGATCGAGTACACCGGCCCCGCCATCCGCGCCCTCTCCATGGAAGGGCGGATGACGGTCTGCAACATGTCGATCGAGGCGGGAGCGCGGGCGGGGATGATCGCGCCTGACGAGACCACCTTCATGTACCTGATGGGCCGTCCCTACGCGCCCAAGGGCAAGGCGTGGAGCAACGCGGTGGACCGGTGGAGCAAGCTCGCCAGCGATCACGATGCCCGGTACGACCGGGTCGTCATCGTCGATGCCGCCGCCATCGCGCCGCAGGTCACCTGGGGCACCAGCCCCGGGATGGTGACCGGCGTCGACGGGGTGGTCCCCGATCCCGCGTCATTCGGGAGCGACGCCGAGCGGCAGGCGGTATCTCGCGCGCTCGAGTACATGGGGCTCACCGCCGGCACCCCGATCGAGGGGCTGCCGGTCGACCGGGTCTTCATCGGGAGCTGCACCAATGCGCGGATCGACGACCTGCGTGAGGCGGCGCGCATCGTCCGGGGCCGGAAGGTCGCGGCGAATGTGCGGGCGCTGGTGGTGCCGGGCTCGATGCCGGTGAAGGCGCAGGCGGAGCGGGAGGGGCTCGACCGGATCTTCCTCGAGGCCGGCTTCGAGTGGCGGAACGCCGGCTGCTCGATGTGTCTCGGCATGAACCCCGACATTCTCGACAGCGGCGAGCGCTGCGCCTCCACCAGCAACCGGAACTTCGAGGGGCGCCAGGGGAAGGGGGGACGCACCCACCTGGTGAGTCCCGCGATGGCCGCCGCCGCCGCGATCGCGGGACACCTCACCGACGTCCGCCAGTGGGAAGTACTCGAAGAGGTCGCGCTCAGCGCCCGATGACCCCCTTCACGACGCACACCGGGACCGCGGCCGCGCTGCCGCGCGTCAACGTCGACACCGACCAGATCATCCCGAAGCAGTTCCTCAAGCGGGTGGAGCGCACCGGCTTCGGGCCGGCGCTCTTCAACGACTGGCGCTACCTGGCGGATGGCTCGCCCAATCCGCGCTTCGAGCTCAATCAGCCGAAGGCGGCCGGCGCCACGATTCTCCTCGCCGGTCCCAACTTCGGCTGCGGCTCCTCCCGCGAACATGCGCCCTGGGCGCTGGGCGAGTACGGCTTCCGCGCGATCCTCAGCGAGTCGTTCGCCGACATCTTCTACGCCAACTGCTGCCAGAACGGGATCGTCCCGGTCCGCCTGACGGCTGCCGAGATGACCGAACTCTTCCGCCGCTATGAGAGCGCCGAGGGGCAGTACACCCTCACGGTCGATCTCTCGGCCTGCAGCGTGACCGACGCCGCCGGCTTCCGCGCGAGCTTCACCATGGACGAGTACCGGCGCGAGTCGCTGCTCCAGGGACTCGACGAGATCGGCCGCACCCTCCTCAACGAGGACAAGATCGCCGCCTTCGAGCGGCGTCGCGCCTCCCTGCTCGCCCGACTGGAAGCATGACCCACGCACGCATCGCACTCCTTCCGGGCGACGGCATCGGCCCGGAAGTCACCACTGCCGGCGTCGCGGT
>JBGASX010000065.1:0-26916 GCA_044229445.1 Gemmatimonadales bacterium | reverse complement strand
GCCCAGGCGCTCGACTTCCTGAGTGTCGCCCTCACGACGCTGCAGGCCATCGCCGAGCGACGGGTGGAGCGCCTCGTGAATCCGGATCTGTCGCAGGGGCTCCCCGCGTTCCTGACGCCGGACCCAGGGCTCTCCTCGGGGTTCATGATGGTGCAGATCACCGCGGCGTCGCTCGTCGCGGAATCCCGCTCGATCGCGATGCCCGCCAGCATCGGATCGATTCCGACCGATGCGAACCAGGAGGACTTCGTCCCCATGGGGATGGCGGCGGCCTACAAGGCGCGCCGGATTCTGGCCAATGCGCAGAAGGTCATCGCCGCCGAATTCCTCTGCGGCGCCCAGGGGCTGGATTTTCTGCGCCCGCTGAAGGCAGGGAAGGGGGTGGAGGCGCTGTACGAGCGGGTCCGCGCCCCCAGGGACGGCGTGGCGAAGCTGAGTGCGGATCGGCCACCCGCTCCTGATCTTGCCCGGCTGGCTGTCCTGGTGGCGCGCGGGGAGCTTGATCCGGCCCCCGTAAGTTCCGGTATTTCATAGGCATTCACACTTTCACTCGCCCCGCTGGATGAACTTCGAAAAGCTCAAAGAGACCGCCCGGAAGTACGAGCAGAAGGAGGAGTGGCGGCGGGCCATCGAGGTCTATCTTCAAGCTATCCGGGAGTTCGAGGCCGGCAACGATCCCGTACCGGATCTGTCGGTCTACAACCGGGTGGGCGATCTGTATCTGAAGGCCAATGAGCCCGGGGCCGCGGTGCAGGCCTACGAGCGCGCGGCCGACCTGTACGGCGAGCAGGGCTTCTACAACAACGCCATCGCCCTCTGCGGCAAGATCCTGCGGGTGAATCCGGGACGGATCCAGACCTACCTCAAGCTCGCCCACCTGCACGCCCGCAAGAACGTCGTCATCGAAGCGAAGAAGAACCTGCTCGAGTACCTCGAGCGGATGAACACGCTCAATCAGCTCGATGACGCCTTCAAGTCGGTCAAGGATTTCGCGGATCAGTTCCCGGGGAACAAGGAAATCCGGCTGATGCTGTCCGAGCTGCTGCGGGCCTCCTCGCGCAACGCGGAGGCCCGTGAGCAGCTGGAGAAGCTCGCGAGCGATCTCGAAGCGAAGGGCGACACGATCGGGGCGCGCAAGACGCTGATGCGGCTGCAGGCGCTCGACGCCGAGGACGTGCCTGGCGAGACGGCGAAGCCGGCCCCGAAGCCCGGCCGGTCGGGCGATCTGGTCTTTCTCGATACCGGGTCCACCGCGGAGCGGCCCGCGGCGAAGCATGCGGGGCCCCCCTCGCGAAAGACGCGCGCGATCACGATGCCCCCCGCCGCGGAGCTCAAGCCGCCGACGGGTCTGCCGCTGATCGAGGTTGGCCCCGGGGCCGCGACCGTCGAGGCGCCAGTGCCCGAGCTGCCGCCACTGGAGATCGAAACCGCGAGCCTGGTCAATACCCCGCTCGAACTGGAGTCGATCCAGCTGGTATCGGACGAGGCGCACCTCGAGGCGACGGCCTCCGGCGAAGTCGCCAAGGCGCTCGGCTTCGAGCCCACCTTCGCGGAAGGTCTGGAAGCCGAATCCGTCGCGCCGCTCGAGGGACTCGAGCTGGATCAGCCCGCGGCGGACTCGGTCGATCTCCAGGTGTCCACGGAGGGGCTCGATCTCGAGCGCGCGAGCGACGGCGCGGACACCGACATCCAGCCGATCGAAGCGGAACGCTTCCTGGTGCCGGAGCCGCTCGATGTCTCACCGGAGCTCGCGGCCGACCTTGCCACCGGCCTGGGTGAACCGGAAGAGCTCGCACCGATCGAACGGCCCTCGGCTTCCCTCGGCATGGATCTCATCGATCCGGGCGAGGCGGTCCCGGTCCTCGATCCGGCCCTCCCCGATTTCGAGATGCCCGAGGAGACGGTCACCTTCCTGGATGTCGATGCGCCGGCCGAGCTGTCGATCACCGATCTCGAGGACCGCGTCCTCGAAGACCCGGATGATCCCGAGGCGCATCGTGCACTGGGGGAGGCCCTGCTCGCCACCGGGGAAACCCTCCGTGGCCAGGAGGAGCTCGAACTCGCGCTGGCCGGCTACGAGGGGCGCGAAGATTGGCCCCATGCGACCGATCTGATTCACGAGCTGATCCGGCTCGATCCCAACGGTGTGCGGTACCACCAGAAGCGGGTCGAGATCGCCTTCCGCAGCGGGGAACGTCCCAAGCTGATCGAAGCCTATCTGGAGCTTGCCGACGCGCTGCTGCGGGTCGGCGCGCTGGACAAGGCACTGGCGGTCTATCGGCGCGTGTCGGAGCACGATCCCGGGAATTCCCGGGCGCTCGCGGCGCTGGACGCGCTCTCCTCGGTCGAGGAGACCCTGCCGCCGATCCCCCCGGCACCCGCCGCGGAACCCGTGGCCGAAACGGAGCCGGAGGCTGCGCCGCTCACGGAGATGGCCGACGAAGCCGACGCGGCATTCGATGCGATCGCGGAAGCGCCGGCGGCACCGCAGCCCGCCCCCGCAGCGGCACCCGAGCCGGCCCCGACCGGGCGGAAGTCGCGGAAGTCGGTCGCCGCCCAGAAGCCGGTCGAGCCTCCGCCGACCGGGGATTTCATCGACTTCGGCGCGCTGGTGATGGACGACGAAGCGGTGATGGATACCCGCATGCGGGTGGAGGGCGAGGAGCCCACCGGGGACGAGCAGAAGGATTTCCAGGACATGCTGCAGCAGTTCAAGCGGGGCATCGATGCCAACATCGACGCCGCCGACTTCCAGGCGCACTATGACCTGGGCGTGGCCTTCAAGGAGATGGGACTGCTCGACGAGGCGATCGCCGAGTTCCAGAAGGCGCTGCGCTCGCCCGAGATTCGCCTCAAGACCACGGAATCCCTGGGAAGCTCCTTCTTCGAGAAGCGGCAGTACGCGATTGCCGAAGCGATTCTCAAGCGGGCGGTCGAGAGTCTCGGCGCGACCGACGACGAGCAGATCGGTGTGATCTACTGGCTGGGCCGTTCCCAGGAGGCCCAGGGCAAGGTGGAGCAGGCGATTACCACATTCGAACGCGTACTGGCGGTCGATATCGGCTTCCAGGACGCCGGGGCGCGCATGGCAAAGCTGGCCCAGGGAAGGCCTCAGTGACATCCTCGGCGGCGGGTATCACGCTCGCGGGCCTCCAGGCCAGTCTCAAGCCGCGCCTCGAAGCGGTGCAGCGGGAACTGCGCCGGGCCATCGAGAGCGATTTCGGGCTGATCAGCGAAGTGAACGGCCATCTGCTCCAGATGCAGGGGAAGATGTTCCGGCCGACCCTGCTGCTGCTCAGCGAGGAAGCCTCAGGCGCCCACGATCCGCGCGCCGAGACGCTCGCCGCGGTGGTGGAGCTGATCCACCTGGCGACACTGGTGCACGACGATTCGGTCGATCATTCGGTGCTGCGGCGCGGCATGCCCACGATCAATGCGCTGTTCAGTCACCAGGTCAGCGTGATCATGGGGGACTATCTCTACTCGCGCGCCGTCGTCGAGCTCACCCGGCTGGGTGACATCGAGCCGCTCCGGGTCCTGTCGCGCGTGACGAACGAGATGACGGTTGGCGAGATGCGCCAGCTCATGGCCCACGAGCCGCTCGCCTTCACGGAGGAGGAGTACGACCTCCTCATCATGGCGAAGACCGCGTCGCTCCTCTCCGGCGCGTGCGAAGTGGGCGCTCTTCGGGCAGGCCCGCGCGAACGGGAGGCGCTGCGGCGCTTTGGTGAGTACCTTGGGATGGCGTTCCAGATCGTGGACGACCTGCTCGACTACACCGAGGAGGAGGCCGTGACCGGCAAACCGTCCGGCAACGATCTCCGGGAGCACAAGGTGACGCTTCCCCTGATCTACTCGCTCGGCCGACTCTCGCCGGCCGCACGCCGGGATGTCACCGCGCTGATGGCCACGCCCGAGCCGACGGATGCCCAGATCGGCACGGTGGTCGGGCTGGTGTCGGATGCCGGAGGGCTCGAGTATGCCCGGCAGCGGGCCCACCGGCTGGCCGAGCGGGCGGACCATGAACTCGATGCGCTCCCGCCCAGCCGGGCGCGCGATGTGCTGCGGGACAGCATCACCTACGTCCTCGACCGGCGGCGCTGATGGCCAGTGGACCTCGTCGCCCGATGTTCCACCTCGGGGTGCTGGTGGCCGGCTTCATCCTCGGCGGCTTCCTGAACGCCCTGGTGAAGACGGTGATGCCCGACAGCGTCGCCAAGCAGGTGTTTACCTTTACCGCCAGCGCGAGCCTTGGCCCCGTATCGCTCAACCTGCTGGTGTTCAGCTTCACCATGGGGCCGTTCGCGGTGAACGTTTCTCCGCTCGCGATTCTGGGCGTCATCATCGCCTATCTGATCGCCCGCTCACTCTTCTAAGGCAGGGCCGCCATGTTCGGCAATCTTGGTTTCGGGGAAATCGTAGGAATCCTGGTGATCTGCCTTCTGCTCTTCGGGTCGAAGCGGCTGCCCGAGATCGGCGCCTCGTTCGGCAAGGGGATCCGGGAATTCAAGCGCAGCCTGAGCGACGCGGGTGACGCGGTGAGTGGTGGTGATAGCGCCTCGGCGCCGACCTCACGGCAGCTCGACAATCGCAACACCGGTCCGACTCCTCCCTCCGGGGGCGAGCCGAAGCGGCTGTCGCAGTAAGCGCACCGCCGCGCTGGAAACGAGAAACCCTCCGGTCGATGACCGGAGGGTTTTTTGCTGCCTGTGAACCGGCGTTGCTCAGCTGCGCTGCTTCGCCTGGTCCTGCTGCGCCTGCGCGTCGGTCCGGAAGATCTGGGCGCGGCGATCCTCGACCTTCGCGCTGGTCCGGAGCGCATCGAGATAGCTGCGGACCCGGTCCTGGCGCGCGAGGCGGATCTGCTTGGCGCGGAAGTCGTCGATCTGCTTGACGAACTCGGCGGAGTCCGGCGGATCGTGCTTGACCACGCGCAGCACGTAGAGGCCCTCGTCCGTATCGATGATGCCGCTGGTCTTGCCGGCCGCCAGACCGAACGCCGTCCCCACGACCCGGGGGCTCGGGAAGGGCGGGTTGGTCCGGGTAAAGGCAGGAAACTCCTGATGCGGGAGCTTGAGGGCGGTTGCGGCCTGCGCGAGGGTGCTGCCCTCCCCGATGCGCTTCACCAGGTCCGTCGCGACGGCGCGGGCACCTTCCCACTTCTTCTTGTCGCGCGCGGCGATCGTGACCGCGCCCTTGATCGACTCGAACGGCGGCACACCGTCGGCATGCAGGCTGTCGAGGCGGAAGAGGAAGTAGGCGTACGACACCTCGACGATCCGACCCGTCTCGCCAACCTTGGCCTGGAAGGCCCAGATACCGGCGTCCGGTACCACCTGGAGGCCGACCTGCGCCCGGCTCCCCTTCTGGATCGGATTCGCCTTGCCGACCCGGAGCCCGAGGACCTTCGCGGCGGTGTCGAGGGCACTGGGATCGAGCTTCTCGGCGCCCAGCGTCTCGAGGCTGTCGGCGCGCGCATCGAGCTGATCGCGGTGGGCGCCGGTGATCTCGATGGGAATGAGGATGTGATGGGCGCTGACCTTGCCCCCGGCCCGCTTGTCCACCTGGATCAGGTGGTAGCCGAAGGCGGAGAGCACCGGCTCGGAGAGGGTCCCGATCGGGAGGCTGTAGGCGGCCCGCTCGAAGGCCGGATCCATCGTGCCCTTGCCGAACTCGCCCAGGTCGCCGCCCTTGACGGCGGACCCGGAGTCGGCCGATTCCCGCTTGGCGACTTCGGCGAACGGTGATCCCGCCATGATCTCCTTCCGCAGATCGACGGCCCGCTGCAGCGCGGCCGCGCTATCGCTGGCATCGGCCACCCGGACGATCTCGACATAGCTGAGATAGGCGGTGGCGGGCCGCTTGAACTCGTCCTTGTGGTCGTCGTAGTACTTCCGGACCTCGGCGTCGGTCACGGGAACCGCGGAGTCCGGCACGACGGCGCGCGGCAGGACCGCCGCGAGTTCGACCGTCACCTTCTCGTTGTTGTCACGCCAGTTCTGCCACAGGGCCGCATCGGAGAGGTAGACATCTCCCGTTACGACCCGGAAGAGCTTGGACTGGCGAATCTGGTCGGAGTACTGTGACTCGAGCAGGGGGACGATCTGGGCCCCGGCGCTCGAGCGGAGCCAGCGCTGGTACTTGCTGATGTCGAACTTGCCGTCCGTCTGGAACTCGGCCTGCTGCAGGAACTCCGGCGGCGGATTGTCCTGGATCGCGGCGGCGATTTCATCGGTGCTGACTTCGATGCCGCGATTCGCGTACTCGGTCTCGAGGCTCTGCTGCTGGATCAGCTCCGTCCAGACCGTGTTGCGGACTTCCTCGATCTCCTCGGCGCTCAGGGAGTGACCCACCTGCCGCTGGCGCTGCTCAATCGCGCCCTGGACCATCTGCTGATAGTTCCGGAGCGGAATCTTCTGGCCGTTGATCTCGCCCACGGTGGTGCGGGACCCGCCCGAGACCTGGCGCCAGTCGACGCTGGTCCACAGGAACACGAGCATCAGGACGGCGAAAACTCCGGCGGCAACCTTGCCGGCAATGCTGCGGAAGACTTGCATCATATGGGAACTGCCCTGCGGCTGAGGGGGCGGCTTCAAAAAGAGGCGTAAGTCTAAGCCCGGCAACGCAGAATCTCAAGCCGAGGTGGCGTCCGACCCGTTGACATGCTCCCGTGCTCCCTCTAATGTTTATTCAATCGCCACAACAACTTACGCACAGGGCCAGGGATGCCACCAAACAGCGAGATCGAGAAGCTCGAGCGCCGTTGGAAGGAGAATCCCAAGGGGACCGTATTTGCGCCGTACGCCGAAGTGCTGCGCAAGCACGGAGATCACCTGCTCGCCCGCGACGTCCTGCGTCAGGGGCTCGAGCTCCATCCCGATCACATCCCCGGGAACATCGTGCTGGGGCGCTGCTGTCTCGATCTCCGTGAAGACGGCCCCGCCGAAGCAGCTTTCCACCACGTCCTCGACCTCGATCAGGAAAACGTCATCGCGCTGAAGGCGCTCGCCGACATCACCGAGCGCCAGGGCCGCCTGATGGAAGCCGCCACCTGGCTCTCCCGGCTCATCTCGGTCGATCCCAGCAACGACGAGGCACGCGACCAGCTTGCCCGCGTGGACGCGGCGCGGGAGGCGGCTGCGGCCGCGATGTCGGCGCCGCTCACCCAGTCGGCGGGGCAGGCCCCCGAACCGACGCGCGGCGACGATATCACGGAGGCGCTGCCTCTTGTCTCGCGGCATGCTCCGCCGCCGCCGCTCCCCGAAGCCCCTACCGTCGAAGTGGCCACGGGCCAGATCAGCGAGGATGCGGACGCCGCCCTGGACGCGCGCTTCAGCCTCTTCGATGACTCGCCGGACAAGACGGTGCCGATCGGGCTGCCCTCGCTGGGATCGCACGCCGCACCGCCGGCGCCGCCGGCCCCCGTCGTGGAGATGATCGAGCCCGCCGCCCTCGAACTGGTGGAACCGGAGCCGGAGCCAGCACCGGAGCCGGAACCGATGCCGATGATGGAGCGGACCGAGTTCGTGCCGCCCGAGTCGGTCACGCCCGAACCGAGCCTCGAGACGATCGACGTCGGTGAGGTCTACGCGATCGGTCACGAGGAGAGTTCGTCGATCGAACTGCGGCCCTCGAGCGCCACGGAATTCCAGACCCCGGATGACAGCGCGGCGCTGCTCGAACTCGCCCCGAGCGGCTCGGAGTTCCAGGTGCCGGATGCGTCCTCCGAACTCACGCTCTCCTCGGCCGGGGGCACGGAATACCAGACGCCGAGCGGGGCGGATGAGTTGCTGCGGACGGCCCAGCGGACCCCGGAGCCAGAACCGGAGCCGATGCCAGTGCTGGAGCCGGAGCCGCTCCCGGAGCCGGAGCAGACGATCCGCTTCGACGAGGAGCCGCGTCCGTACAGCAAGGTTGTGACGACCGGGTTTGCCGCGATCGAATTGATGCCGACGCAGGAGCTCCCGACCGAGCCCGCCGAAGCCCCGCTCGAGATCGTCGAGCCGGAACCGGCATCCGAACCAGTCGAAGCGCGATTCCTCGAGATCGAGTCCGAGACGGTCGCGGCCGAGGAACCCGCGGTGGAGGCCGTCGCCGAGGCCGAGCCCGAGCCAGAGCCGGCGGTCGTCGAGCTGGAGCAGGAGCCTGTCGCTGCAAGCTCGCTGGTGGAGATGCTTGCCGCGGCAAGCACCGGCGAGGTGGTCGAGGAGTCGATCCCCGAGCCGGATGCTGAGACTGTCGCCGCTGCGGAGCCCGAATCTCCGCTCAAGCTCATCTTCCCCGAGGACTCGACCGAGCCGGAGCCCCCACGGCACCGCCGGATCTCGGAAGAGGTGGCCGCGCAGCCTGAGCCGGTGGCGTCGGACCACGGGATCGTCGAGCCGGCGCCGGTGCTCACGGAAAGCATGGCCGAGCTCTACATGCGCCAGGGCCACCTGGCCGAAGCGCTGAACGTGTACCGGGAACTCTCGCTGCGGCAGCCGGACGATCGGCGCCTGCAACAGCGGATCGCCGACCTGCAGGCCACCCTGGCCGCCGGCAGCCGGCGGCACTCCTACGTGGCGATGGACACCGGTGGCGAATCGGTCGAGTCCTTCTTCCGCTCGCTCGCCGACGCGCGGCCGGCCGGCAGCGCCGCCTCCCGTCCGATGGTGGAGGACGAGCAGTCCGGTGGCGCGCCGACCCGGCCCGCCAACGATCCGCTCTCGCTCAGCGCCATCTTCGGCGATGAGTCGGCCAGTGCCGCGACTGCCGCCGCGACCGGCGATGCCCCGTCCAAGCCACAGGCGCCTGACGCTTTCAGCTTCGACCAGTTCTTCGGCGCGGCCTCGGGCGGAGCCAGCACCAGCGCTCCCGGGGGCCGGCCCTCGCAGGGCGAGGATCTCGACCAGTTCCAGCACTGGCTCAAGAGCCTGAAGAAGTGATGCGTATCGCGGTACTGAACGGGCCGAACCTCAATCTGCTCGGCACCCGTGAACCGGAGGTCTACGGGCGGACCACGCTTCCCGAACTCGAGGCCCTGGTCCGCGCGGAGGCAGCCCGGCTGGGCGTCACGCTCGACTGGATGCAGACCAACCACGAGGGGGCGTTCGTCGAGGCGGTGCAGGGGCTCAAGGGCAAGGCTGATGGCGCGCTGGTCAACGCTGCGGCCTTCACCCACACCAGCCTCGCGATTCGCGATGCCTTCCTCGCCGTGAAGGTGCCGTTCGTGGAAGTGCATCTGTCCAACATCTTTGCACGCGAGGCGGAGCGCCGGCATTCCCGCCTCGCGGATCTGGCCGTCGGCATCGTGGCCGGCTTCGGGCCTTCGGGGTATCTGCTCGGTCTCCAGGCCCTGGTCGCGAAACTCGGTGGTGACTGATCGCCGGGACGCCCGGCAGAGCGCGCTCCGGGATCGCATGCTGGCGCTGGGGCACGACCTGCTGCTGGTGCAGTCTCTCCCCAACATCCGCTACCTCACCGGATTCACCGGCTCCTCGGCCCTGCTCGCGATCCGGGCGCAGGACGCCATCCTGGTCACCGACTTTCGCTACGCCGCGCAGGCTCCGCGCGAGGCGGGCACCGTTGTCCGGGTCGAGATCGACCAGACGAACATCTGGGACCGGCTCAAGCGAGTGCTGGGCGAACGGCCGCTGGGACACCCCGGCTTCGAGGCCCATATCGCGACGGTGCGGGATCGCGAACGTCTGGACAGCCTGAGTCCGCACGCGGCCTGGCAACCCACCAGCGATCTGGTCGAGCGGCTCCGGGTGGTGAAGGATGCGGGAGAGGTCGCGGCGATCCGGGCGGCGGCGGGACTGGCACAGGGCGCCCTGGCGGAGACGCTGCCGGCCGTGCGGGTAGGCGCGAGCGAATTCGAGATCGCCGCGCTGCTGGAATCGGCACTGCGCCGGCGGGGCAGCGAGTGGCATCCATTTCCGACCATCGTGGCGTCGGGTCCTCGTTCCGCCCTGCCGCATGCGCGAACCAGCGACCGCACCGTGAATCCCGGGGACTGGCTCCTGCTTGACTTCGGCGCGCAGGTGGACGGATACTGTGCCGACCTCACCCGGACCGTGGTCGTGGGCGCGCGCGCCGATGCAAGGCAGCGCGAGATCTACGGGGTGGTCCAGCAGGCCCAGCAGCGCGCCCTGGCGCATGTGCGGGCCGGGATGCCGGGGCGGGAGGCGGACGCGCTCGCGCGCGACGGGATCGCGAGGGCGGGCTTCGGCGAGGCCTTCGGGCACTCGCTCGGCCACGGACTCGGCCTCGAAGTCCATGAGGCGCCGCGACTCTCTCCCACCGCCGAGCAGGCGTTGCCCGGCGGCGCGGTGGTGACCGTCGAGCCCGGGATCTATCTTCCCGGCTGGGGCGGGGTGCGCCTCGAGGATGATGTGCACCTTGCCGCCTCGGGGCCCGAAGTACTGTCGGACAACCGAGTGGAACTTCTCGAACTGGTCTGAGGGAGCAGCGGGCGTGTCGTCGTGCCAGGGGCGGGGCCGCCCCGATGCGTGACGCCTGAGCGCTGAAAGCCGAACCCTGAACCCCGATGCCTCAATGAACGCGAAAGACACGACCGACCTCGCCAAGCTCCTCGGCAAGCTGCCCGGGATCCGCTCGGTGGAACTCAAGGATGTGCGGAAGCTCGCGGAGCTGCTGCACGAGTTTCCGGAGCTGGGATCCATCGAGGTGAAGGGGTGGTTCGACACCGGCGTGGTCATCACCCGGACCGGCATGCAGAGCGCCGCGCCGATGATGCCAGCGCCCATGGCCTACGCGCCGGCCCCCGCGCCGGCCGCCGGTGGGACTCCCGCCGCTCCGGCCGCCGGTGGGACTCCCGCCGCTCCGGCCGCTGCGGCACCGTCGACCCTGAAGGAGATCAAGTCCCCGATGGTCGGCACCTTCTATAAGGCGCCGGAGCCGGGCGCCGAGGCCTACGTGAAGGTGGGCGGTCGGGTGACGACGGGGCAGACGGTCTGCATTATCGAAGCGATGAAGATCATGAACGAGATCGAGGCCGAAGTCAGCGGCGTGATCCGCGAGATCCTCGTCGAGGACATGCAGCCGGTCGAGTTCGGTACCGTGCTCTATCGGGTCGATCCCAATGGCTGAAGCAACCGGTCCCGCGGGCCTGCAACCGCCGTTCAACTTCAAGCAGGCCATTTCGCTGATGGTGCAGCGCAATGGGTCCGACCTGCACCTGAAGGTCGGACGGCCGCCGACGATTCGCGTGAACGGGGATCTGGCCGGGCTCGAGATGCAGCCCCTCAAGCCCGAGGACCTGAAGCTGCTCGCCGAGCAGATCATGACCCCGCGCCAGGTGAAGGAGTTCGCCGAGAAGAAGGAGGCGGACTTCGCGATCGGCGTGCCGGGCGTCGGCCGCTTCCGGACCAACATCTATCAGCAGCGTGGCACGCTGGCGTTCGCCTTCCGTGCCATTCCCTATGAAGTGAAGACGGTGCGCGAGCTGGAACTCCCCGAGGTGCTGGAGGAGATCTCGATCCGTCCCCGCGGGCTGGTGCTCGTGACCGGGGTGACCGGCTCGGGCAAGTCCACGTCGCTCGCCGCGATGATCAACCACGTCAACCAGAACCGCCGGGTCAACATCATCACGATCGAGGACCCGATCGAGTTCCTGCACCGTGACGTCCAGGCGAACATCTCGCAGCGCGAGGTCGGCAGCGACACCCTCGCCTTCGGCACGGCGCTCCGGCACGTGCTGCGGCAGGACCCGGACGTGATCCTCATCGGCGAGATCCGCGACGCCGAGACGCTCGACGTCGCGCTCAAGGCGGCGGACACCGGCCACCTGGTCTTCTCCACGCTGCACACGACCGACGCGACCCAGACCATCAACCGGGTCATCTCGTTCTATCCGCCGCACCAGCACCAGGAGATCCGCTCGCTGCTCTCCACCGCGCTGGCTGCGGTCGTCTGCCTCCGGCTGGTGCCGCGCAAGGACGGGAAGGGCCGCGTGCCGGCGGCCGAGGTGCTGATCAACACGGCGGCCGTGGCCGACAACATCCGCGACATCGAGAAGGCGCTGAACATCCCCGACCTGATTTCCGAGGGGACCGAAGCCTACGGCATGCAGAGCTTCGACCAGTCGCTGATGCAGTGGTTCAAGCAGGGCGTGATCAGCTACGAGAGCGCGCTCTTCTACTCGACCAATCCCAGTGAATTTGCGCTCCGGGCCTCGGGGATCAGCTCCGCGTCGGATCGTACCTTCAGCGGGCTCGCCGCCGGCGGTGGCAAGTCCGATCTCTCCCAGGATCTCACGCCCTGATGTTCAAGAAGGTGCTGATTGCCAACCGCGGCGAGATTGCCCTCCGGGTGATCCGCGCGTGCCGCGAGCTGGGTCTCGAGACTGTCGCGGTCTACAGCGAAGCCGACCGCGAATCGCTGCACGTGCGCTTCGCCGACGACGACGTCTGCATCGGCCCGCCGCCGGGGCGCCAGTCGTACCTCAAGATCCCCCACCTGATCGCGGCCGCCGAGATCACCGGCGCCGACGCGATTCATCCCGGCTACGGATTCCTGGCCGAAAACGCCGAGTTCTCCGACACCTGCAAGGCGTCGAACATCACCTTCATCGGTCCGTCGGGCGACCAGATCCGCGCGATGGGCGACAAGGCCACGGCGAAGAAGCTCGCCCAGGAGGCCGGTGTCCCGACGGTGCCAGGCACGCCGGGCACGATCCACGAACTCGAGGAGGCACTGACCTACCTCGAGGGGATCGGCTTTCCGGTGATCATCAAGGCGACGGCCGGCGGTGGCGGCAAGGGCATGCGGGTCGCACTCGACGCGGATCAGTTCGCCCAGTCCTTCTCGCTCGCCCAGAACGAGGCGCTCGCCGCCTTCGGCAACGGTGAGGTGTACGTCGAGAAGTACCTGGCCAAGCCGCGCCACGTCGAGATCCAGGTCATGGGGGACACCCACGGCCGGGTGATCCATCTCGGCGAACGGGACTGCTCGGTCCAGCGGCGTCACCAGAAGCTGATCGAGGAGAGCCCGAGTCCCGCCCTCACGCCCGAACTGCGGGCCCAGATGGGCGAGGCGGCGGTGAAGCTCGCCTCCGCGATCGGCTACGTCGGCGCCGGCACCATCGAGTTCCTGCTCGATGCCGACGGCAGCTTCTACTTCATGGAGATGAACACCCGCATCCAGGTGGAGCACCCGGTGACCGAGATGGTGACCAGCTTCGACCTGGTGAAGGAGCAGATCCGGGTCGCTGCGGGCGAGCCGATCAGCTTCCGCGGCGAGGGTGGGCGGCTCCGCGGCCACGCGATCGAGTGCCGGATCAACGCGGAAGATCCCTACCGCAACTTCCAGCCATCGCCGGGGCTGATCACCGCCTATCATCCGCCCGGTGGCCCGGGGGTGCGGCTCGATACCCACGTCTATGCCGGCTACACCGTTCCGCCGTACTACGACTCACTGCTCGCCAAGGTGATCGTGCACGGAAACACCCGCGCCGAGGCGCTGGCCCGCATGGGGCAGGCGCTCGACAGCTTCATCATCGAGGGTGTGACCACCACGATCCCCTTCCTCGCCCGCATCATCCGGCACCCGGAGTTCGCGGCGGGCGAGGTGGACACGAAGTTCCTCGAGCGCCATCCGGAGCTGCTCCGCCCCGAAGTATGAAGCTGGACGTCGTCTTCACGCCGACTGGCCTCACCGCCGGTGAGGTCCAGGGCCGGATCGTCTTCGTCATCGACATCCTCCGCGCCGGGACCACGATCTGCGCGGCCCTGCATCACGGCGCCCGCGCGGTCGTCCCGGTCGCCGACACCGAAGAAGCGCTGCGACTCGTCCAGACCCTTGGCACTGAGGACACGCTCCTCGCCGGCGAGCGGAACTGCCTCCCGATTCCCGGATTCCAGCTGGGCAACTCGCCGCGCGAGATGCTGCCCGAGGTGGTCCGCGGCAAAACGATTATCATGACGACGACCAACGGCACGCACGCCCTGCTCGCCACCGGCAGTGCCGGCGAGGTGCTGCTGGCGAGCGCGGCGAACTTCAGCATCGCCGCCGAGCGCGCCCGCGAGGCGTGGACCACACGCGAGGACCTGCTCATCATCTGCTCCGGCCGGGAACAGCGCTTCGCGCTCGATGATGCGTACACCGCGGGCCGTCTCGTGGAGGCGGCGCTCGGCGGCACGCGCGTGCGCAAGGGACTGAGCGACGCGGCGCTCGTCTCCCTCGACCTGGTACGCCGCTATGGCCACCGCTGGGACCGGCCGCTGCTCGCGAGCCGGGGTGGACGGGATCTCGCCGATCTCGGCATGAAGGAGGATGTGCTGGATGCCGCACGCGTCGATGCTTATCCCGTGCGCGCCACCTTCCGCGACCGTCGGGTGATCGCCACATGACCGACGAGGGCCGTCGCCACCTCGGCGCGATCGTCGCGCTCATCCTCGGCCTCTTCGTCGGGCTGACCCTCCTGCAATTGCACACCACCGGCTCGGTCGGCGAAGGACTCGGCCGACTCCTCTGGTACACCTTCGGCGTCGGGGCGGTCTGCTTCCCGCTGCTGGGCCTCGGGCTCGGGCTGGCCGGATTTGACCGGCTGCCGTCGCTCGACATGAAGCGGGTCACGATCCTCTTCCTCGGCCTCGCGGTGCTGGTGCCGTTCATGGTCGGCGTGGTGACCGACGTGCAGCCGCAGTCCTACGACTCCGGCGCCATGGCGCCCAGGCTCGCCGGCGTTGTTCCAGGCTACCTGGCCTACGCCGTGGATGGTGCCATCGGTGTTGCCGGAGGGGTGTTGTTCGGAATCCTGCTGCTTTCCGCCCTGACCATCGCGACCATCGCATGGCACCCGTTCCTGCGACTCGTGAAGTCGGAAGTGCCCGCCCCGGTCACCGCCTCGAAGAAGAAGGCCGACGCCGTCGCGGCAGGGGCGCCACCCGCTGCGGTCGCGGAGATCGAAGACGAGGAGCCACCGATCGCGCCGCACAAGCGCGAGAAGAAGCCGAAGAAGCCGGCCAAGCCCGGCGATGTGCCGATCGGCGACCCGACCGACGACACCCTGCTTCCGCCCATCGAGCTGCTGGCCCCGCCCCCGGCGCAGGACAAGGACGCGGGCTCCGCGGAACTGGATCGCCTCGGCCTGGTGCTGCTCGACACCCTCAAGACCTTCAAGGTCGAGGGCAGCATCGCGGGCCGGACGACGGGACCGGTGGTGACTCAGTTCGAGGTCGTCCCCGCCCCCGGCGTGAAGGTCGGCCGCATCGCCGCGCTCGCGGATGACATGGCCATCACCATGCGGGCCCAGTCGATCCGCGTGGCGCCGATTCCGGGCAAGGGCGCCGTCGGCGTGGAGATTCCCAATCCGACGGCCCGCATGGTCACGCTGCGCGAGCTGCTGGAAGCGCCAGAATGGGAAGCCTCGCGCGCGGTGCTGCCCATCGCGCTCGGCCGCGATCTCGAGGGCAAGGCCGTCGTCGCCGATCTCGCGAAGATGCCGCACCTGCTGATCGCTGGCGCGACCGGCGCCGGCAAGTCGGTGGCGATCAACACGATCATCACCAGCCTCATCTACCGCTATCACCCGAAGCAGCTGCGCTTCCTGATGGTCGACCCGAAGATGGTCGAATTGTCGATGTACAACGCGCTGCCTCACATGCGGCAGAAGGTCGTCACCGCGAACAACGACGCGGCTCTCGTGCTCGGCTGGGCGGTGGACGAGATGCAGCGCCGCTACGAGCTGCTGCACGCCAACAGCGCCCGCAATCTCGCCGACTTCAACAAGAAGGCGGAGGAGGGGAAGCCGCTGGTGAATCCGGTGAAGCACCAGCGCCCGACGCTGGCGACCATCAGCGCCGAGGCGGAGACGACGGCCCCCGAGGGCGAGGATGCCCATGTCTACAAGGATGGCCCGCTGCCGCTGATCGTCATGATTGTCGACGAACTCGCCGACCTCATGATGACGGTGCAGGGGGAGGTCGAACGTCCGCTCGCGATGCTGGCGCAGAAGGCGCGCGCGATCGGCATTCACCTGATTCTCGCTACGCAGCGCCCGTCGGTGAACGTGCTCACCGGCCTCATCAAGGCCAATTTCCCGAGCAGAATCGCGTTCCGGGTCGCATCGAAGGTGGACAGCCGGACCATTCTTGACCAGAATGGTGCGGAAGCGCTGCTGGGCAACGGCGACATGCTCTTCCTGCCGCCTGGCAAGAGCGAGCCGATGCGGCTGCAGGGCGCGTACATCGCGACCGACGAGACCGAGCGGGTGATGGACTGGTTCGAGGAGCGGCGGAGCGCGCGCAAGGCGTCCGGCGTGCCCGAGCGCCGCGAGGCGGACATCGTCGAGCTGATGCGGGCCCGCCTGGCGGAGGAAGAAGGCAACGGAAGCACCGGCTACGAAGGCGAGCGCGACCCGCTCTTCCGCGATGCCGCCGAGGCCTGCATCCAGAATCAGGGCGGATCCACGTCGCTCCTGCAGCGCCGGCTTTCGATCGGCTACGGCCGTGCGGCCCGGATCATCGACCAGCTCAACATGGCCGGGATCCTCGGCCCCCAGCCTCAGGGTTCCAGCAAGCCGCGGGAAGTGCTCATCGGCATCGAACAGCTCGACGAGTACTGCCGCTAGCGCTCCGGGCGCGGTGCCGTCCAGCCCGCCGCAGCCCCCGCCGAGCGACTGCGACATCCCTCCGCCAGCGCTCCGAATCCCTGACAACGCGATTCAGTGAGTGACGACTTCGCGCACCACGCGCATGAAGGCGTGCACCACTGGTCGCGCGCGGTCTTTCCGCCAGGCGGCAGCGATGCGGGTGTCCGTGGCCCGGCCACCGACGGGCCGGTACCGGACATTCTTCCACCCCAGCTTCTCGACCGAGGCCGGCAGAATGGAGACGCCGACGCCGGCCTCGACGAGGCTCACGCTGGTGTAGAGTTCGCGGCTTTCCTCCACGACCCTCGGCGAGAACCCTGCCTTCCGGCAGAGCGCCATCACCTGCGCGTAGAGCCCGGGGGCGAGCTCTTCGGGGAAGAGGACGAAGGGCTCGTGCGCGAGGTCGCGGACGCCGAGCCGCGCCCGATGCACCAGCGGATGGTTGCGGTTGATCGCGATCCGGAGCGGCTCGCGCATCACCGTCACCATTTCCAGTTCCGGGTCGGGACTCGGTTCGCGCACGAATCCGATGTCGATCTCCCCATGGCGGAGCTGCGAGAGCTGCGGCCCGGTCGGCATCTCCCGCAGGTCGAGGTGGACTTCGGGGAAGCGGAGCCTGAATTCCCGGATGATCCGCGGCAGCGCGAGGAACATCACCGTCGCCGCGAAGGCGACGCGGAGCTCGCCCGACTCGCCCCGGCCGGCCCGGCGCGCCGCTTCGACGGCGGCGCGGGCACCCGCGAGGACCCGCTCGGCCTCGGTGAGAAAGGCGCGGCCCGCATCGGTGAGCTGGACCCGGCGGCTGGTGCGCTCGAGCAGCTGGGTGCCGAGCATCTGTTCCAGGCGCTGGATCTGCTGCGAGAGCGGGGGCTGGGCCATCCCCAGGCGGGCCGCGGCGCGCCCGAAATGGAGCTCGTCCGCGACGGCGACGAAGTAGCGGAGATGCCGGAGTTCCAGATTGTCGGTCATATGCCTGTGATATCAGTTGTGCGGATCGGTAATATTGGACATATGGGTGAGCGGCCGCTAGTTTTTGGGACAGTTCAGGTCCCCTTGCCCGGAGCCCGTATGGCCACCCAGGTCCTCTCCTCCGCCGCCAGCGCCGTCGCCGACCCCTTTCCGATCAACGGCACGGACTACGTCGAGTTCTACGTCGGCAACGCCAAGCAGGCGAGCCACTACTATCGCGCCGCGTTCGGCTTCCAGCTCGTCGGCTACCGCGGCCCCGAGACCGGAGTGCGCGACCGCGCGAGCTACCTGCTGCAGCAGGACAAGGTCCGCTTTGTCCTCACCTCGGCCCTCGGCCCCGAGTCGCCGATCGCCGAGCACCACCGGCTGCATGGCGATGGCGTCCGCGACCTGGCCCTCTGGGTGGATGACTGCCGCGTCTCGTTCGAGTACGCCCGGGCGCACGGGGCGACGGTGGTGCAGGAGCCCGCGGTCCTCAAGGACGAGCACGGTGAGGTCGTGATCGCCGCCATCCGCACTTACGGCGATACGATCCACAGCCTGGTCGAGCGCCGCAATTACCGCGGGCTCTTCCTGCCAGGCTTCAAGCCCGTCACCTCGCACTACCAGCCGGCGCCCGTCGGACTGCGGTACGTCGACCACTGCGTGGGCAACGTCGAGCTCGGCAAGATGAACGAGTGGGTGGGATTCTACGAGCGGGTGATGGGGTTCAAGAACCTCGTCTCCTTCGACGACAGCGACATCTCCACCGAGTACTCGGCGCTGATGTCCAAGGTCATGTCGAACGGCAACGAGCGGATCAAGTTCCCGATCAACGAGCCGGCGTCGGGCAAGAAGAAGTCCCAGATCGAGGAGTATCTCGACTTCTACCGCGGCCCCGGCGTCCAGCACGTTGCGATCACCACGGACAACATCATCGCCACCGTCGGCGCCCTCCGCGAGCGCGGCGTCGAGTTCCTGACGGTGCCCGGCAGCTACTACGACACGGTGCTCGACCGGGTCGGCACCATCGACGAGAACCTGGCCCCGCTCCGCGAACTCGGCATCCTCATCGACCGGGACGACGAGGGCTACCTGCTGCAGATCTTCACCAAGCCGGTCCAGGATCGCCCGACGCTGTTCTACGAGATCATCCAGCGGAAGGGCGCGAAGAGCTTCGGCAAGGGCAACTTCAAGGCACTCTTCGAGGCCATCGAGCGCGAGCAGGCGGCGCGCGGCAACCTCTGATCACGGGGGCGGCCCGCGCGGTCGCCGCTCTGGGGAAACGATGCCATTCTACCACGCGCTGGGACAGATCCCGCGGAAGCGGCACACCGTCTTCCGCCGCCCCGACGGCGGGCTCTACGCCGAGGAGCTGATGGGGCACGAGGGGTTCACCGGGACCTCCTCGCTGCTCTACCACACCCATCCGCCCACCACGGTGAAGTCGGCCCGCAAGCTGCGCGATATCGTCTGGGCCGCTGACGACGATACCAGCCTCCGTCACCGGCACTTCCTCACCAGCCGCATCAAGCGGGGCGGGAGTCCGACCCTCGACCGGATCCCGCTGCTCTTCAACAGCGACATCGGGATGCTGTACGTCGAGCCGGACGAGAACGATGCCCACTGCTACCGGAACTCCCAGGCCGACGAGTGCATCTACGTCGTCGAAGGGCAGGGGGTGCTGGAGTCGGTCTTCGGCGATCTGCCGTTCAGGGCCGGCGACTACGTGGTCATTCACCGGAACATCCTGCATCGCTGGCGCCTCGATCTTGCCGCCGGCCCGGCGAAGTTCGTGGTCTTCGAAAGCCGGGGCCACATCCGGTTCCCCAAGCGCTACCACAACGAGTTCGGCCAGCTGCTCGAGGGGGCACCCTTCAGCGAGCGGGACATCCGCCGCCCGATGGAACTCCGCCCCCACGACGAGAAGGGCGATTTCCCCCTCCTGGTCAAGCAGTACAATGCGATCAACGAGCTGGTCCTCGATCACCATCCCCTCGATGTGGTCGGCTGGGACGGGTACTTCTATCCCTGGATCTTCAACATCCACGACTTCGAGCCGATCGTGGGCCGCATCCACCAGCCGCCGCCGGTGCACCAGACCTTCCAGGGCGACGGCTTCGTGATCTGTTCGTTCTGCCCGCGGCCGTACGACTTCGATCCCAACGCGGTCCCCGCGCCGTACAATCACAGCAACGTGGATTCCGACGAGGTGCTCTTCTACGCCTCGAGCGAGTTCATGAGCCGGAAGGGGATCGAGTACGGATCGATCACGCATCACCCCGATGGACTGCCGCATGGGCCGCACCCCGGACGCGCCGAGGCCTCGATCGGTGCCAAGGCGACGAACGAGCTCGCGGTGATGATGGACTCGTTCCGGCCGCTCAAGGTGGCGCGCGCCGCGCTCGCGATCGAGGATCCCCACTACCACAAGTCGTGGCTCGACGCGCAGCACGCGCAGTTCAACCCGCCGACGACGTGACGCCCCCGTAGGCACGCACGGTCGTGCGCGCCTACGGGGGCGACCCCCATGACCGCCCCTCTCTGGTCCCCCTCCGCCGAGCGCGTCGCCCGCGCGAACCTCACCCGGTTCATCGCGAGCTGCCGACCCGGCGCGGACTACGCCGCCCTCTGGCGCTGGTCGGTCGAGGCCCCTGAAGAATTCTGGCCTGCCGTCTGGAGGTTCTGCGGAGTGGTCGCGGCCCCGCATCGTTCGGGTGTGCCGTGGGACGTCGTCCAGCTCGGTGCCACACGCATGGCGCCCCCCGATCCCGTGCTCGGGCCCCGCTGGTTCGTCGGTGCGGAGCTCAACTTCGCCGCGAACCTGCTCCGTTACGACGACGACCGCCCCGCGATCGTCTTCTGGAACGAACTTGGCCGCCAGCGTGATCTGACCTACGCCGGCCTGCGCCTCGAGGTCGCCCGGTTTGCGGCGGCACTCCGCCGCGAGGGGGTGGTCGCCGGCGATCGGGTCGCCGGGCTGATGCCGAATCTGCCGGAGACGGTCATCGCGATGCTGGCCGCCGCGAGCATCGGTGCGGTCTGGTCGAGCTGCTCGCCCGACTTCGGCGATCGCGCCGTCCTGGACCGCTTCGGCCAGATTCGGCCCGCCGTGCTGTTCACGGTCGATGGCTATCGCTACGCGGGAAAGCGCATCGACCTCCGCGAGCGGGTCGAGCGGATCGCCGCGGAACTCCCGGGCACGCGGCGGATCGTCGTGGTGCCCTACCTGGAGGCCGATCCGCCGGTCACGATGCCCCGCGGCGTCCGCCTCGATGCCTGGCTCGGCGAGCCGGAGCCGCTCCAGTTCGCCCAGCTGCCGTTCGATCACCCGCTCTACATCGTCTATTCGAGCGGCACGACGGGATTGCCCAAGTGCATCGTGCATGGCGCCGGCGGTACGCTCCTCCAGCACCTCAAGGAGCTGGTGCTGCACACCGACCTGACCCGCGACGACCGCATCTTCTACTTCACCACCTGCGGCTGGATGATGTGGAACTGGCTGGTCTCGAGCCTCGCCGTCGGGGCCACCGTGGTGCTGTACGACGGCGCCCCCCTGGCCCCGCAGAGCGACGTCCTCTGGGAGCTGGCCGGGCAGGAACGGGTCACCGTCTTCGGCACCAGCGCGAAGTACCTGGCGCAGTGCGAGAAGGAGGGACTGGCCCCGGGCCGCGACCACGATCTGTCCGCGCTCCGGAGCATTCTCTCAACCGGCAGTCCCCTGGCGGTGCACAGCTACGACTACGTCTACCGCGCGATCAAGCAGGATCTCCACCTCGCCAGCATCAGTGGCGGCACCGATCTCCTGAGCTGCTTTGCTCTCGGCAATCCCATCGCGCCGGTCTGGCGCGGTGAGCTCCAGACCCGCGGGCTCGGCATGGCCGTCGACATCTTCGATCCGTCAGGCGGAAGCCTCCGCGGCCAGCCGGGGGAGCTGGTGTGCACCCGGCCATTCCCGAGCATGCCGGTGGCCTTCTGGAACGATGCGGACGGGAGCCGCTACCGCGCCGCCTATTTCGAGCAGTATCCCAACACCTGGCGCCACGGAGACTGGGCCGAGCTCACGGCGCACGACGGGCTCATCATTCACGGCCGCAGCGATGCCACGCTCAATCCCGGCGGCGTCCGCATCGGGACCGCGGAGATCTACCGTCAGGTGGAACAGCTCCCGGAGATTCTCGAGAGTCTGGTCGTCGCCCAGGACTGGGAGGGCGACGTGCGCGTCGTGCTCTTCGTCAGGCTCCGCCCCGGGTGCTCGCTCGATGCCGCCCTCGAGGAGCGGATCCGGCGGGAGATCCGGGCGCACGCCAGCCCGCATCACGTCCCGCGGAAGATTCTCCAGGTGAGCGATCTGCCCCGCACCATCAACGGCAAGCTGTCGGAGCTGGCCGTCCGTGCCGCCATCCACGGGCGCGTCGTCGGGAACGCCGACGCCCTGGCGAATCCCGGCTCGCTCGAGCTGTTCCGGGATCTCGCGGAGCTGACGACATGACGCCGGTCACGGGGCACGGCGAACCGCATCGCGGCCCGCTCCGCGAACTGCTCGACGGCCTCATCGATTACGCCGGGCTCTTTCCTCCCGCGGGACTCCCGATGGATGACGTCGTGGCCAACTACGCGGCATACCAGCGGCGGCCCGATTCGTGGGCCCTGGGACGCCTGGTGGTGCCGACGGCCAGGCTCGAGGAGTTCGAGCGGGCCCTCTTCGAACTCTCCGATGTCGAGCGGCTCGGAACCCGCTGGCCCCTGTCGGCCCTGTCAGGCGGCGACGGGACGGCGGACCTCGCCCGGATCCAGGCCTTCAACGAGCGCCACGTCCACGGCGGCCCCCAGGTGCTCTCGATCGAGGGAAAGACGGTGACCGTGGAGCAGGTGCGCGATCTCGTCGGCGCCGCCGGTGCCGGCTTCGAGGTCTACTGCGAACTGCCACTGGTCCCGGAACTCGATCAGCTGGTGATTGCGGTGCGCGATGCCGGAGCGCGGGCCAAGATCCGCGCGGGCGGAATCACGGCGCCCGACTTCCCCGCGCCCGAGCAGGTCCTCGCCTTCCTGCGGAGCTGCGCGCTGGCGCGGATCTCGTTCAAGGCGACGGCGGGGCTGCATCACCTCCTCCGGGGGCCGGCTCCGCTGACCTACGCCCCCGGAAGCGAATCGACTACGATGTTCGGGTACCTGAACCTGCTGCTCGCCGCTGCGGTCCTCTGGGCTGGGCGCCCCGAGGGGGATGCCCGTCGATTGCTGGTGGCGATGGGAGGGGAAGGCCTCGACCTGCGGGGAGACCGGGCCATCCACTGGGGTGGCGTCGCGGTGAGTGTCGAGGAGATCCGCCGGGCCCGGCAGGAATTCGCGATCGCGATCGGGTCCTGTTCGTTCACCGAGCCCATGGGCGAGGTCCATCAGTGACGCACCCGCTGCTCGACCGCAGCCACGATCCCGCCCGGCGGAGCTGGCTCCCCTCCGCGAACGCCGACGGGGCCGACTTCCCGCTGCAGAATCTCCCCTTCGGGGTCTTCCGCACCTCGCCGGCGGATCGGCCGCGCATCGGTGTCGCCATTGGTGACCGGGTGCTGGACGTGGCGGCCGCTCTCGAGGCCGGGTGTCTCGAGGCGCCGGAACGGGTGGCAACGGCGTGTCATGGCGCTCGCCTCAACGCGCTGATGGCCATTGCCCCCGAGCAGCGCCAGGCACTGCGGGTGGCCCTCGGCACGCTGCTCGATGCCGACAGCCGCCTCGCCGGCGACCGCCCCCTGCAGGACCGGGTGCTGCGTTCCCTCCATGAAGTCGAGCTGCTGCTGCCCGCCGACATCGGCGACTATTCCGACTTCTACGCGTCGCTGCACCACGCGACCAACGTCGGCTCGATGTTCCGGCCCGACAACCCGCTGCTTCCCAACTACAAGTGGGTCCCGATCGGATACCACGGCCGGGCCTCGTCGGTCGTCGCGAGCGGAACCCCGATCCGTCGGCCCCGAGGGCAGTCGAAGGCGCCTGACGCGCCCGCGCCCGGCTTCGGGCCGTCGCGGCAGATGGATTACGAACTCGAGATCGGTGCCTGGATCGCCGGCGAGAACCCGCTGGGGCAGCCGGTCCCGCTGGCCGAGGCCGATCGCCGGCTCTTCGGCGTGAGTCTCCTGAACGACTGGTCGGCGCGCGACCTCCAGTCGTGGGAGTACGCGCCGCTCGGCCCCTTCCTCGCCAAGAACTTCGCGACGACCGTCTCTCCCTGGGTCGTGACCCTCGAAGCGCTCGCGCCCTTCCGGGTGCCGGCGGCCGAGCGGCCCCCGGATGATCCGGCGCCGCTCGCCTATCTGGACGATCCGGGGAATCAGGCGATGGGAGGCTTCGCGATCACCCTCGAAGTGGCGATTCACACCGCGCGCATGCGCGAGGTGGGGCTGGCGCCGGCGCGCCTGAGCCGAGCCGACTTCCGCCGGATGTACTGGACCCTCGGCCAGCTCGTGACCCATCACGCGAGCAGCGGCTGCAACCTGCGGCCGGGCGATCTGCTCGGCAGCGGCACCGTATCGGGACCGACGAAGGAAGAGCGAGGCTGCCTCCTGGAGCTCTCCTGGCGCGGGAAGGAGCCGATCGCGCTCCCCTCGGGCGAGACGCGCACCTTCCTCGAGGATGGCGACGAGGTCGTGATGACCGGCTGGTGTGAGCGGCCCGGTGCAGTCCGGATCGGGCTCGGCGAATGCCGGGGCAGGCTGCTTCCGGCGACTGAATGACAAGGAGTCTTATGGCGGGCACATCCACGGCGGGGGGCGTCGAGGGGCTGACGACGACGCGCTCACCCTTCATCGAGCAGGCGCAGGCCCACGGCGAGCTGTACATCACCCAGCCGTACGAACTGTACAGCGCGGAGAACCATGCGACCTGGGGCCGGCTCCTCGAGCGGATCCGGCCGCGCTGGGAGCGGTACGCCAACTCGCGGTTCCTCGAGGGGATCGAGACGCTGCATCTCGATCCCGATCACGTGCCGCGGTGCCTCGACATCAACCGCTTCCTCGAACCCCGCACCGGCTTCAAGGCCAAGCCGGTCAGCGGGTATGTGCCCGCCTATCTCTTCTTCGATTGCCTGAAGCAGCGGGAGTTTCCGACGACCATCACGATCCGGGACGGTGCCTCGCTCGACTACCTGCCCGAGCCGGACATCTTCCATGACATCGCGGGCCATGTCCCGATGCACACCGACCAGGCCTTCGCCGAGGCGCTGGTCCGCTTCGGGCGCTTCGCGGAACGGACGGCCGAACGCGTCTCCGGCATCCAGGACCCGGCGGAGCGGATCCGGGTGCTCACCAGCGTGATGAAGGGGCTCTCCCGGTTCTTCTGGTTCACCGTGGAGTTCGGGCTGATGCGCGCGAGGCCCGGCGCACCGATCGCGCCGGGAGAGACCCGGGTGTACGGCAGCGGACTGCTCTCCAGTTATGGTGAGATCGCGCACGCCGTGGATTCCCCCTCGGTGCAGCGCTTCCCGGCCCAAGTGGAGTGGATCGTCAACCAGGCCTTCGAGATCCATCACTACCAGCCGCTGCTCTTCGTGATCGAGGATTTCGAGCACCTCTTCTATCTCGTCCACGATCTCGAGAAGCGGATGGATGCAGGGCAGCTCGACAACCTGCAGCCCGGCGAGCCCGAGGTGAACGAGGTCGACCTCAAGAGCTTCCTGGACGCGGCGCTCGCCCGCTAGCCGTCCACGGTATTTCGCACCCTCCCGCGTTTCCCGGGTGCATCCGCACCCGGGACCTCGCCCTAACATCAGGCCATGTCAGCACGGCCTTCGCGTTCCCCTGAAGACTGGACCGATCCCCGTCACCGTCTCGGCCTCGCCGGCGAGCAGGACGCCATCGGCTACCTCACCGCCCTGGGCTGGACGATCGAAGCCCATCGGTTCCGGATCGGCCGCAACGACATCGATCTCGTCGCGCGGCGAGGCGGACTGGTCGCCTTCATCGAGGTGAAGACCCGTCGGGGGGACGAATTCGGTCCCGGGCGACTCTCGGTCGGGTGGAAGAAGCGCCGCGCCATCGAGCGGGTCGCCGAGGTCTGGCGGCTGCGGCACGGCCGGCCGGGGGATCTCTACCGGTTCGATGTCCTCGAGATCATACCGCGGATCTGCGAGCCGAGCGGGGTGGAGCATCTGGAGGACGCCTGGCGAGGCGGGGGCGCGTAGTTTACTCGTGTGGAGTAAAATGCTCCACAAATTAACTCTTGCTTCGGATCATGTTCGGTTGTATGTTTGGTTCGAGTCTCGCAGTGAATCAAAACACTCCACTTCGCAACAGTGAGCCCCAAATGGCCGCCGAAGACGTCAAAGAAGCCAAGCTCGACGCCGAGCGTCGCAAGGCCCTCAATCTCGCCATCTCCCAGATCGAAAAGCAGCTCGGCAAGGGCTCGATCATGCGGATGGGCTCCGAGACCCCTCGGGTGAAAGTGGCCGCCATCCCCACCGGCGCCATCAACCTCGATGCGGCCATCGGCATCGGCGGCGTGCCGCGCGGCCGGATCACCGAGATCTACGGCCCCGAGTCGTCGGGCAAGACGACCCTCTGTCTCCACCTCGTCGCCAACGTGCAGAAGACCGGCGGCGTCGCCGCGTATGTGGACGCCGAGCACGCGCTCGATGTCGAGTACGCCCGCAAGCTCGGCGTCGACGTCGAGAACCTGCTGGTCTCCCAGCCGGATACCGGCGAGCAGGCGCTCGAGATCGTGGAGATCCTGGTCCGCTCCGGCGCCGTTGACCTGATCGTGATCGACTCGGTGGCCGCACTGGTCCCCAAGGCCGAGATCGAGGGCGAGATGGGCGACAGCCACATGGGCCTGCAGGCGCGGCTGATGAGCCAGGCGCTCCGCAAGCTGGCCGGCGGCATCAACCGCTCCAACGCCGCGGTGGTGTTCATCAACCAGCTGCGCGAGAAGATCGGCGTGATGTTCGGCAACCCCGAGACGACGACCGGCGGCAAGGCACTCAAGTTCTACGCCTCCCTCCGTCTCGACATCCGCCGCGTCGGTCCGGTCAAGGAACGGGAGGTGGTGATCGGCAACCACGTGCGCGTGAAGGTAGTCAAGAACAAGTGCGCGCCACCGTTCAAGCAGGCCGAATTCGACGTGATGTTCGACGAGGGCATCAGCCACGTGTCGCTGGTGGTCGATATCGCGGCCGAGGCCAACATCATCCAGAAGTCGGGTGCCTGGTACTCCTACGGCGATCAGCGCATCGGTCAGGGCCGGGAGAATGCCAAGCTCTTCCTCAAGGACAATCCGGCCCTGTGCGCCGAGGTCGAGGCGAAGGTGAAGGACTTCCTCGGCATGAAGGCCGCGGGCGCCGTGGCCGTCGCCGAAGAAGAGGAGTAGCGCGTGGGGGCGAGCAGGGG
>JBGASX010000064.1:0-27149 GCA_044229445.1 Gemmatimonadales bacterium | reverse complement strand
CCGCTTCGGTGTTCTGGCTGTTGACCGCAGCCGTACCGGATCGCTACCGTGTATTCATGAATTTTCTGGCGATCCTGGTACTCGGGACCGTTTCGATCTCTGCGCATGCGCCAATGCGGAATCCGTTCGCGGACGCCGCAGCCTGCGTCCCGGGGTTCTGTCCCTCGCCACCACGCCGCGGCCCACCACCGGGCCTGATGTTCCTCTCGATCGGCCTGGTCGGGGCCGGAGTTTCTGGACTCTGGTCTCGGCGTTCCCGGACCAGTCCCTCGACAAGATGACGGGCGACCCAGTGGGTCGCCCGTTTCTGTTTTGCGGCTTCAGCTGTCCTCGGAGGGGTGGCCCCAGTCGCTCTCTCCGCGCCAGGCTCGCCGTTTGTCGAGCTGCCAGATGGTGCGGGCACTGATCTCGGCGTCATCGGGGAAGTTCTCGTCGTCGTCGAGCGCATCCGCCATGCTCGCGGTCTTGGCGCTGGCATTGTCGGCGTAGTGGATGATCTCGGCCTCGAGGGTCATCGGCACCACCGGGGCGCCGAACTCCAGCTTGCCGTGGTGGGAGAGGACGAGGTGCTCGAGAATGAGCAGCTCCTCCTCGCGGCAGGGCATCGGGGTCTCGGCGCGGACCCGGCGGTCGAGCATGAAGCCGCCCAGGACCACATGGCCGATCACGGAGCCGGGCACCGTCATCTCGAAGACGCCGTCCCAGCGGTAGCTGTCCAGCTTCCCGATGTCGTGCAGCAGGACGCCGGCGAGGATGAGGTCGGGGTCGGCGGCGGGGTAGAGCCTGCCAATCGCAAGAGCGATATGCGCCACCTCGCAAGTGTGTTTTAATAGTCCACCAAGGGCCGCGTGGTGCCCGCTGATGCTCGCGGGACACTGTTCGTACCGCTCGCGGAAGACGGGATCGCCGTAGAACAGCGAGAGCGTGTCCGCGAGCCGCGGCCCATGGATGTCGGCGCGCCACCGGTCGACCGCTTTCCAGTAGCGGGCGACATCGCCGACGGACGGCATGAGGGCGTGCCAGTTGACCTGTTCGCGGGGGAGCACGCGCAGCGAATCGACCGCCAGTTGGCGCCGGTCGCGGTAGCTGCCCACAGTGCCGATGACCTGGACCACGTTGCCGCGCGCGACGCCTGCTATCTTGTGACTGTCCGAGGGCCAGAACGGGGCGGTCTGGATTCTTCCGCTCGCATTGCCTAGCGTAAGGATCGTGTGCGGAGCGTCACCGCCCCGCGACTCGATTTCGACCACGATGAACGGATCCTGGACTCGGGCACCGACCGGAAGTTCCGGCAGTATTGGCTGGTTCATGTACTCTCCTTCGAGTGCCGCCAAACTTAGGCGGGGAGTGTCGCGGTGTCAGCCAGACGCGGGTCGTCGTCCCCAGCACTGGGCCGACAGCATTCGGGAAGGAGCCTCCCTCGCACGACGAATCGCGTCGCTGCGGCCCCTGCCCGAAAATCCTCTCCACCATCCCTAGAAGACGGGAGCGACTACCAATGAAGGCCTCCCACATCCTCCTGCTCGACAGCGACGTGCCCAGGCGAGACGCCCTCGCCCAGGTCCTGCGCGGCTCGGGCCACCTGCCAGTTCCCATGACAGATGCGGCCGAGGCTGCACGCGCACTCGCCGTCCCGGGCCTGGACCTGGCCGTCCTGGCCCTCGGTACGCCCGGGCTCGATCAGTCCCTTCTGCGCGAGGCGATCGCGCCCTCGGTTCCGGTCGAGCCGGAGCCGCTGGATGACGTCGAACGGCGCCACATCGCGCGCACGCTTGCCTATACCCGGGGCAACAAGCGGCGGGCCGCCCACATCCTCGGCATCGCGCGCTCCACGCTGCTCGCCAAGGTGCGGAAGTACGGTCTCGACGGCGCGGATCCAGAGTCCGACGAAGAGTGAAGGCTGTCGCACTGACGACCGTCATCCTCCTGGGCATCACCCAGGGGGCATGGTCGCAACAGGGTCCTTTCGCGAGTGGAATCGTGCGCGAAGGGACCCTGAGTTTCGACGGCCATGCGACGATGGGTGACTTCACCGGAACCACGACCACGGTGACGGGGGAATTCGACGGGGCCCCGACCCTCGAAGGCATCCACGGCTGGGTCGCGGCGCCGGTGCAGACGCTGGTCACCGGCAACGCGCATCGCGACCGGGACCTGAACAAGTCGATGGAATCCGGGACCTACCCGACGCTTCGCTTCGAGCTGGATGGCGTCACGCCGGAGGCCGGCACCCCGGACAGCCTGCCGGTGCTGTTGCGCGGCCATCTCATTCTCCACGGCGTCAGCCGGGAAGTCACCCTGGCCGGTGCACTCGGCTTCAGCGGCGACCAGATCAGGATCCGCACCAGCTTCCCGCTCAATCTCAAGGACTACCACATCGGCGGTCTCACCAAGATGCTCGGCATGCTCAAGATGCATGAGGAGATCACGGTGCATGTCGATGTGACGTTCGCGCCGAAATAGTTCCGGGTTCCGGGTGCTTGGTGCTTAGTACTTAGTACTTAGTACTTAGTACTTAGTGCCTGGGAGGTGGAAAGGCGTCTGTGCCTGGAACCCGGAACCCGGAACTAAGCACTATGCACTAGGCACTAAGCACTACGCACTCTACTGCACCCTCACCCTCCCATATCGCGACACGATCACCTGTTTGCGCGCCGAGCCGCGGGTGAGCGAGTAGGTCGCATTGGCAAACCCCGTCGTGACCCCGCTGGGTGCAAAGCTGATCTGACGTGGCATGCCCGTCACCAGGACATCTTCGTCGGACGGGCCATCGCCGCGCCATCGCTCGATGGTGTCGATCGGCGTTTCGACGGCGGCGAGCCGGAGGGAGTCGGCGGTGAGCGTCAGGATCATCTCGCGATGCTCGGCCAGCGCCGCGATGCGTGCCCGGGTGTGCGCCGCGACGATGGCGCGCGCCGCGGCGTCGACCGCCAGCCGGTCGTGCAGCCCGGCGATGCCGGGCAGGGCCACCGTCGCGAGCATCGCCGCGATGACGAGGACGAGGAGCATCTCCACGAGCGTGATCCCGTTTCGCATGGCCCAGGATAGCCGAGCGGCGCTCCGGCGCGGGGCACGTGACGACGCGAGGCGGCGCGACGAAACGCGGGCGCACTTGCCCTCCCCCGCGAGACGGGCCATACTAGCGGCTCCTTCACGCCTTCGAGCCCAGTGACCCTCGCCGTGTCCGCTCCCGCTGCCCCCGCCGATGCGCTGTCGACGCTGCGCCAGTACGCCGCGCTCGCGCCCTGGAGTCTGCGCGACCTGGCCACGCTCGCGGGTGCGATTCTCGAAGCCTCCTCGGTCTATCCGGTCAGCGCCGCCTCCTCCGCGCATCCGAGCGAGCGGACCATCCGCTTCTATGTCACCCGCAAGCTGGTCAGCCGCCCGGAGGGCCGGGGCACCGCCGCGACCTACGGCTACCGGCACCTGCTGCAGGTGCTGGCGATCAAGCTGCAGCAGATGGAAGGCGCGACGCTCGACACGCTGGTGAAGGAACTCGGCGGGCTGCCGGGCGATGTCACCGAGCGGCGGGTGGCGGCCGCACTCGGCGCCCGGCTCCCGGCGCCCGATCAGCTCCCGCTCACGATTCCCGAAGGGGCCCCTCGCGGGAAGGTCGGCCGGGCGCTGCAGGCCTGGGCGGCCGCCGAAGGCGTTGCGCCGGCGCGCCGCGGCCGGGGGCAGCTCTGCCGCCGGGTCGCCATGGGCCCCGGGGCGGAGCTGCTGATCGACGAGCGGCACCCGCTGTACACCACGCTCGAGGACGAGACGATCGTCGAGGCGCTGCGCCAGGCGCTGGACAGCCTGGGAGAGCGGCCGTAGACCCTGCCTGCGGGCTGCTGTACACTTCCCTCCATCCCCCACCCAAGGAACGCCCATGGGCATCGTGCTGCTCGTCGTGGTCGTCGTGGTCGCGCTCTGGGTCATGAGTGCGTACAACCGGCTGATCGCGCTCAAGAACCAGGTGGCCAACGCCTGGAAGCAGATCGACGTGCAACTCAAGCGGCGCCACGATCTGATCCCCAACCTGGTCAACGCGGTGAAGGGCGCGATGGACTTCGAGAAGTCCACGCTCGAGGCCGTGATCGCCGCCCGCAACAAGGCGGTGGGTGCCGCCGGCGGCGGGGTCGCGCAGGTGGCGAAGGCGGAAGGGGAGCTGACCCAGGCGCTGGGCCGGATGTTCGCGCTGTCGGAGAACTATCCGCAGCTCAAGGCGACGGCGAACATCCAGCAGCTCCAGGAGGAGCTGACCAGCACCGAGAACAAGGTGGGCTTCGCCCGGCAGCTCTACAACGACACGGCGACCTCGTACAACACGGCGCAGCAGCAGTTCCCCACCAACCTCGTGGCGGGCATGGCGAAGGCGTCGCCGGCGGAGCTGTGGGCGATCGAGGACAGCGCCGAGCGCGCGGTCCCGAACGTCGATCTCAAGATGAGCTGAGTTCCGAGTATCGAGTTCCGAGTCACGTACTCGGAACTCGAAACTCTTCCCCATGACCGCCCCCGCCAATCTCTTCGAACAGCAGGCCTCGAACCGCCGGCGCTCCTTCTGGCTGGTCACCGGGTTCGTGCTCTTCTTCGCGTGGGTGGGGTTCGGCGGCGACATCGCCTGGTATCTCATGTCCACCGGGCCGGGGATGGCGAACCGCCCCGACTACGCCCCCCATACCGTCCCCGGCATCGGCATCGTGACCACCCTGATGGCAGGGGCCGTCTGCTGGTATTCCTGGAAGAAGGGAGCCCAGCGGGTGCTGTGGGCCACCGGCGCGAGGGAGATCCTCACGCCGCAGAACGACGGGGAGCAGCGGCTGGTGAACGTCGTCGAGGAGATGGCGATCGCGTCGGGGCTGCCGCGGCCCAGGATCTTCGTCGTGCCGGACGCCGACCCGAACGCCTTTGCCACCGGCATCGAGCCGAGTCAGGCCTGCATCGCGGTGACGGAGGGACTGCTCGGATCTCTGAACCGCGAGGAGCTGCAGGGCGTCGTCGCGCACGAGATGGCGCACGTGCAGAACTTCGATACCCGCTTGATGACGCTGCTCGCCGCGATGGTCGGCGCAATCGCGCTGATGTCGGACGGCATGGGGCGGATGCTCCGCTTCGGCAACTTCGGCGGAGGCCGGAGCAGCGGGCGGAGCAGCAACGACAAGGGCGGCAACCCGCTCGCACTGCTGGTGCTCGTGCTCTGGGTGATCACGCTCATCCTCGCACCCATCATCTCCCGCTTCCTGGCGATGGCGGTGAGCCGCAAGCGCGAGTACCTCGCTGACGCGACGGGGGCGCAGTTCACCCGCAATCCGCTCGCCCTCGCCGCCGCGCTCGAGAAGCTGGACGCCGCGGGGGCGCCGACCCAGACCATCACCAAGGGTGCGGCGCATCTCTGCATCGTGGACCCCTCCGCGAGTCAGATCTCCCAGAAGGAGGGCTTCCTGGGCGACGTCTTCTCGAGCCATCCCCCCATCCGCATGCGCATCGCGCGCCTCAAGGGGATGGCCTACCAGCAGGCCAAGATGGATTCGGCTGGGTGAGTGTCCGCGGCTGGCTCCTGCTGCTGGGCATCTTTCTCCTTGCCGCCATCGCCGCCGCGGGCCTGCTGCTGGGCACCCGCGCCGTGCTCCGGCGCCGGCTCCGGATGTGGGCGCGGAACGCGCTGTGGCAGTTCCGGGCCCGCACCGACCGCTACAAGCTGGTGGAGCGGGATCGCATCCGTGAGGCGCTGCTGCAGGACCCGCAGGTCGAGGCCGCCATCGCGCGCTACGCCGAGGAGAACGGCACGGCGGAGTCGCAGGTCCGGATCCGGGTCAACCAGTACGTCGACGAGATCGTCCCCTTCTTCAATGTCCTCTCCTACTACAAGCTCGGCTACAACCTCTCCCGGCTGCTGATCAACCTGCTGTACAAGTCGTCCATCGATTATCGCGATCACGAGGCGCTGGACCGGATTCCGCGCCGCGACGTCGTGGTCTACCTGATGAACCACCGCAGCAATGCGGACTACGTGGTCGTCGCGTACGTCCTGGCCCGGGTGGTGAGCATCAGCTACGCGGTCGGGGAGTGGGCCCGGACCTGGCCGCTCGAGTTCGTCTTCAAGAGCTTCGGGAGCTACTTCATCCGGCGCCAGTTCCGCGAGCCGCTCTACCACATGGTGCTGGAGCGCTACGTCCAGCTCATCACCCGGAACGGCGTGACGCAGGGGATCTTCCCCGAGGGGGGACTCACCCGCGACGGCGCGCTCCGCCCGGTGAAGATCGGGCTGCTCGACTACATCATCCGCACGCTCGACGATCCCGCCTTCGACCGGGACATCTGGCTGGTGCCGGTCGGCATCAATTATGACCGGGTCCTCGAGGACCGCTCCCTGATCCGGGAACGGATCGTCGGGGGGAAGCGTCCTTCGCGCCTCGCGCAGTTCGGCAACGTGCTGAGCTATCTCGGCTGGAACACGGTGCGGCTCCTCACCGGCCAGCTCAAGCGCTACGGGCGAGTGGCAATCGCCTTCGGGACGCCGATCTCGGTGCGTGGCTGGCTGGCCGAACAGCCGGCCGGCATCCTGTCGCTGCCGAAGGAGGAGCGGCTGCCGCATATCCAGCGGCTGGCCGAACAGGCGCTGGAGCGGATCGGGGCGGTGATTCCGGTGACACCGGTCCCGCTGGCCGCCGCCGCACTCCTCTCCTTCGGGGAGAGCGTGGTGCCGCGCGCCCGGCTGCTCGAACGGCTCGACGATCTGCGCGATCACCTCGGCGAGTTCAACGCGCGGCTGGTCCGGGCCGAACTCCCGATCACCGAGGTGTGGGACCGCGCCTGGCTGATGTTCTCCATGCGCCGGCTGGTGGTCCTCCATGGTGACGACCTGGTCATCATGCCCTCGGCTCGCCCGCTGCTCGAGTATTACGCCAATTCGATCCGCCACCTGCTGCCGTCCGCGATGGTGGTGTCCTGGTCGCCGGCGACCGACGGCGACAGCTCGCTCCCGCGGCTCGCGACGCGGGCCGAGATGGATATCATGACGAAGGAACTGCCGCTGCTCCCCCGGAAACCGAAATAGGTTTGCCCCTCCACTCCATTCACGATTCCCGCCCCGAAGCCATGTCGCGTCTCCTGCTGCTCTCCAACTCCCGGATGCCTGGCGGGGCGTACCTCGCCCATGCCGCCACCGCGATCGCCGATCTGCTCGGACCGCCGCCGCGCCGGCTCGCCTTCGTGCCGTACGCGGCCGTGACCTTCTCGTACGACGACTACGCCGCGAAGGTGCGGGAGCCGTTCAGCGCGATGGGGCATGTCGTCGAGTCGCTGCACGAGAACGATCCCGCCGAAGCGCTCCGTCAGGCGGATGCCATCGTCGTCGGGGGCGGGAACACCTTCCGGCTGCTGGAGCGGCTGGCGGCCTTCGGCCTGCTCGAGCGGATCCGCGCGCGGGTGCGCGACGGCATGCCTTACATCGGCTGGAGCGCGGGCGCCAATCTCGCCTCTCCGACGATCCGCACCACCAACGACATGCCGATCATCCAGCCGCCCTCCTTCGCGGCGCTCTCGCTGGTGCCCTTCCAGATCAATCCGCACTTCACCGACCAGACGATTCCGAACCATGGCGGCGAGACCCGGAGCGACCGGATCATGGAGTTCCTGGCATTGAACGGCGAGGTGCGGGTGGTGGGATTGCGAGAGGGGAGCTGGCTGTCCTGCGATGGAGGGGCGATCACGCTGCACGGGCCGCATCCGATGGCGCTCTTCGAGGCGGGACAGGAGCGGCGCGAGCTCGACCCGGGAAGCGACCTCGGCTTCCTCTGGACGCCACCGAAACGGTGAGCGGCGTCCGCTAGCGCATCACGGCGAGCAGGTCGTTCACGAAGGTGCCGGGATCGAACGGCAGCGGCACGGTGTGATCGGCGCCGGCGGCGCGCGCCCGGGCGCCGTCGCCCTGGAGCAGGGCCACCAGGGTGTAGCTCCGGCCCGGCGGCGGCACGAAGCCGGAGAGCGGATCCACCGCCGGACCGTCGGCGCCCATGATCACGACGACCGCGACCGCGAGTCCCTTCGCCCGGCGGTTGAGCGTCGCGAGGTCGGGCACCCGCTCGACCGCGAAGCCGCCGTGGCGCAGCAGCGACGCGACCACCCGCGCCAGATCCTCGTCAGGCAGCCAGAGCACCGCTTCGCCGGCGTGGGTGGGGGTCGGCCGGGTGCGGCGCGAGAGGTCGATCATCGGGACGCCGGCGAGGTACTCCGTCGTCTGGTCGTGGCCGAGGCTGCTCACCCGTTCCAGGATGTCGCTGATCCGCTGCAGCGCCTGCTTCACCGAGGCGAGGGCGGTGCGCTGCTCCTCGTTCAGCGTGCGGTCCTGCAAGAGCATCTCGGTCTCCGCGAACGCGGCCATCAACGGGTTGTTGATGTTGTGGCGCAGGGTGACGTTGAGCTGGCCGATCGCCGCCATCCGCTCCGCATGCACCAGGTCCCGCTCCGCGGCGGCGAGCGCTTCGGCAAGCGCCCGGTGGCGGCGCACCCGCTCCATGACTTCCGGCAGCAGCCGCGGCAGCGAGCCGTCCTTGATCAGGTAGTCGTCGGCGCCGGCCCGGAGCGCGCGGGCGGCCAGCGCCTCGTCGCCGTAGGCCGTCACGAGGATGACGGCGGGCTGATTGGGGAGCGAGCGGAGTCCGCCGAGCAGCTCGAGTCCGGTGGTGTCGGGAAGCTGGTGGTCGAGGAGGATGAGGTCGGCCTCCGGGGCGGCGCCCAGTGCCTCGAGACCGGTGCTGGCCAGCGTGGCGGTGCCGTAGCCGGCATCCTTCACGACCGCGCTGACCAGCCGCGAATAGGCCGGATCGTCGTCGACGACGAGGACCCGGATCCTCGAGGACTCAGGCAGCACGCACCGCCTCCGGATGTTTCTGGAATCCCTGCCGCGCGAACTTCTCCCAGCCACTCTTGCCCCGCCACGCATCCCACAGCCCGCGCAGCCGCCAGTAGAGCGTGAGCGGCCGCCAGAAAAAGTTCTCCAGCACGGCGTAGCCGAGCAGGATGAGGACGTCGCGCTTGCGGTTGAACGGCAGGAGCCCGCGCTGCAGCCGGTCGGCGAGCCCGTAGCGGAACCGCCAGGCGCCGACCAGCACCGCGAAGACGTTCACCAGCGTGCCCCAGCCGAGCGAGGCGAGCAGGAAGGCCACGGCGTACTGCTCGTTCAGGATCGGGATCCCGAAGAGCCGGTCCATGATGAAGAACACCGCGACGAAGAGGTAGCCGGTGAGCTCGAGGATCGGGCCGTAGTACTCGAACAGCCAGAAGGTCGGCAGCGCGAACCACCCGATGCGGCCGTACTTCCGGCGGAACAGCATGTCGCGATGGTAGAAGAGCGACTCGCGCAGCCCGCGCTGCCACCGGCCGCGCTGCTTGCGGAGCGACTCGAGCTTCTCGGGGACCTCGGTCCACGCCACCGGATGCGGCAGGAAGGCGATGCGCCGGTGACGCAGCTTGTCCCGGACGAAGCGGTGCAGCCGGACGATGATCTCCATGTCCTCGCACACCGTGCCGGCGCGCGGCCCGACATATTCCCCGACCAGCTTGTGCTGCACCAGCGGCGTGAGGTAGCCGCCGGCGCGGATCACCGTCTCCTTCTCGAAGACCGCGAAGACGCCGGAGAGGATCAGGATCGAATCCAGCCGGTCGAGCCCGGTGCGCCCGGTGGTGAAGGAGCGCAGGTACTCCACCATCTGGAAGCGCGACCAGGGGTGCGACGGCAGCCCGACGCTGACGACCCGGCCGCCGCGGATGGTGCAGCCATTCGCGATCGCGACCTGGCCGCCGACCGCGACGATCCGCGGATCCTCCTGCACCATGCGCATCAGCTCCTTGAGCGCGCGCTGGTCGAGGATGCTGTCGGCGTCGAGGCTGACGAAGTACGGCGAGGTGGAGGTGTTGATTCCCGCGTTGAGGGCGTCGGCCTTGCCGGCGTTCTCCTTGTCGATGACGATGAGCTGCGTGACGTTCTTCGGCAGCGGGATCGTGGCCTCGTACATCGCCCGCACCCGCGCGGTGCCGATCGCGTCGCGGTAGGGCAGGTCGGTGCGCCGGAGCCGGAAGGCCTGGCGCAGCACGTTGAGCGTGTCGTCGCTCGAGCCGTCGTTCACGACGACGACCTCGAAGCGGGGATAGTCGCAGTGGATAAGGTTGGTGACGCTGTCGACGATCGTCACCTCCTCGTTGAAGGCCGGCACCACCATCGTCAGCGGCTTGGTGTAGTCGCTGTCGTCGATGAGGTCGAGGTCCTCGATGAAATGCCCCGCCACCCGCCGCCGCACCTGGCCGGCGGAGAGCGCGATGAGCAGCAGCATGTAGCCGTTGTAGAGGAGGAAGTACCCCAGGAACAGCGGCTGCAGGATGAGCCCGATCGTGGAGGCGATCGCGGTCAGGTTCTCCGCGGTCATGGCACCTGCCGCGTGTCGGGCGTATCGCGCCAGCCGGCGAGCATCCGCCCCACCCGGTCGCGCACCGTCCACTGCGGGTCGGTCCGCATGACCGTGTACGCCGCGTCGTCGCCGAGCACGGCGAGGGCGAGCGCGGCGGGGAGCCGGCGGTCGGGATTCTGTTCGTCGCGCGCCACGTCCCGCAGCGTCTCGACCGGCACCGCGTAGCGGACCGCCGTCGCCGCCGCGGAGCGGGAGATGCCGAAGGCGGCCGGCGGCTCGCTCCACTCGCCCCGCAACAGCCGGGTGACGAAGAGCGCCGAGCGGACCATCTCGTCGGGATCCAGGAAGAGCGGCTCGAGCGGCGCCGTGTCAGGCGCGCCGAGGAAGGCCCGGGCGATGTCCTGGCGCACCCCGGGATCGGGATCGCCGAGCATCGAGGCGAGCCGCCCGAAGTGCTTCGCCGCTCCCCACGCCGCCACCGCCCCGCGCCGCACGGCGACCGAGGGATCCACCGACAGCGACTCGAGGCCGGCCTCGTCCATCAGGTCGGGCCGCGCCGCCCACAGCGCCGCCACCGCCTCACGCACCGGGCCCGCCGTGCTCCGGCCGACCGCGCCGAGCACCCGCTTGAGCTCGGGGTGGTGCATGTAGCGCGCGACTCGGCAGAGCAGCACCGCCTCCTGGCCGCCGGTATCCAGTCCGAGCGCCAGGTCGAGGAACGCGGGGAACGCCGCCTCCGCCTGTTGCGCCACGGTCTGCAGCACGACCGGGTCCTCGTCGGAACGCAGCACCCGCATGAGACCCGCGAGTCCCTTCTCGGGCGCGACCTTCTGGAACAGCGCGACCGCGGCGTGCCGGACCTGGCGATTCGGGTCGGTGAGCGCGCGGCTCGCGGTCAGGTGCAGCTCGGTGACGTCCAGCATCCCGCCGACGGCGGTGAGCGCCGCAGCCCGGACCTCCGGGCTCGGGTCGCTCCGCACGACCGACAGCAGCGCACTCCGGCTCCGCTCGCCCTGGAAGGCGCGGAGTCCCGCGACCAGCCGCACCCGCTGCTCCGGCGAGAGCACACCGCGCATCCCCTCCGCGAGCGTCTGCTCCATCTGCTCCCGGCTGGTGCTGCCGAGGGCGCGGAGCTCGACGTGCTGGGCCTCCCGCAGCCGGAGTCCCAGCAGGCGGAACTCCGCGTCCGTCTTGAGCCGCTCGCGCAGCACGTCGCGCAGCGCCTCCTCGTCGGCCATCTCGATGATGCGGGCGACGAGGCTCTCCTGGTCGTAGGCACCGAGCGCCAGCGTCGCCGCCGCACGGACCGCGACCGACTCCTCGCGATGACAGGTCTCGAGCAGCAGGACCTCCCCTCCCGCCGGACGGAAGAGGCCGGTGGCGAGCGCGGCGCGCTCCCGGACGAGCGGGGACGGATCGTCACGGAGCAGGGTCATGACCCGCGGGCCCTCGCGGTCGCCGCTCACCCGGACCAGCGCGTCCACCACCGCCGCCCGCACCCGCTCCTCCGGATCGGCGAGCCCGCCCTCGAGCAGTTCGACCGCGCGGGGGCCCGCCACGCGGCCGAGCACTTCGGCCGTCGCCGTCCGGACCTCCGCCGAGGCATCGTGGAAGAGCGAGGCGAGCAGGTCGATCGGATGCGGTGCCTTGAGGCCGCCGATGGTTCGCACCAGGCGCGCGCGGCTCGCCGCGTCCCCCCGCTCGAGCAGGACCGCGATGATTTCCCCGAGCGCATTGCGGTCGAGCTGCGCCACCGCGACGGTGATCGCCTCGCCAAGTGCGGGCGTGGCGTCGCGGAATCCCTTGATGAGCGGCGCCACCGCCGTCGCCTCGCCGAGCTGGCCCAGCGCGCGCGCCACCGCGATGCGCACCGGCTCATTCGCATCGCCGAGCAGCTCGATCAGGAGCGGCACCGCGCCCTTCCACCCCGCCTCCGCCGCCCCTTCCGCCGCCGCCGCGCGCACCTGCGCATCGGGATCGCGGAGCAGCCGCGAGAATTCCTTCTCCGCGCCGACCGCGTGCACCAGGCCGAGGGCCCGCGCGGCCGCGGCGCGGACCAGCGGCTCCTTGTCGGTGGAGCGCGGCTGGATGACGCTCGCCAGCTCCCGGCCACCCAGATCGCCGATGAGGCCCGTGGCGGCGGCACGCACCCGTTCGTCCGCATCGCCGAGCGCATCGAGCGCCGCCGGCACCGCATCGCGGGCGCCGAGCGCGTGCAGCGCCGCGAGCGCTTCAGCCCGCACCGCGGGCTCGGCATCCTGTCGCGTCCGCTCGATGAGCTCCGGCGAGAGATCCCGGCGCTCCGCATGGCGGATCGCCGCGATCATCGCGAGCCGGACCGGCTCGGCGGTGTGATGCAGATGCTCGGCGAGGAGTTCGCGCGCGCCGGCGACGCCGAACTTGGTCAGCATCGACTCGGTTTCCGGGGTGCCTTCCCCCCGCTCGATCTCGGCGACGATGCGCGCCGGCACGCCGAGACGCTCGAGTCCGACGGCGGCACGAATGCGGATCTCGGGATCGGGGTCATCGAGCGCGACGAGCAGTGGCGCCTCGGCGGTCGGTCCGATCTGCTCCAGCGCCTCGACGCTTCGCATGCGCACCCACCACGCCGGGTCGCCGAGCGCACGCACCAGCCGGTCGATGACTTCGCCGTCGGCAAATTGGCCCAGCGCCCCCGCGATCCGCGCCCGCACGAATGGCGCGGGGTCGGAGAGCAGGTGCTCGAGCAGATAGGTCACCGCGCGCCGGTCGCCGAGCTTGCCGAGCGCACCGGCCGACTTGGCGCGCACTTCGTCGTCCAGGTCCTTGAGCGTCGTCACCAGGACGGGGAAGGCGCGCTGCGCCTTGAGCTCGCCGAGGATGTTGGCGGCCCAGGCGCGCGCGGGGTGACGGGTGGTGTCCTGCAGGAAGCGGAGCATCGGTTCCACCACGGCATCGCCGTGGCGCACCAGGATGTCGGCGATGCGTGGCGCGAGCCAGTTCTCCGCCTGCTTGAGCGCCTCGACCAGCGGATCGACGGCGCGCGGGTCGCCGATGCGCGCGAGCGCCCGGAGCGCGATCTCCCGGACGTCGGCATCCTCGGAGCGGGTCGCCTGAATGGTCTCGATCAGCGCCGGCACCGCCTTGGCGTTGCCGACCCGGCCGAGCAGCTCCGCGGCAAAGGCGCGCTCGCGCCAGCGCTTCGCGGTGCGCAGCCGCTCGACGTACTTGTCCACCAATCCCAGGCGGTCGTACGCGTCGATCAGCCAGCTCGGCCGCTCGGTGACGCCGCGCGCCTGCTCCTCGAGCAGCGCCTCGAGCGCCTCGAAGTCGCGGAGGGTGCGGAGATTGTGGAGTTCGGGCTCGAGCAGCGCCTGGTCGCGCTTGGCCATTCCCGCGACGACGTCGCGGTAGAGGCCCTTGCGGTGCGCGAGGCGGCGCTCGACCCGGGAGAGCCAGGCGGCATAGGCGAGCCAGACGAGCACGGCGAGGACGCCGAGCCCCACCACGACGGCGGCGAAGATGAGGATGACGTGGAGCAGCGTCACGCGTGCCCCGTCAGGCGGTCGAGCAGGTCCACGAGATCGCGGATGTCGACCGGCTTCGCGAGAAAGGCGTCGGCCCCGACCTCCTTCGCCCAGAACTCGTCGGCGGGCTGATCCTTGGTCGTCACGATGACGACCGGGATCGCGCGGGTGGCGGGATCGGCCTTGAGCAGGCGGCAGGTCTGATAGCCGTTCAGCTTCGGCATCATGATGTCGAGGATGATCGCATCGGGATGCTGCTCCTGGGCCGCGAGCAGCCCCGCCTCGCCGTCGGCCGCGGCGACGACCCGCCAGCCGCTGCCGCCGAGCATGCGTTCGAGGAACCGGCGCTGATCGGGGTCGTCCTCGATCACCAGAGCGAGGCGGCTCATGTCCCGGCCTCACTCATGAGATTGACATCTTCCACATCACAAAAACGACAAAAGGCCGCTTCGGGCGCGGCCTTCGGTGTCTCGGAGCCCGCCGCGAAGCGGCGCTCAGGTTCGGGCATCATCCAGGAAGACCAGCGCCTGACGGCGGCGGACCGCGGCCTCGAGCGCCCGGTAGACCTCGGGGTCGAGGACCGAGCCGGCGAGATCGCGCATCCGCTCCACCGCGACATCGGCCGGCATCTTTTCCTGGTAGGGCCGGGCGGTGGTGAGGGCGTCGAAGATCTCCGCGGCGCCGAGGATCCGGGCGCCGAGCGGAATCGCCTCGGCCCGGAGCTGATCGGGGTAGCCCTGGCCGTCCCACCGCTCGTGGTGGCTGCGCACGAAGGCGATGATGCCGCCGAGATGGCTGAGCGGGGCGAGGATCTGGGAGCCGATGACGACGTGCTGCTTCACCTGCTCGTACTCCTCGGTCGTCAGCGGACCCTGCTTGGCGAGGATCTCCTCGCGGATGCCGATCTTTCCGATGTCATGGAGCCGGCCCGCCATGCGCACCTGTTCCACCTGCTCGTCGGACTGGCCCAGCTCCGAGGCGATCATCGCGGCGAGGTCGGCGACCCGCGCGGAGTGGCCGCGGATGAAGGGATCCTTCGCCTCGAGGGCGTTGACCAGCGCCTCCAGCGTCGCGACCGAGAGCCGCTCCAGCTTGGCGCGCTCCCGGCGCAGCTCGGCGGTGCGGACGGCGACCTCTTCCTTGAGCCACTGATTGAGATTGGCCTGCTCGATCTGGCTGTCGCGGCGGCGGATGGCGCGCAGGATCGCGCGGGCGAGATCGGAGAGGTCGATCGGCTTGGTGAGGTAGTCCATCGCGCCGCGCTGCATGCAGAGCGCCGCGGTGGTCGCGTCGTTGACCGCGGTGAGCATCAGGATCGCGATGCTGGGCTCGAGCTCCAGGATCTGCGGCACCAGGTCGATCCCGCTCCGCCCCGGCATCCGCACATCGAGCAGCACGACGCTGACCTTCTGGCGCTGCAGCACGCGCAGCGCCTCGTCACCGGATGGCGCGGTGACGACGTCATAGCCCTGCTGCGTCAGAAACTTCTTGAGCGCATTCCGGATCGGCTCCTCGTCATCAACGACGAGTACGCTGATCGGGACATCGGCCAACGGCACCGGGGCTCCGGGGAGGAAGTGGGGCCAGAAGTGCTAAGCTGTTGCGCTGGAAGATTATACTCGGGTCGGTAAGGAAGCCAGTGGGGCGGTGGCGTCAAGGCATGCCTCGGCGCCCCCTGGCCAGGGCACGCCTTGGCCGGTCAGCCGACGAAGTCCACCTTCACCGGGTGGGGAATGATCCCCGCCGCGTGCCCCCGCTTGAGCAGCTCGCGGACCGCCTCCCGGCCGCGGTCGCTGTAATCCACCGTCCACTGGTTCACGTACATCCCCACGAACTCGTCGGTCTTCTCGTCGCCGATGCCGCGGTTGTACTGCTTGGCATGCTCGAGCGCGGGGGCACGGTGCTCCAGCGCGTAGACGATGCTGGCCTTGAGGTCGCGGGCGACCTGCTCCACCACCGCCGGCCCGAGGTCGCGGCGTACCACGTTGCCGCCGAGCGGCAGCGGCAGGCCGGTCTCGCCGAACCACCACTCCCCCATGTCGGCCCAGAGGTGGAAGCCGTCGTCCTGGTAGGTGAGCTGGCCCTCGTGGATCAGCAGGCCGAGATCGACCTCGCCCCGCTTGACCGCGCCCTCGATCTGGTCGAACGGCGTGACCACCTCGATGAAGTCGGGCTGGAAGAGCTTCAGCGAGAGATAGGCGGTGGTGAGCTTGCCCGGCACCGCGATCCGCTTGCCCCTGGCGGCCGCACGCGGGTCGGCCGGCGGCGGCGCGAGACTCACCAGCCGGGGGCCGTAGCGGTCGCCCATCGAGGAGCCGCTGTTGAGCAGCGCGTAGCGGTCCGCGAGGTAGGCGTAGGCGTGGATCGAAACCGCCGTCACTTCGAGCTCCGCGGACAGCGCCCGCCGGTTCAGCGACTCGATGTCGGAGAGCTCATGCACGTAGCGGAGGTCGCCGGTGTCGATCTTCCCCTCGGCCAGCGCGTAGAACATGAACGCGTCGTCGGAGTCGGGAGAGTGGGCGACGTGGATGGTACGGGGCATCTGATGACCTTGAATGGAAGTGCTTTGTCGCATCAGTTCCAAGTACCGAGTTCCGAGTTCCGAGCAACTGCATTCACTCGCAGCCCGCGGTGCGGTACCCGATCGAACTCGGAACTCGGAACTCGGAACTCGGTACTATTTCGGTGCCGTCTCCGACTTGAAGCTCTCCAGCATCGCCTTGTGTTCCTCGTACTCCGGGCGCTTGCGGGCCAGCTCGGCGTCGTAGTGGGCCAGGAAGTTCTTCCGGATCCGGTCGAACTGCGCCGAGTCGCCCTTGGCCTGCGCGACTTCGGCGCGGACCAGGTCGGCGAAGAGATGGTCCTTGGCGCCGATCTGGATCGTGTCCGCGAGCGCCAGCGCCTCGGGATACTGCCCGAGCCGGAGATAGATCGCGGCGGCGTGGAACCGGAGATCGGTGTCGATCGAATCGAGCATGCTGTACGCCGTGAGCGCCATCGGCGAGAAGCGGGTCACGGTCGCGGTGTCGCCCTGGCTGGCGGCGTTCATGATCCGGTCGTGGAGCCGGAGGAAGCGCTCCCTTGGCGTCATCTGGCTGATGTCAGGCGGGGCCCCGCCGCCGCCCGCGCCCCCCGGCGCGCCACTGCTCGCGCCGGCGTTCGCCATGTCCGGGCCGGCCTGCTCGGTCGGCTTGTGCGTGACGAAGTAGACGATCCCGGCAAGACAGATCGCGACCACGACCCAGGCGATGATCCACGGTGTCCGCTCGGCGCTGCCGCCGGCGGTCACCGCCCGACCACAGCGATGGCAATACTTGGCGTCCGGCGCCAGGGGCGCGTAGCAGGCGGGGCAGGCGGCTGGGTTGGTCATGGGGCGGGGAATCTAAGCAGGTGAGGCGGCGGCGGGGTACAGCCCCATTGTCGTCCTCCCCCGGCTTCGTTAGCGTGAAGGCAACCCGGAGGATGCATGGCCCAGCCGCAGCAGCCACCGCCGGTCCCCCTTCCCGAAGCGCCGACGGCCAGACACCTGGGCGATCTCGCCCGGAGCCAGACCCGCTGGAGCGTGTACCTCGAGACACGGACCGCCGGTGCCCTGGCGCAGGGTCGGCTTCATTTCGTCGACGGGTCCCGCCAGAAGAGCACCGGCTGGATCTTTCGCGAGTGGACCGAGCGGGAAATCATGGACCGGTTCAGCGAGTTCAGTCCGATCGAACTCTGGAAGATCCTCGAGAGTCTGGTCTAGCTCATCTGCCCCAGGTGCCCGGGGCCTGGTCCTCTGAGCGCATGCGCGACTCCGAGGGTCCGGGACCCGGGCGCTGCGTACCCGCAGGAGTCTCCGCATGGCCGTCCGCCCCCCGATCAGCGGCTTTCCCCGTCACTTCTCCGGCGCCCGCAAGTCCGAGATCCTGGCGCTCGCCGACGAGTTCCAGGCCGACTTCCTCCGGCTGCAGTTCACCGACATCCTCGGCATCAACAAGAACGTCGAGGTGCCGCGCAGCCAGTTCGAGAAGGCGCTCGACGGCGAGATCATGTTCGACGGCTCGTCGATCGAGGGCTTCATGCGGATCGAGGAGAGCGACATGCTGCTCGTCCCCGATCTCGACACCTTCCGGCTGCTCCCGATCGAGGATGAAGGGGGCCGCGTCGCGCGACTCCTCTGCGACATCTACACCCCCGATCACCAGCCCTTCGCCGGCTGCCCCCGCCTGACCCTGAAGCGCCAGATCGCCCATGCGAAGACCATGGGCTTCACGATGATGGCGGGCTGCGAGGTGGAGTTCTTCCTCTTCGAGAAGGACGACAAGGGGAATCCCTCCACCGCCACCCACGACGCGGGGAGCTACTTCGACCTGACGCCGGTGGACAAGGGCGAGGAGCTGCGCCGGCTCATCGTGAAGGACCTCGAGCTGATGGGCTTCGAGGTCGAGGCGGCGCATCACGAGGTGGCTCCCGGCCAGCACGAGGTCGATTTCCGCTACGCCGACGCGCTCACCACCGCCGACAACATCGCCACCTTCAAGTTCGTGGTCCGGAGCGTCGCCAACCGGCACGGCTTCACGGCGTCGTTCATGCCGAAGCCGATCCAGGGCCAGGCCGGCAGCGGCATGCACACCCACCAGAGCCTCTTCCGCGGCAAGGAGAACGCCTTCTTCGATCCGAAGACGGAGACCCAGCTCTCCGCCACGGCGATGTCCTACATCGAGGGGCTGCTGCAGCACGCGCGCGGCTTCTGCGCGATCACCAACCCGCTCATCAACAGCTACAAGCGGCTGGTCCCCGGATTCGAGGCGCCGGTGAACGTGACCTGGAGCATGCGGAACCGCTCCCCGCTGGTGCGCATCCCGGAGCGCCGCGACGACGGCAGCCGCTGCGAGCTCCGCATGCCCGATCCCTCCGCCAACCCCTATCTCTCGCTCACGGTGCAGCTCGCCGCCGGGCTCGACGGGGTGGCGCAGAAGCTCGAGTGCCGCGAGCCGGTCAACCGGAACATCTTCCGGATGAGCTATCGCGACCGCCGCAAATACCAGATCGACGACCTGCCCCGCGACCTGCACGAGGCGCTCGACCGCTTCGAGAAGGATGACGTGATCAAGGCGGCGCTCGGCGAGCACCTGACGGAGCGGTTCCTCGAGGCGAAGCGCGAGGAGGTCGACCGCTTCAATCTCGAAGTGACCGAGTGGGAGATCCGCAACTACCTGGGCCGGTACTGAGGCCGGCGGGCGTCAGCCCGCCGCGTCGTGCAGCCGCTTGAGGAGCTGGATCTGGCCGGTGTGATAGACGTCGTGCGCCAGCACGCCGATGATCATCTCGGCGTAGGTGTATTGCCGCTTCGTCGGCGGCCGCCGGTTGAGCTTCGCCGGGTCGAACTTCCGTACCGCCTCCACGAACAACCGGTGCTCCAGCGCCAGCAGCGCCCGGTCCGCCTGCCATGCGGCCTCGTCAGGCACGTCCGGCAGCGCGGGCCAGTTGGCCGGGCTCCGCGGGAACTGGCCCCGTCCCACCGGCTCGAGATGCCGCCGCACCGCGTACTTCCAGTAGGCGATGTGCAGCGTCAGCGACCAGATGCTGTGCCGCTTCGGCGCCGGGACCCAGCGCGCCGCCTCGGCGCGCACGCCGCGCACCGCCCCCACCGCCGTCGGGCCGCCATGCCAGGCGCGGCCCCGAACCGGCTCGAGGGTCCGCGCGATCAGATCGAGGGTGTCGTGTTTCATCGATGCTTCTCGTGGACCAGGGCCAGGATCTCCCGGACGATCACGTCCGGCTGCTCTTCATGGATGTGGAGCCCCGCGCCGATCACCGTCTGCACGGTGAGCGAGTGCACATGCTCCTCGAGCGCCCGGAGCCGGCTCGGCGAGATGCCGCTCTTGTGGGCCGCGCCACCCAGCAGCAGCCGCACCGGGATCTGCAGCTGGCCGAGCCGCGGCGTCAGCGAGTCGGGCTCGGTGGAGTTCTGCATCCCCTTGAGCGCGCGGAGCACCGCGCCGATGTCCCCCGCCGCTCCCCTGGTGTAGCCCTCGATCACCGCATCGGTGACCCACGAGGTGTCGCCCGAGCTCGCGATGAGTCCCTTGCGCAGCTCCTTCTTCACCCGGCCCCGCCCCGCGAAGATCCGGATGAAGAAGGCGAACTTGAGCGCGTTCTTCACCCCGGGCACGGCGGCACTCTCCACCGGACCCTCCTCGACCAGCAGCAGCCGGTGCACCAGCTCGGGCCGGGCCAGCGCCAGCCGGAGCGCGATCGGCGCGCCGACCGCATGGCCCATCGTCACCGCCTGGGTGAGATGCAGCGAGTCCATCACCGCCGCGATCCGGTGCGCCTGCGCGGTGTGGGAGTAGTCGGCGTCTCCCGGACGGGAGGAGGCGCCGACGCCGAGCGGCTCGACCACGACTGCGCGCACCCCGGCCTCCGCCAGCGGCGGCAGCACATGCCGGAAGGCAAACGCCGGGCTGACGAGTCCCGGGATGATCAGGACAGCGGGACCGAGTTCCGGGCCGACCATGGTGACGTGCAGCGTTTCCGCCTGTGCCACCACGATCATCCGGTCCACCGAGTCGGCGGCCGGAGGGGTGACCGCGAGCGACACCGAAAGCCAGAGTGCAAGCATGGCGCGGAATGTGGCCGGAGTGACGGCGCCCGGCAATCGTGACGTGCCCTGCGCTAGACGGCGCGGTCACCCATCTCTATCCTTTGGGCTGGATCGCTGCTTCTGAATCGCGCTCCCGATCGGAGCCCCGCCTGTCGTTCTTCGGTCTCGGCAGCTCACGCCTGCGCCGCCCCTCGCTCCGCCACGCCGCGTTCTGGATCGCCCTCCTCATCGTGGCGACCCGGCTCCCCGCGCTGTTCCACCGCCGCGCCATCAACGACGAGGCATACTACTCGCTCGTCGCGCAGGAGATGCTGCATGGCGGGCTGCCGTATCAGGATGCGGTCGACCGGAAGCCGCCGCTGCTCTTCTCGGTCTACTGGGCCGTCTTCCGTGCCACCGGCTTCCCGAGCTGGATGGCACTGCACGCGGTCGCGATCGGCTGGACCCTGTCGTCGATGGGCGTCCTCTTCCAGCTCCTGTCAGACCTGCTCTCCCCCTGGGAAGGGCTGCTCGCCGCCGGTCTCTATGGCGGCTTCCTGCCGCTGCTCAGGTTCAGCAACCTGGCGTTCAACGGGGAGATGATCATGAATCTCCCCGCCTGCGCGGCGATGCTGCTCGCCCTCCGCCGCGGTCGACGCGGCAAGTCGCTCGACCTGCTGCTCGCCGGCGGGCTCGTGGCTATCGCCTTTCTCTGCAAGCAGCCCGCCGGCATCGTGCTGCTTCCACTCCTCGTCTATGCGCTGCATCCTCAGCAGTGGCTTCAGCGCGGCCCGCGCGCACTGAGGGTCGCCCTGGGTCGCGCACTGCTCGTCCTCACCGGCTTCGGGCTGGTGATCGGAGGGACCGGGCTGATCCTCCAGGCGCACGGCGTGCTCGGCGATGCCTGGTACTGGACCGTCAGGGATCACGAGCTCACCCACGGTCCCCTCGATCCGGTGTTCTGGCAGCTCTTGCTCGGCGCCGTCGCGCTCTTCGTCGTGGCGGCCGGCCCGCTCCTCCTCGGCAGCTGGTGGTCGCTCCGCGAGGAGTCGGCCGTGTGGAGTGCACGGCGCCTCGAACGGGATACGCTCCTCGCGTGGCTGTTCGCCTCGATGATCGGCGTCTCCGCGAGCGGACGCTTCTTCTCCCACTACTTCATCCAGCTCCTGCCGCCGCTCGCGCTGCTCGCGGCGCCCGCCGTGAGCCGCTGCTGGGATGAGGGTGCCACCGCGGCATCGCACGCCCGTCGCAGGCTGCTCTTCTGCTGGTCCGCATTCACGATCCTGTTCGGGCTGGGTGCCGCGCTCTACGACGGGTCCCTCCGTGCGCAGCCGATGCCCCCCGCCTCGGCGTGGCTCCGGAGTCATGCCCGTCCGGAGGACCGGCTCTTCGTCTGGGGACAGGACCCGCACATCTACCTCGACAGCGGCCTCCGCCCCGCCTCGCGGTACGTCGCCTACTTCCCGCTGACCGGATACGTCTTCGGGCTTCCCGAGAGCTGGGACCCGACCTACGACACGTCGCGGCGCATCGCGCCTGGCGCCTGGGAACACCTCGCGGAGGATTTCACCCACCATCCACCGGCGTACATCCTCGACCTGGACGATGTGCGGGCCGTCCCGCGGTACCCGATCGCCAACTACCCCTACCTCGCCCACCTCCTCGAGCGGAGCTACCACGTCGTGTTCCGCGGGCCGGACGCCGTGATCTTCGCCCGACGCGAGTGATTTGACACGCAACGGAATGACACGGATCGCCTATCGTCGGGCGTCCTGCCGGTCGTCAGTTCCGAGTTCCGAGTTCCGAGTTCCGAGTTTTCCACGACGCCAACTCTATCTCTTGCAACGAGTTACGTCGGATGAACGAGGGCCGCCTTTCCTCGGAACTCGGAACTTGGTACTCGGTACTTTCTCGGCCTGCTAGTTGCCAAATTCGGGCGGAAGTTCGTTGTCCGTTTTCACTCCGCCATCGGATGGCAGGCCATGCAAGATCGGCTTTTCGGAACCCGCCAGACGGTCATCCTCGCAGCCGGGAACGGTTCTCGGCTTTCGGCGACCAGGGGTCAGCTGCCCAAGCCCCTCGTCCGGGTGGCTGGTCAGACCCTGATCGAGCATGCGCTCGACCAGGCGGTGGCCGCGGGCGTGGAGGAAGCGATCATCGTGACGGGCAACGCCGCCGACCAGATGCGCAGCCACCTCGAGACGGTGGACCTGCCCATCAAGCTGACGGTGGTCTACAACGAGCGGTATCACGAGCCGAACGGCGTCTCGCTGCTCTGCGCCGAGCCGTACATCACCGGCGGCTTCTATCTGCAGATGGCCGATCACGTCTTCGCCCATCCGGTGCTTCGCTTCCTCGATCGCATCGAGGCTGCCCCGGTCGGCTGCTCCCGGCTGCTCGTGGACTTCCATCCCGTGAATCTGGACGAGGACGACGCGACCAAGGTCCGCGTCGCCGGCAGCCACATCACGGCGATCGGCAAGGATGTCTACCCGTACGACGCGGTCGACACCGGCTGCTTCCGCCTCGATCCGCGGGTCTTCGACGCGCTGCATGACGTCGCCCGCTCCGAGCCGCCCTCCGTGACGCTCGGCATGCGCCGCCTGCTGGGTCGCGGCGAGTTCGCCGCGGTGCCGCTCACCGGCGTCCGCTGGACCGACGTCGACACGCCGGAGGATTACGCCAAGGCCGAACTGCTCCTCGGCGCGCACCGCCGCCGGAGCTCGATCCGCGAAGCCGCGGTGGCCTGAGCGAGCCAGCCTCGAACGCAAACGGGCGACCCGACAGGGTCGCCCGTTCTGTTTCCGGTACCGCCGCCGTTTCTAGACCCGCGGGGCGGGGCGGGGACCACCGCGCACGATCCACTCGACGCTCGTCGTTCCGCCCGAGCCGATGAACACGATGGCGCACCAGATGAGCGGGATGACGGTGAGGTGGAGGATCGCCGCCGGCAGGTAGAGGAAGGTGAAGAAGTCGCGGTGCCCCGCCATCTCCACCGACTCCTTCACCACCTGGAACGGGGTGCGCTTCCGGATCACCTCGGTCGGGGCGTGTGGATCGCGCTGCGACCACCAGCGGATGCTCGCCACGCTGCCACTCCCGCCGCCGCGGACGATCAGCGCGGTGTACAGCGACACCTGGTAGATCAGGTGCATGACCGTGCCGGCGATCGTGACCGGCAGTGCGATCGGTGACCCGGCCTGATAGAGCGCCCACCCCGCCGCGGCGAAGAAGCCGACGTTCACCACGTCGTCGAGCACCTGGTCGAGCCACTCGCCGAGCCGGGAGCGGATGTACTTGAGCCGCGAGATCTCGCCGTCGCAGCCGTCGAGGATCGACTGGATCTGGAGCAGCAGGGCGCCGAGCACCAGCCGGTCCGCACCTCCCTGCACGACCACCCAGATCGCGGCGACGCCGAAGAGCGCCGCCAGCGCCGTCATCTGGTTCGGGGTCATCGAGGTGTCGAGCAGGAGCCGGGTGACGCGGAGCGAGATCCGGCGGTTGATCGTGCGCGAGATGAGCCCGTCGGTCGCCTTGAGCAGCGACTGCAGCAGCCGGTCCTCCGCCTGTTTCCGGCTCGCGGCGTCGCTGGCCACGATGACGAACTCGTCGCCCGCGAGCGTGGCCGCCTCGATGTCGCCCCGGTACCCGTCGGCCATGAGCCGCTTGGGCAGCATCCGCTGCCACACCAGGCCCAGTCGCCCGGTGAGCGTCGCGCCGGCCCGCTCCGGCGCGGTTCCGGCAGCACTCCGCACCGGCATTGTCAGGCGCTCGTCCCGCGGCAGCCGCTCCGCCGGGATGCCTTCGACCACGGCCTCGGTGATCCCGGCGTCCTGCAGCGACAGGAGCTGGCGCAGCAGCACGCTCATCCCCGCCACCCGGGCGAACGGGTCACCGGCCGGCGGGGCCGTCAGCACCGCGAGGCGCGTCATGCCGCCGCCGTCCGGGCCTCGGCCGCCATCATCGAGGCCATGAAGAGATTGAGCACCGTGATGCAGAAGACGAAGTAGGCCGCCAGCGACGGCGCCCACCACCACGATGTCACGCAGGCGATGTAGCCCAGCGCGAAGTGGGTGCCGATGCCGAGGATCGTCCAGGAGCGCATCCGGCCGGCGTTGGCATTGCGGTAGGCGACCGGATCGGCGGCCGGCGCGATCGCGAGGCTCGCATGCTGGGCGCGGGAGTAGCCCTCGTACAGCCAGAAGAGCAGCGCATCCCCGTAGCGTCCCTCGCGCCAGGCGGCCGCGCGGTCCCGCGCCACCCGGTCCACATCCTCCTCGCGCTCGCAGTAGCCACCGCCCACGCGGGCGATGTACCGGGTCTTGGCGTGATCGAACATCGCCGACTGCACCGCCGAGCTCACGATCCCCAGCAGGCCGAGCAGCCAGTACCAGGGACTCCCGAGCGCATGCACCAGGTAGTGCGAGGCCCCCACCCCGAAGGTGAAGCCCACCGCGTAGTCGGCGAGGCCGTCGAGAATGGCGCCGGTGGTCGAGGAGATCTTCTTGGCGCGGGCGAGCTGGCCATCGCAGCAGTCGAGCACCACCGAGATGAAGAGCAGGACGCCGGCGAGGACCAGCCGTGCGGGATGCTCCGCGCCGCCGAACAGGGCGATCCCGCCGGAGACGCCGACGGCGCCGGAGAGCAGGGTGACCTGATTGGGGGTGATGGGGGTGTGGACCAGCACGGCGACGACGCGCCGCGCGAGCGGACGGTGGATCTTCTCGTCCACCCATTCCTCCACCTCGCCCGGCTTGGAGGCCGGGGTGGAGTGACCGCCAGGCGGCCGGGCGTCAGCGGCTGAAGCGGGCGCGGGCGTCCTCGAGGTCGGCGAGGTCATCGATCTCCGTCCATTCGTGATGGCCGATCGGAACGGTTCGGAAGCTAACGCCCGCGTGGATCATCCGCTGGAATGCATCCTCATAGTAGCCCTGGGTGTCGCCGGCCTCGCGCATCGACTCGAGCGTCGCCCAGAAGATCGGCAGCGCGAGGCCGCTGACCTTCTGGATCCCGATCGACTCCCCCGCGCACTCCGCCGGCTCGAGCTTCTTCGAGAGCCGCCGCACGCTCCCCTGCGCGTCGAGCAGCGCCTTCATCTCTTCCTCGGCCAGCACCGTCTCGGTGTCGAGCAGCAGCGCCGAGTGACCGGGCTCCGCCACCAGCCGCGCGAGCGCATCGCCGGTCAGCACCACGTCGCCGTCGCAGATCACGATGCCGTTCCCGCGCACCTGGGTCCGCGCCGCGAGCACGCTCATGCAGTTGCCGGTGGTCGCGTACTCGGAGTTGGGCGCGAGCGCGACCTCGATCGGCGGGCGGTTGGCCTGCAGGTGGCTCTCGACATCCTCGGCGCGATAGCCGGTGACCACCACGGCCCGGCGGATGCCGGCCGCCGCGATCCGCTCCAGCTGGCGAGCGAGGATCGTCTGCCCGCCGACATCCAGCAGGCATTTCGGCGTGGTATCCGTCAGCGGCCGGAGCCGGGAGCCGAGGCCGGCGGCGAGGATGATGGCGGTGAGATCCATGGGCAGGGTCGGTGGACGTTCCCGGACAGCATCAGGGGCGACCCGTGTGGTCGCCCCTGGCGGAACCGGTGAACCGCAGCAGCGCCGGTCCCGGCGCGGTCAGGAATTATAAGGTGGGGACGCCCGTGATGTCGGCCACGGTCTCGAGGAACCGGTCGATCGTCGCGATGTCCACGTAGCCCATGTTGCCCACGAGGAAGGAGTCGTGACTAACCGGACCCTTGCCGCGGTAGACCAGAAAACCGCGGGCCCGGAGATCGTTGTAGAAGGTGTCGAAGCTCAGGCCCGGAGGCAGCTGCGCCACCGTGAGCGAGCAGGCGCTGCCGGGGCCGTCGTAGCGGATCCGGAGGCCGAGGCCGATCAGGCCGGCGCGGAGCCGGGCGTTGAGCGCTTGGTACTTGGCGCGGCGGGCCGGTGCGCCCCCCTCGTCCTCCAGCTCGTGCAGCGCCGCTTCCAGCGCGGCCACGGCGGGGACCGCCGGGGTGAACGGGGTCTGCCCCGTCTCGCGGAGCGCGGTGCGATAGCGGCGCAGATCGAGGAACATCGAGCGCGGCCGCACGTGCGCCGTCTCGTCCCACACTTCCTTGCGGGTGATGACGAAGGCGGTGCCGGCGACGCCGTGGAGGCACTTGTTCGCGCTGCCGATGACGACCGAGGCACGGCTCCGCACCATGTCGAAGTCTTCGGCGCCGAGGCTCGAGACGACATCGACGAAGTAGCGGATGTGACGCGGCGCGAGCAGCCGGCCGAGCTCGTTGACCGGATTGACCCGGGCAACGCTGGTCTCGTGATGCACCATCGCGACCGCCTTGATCCGCGAATCGCCCTCGAGCATCCCCTGGATCTGCTCCAGGACCACCGGCTCGCCCCAGTCGTAGCGCAGGTGGCTCATCGGGAGGCCCAGGTTCTGGGCCATCTCCGCGATCCGCTCACCGAACGCGCCATTGGAAACCACCAGCAGCCGCTCGTCAGGCGAGACGAAGGTGGCCAGGGCCGCCTCGGTCGCCGCGGTGGCGCCGCCGCCAATCACCAGCACGTCGTGATCGGGGGCGCCCGCCACCCGGCGGAGCCGCCCGATCATCCGCGACAGCACGTCGACGAACGCCCGGTCCCGATGGGCGATGTCCGCGCCAGCCAGCGCCTGCTTCACCCGCGGAGAGGTCGT
>JBGASX010000063.1:0-27168 GCA_044229445.1 Gemmatimonadales bacterium | reverse complement strand
TCTCGCTGATCACGCAGGCCTCCTCCGAGCACTCGATCTGCTTCTGCGTCCCCGCGCCGAGCGCGGAGCGGGCCCGGCTCTGCCTCAGCGACGCCTTCCGCGACGAGATCACCCACCACGAGATCGACGGGGTGAGCGTCCGGAGTGGCGTCGCCACCATCGCCGTCGTGGGCCTCGGCATGGCGGGCACCCCGGGCGTCGCCCGGCGGGTGTTCTCGGCCCTGGCCGATGCCGGCATCAACGTGATCGCGATCGCCCAGGGCTCGAGCGAGCTCAACATCTCCGCGGTGGTGGACGAGGCCCAGCTCAAGGAGGCCCAGCGCGCCATCCACGCGGCCTTCCAGCTCGGCAAGGTCGGCGGCGGCTCGGCCGCCCCGCGCGACCGGCTGGACGTCTTCCTGCTCGGGTTCGGGCGGATCGGGCGCAGCTTCGCGGAGCTGGTCGGCGAGCTCCCCGCGAGCGGGCCGAAGGTGCGCATCGTCGGCGTGGCAGACCGGAGCGGGGTCGTGTTCGATCCGGCGGGCCTCTCACCGCATCGCACGCTCACGATCGCGCGGGACAAGGCCAAGGGGCACACCCTGCGCTCGATGGAAGGGGGGACGCCCTGGAACGCCGAGTTCGCGGTGAAGTCCGCGGCGCGGCACGCGCTGTCGCATCCGGTGCTGATCGACCTCACCGCCGATGAGACGACGCCGGTGATCCGCGGCGCGCTCACCCACGGCATGGATGTCGTGCTCGCGAACAAGAAGCCGCTCGCGGCCGGCAGCAAGGAGTCGGAGGAGCTGTTCACGCTCGCGGCGCAGCACGGCCGCCGCCTGCGGCACGAGGCGACCGTCGGCGCCGGCCTCCCCGTGATGGACACCTTCGCCAAGCTGGTGGAGACCGGCGACGAAGTGGTGTCCATCGAGGGCTGCCTCTCCGGCACCCTCGGTTTCCTGCTCTCCGAGCTCGAGAAGTGGAAGAAGTTCTCCCAGGTCCTCGGCGCCGCGATCGAGGCGGGGTACACCGAGCCCGATCCGCGGGACGATCTCTCCGGCACCGACGTGGCGCGCAAGGCGCTGATCCTGGGCCGCCTCATGGGCTTCAAAGGCGAACCGGCGTCGGTGGTGACGGAATCGCTCGTGCCCGAGACCGCGCGCGGCCTGCCGCTCAAGCAGTTCCTCGCCCGGCTCGCGAGCTGGGACGATCACTTCGCGCAGAAGGTGCGCGTGGCGCAGCAGAAGGGGCAGGTGCTGCGCTACATCGCGACCGTCACGCCCCGGCGGCTCCGGGTCGGTCTCCAGGCCGTCAGTGCCGACAGCCCCTTCGCGGGGCTCAAGGGCACGGACAACCAGATCGTGTTCACCACGACCCGGTATCGCGAGCACCCGCTCGTGATTCGCGGGCCGGGCGCCGGCCCCGTCGTCACGGCGGCGGGCGTCCTCAACGACGTCCTCGCGCTGGCCCGGCGATGAGCGGCCGGCGGGTGCGCGCATTCGCGCCGGGATCGGTAGGCAACGTCGGCCCCGGGCTCGACATCATGGGGATGGCGCTCGCGGGCCCCGGCGACGTGGTGATCGCCGAGCGGACCAGCGAGCCTGGAGTCACGGTGCTTGATGCCGGGCATCCCGATCTCCCGCGCGAGGCGGGGGCCAACACCGCCGCACTCGCCGCCCAGGCAGCCCTCCGGCTCGCGGGGGTGAAGGACGCGGGACTCGCGCTGACGATCGAGAAGGGACTTCCCCTCTCGGGCGGCCAGGGCGGGAGCGCCGCCTCCGCGGTCGCCGGGGCCGTCGCGACCAACGCCCTGCTCGAGCTCAACCTCACCGAACAGCAATTGCTCGAATCGGCCCTCGCGGCCGAGGCGTGCGTGGCGGGCTGGCACCTGGACAACATCCTGCCCTCGCTGATCGGCGGCATCGTGCTCATCCGCGACGCCAGCGCGTATGACTACGTACGGTTGCCCTATCCCAGGGGACTTCGGGTCGTCGTGTCGCATCCGGGGCAGCGCCTTCGCACCGCCGAAGGGCGTGCCGTGCTGCCGCGCGAACTGCCGCGCGATCTCGCGGTCTTCCAGGCGGCGCAGGTGGCGGGCATGGTGCTGGCGCTGGCGACTGGCGATCTCGACCTGCTCCGCCGTTCGCTCGACGATCGCATCGCCGAGCCGGCGCGCGCGCCGCTCCTCCCCGGATTTCTCGCCGCCAAGCAGGCGGCCCTCGCGGCCGGGGCGCTCGGCTGCTCGATCAGCGGCAGCGGGCCCACCGCGTTCGCCTTCGCGGCTGACGACGCGGCCGGCAGGCGCATCGCCGACGCGATGGTGACCGCCTATCTGGGCGAAGGCGTGACCGCGACCGCGCGGGTGACCGAGGTGAGTCACACCGGCGCCGTCGTCCTGGAGGCAACCTGATGGCGTCGATGCAGGTCTGCGCCACATGCGGCGACCGGCTGACCGAACTGGATCCCCGCACCCGCTGCGACTGCGGCGGGCTGCTCGAAATCCGTCACGATCCGCCGGCCGAGGACGGCGCCTCGCTCAAGCGGCTCTTCGAGGAGCGCTGGGGCCAGCGGAACGACGTGAACCTCTCCGGGGTGTGGCGCTATCGCGAACTGGTCATGCCATCGGTGGGCGATCATGCGGTCACTCATCCGGAGGGCAACACGCCGCTCATCGCGCGGACCCGGATCGCCGAGTGGGCCGGTCTGCCGGGCCTCCGGGTGAAGCACGAGGGACACAACCCCACCGGCTCCTTCAAGGACCGGGGGATGACGGTCGGCGTCACCCAGGCGAAGCGCATCGGCGCGACGGCCGTCGCGTGCGCCTCGACGGGCAACACCTCGGCCGCGCTCGCGAGCTATGGCGCGCATGCGGGCTTGCCGGTGCTGGTCTTTGTGCCCGCCGGGCAGGTGGCGCTCGGCAAGCTGTCGCAGTCGCTCGCCTACGGCGCGAAGACGCTGCTGGTCGAGGGCGACTTCGACGACTGTCTCCGGCTGGTGCAGGCGGCCTCCGACGAACTCGGCGTCTACCTGCTCAACTCGATCAACCCGTGGCGGCTCGAGGGGCAGAAGACGATCGTCCTCGAGCTGCTGCACCAGCTCTGCTGGGAGGTGCCTGACTGGATCGTGCTGCCGGCGGGGAACCTCGGAAACACCGCGGCGTTCGGCAAGGCGCTGACCGAGGCCAGGGCGCTGGGGCTGATCGACCGGCTGCCGCGCATCGCGTCGGTGCAGGCGGCGGGCGCGGCGCCCTTCGCGAAGGGGTTCGCCGACCGGTTCGCGACCCGGCACACGGTGAAGGCGGAGACCGTCGCCACGGCGATCAAGATCGGTGATCCGGCCTCGTGGGATCGCGCCGTCAGCACGATCCGGGAGACCAGCGGGGTCGTGACTTCGGTGAGTGACGCGGAGATCCTCGAGGCCAAAGCCGTGATCGACGCGGCGGGCGTCGGCTGCGAGCCGGCGAGCGCGGCCAGCGTCGCCGGGGCGCGCCAGCTGCGGGAACGGGGCGTGATCGGGATCGGTGAGCGGGTCGTCGCGATCCTCACCGGGCACGTGCTCAAGGACCCCGGGGCCCTGATCACCTATCACCAGGAGACCGAACCGGCGCCCCGGTTCGCGAACCGGCCGGTGTCGATCCCGGCCGATCTGAACGCCGTCGCGCGGGTGCTGGGGAAGCAGCGCTAGGCAGGCTCCCTCGCGCCGACGACAAACGAACGACCCTCCGGGCCACTGGCCGGGAGGGTCGTTGGGCATCGGGCAGTCGCCCGGCCGATGCTACCGCGTGCTGTCCTTCTTTGCGCCGTCGCGGCGATCGTCGCGCAGATCCTTGCGGTCTTCGCGCTTCTCTCCCCGATCCTCGCGGACGTCGCGGCGGTCGTGACGGCGGTCCCGCTTGTCCTTGCGCAGTTCCTTCCGCTCGCGCTTCACCCCGGTGCTGTCTCCCTCCCGCCGCTCCTCGCGCAGGTCGCGCCGGTCTTCCCGGGTCTCCTGGCGATCGCCCTTGAGGTCGCGGCGATCCTTGCGGGTGTCGCGGCGGTCGTGGCGCAACTCTTTCTTGTCCTGCCTCACCTCCGCCCGTCCGCTGTCCGGCTGCTGTGCGGCGAGTGGAGCCGCCGCGAGCAGGAGACAGAGTGCCGAGCCCAGCAGCATCGTGATACGCATGTGTCCTGTCCTGAGTCAGTGGGTGACGAGGGAGACGTCACCGGGCAGCGGGTGTTAACCGCCCCGTCCGATCAGTTGCCTGACGCCTTCTCGATGGCGACCCGCAGGTCGTCGTAGGCCTTCGGGTCGATCTCCTGGAACGGCGCGGCCACATAGCTGATCCGCCCGTCCGGACCCACAACGTACAGCGTGCGATTGTCCATCTTGTAGCCGGATTCGAACACCCCGTACCCTTTCCCCACGACCCCGCCGGAGTCGCTCAGGAAGCGGAAGGGATAGTTGCGGTCCTTCGCCCACGAGGCGAGTTCCGCCGGAGCATCCACGCTGATGGCGAGGAGCACCACGTGCTTCCCGCCCTTGAACACCGTCGCGTACTGATCACGGTACGCGTCCATTTGAATGGTTCAGCCACCGGTCCTGGCTTTGTAGAAGAACGCGAGGACGACGGTCTGTCCCCGGAAGTCCCGCAGCTTCGCGGGCAGCGGCAGGATGCCGTCGCGGGTCGCCGCGGGCAGCGTGAAGTCGGGCGCCGTATCGCCGATGGCGAGCGGCGTCGGCTTCTGCTGCGCCTCGACTGGGGTGGGTGCCGCGGTCAGCAGGCTGGCTGCGCACGCGGCGGCGAGAAGCGGTTTGAGCACGGTTCCTCCGAGGGGGAGAGTGAGCCTGGGCATCACGGGGCGGCGCGGGATGCTTCGCCGCTACTGCACCATTATCCGCCAGATCGTACCGCTCGACTGGTCTGCAATGTATAGCGAACCGTCCGGCCCGACCGCGAGCCCGGCGGGACGGAGGCTGGTGGGACCCTTCTCGCTCGTGGCGAAGGTCTCGTAGTCGCCCGCGGGGCGGCCCGGCGCAGCGAAGGGGATGAAGACCACACGGAAGCCCTGCTGCGGCAGCGGGGCGCGATTCCACGACCCGTGGAACGCGATGAACGCGCCGCCGCGGAACTTCGCCGGGAACTGGGTTCCGGCGTAGAACGTGATCGCCATCGGCGCCCAGTGCCCGGGGAAGCCGATGAGCGGGTTCTTCTTCGTGCTGCAGCGGCCGACCGCTCTGCCGTCCCCGCCGTACTCGGGGGCCAGCACCAGCAGCTTCTGCTGCCAGTCGTAGTAACAGTAGGGCCAGCCGAAGTCATCCCCGGCCTCCACCTGCATGAACTCCTCCGACGGCAGTTCGGCGCTCTGCTCGTCGGTGAAGCCCCAGTTCTGGCCGAGCTGATCGCGACCGTGCGGCGCCGCGTAGAGCCGGCCGGTGCCGGGTTCCACCGCGAGCGCCATCGCATTGCGGAGTCCGGTCGCATAGCGGACACCGTCGCGCTGCCGCTGGTGCAGCCGCGCGGTGCTGAAGCGCCACAGGCCGGCGCGCCCCTCGAGCTCGGTACAGGGATCCTTGCCGGGCGAGCGGCGGGCACGATCGGCGAACTGACAGCTGTTGGTCGCCGAGCCGATGTTGACGATCAGCGTGTCGCCGCCGAGAAAGGCGAAGGTCTTGGCGGTGTGACCACCCGTCGGCAGTCCCTCGACGACGACGTCCGGTGCGCCGCCTGGCACCAGCTCGCCCGGGGTGAGCGCCCAGCGGAGGATCTTGTCGTTCTGGGCGAACCAGAGCTGCCCCGCGTGGATCGCGATGCCGGTGCCGCCGCCGTCATAGACGGATTTCGTGACATCGGCCCGGCCGTCGTCGTTGGCATCCCGGAGCGCCACGACACCGCCGTCCTGCAGCGCGGCATAGAGGTCGCCATTCGGGGCGACGGCGATCTGCCTGAGCCCCGCGAGATGGGTCGTCACGACGGTGGCGCAGAACCCGTCGGGGAGGAGGAGTCCATTGCTGCGGGTGCAGGTCGCCGGGGGGCGGGAGGGGCCGCCACCGAGGGGCGCGAGCAGCGCGACAGAGAGGACAATCGGAGCGAAGCGCGTGCGCATAGCGGGGATCTCAGAGTGATTTCCGAGGGAACATAGCCCCTTCGGACGACACTTCCCAGAGGGAAAAACGCCGTTTTCCCTCTTGCAAAGGGGAGGCAACCCCTTACTTTGGCTGGACACGGCGCCGCTTTCGAGACGCGCCGATAGCACGTTTTCCCTCTAGCGGAGGCACTCGATGGCCACCAAGAAGAAGGCGACGAAGAAGAAGGCGACGAAGGCGAAGACCAAGCGGAAGCCGAATGCGGCGTTTATGAAGCCGGTGACGCCGAGCGCGGCGCTCGCGGAAGTGGTCGGCTCCAAGGCCGTGCCGCGCACCGAGATCACCAAGAAGCTCTGGGCCTACATCAAGAAGAACGGCCTGCAGGACAAGAAGAACAAGCGGAACATCAACGCGGACGACGCGCTGAAGACCGTGTTCGGCGGCAAGAAGACCGTCTCGATGTTCGAGATGACCAAGCTGGTGAGCAAGCACCTCAAGTAGCACGACACTGGCCCGGCCCGGCGTGGCTCGAGGCCTCACGCGGTACCAAGGGCGCCCCCGTCGGGGCGCTCTTCGCGTTTCGGGGGTCGCCCCTACACACCCGACCCGTCTCCACCCATATTCCCCGCCCTATGGCCGGCGAATACATCTTCACGATGCGCGACCTGCGAAAGGTCGTGCCCCCCTCCCGCGAGATCCTCAAGGGGATCTACCTCTCGTTCTACCCCGGCGCCAAGATCGGCGTCCTCGGCTCGAACGGCGCGGGCAAGTCCACCCTCCTGCGCATCATGGCGGGAGTCGACACCGATTTCATCGGCGAGGCGAAGCCGCTGGCGGGCACCCGCATCGGCTATCTGCCGCAGGAGCCGCAGCTCGACCCCGCGAAGGATGTGCGCGGCAATGTCGAGGACGGCGTCCGCGCGGTGCGCAAGCTGCTCGATGATTTCAACGAGATCTCCAACAAGTTCGCCGAGCCGATGAGCGACGAGGAGATGAACAAGCTCCTCGAGAAGCAGGGCCGGCTGCAGGACCAGATCGATCATCTGGGCGCCTGGGAGCTCGACCACAAGCTCGACATCGCGATGGACGCGCTGCGGCTCCCGCCTGGCGACGCCGACGTGACGAAGCTCTCCGGCGGCGAGCGGCGGCGCGTGGCGCTCTGCCGGCTCCTCCTCGAGCAGCCGGACATGCTGCTCCTCGACGAGCCGACCAACCACCTCGACGCCGAGTCGGTGGCGTGGCTCGAGAAGTACCTCGAGAACTTCCCCGGTACCGTCGTCGCGATCACCCACGACCGGTACTTCCTCGACAACGTCGCCAAGTGGATCCTCGAGCTCGACCGCGGGGCCGGCATCCCGTGGGAGGGCAACTACTCGAGCTGGCTCGATCAGAAGCAGAAGCGGCTCGCCACCGAGGAGAAGCAGGCCTCGGCGCGGCAGAAGACCCTCGCGCGCGAGCTCGAGTGGGTGCGCCTGAGCCCCAAGGCGCGGCAGGCGAAGAGCAAGGCGCGCATCGCGCGCTACGAGGAGATGCGGGCCGAGTCGGAGAAGCAGAGCGAGGGCTCGGTCGAAATCCTGATCCCCGTCCCCGAGCGGCTGGGTGACGAGGTGGTGGTCGCCAAGAACCTGAGCAAGGGCTACGGCGACCGGCTGCTGTTCGAGAACCTCAGCTTCTCCCTGCCGCGCGGCGGCATCGTCGGGATCATCGGCCCCAACGGCGCCGGCAAGACGACGCTGTTCAAGATGATCGCCGGCAAGGAGACGCCGGACGGCGGCGAGCTCACCATCGGCAAGACGGTCAAGATCGCGTGGGTGGACCAGAGCCGCGATTCCCTCGACGGCACCAAGAGCGTCTACGAGGAGATCTCCGGCGGCCAGGACGAGATGCTGTTCGGCACCCGCAAGGTGAACGCCCGGGCCTACTGCGCCGGCTTCAACTTCCGCGGCTCCGACCAGCAGAAGAAGGTCAAGGACCTCTCCGGCGGCGAACGGAACCGGGTGCACATGGCGAAGCTGCTGAAGAGCGGCGGCAACCTGCTGCTCCTCGACGAGCCGACCAACGACCTCGACGTCGATGTGCTCCGGGCCCTTGAGGACGCCCTGCTGAGCTTCGCGGGCTGCGCAGTGGTGATCAGCCACGACCGCTGGTTCCTCGACCGCGTCGCCACCCACATCCTCGCCTTCGAGGGGGACAGCGAAGTCGTCTGGTATGAAGGCAACTACCAGGAGTACGCTGCCGATTTCAAGAAGCGGAAGGGCCAGGACGCCAATCAGCCGCACCGGGTGAAGTTCAAACCCCTGAAGCACTAATTACGACCCGGGCCACCCCACTGATCGGCCCTGCCGGCGAGTGCGTCGGCAGGGCCTTTCGCTTGGTCCGGCAAGGGCTTACCGCCGCGTCCGGCCGCCTGTCATTGATGAGGGCTTTATCACCCTGGGCGGGTTTCGCCCCCTCCCGATTCTGAGTAGCTTCCCCCCTGCCAGTCCGCGCCCCGGTCCACCTGCGAGTGCAATGAGCCAACCCCGCGTCCGCATCCCGTATCTGCCGCCCCGAATCGAGGGCCTCGCCGCCCTGGCCTCCAACCTCTGGTGGAGCTGGTCCACCGACGCGAGGGCGGTCTTCCGCCGAGTCGACGAACCGCTCTGGCATCTCACCAAGCACAATCCGCTGGAGCTGCTGCGCCGGGCGGACCCGGCCCGCCTCGCCGTCTGTGCGAGCGATCCCGGCTTCCTGGTGCTCTATGACCGGGTGATGGATGCCGCGAGCCGCGCGCTCAACAGCCCCAACACCTGGTACCAGCGGCACTATCCGACCCTGACACGACCGGTCGCCTATTTCTGCGCCGAATTCGGGCTGCACAATTCGGTGCCGATCTACTCCGGCGGCCTCGGCATCCTCGCGGGCGACCACCTGAAGTCGGCCTCCGACCTCGGGCTGCCGCTGGTGGGCGTCGGGCTGTTCTACATGAAGGGGTACTTCGACCAGCGGCTGCGCATCGACGGCTGGCAGGAGGACAGCGATGTGAAGTTCGACATCGAGTCCACCCCGCTCGAGCGGATGCTCGGCCCCGCGGGCGAGCCATACCTGACGATCGTGCGCACCTTCGGCCGCCCCGTCTATGTGGGCGCCTGGCGCATGCTGGTGGGCCGGGTGCCGGTGTACCTCCTCGACACCAACCTCGAGGAGAACGACCCCGACGAGCGCGATCTCTCCGCCAAGCTGTATGCCGGCGGACCGGACATGCGCCTGCGGCAGGAGTGGATCCTGGGCGTCGGTGGCGTGCGGGTGCTCCGTGCGGTCGGGGTCGAGCCCGCCGCCTGGCATGCCAACGAGGGCCACGCGGCGTTCATGCTCATCGAGCGTCTCAGGGAGATGACCACCAATGGCGTGCCCTACGCCGAGGCGGTCTCCCAGGTGCGCAACCGGAGCATCTTCACGACCCACACCCCCGTGCCCGCGGGCCACGATCGTTTCGACACCGAACAGGTGAAGGCGTGCGCCGGACCGGTGTGGGACGAGCTGGGAATTTCCGCGGAGGATTTCCTGCGGATCGGGCATCACCCCGAGGACAACTACCCGCTCTTCCACATGACGGCGACCGCCATCCGCCTCTCGGGACGGGTGAACGGTGTCGCCAAGAAGCACGGCGAGGTCTCTCGCGAGATCTGGAACTCGCTCTGGCCGTCGCTGCCGGCCGACCAGGTGCCGATTGGCGCGGTGACCAACGGCGTCCACCTGCCGACGTGGATGGCGAGCAAGATGCTCACCGTGCTCGACCATCATCTCGGTGAGGGCTGGCTCGAGCTGAGCGACGAGCAGTCGCTCTGGAACTCGGTGCTCGCGATCGACGACCGGGAGCTGTGGGACGCGCACAACGACATGAAGCACGGCCTCCTCGCCTACATCCGCGAGGAGGCGCGACGCCGCTGGGCGGATCGCTGGAAGGAGGCCGCCCACGTCGTCGGGGCCGGCACCCTGCTCAACCCCGATGCGCTCGTCATCGGCTTTGCGCGGCGCTTTGCGACGTACAAGCGCGCCGCCCTCCTGTTCAGCGACTTCGACCGGCTGCACGACCTGCTGGTGAACACCTGGCGACCGGTGCAGATCATCTTCGCGGGCAAGGCACACCCCGAGGACGCCCCCGGCAAGGAAGTGCTGCAGCAGGTGTATGCCTTCACCCGCGACCCCCGGCTCGAGGGCCGGGTCGCGTTCATCGAGGATTACGAGATGCACCTGGCCCACCGGCTGGTGCAGGGCGTGGATCTCTGGCTGAACGTGCCGCGCGTGCCGCTGGAGGCGTGTGGGACCAGCGGGATGAAGGCCGGCCTCAACGGCGTGCCGCAGCTCTCGACCCTCGACGGCTGGTGGGCCGAGGGCTACACGGGCGAGAACGGCTGGGCGGTCCCCACCGCGCAGCCGGGTGAGGACGCGGACCACGTCGATCGCGACCGGCTCTACGATCTGCTGGAGCAGGAAATCGTGCCGATGTACTACAAGCGCGATGCCCGCGGCCTGCCGATCGAGTGGATCCGGCGGATGAAATACGCGATCATGCAGGCGGGGGCGCATTTCAGCGGGCGCCGGATGGTGCAGGACTACGTCAACGGGTATTACGCCCCGGCGATGCGAGGGGAGGCACCTTCGAGTGTCCCACCGCTCTGAGAACCGCCAGACCGGCGATCACCGGGTAGCCGACCCGGGCCTCGGCCTGACCGAAGGCGGACCGATCGGCATCGTCCACCTCGCGGCGGAGTACGGCTGGCTGGCCCGCACCGGCGGACTCGCCGAGGCGGTCGCGGGGCTCTCCGCGAACCAGGCCGCCGCGGGCATTCCCGTCGCGGTGGTCATCCCCCTGCACCGCTCGGTGCGCAGCGCGGCACCTGCGCTCGAGCGGGTCGCCGGCCCGTTCCACGTGCAGGTGGGCCCCCGGTACGAGGAGGCGCGGCTCTTCCGCATCCCGACCGAACCGGGGAAGCCGAAGATCTACTGCATCGAGCACTCCTACTTCGACCGGGCCGGCCTGTATGGGGAGTCGGGGATGGACTATCCCGACAACCTGCAGCGCTGGGCGTTCTTCTGCCGCGCCGCGCTCGAGCTGCTGCCGCGGATCACCCGCACGCCCTGCATCCTCCACTGCCACGACTGGCACACGGCGCTCGCGCCGGTGTACCTGCGGACCTACCACCGGGACCAGCCCTTCGCGCGCGGCATCCGCACCGTGATCACGGTGCACAACGCCGGCTTCCAGGGGCACTTCGCTCCCTCCGGCATGCCGGAGATCGGGCTCCCGTGGGAGTACTTCACCTACGAGTACCTCGAGTGGCACGACAAGCTCAACCTGCTCAAGGGCGGGCTCAAGTTCGCCGACGCGGCGACGACCGTCAGCCCGACCCACGCGCATGAGCTGCGGACGCCGGTCGGCGGCTTCGGCCTCCACGACGTCTTTGTCTCGTTAGGCGACCGGTTCACGGGCATCGTCAACGGGATCGACATGAACGAGTGGAATCCCGCCACCGATCCGCACATCACCTCGACGTATACCGCCGACGACCTCGCCGGCAAGTGGCGCTGCAAGGCGGCGCTGCAGCGGAGCTTCGGCCTGCCGCAGCGGCGCCGGATCCCGCTCTTCGCGATGACGGCGCGGATGACGCACCAGAAGGGGCTCGAGCTGATCACCGGCGAGTACACCCTCTTCATGCTCGAGGCGCAGTTCATCTTCCTCGGCACCGGCGAGGCGAAGTACGAGGCGATGCTCAAGATGTACGAGGCCCGCTGGCCCGACCGGATCAGCGTCCACCTCGGCTTCTCCGAGCGGCTGGAGCACCGGCTGATGGCCGGCGCCGACATCTACCTCATGCCCTCGCTCTACGAGCCCTGCGGTCTCGCCCAGCTCCGCGCCGAACGCTATGGCGCGATCCCGCTGGCGCGCCGGGTCGGCGGACTGGCCGACACGATCGAGGATGGCACCACCGGCTTCCTCTTCGACGAATACTCTTCCGAGGATCTCCTGCGCGTGTCGCGGCACGTGATGGACCGCTATCACGACACCAGCGCCTGGGAGCACCTGATGGGGAATGCGATGGCGAAGGACTTCAGCTGGGCCCGCTCGGCCGAGAAGTACATGGACGTCTACCGCCGAATCCTCGCGCATCCGGCCGTCTCGTGAAGGAGCGCCCCATGGACTTCGTGCTCGCGCTCCACAGCCACCTGCCCTACGTCCTCAATCACGGCCGCTGGCCCCACGGCAGCGACTGGATCTCCGAGGCCGCGATCGACACCTACCTTCCGCTGCTCTCGGCGCTGCGTCGCCTGAAGGTGGAAGCGGTCGCGACCCCGCTGACGATCGGCATCACGCCGATCCTCGCCAATCAGCTCGAAAGCCCGGTCTTCGCGGCCGAGCTCGAGGCCTACTTCACCCAGCGGCTGAAGACCTGCGACGAATCCGAGGAGTCCCTCCCCTCCACCGGCGACGAGCACCTGATTCCGCTCGCCCGCTTCTGGAAGAGCCATCTCCTCGGCCTCCGCACCCTGTTCCGGAGCACCGGCGGCAACCTCGCAAGCGCCTTCCGCCAGCTCGAAGAGGCCGGGCAGATCGAGCTGATCTCGAGCGGCGCCACCCACGGCTTCCTGCCGCTGCTCGCCCGCGACGAGAGCATCCGGCTGCAACTCGGCCTGGGGCGCGCAGAGCATCGCCGCATTTTCGGTCGCGACCCGGACGGCCTCTGGCTGCCGGAGTGCGCCTATCGCCCCCGCGGCCCCTGGGCACCGCTGCCCGAGGCGCCCCGCCGCCCGATGCGGCGCGGCATCGAGGAGCATGTGGCCGACGCCGGCTTCAAGTACTTCTTCGTGGACAGCCACCTCGCGGCGGCGGGACACGCCTTCAAGCTCTACGGCGCCGAGGGCGGCCCTGCGGATGACGCGGAGGTCAGGAACTCTCCCTACCGCGCCTATCGCGTCGCGGGCGCACGCGGTGCGACACCGGTCTCCGCCTTCATCCGCGATCCGCTCGCGTCGCGCCAGGTCTGGAGCCGCCAGGAAGGGTATCCCGGCGACGAGTGGTATCTCGAGTTCCACAAGATCCGCTGGCCCGGTGGCCTCAAGTACTGGCGGGTGAGCGCGCCCGGCTCCGACCTCGGCGACAAGCAGCCCTACGACCCGAGCCACGCGGTCGAGCGCGCCGGCGTGCACGCGCGGCACTTCGTGAGCCTGCTCGGCCGGATTGCGGCGGAGCGCGCGGCGGCGAACCCCGGCGGGAAGAAGCCGGCCGAGGATCTCATCGCCGTGCCGTTCGACACCGAGCTCTTCGGTCACTGGTGGCACGAGGGGGTGGACTTCCTCGAGCAGGTCTATCGCGCGCTGAGCGTGAATCCGGTCGTGCACGGCACCACCGCGCGCGACCACCTCGCCCACACGCCGTCGGGCCGGGGAATCCACCTCACGCAGGGTTCGTGGGGAGCCAACGGCGACTTCAGCATGTGGCTCAACGACGAGACCAAGTGGACCTGGCCGCGCCTCTGGGCCATCGAGGAGAGCTTCTGGGAACACGCCGGTGCGGCGCTCGACACCCCCGCCCTGCAGCCCGTACTGGCCCAGGCCGCGCGCGAAATGCTGCTCGCGATGGGCTCCGACTGGCAGTTCATCATCTCCACCGGCGCCGTGACCGACTACGCGATCAAGCGATTCACCGAGCATTGCGAAGAGGCCGAGTTCCTGCTCTCCGCCCTCGCGCCGGGCGCGCCGAACCTCGCCGCCGCCCAGGCCCGGGCCGAGGAGCTCTGGGTGCAGGATCATGTGTTCCCCAATGTGCTCGATGCCGTCCGCGCCGCGCTGTCAGGCAGCCGCGCGCTCTCGGTCTAGCGGGTTTCGGACGGGCGCCTGGTGACGGCTCGGACTCTGCAGCACGAGGAACGCGGGCGGCGGTGGCAGCACGCGCTCGCCGTGGCCGGAACAGCGGCACGCGACGGATTCCGGATGTACCGCGGCACCGCGATCCTTCTCGGGGTCACCGCCGCGCTGGCGCTTGCCGCCACGCTGCCGGTGGCGGCCCTCTCCCGCTATCGCGATGGCGCCCTCTCCACCCGGCTCGGCCTCGCCCTGGCGCGCGGCGCCGACCTTGGACTCCCGTGGAGCAGCGCCGCGCAGAGCCCCGCCGACATCCGCAGCGCCGCCGTCGGCTTCTTCTTCAACCTGCTGCTCGTCTCCACCGTCGCGACGCTCGTCATCGCGGCGGTTTCGCTGCTTACCCTCTCGGGCGCACGGGCCCTCGCGCGTGAGGGCGAGGTCGCCGTCCGCCGCGCAGTTGGCGCGTCGCGCCGCGCCCTCACTGCGGCAGCGCTCGTCGAAGGCGCCTCGCTCGGAGCGACCGTCCTCCTGATCGGCGGCATCCTCGGCGTGACCGCAACGTCCGTCGCGAGGCAGCGCTGGCCCGGGGCCATCGCGCCTGCCAGCCCCGCCCCGGGGCTGGCGCTGGCCATCGCCGTGGCGCTGCTGGTGGTGGGCGGGATCCTGCTGCCGGTCATCTTCGCGCGCCGGGAGCGGATCGACGAATCGGCATCGAAGCCGCTCGCCCTCTTCGTGCCGATCCTGCTGCAGCTCGGGCTCTGCCTCATCGTGCTCGCGGCCGGCGGCACGCTGATCCGCTACGCCACGCACTCCGGCACGGTGACCGGGCGCCACGATCCGGTCTTCCAGCTCGACGCGAGCGCCAGCGATCTCGCCACCCGCGCCCGCGGCTACGAGGAGATCCTGACCCGGCTCGGCCGGCATCCCGAACTCGGCACCGTGAGCCTGACCAGCGCCGGCGCGATCACCGGTCTCGGCACCGTCGCGCACGCGACCACCGACTGCGGCGAGTGCACGGAGGGAGGTCTCCCCATCCGGTGGCGGAAGCCGATCGTGGTGCACCAGTTCGTCAGCGCCGACAGCTTCCTCGCGCTGGGCATTCCGCTGCTCGAGGGACGCCGCTTCAGCAGCGCCGATCGCTGGGGAAGCGCCAAGGTCGCCGTGGTGAGCCGCTCGCTCGCACGGGACCACTTCCAGTCAGGCGAGGCGCTGGGCCGCACCCTGCAGGTCGCCGACGACCCCCGCGACTGGTACACCGTCGTCGGTGTCGTGGACGACGTCGCCCCCGCCGGCTTCGGTGGAGGCACCCTGCCGAAGTACGCCATCTACCTGAGCATCCTCCAGCATCCCGCGGGAAACGTGGACCTGCTGCTCCGGCAGCCCGCATCCGGCGCGCGGCCGGGTGATCCAAGCCGACTGGTCTCCGATGTCATCAGCGGACACGCGCGGGAGGGCGGAACCGTGACCGAGGCCTCGCTCGTGGCCGCGGAGCTGGCGCCGCTCCAGTGGTTCGGGAATGTGCTCCGCATGCAGGGGTGGGCGATGCTGCTGATCGCGGCGACGGGGCTCTTCTCGCTCATGCGGATCTGGGTCCGTTCGACCTGGCCCGAGTTCGGTCTCCGGCGCGCCGTCGGGGCGCGGCGGTGGCAGCTCGGCACGATCATCCTGTTCCGCGCGGCCGGCGTCGGGGCCGGTGGCCTCCTGCTCGGCCTGTGGTTCGGTCCGGCGCTCTGGGGCGCACTGCCCGATCTCATCACCGGGCTCGCCCCGCTCGACGGTGCCGCATTGCTTCCCTATGCCCTCGTGCTGCTGGCCGTGACCGTCGCCGGCGCCACGGAGCCCGCCTGGTCCGCCATGCGGGCCACGCCCCACGACCTGCTCGGCTCGACCGGTGAATAGCCCGGATCTCTCCCCGATGACCCTGCCACGCTCGATCGTCATTCACGGCCATTTCTATCAGCCGCCCCGGGAGGACCCGTGGCTCGATGAGGTCGAGTCGGAGCCGACCGCGGCGCCGGCGCACGACTGGAACGACCGGATCGAGCAGGAATGCTATCGGGCGGTGGCCTCGGCACGGCTGCCCGGGCCCGGCGGGCGGATCGCGCGGATGGTCAATCTCTACGAGTGGCTGAGCTTCAACTTCGGGCCCACGCTGCTCGAGTGGATGGAGCGCGCCGCGCCTGACACCTATCAGGCGGTCCTGGACGCCGACCGGCTGAGCCGCGCGCGTCTCGGCTACGGCAACGCCGTCGCCATGCCCTATCACCACGCGATCCTTCCGCTCTCCACCCGGCGGGAGAAGGTCACCGAGGTCCGCTGGGGCATCGCCGACTTCCGCCGCCGCTTCGGGCGCGACCCCGAGGGGATGTGGCTCCCCGAGACGGCGGTGGACGAGGAGACCCTCGATGTGCTCGCCCTCGAGGGCATCCAGTTCACGATCCTCGCGCCGCACCAGGTGGACCCCGTCCCCGCCCGAGGGCTGCCCGGGCTGGTGCGCACCCTCTCCGGCCGCTACATCGCAGTCTTCGTCTACGATGGCGGCATCAGCCACGACGTCGCCTTCGGACCGCTGGTGCGTGATGCGATGAGCTGGTCGATGCGGCTCCTCGCCACACCGGACGACGGTCTTCCCCCGGCCCTGGTCTCCGTCGCCACCGACGGGGAGACCTATGGCCACCATCATCACTTCGGGGAGATGGCGCTGGCGATGACGCTCGAGCGGATGAAGGAGGAGCCGGGGATCGTCATCGAGAACTTCGCTTCGTTTCTCAACCGGCATGGCGCCGAACAGGAAGTACGTCTGGTCGCGCCGAGCGCCTGGAGCTGCATCCACGGGGTGGAGCGGTGGCGGAGCGACTGCGGCTGCCGCATGGCGTACGATCAGCCCACCAACCAGCGCTGGCGGGCGCCGCTCCGCGAGGCCGTGAGCTGGCTGACGGAGTCGTGCCACGCGCTGTATGACCGCGATGCCCCCGCGCTGTTCCAGGACCCGGATGCGGCCCTCGCCGGGTATGGCAGCGTGATCGGCGCGGGGCCCGAGGCGGTGCGCGCCTATGTCCACGGGGCGGCGAAGCCAGAGCTGGCGCCTGAGGCGCTGACCCGTGCCGGGGAGCTCCTGGAGATGGAACGGGGTGCGCTCAGGACGCTCACCAGCTGCGCCTGGTTCTTCGATGACATCGGCGGGCTCGAGCCGCTGCAGGTGCTCCGCTACGCCGCTTGGGTGATCGCGCTGGGCGGCGCCGAGGCGCACATGCTCGAGGAGGGCTTCACCCGGCGGCTGGCCCCCGCCGAGAGCAACGTGCGGACCCTCGGCACCGGGCGCGACATCTACCTGTCCAGCGCGCGGCCGCATCAGCCACCGCCGGCGCGGATCGCTGCCGGGCTCACCGCGGCGCTCCACTTCGCCCCGGAGGCGGCGACCAGCCTGGCCTGGCTGCTTGAGGGGCAGAATGGGGAGCTGCACCTCACCAACCGGCGCACCGGACGTTCCTACAACATGTCCGTGACGCTCGAGCGCAATCACCTCTCGATCCTCGCGACGGTGCGCTCAGCGCTGCTCGACTCGCCCGTTGCCTTCCCATTGGCCGAGCTTCCCGAGCGCCAGCGCGACGCCATCGCCGAGGTGCTGCGCGGCGAGACCCTGGCGCGGCTTCTTTCCGCCCAGGAGCGGGCCGCGCTCGATCGCGGCGACGAGCTCCGGCCCGTGGTTCGCCGCGCGCTGCATCGCCACGTCGCGGAGCTGGCGGCGGATCGCGGGGAGCAGGCCCGGCGGGACGTGCTCGAGCTGCTCCGTCTGCTGGAGCAGCTCGGCCAGGCGGTGCCCTTCGATGCGCAGACGACTTTCTATCGCATCTGGCGGGCTGGTGACGTCGATGATCCGGGAATGGCGGAGCTGGCGGGACGGATGGGCTTCGTGACGGAGCATACCAGCCCGGGCTGAAGCCGGGCCGGCGTCAGTGACCGTCGTGGTACTTCCGGGCGGCGGCGATGAAGGCGCGGAAGAGATGCCGGGTGTGGGGATCGGTCATCTCGAACATCTCGGGATGCCACTGCACCCCGACCATGAAGTGATCGCCGTCCCGCTCGATTGCCTCGACCAGCCCGTCCGGCGCGATCGCCGCCGGCATCAGCTCTGGCGCCAGCGTCTTGATCCCCTGATGGTGCATGCTGTTGACCAGCAGCTTGGGCTTCTCCATCAGCGCCAGCAGCCGACTCCCCTTGGCCAGCGACACCTCGTGCGCGAGGTGATCCCGCTCGAAGCCCGCGGTCGGGAAGTAGTCGTGCTTGATCGACTCGGGGACCTGGGCGGCGAGATCCTGGTAGAGAGTCCCGCCGAAGGCGACGTTCATCACCTGGATGCCACGGCAGAGGCCGAGGATCGGCTTGCGGTCCTCAATGGCCCAGCGGGTGAGCTGCAGCTCCACCCGGTCGCGGGCCGGGTCCAGGGCGCCCAGCTTCGGATGGCGCGGCTCCCCGAAGGTCGCCGGGTCCATGTCCACGCCGCCGGGGATCAGGATCCCGTCCAGCCGGTCGTAGATCTCCCGCAGCGTGTCCTCGTCGTCATCGAGCAATGGAATCATCCACGGTACCCCGCCCACGATGGTGGCTGCGAGGAAGTACCGCTGATTCATCACCCAGGACTCCGGCAGGGCAGCCGGGATCCCGTCGATGGCGTGGAGGGTCTGGGTCGTGACCCCGATGACCGGGCGGTAGGACATCAGTGTTGAGTTCCGGGTTCCGAGTTCCGAGTGAACCAATTCCGGTCGAGATCCTAGCAATACTCGTGCTACAAAGGTAGCGTGTCGGCATTCCTGCCACCTAGTGGCTAACGCCAACCCGGGAATAAGGTTCCTTCAAGGGGACTTCACGGGATTGTGCCCCAAGCCCCACGCACCAAGCACTCGGAACCCGGAACTAGACCACCCCTTCCGCGGTCTCCCGTACGAGCTGGTCGACCACCGCCCGCATGTCCCCCGTCTCCTTGAACTTCGCGATCTGCCGATCGGCGCTGGTCCCCTCGTCGAAGATCTTGTAGGCGTACTCGACCTCCTTGCGGGTCCCCAGCTCGTCGAGGACGTCGCCCAGGAACCACTCGATCATTTCGCGGATCAGCTCGCGGGCCGGACGCTCTTCGTTCTTGCCGAAGTCGATCAGCTTGCCGTCGAGCCCGTAGCGGATCGCGCGCCACTTGTTCTCGTCGATCAGCGCCGCGGGATATACCCGGAATGTCAGGTTGTCGCGGCGCAGCTTCCACAATTTGAAGATGATCGCCTGGAAGATCGCCGCTATGCAGACCGCCTCGTCCACCCGGGTGCAGACATCGCAGATCCGGAACTCAAGGGTCGGATAGCTCCAGCTCGGCCGCACGTCCCACCAGATCTTCGAGGCGTTCGGAATGCACTTGGTGTCGACCATGGTGCCGACGAGCTGCTCGAACTCCGACCAGGAGTGCAGCGTCCGGGGAATGCCGGTCCGGGGGAAGTCGCGGAAGACGATGCTCCGGTAGCTCTTGAGCCCGGTCTGCCGCCCCATCCAGAAGGGCGAGCTCGTGGAGAGCAGCAGCACGTGCGGCAGGAGGTAGCGCGACACGTTCATCGCATCGATCAGGAACTCCCGGTCCTCGATCCCGATGTGCACATGGGTCCCGAAGATCAGCAGCCGCTGGGCCAGCTCCTGGAGATCCTCCTTCACGCCGATGTAGCGGTCGAGCGGCGTGATCTTCTGTTCGAGCCACGAGGAGAAGGGATGACTCCCGGCCGCCAGCACCTTGAGCCCCTGCTTGGCGGCGAGGTCCATGACCAGCCGGCGGAGCCGGACGAGCTCGCTCCGGACCTCCGAGGGATGGTGGCAGACCTTGGTGCCGACTTCGACCATCGACTGGTGCAGCTCCGGCTTTACCTCGCCGAGCACCAGCGAGTCCTCCTTGAGGATTTCGGTGATGTAGGAGCGGAGCTCGCGGGTCTCGGGGTCGATGATCTGGTACTCTTCCTCGACACCGATCGTCAGGCTGGGCGGCTTCATCAGGGATCCTGAAGGTTTGGGACAGGGCGAAACATCAGCAATGGCTCACCGGGGGATCGCCCCCGGCGGGTGCGGCTAGGATCTCGGCTCCACGACGAAGCAGGGCACCGTGCTCCCGCCGCCGGCCGTCACGTTGAGCAGCGCGGCGGTGGAGAGCCGCGTCAGGCAGCCATCCACGGCGGTGCCGCCCAGCACGAAGGGAGCCGTGTCCAGCATCCGGTCCACCACGTGGAGGGTGCCGTCCACCACGCTCGGATATGGCTCGGAGGGGATGACGACCCGCTCCTGCACGATGTACGGCTCCGCCAGGGCACGCGCCAGCGCGATCCGCCACTCGTCCGGCGTCACCGTCCAGCCCAGCACGACGCCCGCCCCGCCGTAGTCGTCGTTGGGCTTGAGCACCAGCCGCTCCCGGTGCGACTCGATGTACGGGAGCAGGTCCACCCGCTCCCCGCGCAGCATCGTATGCCGGGCCTCGACCAGCCGAGTCCAGGGAATGAACTCCGTGATCGCCGCCCGCTGCTCGGCCGAGAAGAGCCCGGCGTTCCGCTCGTCGGAGAGCACGGCGAGGCTCGCCTTCTTGTGCAGCAGCTTGCAGCGGAACGGATTCACCATGCAGACCGCGCGGTCCCTCACCGCCCGCACGATGGGATGATCGACCCCTTCCCGCTCGATCAGCTCATTGATCAGGACCCGCTTGTAGATCAGGTCGACCGGCGCGCCGCGGCCGTAGAGCTTGCCGCCGCGGTACTCCATCGTCCGCGGATCGACGATGACGGTCTCGAGGCCGAGCGACTCGAAGTAGGCCTTGAAGATGTCGAATTCGCTCAGGGTCGGCACGTCGTTCCAGTCCACGATCGCGATCCGCGGTCCCTGCCACCGCCCCGAGAATTCCTTCCACGCATCCAGCACCACCGTCGCGACGCCGGGCCGCGAGGGAATGGGACGCACGTCGTAGCGCTGCCGGAAGGCGCGCATCACCGGGATCGCGGCGAACGAATCGGCCAGCAGATCGTTGTAGCCCGCCCCCGCCGGCGTCTCGGCGTTGTACTCGGTCAGCGCCAGGACCCCGGTCTCGTCCACCTGGAAGCAGTCGAGCCGGCCATGCGGACTCGGATGCCGGAAGCCGGGATCGGCGAGCACCAGCGGCTCCTCCCACTCAGCCAGCCGGAACTGGGCCCGGAGCGCAGGGTCCGCCATCGCCGCCTCGTGCGCCCGCATGAAGGCACTCATCAGGCGGCCGATGCGGCTCCCAAGCAGACGGTACTGGTCTGGCGTGAAGAAGCGCGGACGGAGGACGGTGCAGAGCGGCCGCTCGCCGAAGACCATGTGGCGGCGGCGGAGCTGCTCCTCCAGCATCTCGTGCGAGGCCTGAGCGACATCGCCCTGTGCCAGCAGCTCGTGATAGATCTCGATTGCGGTGTTCATAGTTCCGAGTTCCGGGTTCCGAGTTCCGGGTTCCAAGTTCCAGACAGTCGTACTCGGAACTCGGTACTCTTAGCCCTTTCTGCTCGAAGCGAACAGCCCCGCCCACCCCGACTCCACCACCTGGCGCCGTCCTCCCTTGGCGAGGCGGATGACCATGTCGGCCATGTGGGTCACGACCCACTCGAAGTAGGGCGGCGTGAGCGAGTAGATGTCCATGTCCGGGGCGGGGTTCATGAAGTCGATCGCGTAGGGGACTCCGTCCCGGATCGCGAACTCGATCGAATTCATGTCATACCCGAGCGCCTTCACGATGGTCCGGCAGTCGCGCACCACCCGGTCCCGGAGCTCGGGAGCGAGGTAGTCCTGATCCACGATGTAGCGCCGCTGCTTCGGGTCGTACTGCATCACCAGGATCTCCTCCTGGCCCAGGCACATGCAGCGCACGAACTGCTCGAACTGGATGAACTCCTGCACGATCATGGTGAGGAGCCCGGACTGATCGTAATTGCGGATCAGTTCGTCGAGCGAATGGCACACATAGACGTCGCGCCAGCCGCCGCCGTGCGCATCCTTGAGGATGCAGGGCATGCCGATGTCCCGGGCGATCCCCTCCCAGTCGACCAGCTGCATGTTGCGGAGGCTCTCCTGCGGCACGATCCCGGGGATGTACTCCTTGTTGGGCAGCACCAGGGTCTTCGGGCTCGCGAGGCCGAGCTTGGTGATCAGCGCGGCGCCGAAGAGCTTGTCGTCGGCGGTCCACATGAAGGGGTTGTTGACCACCGCGCACCCCTCGAGGACGGCCTGCTTGAGGTAGGTGCGGTAGAACGGCACCTCGTGGGAGATCCGGTCCACGATCACGTCATAGGGGCAGGGCTGGTCCATCGCCACGGCGCCGATCGACACGAACTCGGCCACCACCCCTTCGTTGCGGCGGTTCACTTCGTCGATGAACGCCGGCGGAAAGGACCACTCGCGCCCGACCAGCAGGCCCACGCGCTTCGTCATCAGTCGTGTCCTCGGAGGTAGATCCGGATCATCACTTCCCAATAGGGCCAGTCGTGGGCATTCCCGTCCCACACCCGCAGCGCATTCCCGATCCCCTTGCTCCAGAGCAGGCTCGAGAACTCGATGTTGTTCTGGTACATCGGGTCCTCGCGGCCGATCGCCATGATGATGTCCTGGCGGCGAAACGCCTCGAGGCGACGCGGGTCGTGCTCGTTCCGCATGAACGCCATCGGGTTGACGGCGTAGACGTTCTGGTCGGAATAGCCGCCGAGCATCCGGGTCATGTCGTAGAGGCCGCTCATCGCGAGGATGCGCCCGACCGACTCCGGGTACTTGAGCCCGAAGTTCATCGCATGACTGGCGCCGAGACTGGCGCCGGTGGCGATCACGAAGGGGTTCGGGTTCTTCCAGGCCGTGAAGGGGAGCGCTTCCTCCTGGATATAGCGGTAGTACTGGATGTGGCTCCAGGCCCGGTGGCCCGGACTCACCGCATCATTGCCCCAGTTCTCGTGATGCGGCTGGTCGACGCAGTAGAGCTGGATCCAGCCGTTGTCGATGTGATCCTGCAGCACGAGGTGCATCCGGCGGTCCGGCCACTCCGCCTGGGTGCCCATGCTGGTCGGAAAGACGATGACACGGGCACCGGCATGACCGATGACCTGCATGGCCATGGTGCGCCCGAGCAAGGGACTGTGCCACGAAACGGTTTCGTGATGCATGGAAAGCGGGAGGTTGCGGGAAACGGGATCGCCCAGCGAAGGGTGGGAATCTACCCCTAAATGGCGTTTCCTCCATGCCCCTCGGAAGTTCCGAGTTCCGGGTTCCGAGTTCCGGGTTCCGAGTGCCTGGTGCCTGGTGCTTAGTGCCCGGGGTTCGGGTTCAGGCTCGACTCCATCTCCCCCCGGTACTTCTCCAGCAGCCGCCGCGACACGCCGATCGGGTCCCCCTGCGCCACCGTGCGGAAGACGTCGTGCCGTTCCGACCACCCCTGCTCCCATCGGCACGACTCGGCGGCGAACGGCGCCCGGTCGAACGGCGTCCCCGTCGCCAGCGACCGGTTGAGCCGCTCGAAGAAGGCGCTCCAGCGAGGGGCGAAGTAGCCGCTGAACATCCCCTGCCATTCCTTGTAGGCATAGAGATTGAGGTCGTCGTTCTCCCCCTCGGTACACTTCCGGCCCCAGAGCGTGATGAGGTTCCGCGCGTTCCATTCGTACAGCGCCCGCTCCTGCCCGTTCGTGCCCCATCGCCTGGCCGATTCCACCCAGCGGCCGAGCAGGAACTCCTCCCGAGTGCCGACCAGCTCGTCGAGGTCGGCGAGGAGGCCGAGGACCCCCGCCTCCGCCTGGCGGAGCCCGGCCGTATCGGCGGCGGTAAAGGCCGCCTCCACCGCATTCACCTTCGGCAGGCCGAGCTGCCCAAGGAGCTGGCGGGTGAGATTGACGACGTCATACCGGTAGGCATCGCTCCGGCCGAGGCGGGGCGCCGCGGCGAGCAGCGAGTCGAGCGCGACGGCGAGCTCGCGGTTGTCATACGGCGGATTCGGCTCGCTCCGATAGGCGGTCTTCGGCCGGTAGAACCCCGGGCGCTCAGCCAGGAAGGTGCCGGTCTGCGCCGGCGAGCGGTACGCGGTCGCGAGCAGGATGCGCCAGGCGGACTCGGCCGACGGGTTGGCCACGCCGTAGCGGCGCACCACCCAGTCCTCCGTCCACTGCGTCAGATCAGGCACCGCACTCCGCCAGGTCATGTCCATCACGAAGTCGGGGACGATCGGATTGTTGCCCAGTCCTTCCATCATCATCCCGAGGCCCGTCAGGCGCCCCTTGTCCGGACTCTGGAGCACTTCATTGAGATTGGCGGCGATCTTCGGGAGATCGCCGTTCAGCGTGACCTTGCCCCCGAAATTGTAGAGCACGTTCCAGATCCACGGCTTGCCGTAGAAGGCCTTCCGCTGGTTCCAGACCGGATGCCGGTCGCCCCAGAGGTCGAGCACGACCATCCGGTCGTCCGGCACGGCGCCGAGCAGTGCGCGGGCCTGCGGCTCCTGCCAGAACTTGGCCTGGTAATAGAGGAACCACCCCTGCAGCACCCAGACCGCGGCGCTGTCAGCGGACTGCATCGACTCGTAGACCGCCCGCCCCATCCCGGCAAGGAAGGTGGAGTCGTTCGATGGCGGATCGATCTCGTTGAAGCTGTCCGCCGCGTAGTAGTGATCGGTCCCGAACAGCTCGGCCTGGTGCGCGATGAAGCTCCGGCCGATCCGCTGGAAGAGCGGATCAAGCGGATCGAGGAACCAGGTGCCGGAGAATCCCGCCGACCAGTCGCCGGTCTGATGGATCTTCGCCGCCGGGAAGACACTGGTGATCGACGCGGGGACGTGCCCGGTGAAGCCCTGCAGCACCGGCGTCATGCCGAGGGCGCGCTCCCGCGCGAGGATGCGCCGCTCGAGCGCGATGTGGCTGTCGATCCAGCTGTTCGGCAGCGGGCCGCCGAGCCCGTCGATGTTCCCCATCCAGCCCCAGGGGAGGTACGCCGGTCCCACCAGGAACTCGCCGATCTGGGCCTCGCTGAAGCCAAGTTCGCGGAGCACAGCGCGCCAGGTTCCCTCCTGCCCGGTGGCGGCGAGGGGCATGTTGATCCCCTTGAGCGCCATCCAGTCGATCATCTTCTCCCATTCGTCCCAGTCCCACCACGCCATGCTGTAGGAGAAGGTGCAGTAGTTGAAGAAGTAGCGGAGCCGGTACGGCGTCTCGGCGTGATGCTTCGCCGGGACCACGGGGAGCGGCGAGGGGAGCCGGATCGGCCGAAGCGGAATTCCCACGGTCGTGCGGGCGACATGCTCGAGATACCAGTCGAGCGCCGAGGCGAGCGCGACCCCGCTCGATCCGCGCAGCACCACCCGGCGGCCGCGGCTCTCCACCTCGAAGACCTCGCGCCCTTCGGTGGGCGGCAGGACCTCGAGCAGGAAGTCGGCGGCGCGACCGGGCACGACGCGGGCCACGAGCGCACTGGCCGCCCTGAGGTCGACCGGCGATGCCGCTGGCCCGTGAGAGGACGGCGTGTTGAGGAGCAGCGCCGGCAGCGCGATCAGCGTCGAGAGAGTGAGCAGCACGGAGACCTCGGGGTGATGCGGAGCGGGCGGCGGAAGGCACCGGTGTCGGCGCCTGGTCGAGCCGTCCCTGCAGGTCGGCAGTCGCGCTCTCCGAGCCGGGACGGCGTCAGGGAGGGCAATAAAAGTGCATGCCGGGCGGAACGGTAGGCACCGAACCCCTCCCGCAGAGGCTCCATTCACGTTGGGAGGTTCGTCGGCGATTCACGACGGCTTCAACGGGGTGCTGGCATAATGTGCCGGGAGCTGCAAGTGGGCATCGTGGGCATCAACCAGGAGGCCTCATGCGCACATTCCCCTGGCTGTTCTGCGGACTCGTGCTTTCGGTCGCCTGCGGTGGTGGAGTGAGCGGCCCGAGCGAATCGAGTCTCGTCGGCACCTGGCATGCGACGAAGATGGAGTACATCAGCAAGGCGGGCGGCGGGCAGGTCGAGCTGGTGAGTCAGGGATGGGCCGCCGTGCTGAGCCTCGACGCGGATCGAACCGGCACGCTCGCTGTGACGCCCGCCGCCCTCCCGGCCTGGTCGTGGACTGGCGTGTGGGAGGTCGATGGCGACCTCTTCCGCATCGCGGGACAGGGGGCCGACATCACGCTGAGTGGCGGGACGCTCCGGCTCAATGGGTTTGATGGCGTGTATGACTTCGACGGCGACGGCACTCCCGACCCCGCCAAGCTGAATCTCGTGCTGGTGCAGTAGCCCACCGCCCTCAGGGCCGCGCCGCCCCGCGCTCGCCCGCCGCATCGCCGAACCGCTTCAGCCGTTCCCGCGAACGGCCCTCGCCACTCCGCACCGGTTCGAGCCGGCAGAACGTTGCCGGTCCGATCGGGTGCGTGCCGACCTCGTAGATCGCTTCCGCCCCGGAGACGGCATAGATCTCGTGGTGGAACCCCACCCCCTTCACGCGGTGGTCCATCAGCCACTTCCACCACCTGGTGTGCGGCGCCACCCGCGACCAGGCGTGGAGCGCCGCTTGGCTCTCCCAGTACTGCGGGAGCAGACGGGCCGTCGGCGTCTGGCAGGGCACGGTGGCGAGGTGCCCGGGGGCGGAGCGCAGCGACTCCTGCACCTCCTCGCTGATCCCGGAAACATCATAGAGCCGCTGACCCTCGTCGGAGATCAGCTGCACGCCGAAGGTGGCCACGCAAAGTGTGGGGTGTTCCCAGAGGGCGGCGACAGAGGCGGACCCCGGAGGATGCGCCTGACTGGAAGGAGGAGTTGCGGTCATGACGGCGATCGGCAAAGGGACGAAGGGCACGCGAGCCGAACCCGGTCATGAGCCCGCCGTCCGGCAGTGGCATCAGTCGCTCCCGTTAACTGCAGCGCCGTCCCCCCCAGCCAGAGCGGAGCGGATCTCAGCCCTGGCCGTATTGCAGCGCAACGAGAGGGCCTCTGTCAGTTCGGTGCGCCGTCGACAGCCGGACGGCGGACGAGCGACGGAGGGCAAGGGCCGCCACCGAAACGACTTAGCACATCCGTGCGGCAATGGGCCCGGACTTGCCACGGAGAGCGCTGCGGCGCACGCCACCCCTCCTGGTACCAGCGGCCGCACACCCCAACAGATGGAGTGCCTATGTCCCGTCTCCTCAGCGGAACGCTGGCGATGCTCGTCGTCGTCCTCTCGGCGGCCTGCAGCGACCTCTCGAATCCCAGCACGCCGTTCGCGGCCAACACGCCGATGGCCTCGGCCAGCGGGAGCGGTGGTGGCGGCGGGGGCGGGGGCGGCGG
>JBGASX010000062.1:0-27664 GCA_044229445.1 Gemmatimonadales bacterium | reverse complement strand
ACGATGACCAACCCGGCCGTGACCGGTACCCCGGGCACCTGCGGTATCTACACGGGCGTCGCCGCGAATGCGCCGAACGCCGCGGTCACCCAGGAAGGCTCGCCGGGCTGCTGGTAATAAGCCTCGCAGGATGACAAGCGGCGGGCGATCCACCATGGATCACCCGCCGTTCGTCATTTCGGGCTCTCCCGGGCCGTCGCTGCCAACCCACCCCAGGCCGGGTGGTCGTTTCCTTCCAAGTCGTTCAATTACATAAGCTTATGTCATGACGCCTTGGGGACTTGCCCGAAGCTGCCGATAGTTGGTGGAAATCGCGGTACGGGGTGTGCTTTGGAGAAGGCGGACGGCTGCTGGACTTCAAGCATCCTGTGATGCTTCGTGAGATAAGTCGCATTTTACCAACAGCTTGTTTGTTTTCACTTCAAGCAACTTGAGAGCTTGACAAAACCCCGGACGGCTTGTAGCGTAGCCATCCATTCCCAGTTATAGACCCCCGCGCGGTCGGACGTGCCTATGGGCCTCTTTAGCCGTAAAAAGACCACGGTGGCATTGGACATTGGGTCCGGGCTGATCAAGCTGGTCGCCATCACGCATGGCACCGGCGACCCGATCCTGACCAAGGTCGCTTATACGAGCGTCGTCGATGACGCCATCGTCGAAGGCGAAATCATGGACCCCGGCATCGTCGCGGATGCCGTGAAGGGCCTGCTCGCCTCGGCCGGCATCAAGACCAAGCAGGTGGTGATCGCGGTCGGCGGTCGCGACGTGATCATCAAGAAGATCCAGATGGACCGGATGAAAGAGGCCGACGCCCGCGAGGTGATCCGCTGGGAAGCCGAGCAGCATGTCCCGTTCGACATGGAGAACGTCGAGCTCGACTTCCAGATCCTGGATCCGGAGGGTGAGGGGCTCCAGATGACGGTGCTGCTCGTCGCCGCCAAGCGGGAACTGGTCGAGAACAAGGTCGCGCTGCTGGCCGAAGCCGGCCTGCAGGCGAGCGTGATCGACGTCGATGCCTTCGCGCTGCACAACGCATTCGAGGTCAACTATCCCGATGAAATGCGCGGGGTGGTCGGGCTGGTGAACATCGGCCACGAAATGACCAACATCAACATCCTGGAAGACGGCACGCCGGTCCTCACGCGTGACCTTCCCGTCGGCACCCGGCGCTTTCGCGAGGACATTCAGCGCGAGCGTGGTCTTTCCGCCGAGGAGGCGGACCAGCTGCTGCAGGGGTTCGAGCGGAACGAGATCCTCGATCCGTTCCTCGAGACGCGCGGCGAAGAGCTGGCGGTGGGTATCGAGCGGGCGGCGGCGTTCCTGCAGTCGGCCAGCCGGTCGGCTGGCGGGCTCTCGCGGCTGTGGCTGACGGGGGGCGGTGGACGCATCCCCGGTCTCAACAAGGTGCTCGCGGATCGGCTCCGGCTGCCGGTGGAGCTGGCCAACCCGCTCGCGCGGCTCCGTGTTGCCGAAGGGGTCTTCTCCACGATGAACATGGATGAAGTCTCCCCGTTGCTGATGCTTCCGATCGGTCTGGCGCTCCGCACCGCCGCGTGAGCCCGTTGCCCGGAGTTCGCTACTCATGATGATCACGGTCAATCTCCGACCCGGCCAGAAGCGCAAAGCCGCCGGGAGCGGGACCAAGCAGATCCTCGACAGGATCAAGGGGCTTGGCACGAAGGTGAAGGACCCCTTCCTCGTCGGGTCCGCGGCCGCCTGCATCGGCGTCGCGGCCTGGCTCGGCTGGGCCTTCGTGTCCAACAGCACCAAGTTCAACGACCTCGGTCCTCGCCTCGAGGCCGCGCGCGACGACCAGAAGCGCTTCGACAATCTGCTGCGCCAGAAGCGGCGGGCGGAGATGATCCGGGACTCGCTGCTCTCGCAGATCTCGACCATTCGCGGCGTCGACGGCGATCGCTACGTCTGGCCGCATGTGCTCGACGAAGTGGCGAAGGCTCTGCCACCGTACACCTGGCTGACCACGATGTCGACGCAGGCCGCGCCGGTCGTCGTGGATACCGCCGACACCGCCAGTGCCAAGCGGACCATGACCTTCCGGATGGAAGGGCGCACCATGGACCTGCAGGCCTACACCCGCTTCCTGCGGCAGCTCGAGGCATCGCCCTGGCTGTTCAACGTGACGCCGCTCGAGGCCAAGACCATCGTCGAGAAGGAGCGGCCAGTGACGCAGTTCATCATCACGGCCTCATTCCAGCGGGCGGATTCGGCCTACATCCGCACGGTCCCCCTCAGCCAGTCGGTGAGGTGACCCATGGCCGGCATACCGCAGGAACGCCAGGTCCCCATCCTCCTCGTCGTCATCGCGATCGTGGTTGGCTACGTGGGCTACACCGGGACCGGGCTCGATACCGTGGGCCTCCGTGGCGTCACGCAGACCCAGGACAGCATCAAGGCCCGGCAGAAGTCCATCGACTCGCTCGTCGTGCTCACCGACAGCGCCAAGCGGCTGCTGGCGAGCGGCAGCGTCGAAGATCTGCGCCGCCGGCTGGAAGGCTATCGCTACAGTCTCGAGCTGATGCGCCGGCTGGTTCCGGACCGCAATGAAGTGGCGAATCTGATGGACGAGATCTCGACCCGCGCCAAGATCCGGGGCGTGATGGTGGCGCAGTTCCAGCCGCTTCCGACGGAGCCCGGCCCCGCGCCGTTCGAGACCTACAAGTACCAGTACTCGGTGATCGGCCGCTACGATCAGCTCGGGGAGTTCCTCTCCGACGTGGCGAGCCTGCAGCGGATCATCGTCCCGGTCGACCTGACCCTCGGTGCCGCGGACCTGACGCGCGCCAAGGCGCTGGGCGACAGCTCGGGCGCGCTGCTGGAGGCGCGGTTCCAGATCCGCACCTATGTGAAGACCGCGAGCTCGGAGGACAAGCCCAGTGGCACCTAACGCGCTTGCCCGGGCGGGCCTCGTGGGCCTGCTCCTTGGCCTCGCCGCGTGCGGCGGCAAGAAGGAAGAACCGCAGACGGTCGACCTGGCCGCGCTTCGGGCCCGGCGTGACAGCATCCGCCTGGCCGCGACGCAGGATTCGGTCATGCGAGCCAAATACACGACCTGCTCGGACTCCGTGCAGGCCGCGCTCACCAAGGCCGCGCGCGGGAAGAAGCCGAAGACGGCCCCCGCCGCCGGCATGATTCCACCGGAAGTGCTGCAGGCCTGCGGCAAGCCGCCCGCGCCGAAGGCGACCGTCGCCGCGAAGGTCGACACCGCGGCCAAGAAGGTGGCGGGCAAGGCTGATACGGCCGTGAAGACCGTCGCCGCGAAGGTCGACACCGCCGCCAAGAAGGTGGCGGGCAAGGCCGATACGGCCGTGAAGATCGTCGCCGCGAAAGTCGACACCGCCGCCAAGAAGGTGGCCGGCAAGGTCGATACGGCCGTGAAGAAGGCGGCCCCCGCGGTCGCGGCGACCACCCCGGCGGTGGCGGCCAAGAAGGACACGGCCGTGAAGGTGGAGGCGCCGGCCAAGCCTCAGCTCACGCCGAAGCAGCTGCAGGTGATGCGTGCCGATTCGATCCGGCTCGCCAAGGAGCGGGCGAAGGCGGATTCGCTGAAGCAGGTCGCCGATCGCGCCCGGGCGGATTCCATCACGAAGGCGAAGCGGGACAGTGTCCGCGCGGACTCGATCCGGATTGCGCGCGAGACCGAAGTACAGCGCGAGACCTTCACCTATGCCGGTGGCGCGCGCGATCCCTTCGCCTCGCTGATCACCGAGGACAAGGTCGGGCCGGAGTTCAACGATCTGCTGCTGGTCGGCGTCTACCTCGACCTCCGGCGGGCGAACAACAGTGTTGCAGTGCTGCGGGACAAGACCAATCAGAAGCGGTACAAGCTCCGCGTCGGTGACAGGCTGGGCCGGCTCAAGGTCGCCCAGATTCGTCAGACGGACGTGGTATTCACGGTCGAGGACATCGGATTCGAGCGTCAGGAGACCCTGTCGCTCAGGAAGAGGGAGGATCAGACTCCATGACGCGCCAGTTTCTGTTCGCAATGGGGGCCATCGCCCTCCTCACGTCCGCGCCGCTCCGGGCGGATGAGAAGGGTCCGGCATCCCAGGTTACTGCGGTCAGCGTCGTCGCGACGCCCGGCCACGCCGAGATCGTCATCGCCGTGAAGGGCGCGGTGGAATACCACGACTTCGTCCTCCGGGAGCCGGACCGGCTCGTGCTGGATGTCGTCGGCGCGACGCTGCAGCGCACTGGTGCCGGGTACGACGGCGTCCGTCGCGCGGGCATCACGGACATCCGCTACTCCCAGTTCCGGCCCGACGTGGTCCGGATCGCGATCTATCTGGACGGCTCCAAGGACTACCGGGTCGAGCAGACCGGGGACGCCCTGCGGGTCCGGTTCGGTGCCGATCAGAGCTTCCTCTCCTGGTCGAGCGTCGCCCCGGCCGAGATGGCACCGCCGACGGTGGCCAGCGCTCCGCGCTCCGCGCCGGAAGTCACCCTGCCGGCCGAGCCGGTCGCGGCCAGCACCTCCGCGGCCGCACCTGCACCGCGCATCACCGTGACCTGGGACCGCGCGAACATCGCCGATGTGGTCGCCGGCTTCGCCGCCTTCTCGGGCCGCACAATCATTCTCGGCAAGGACCTGAAGAGCGAGGTCACCGCCGAGATCAAGAACCAGCCGTGGACCGAGGCCTTCGCCGCGGTGCTGGCGACGCAGGGGCTGCAGGCGATTGAACTCCCCGGCGGCATCATCCGGGTCGACTCGCCCGCCGCGCTCGCCGCGCTCGATTCCACCGAGCCGACGACGACGCGCATGATTCCGGTCAACTACGCCAGCGCCAGCCAGCTGCTGACGAGCGTCAAGTCCATCCTGTCGAAGCGCGGCACCGTCGTCTCCGACACCACGACCAACTCGCTGATCGTGACCGAGACCCGTGGCCGGATGAACGAAGTCCAGGAGTTCGTCAAGAATCTCGATGTCCGCACGCCGCAGGTGTCGATTCAGGCCAAGCTGATCTTCGTCAACCGGACGGACATCGAGGCGCTCGGACTGCAGTATGACTTCGGCGCCACGAACACGGCCGACGGGCCCTTCTTCAACAAGCTGGTCCAGCGGACCGATCCGGCCAGTGGCGATCCATTCGACCAGGGGGTGACGAGCCTCGCGGGTGAAGGCATCGCCGGTATCGCCAACGCGGACGCGACGATCACCAACGCGGCGCTCAAGCTGGTCTGGACCACGACGGTTGGTGGTTTCCGCTTCACCAGCTTCCTGCACGCGCTGCAGAGCGTCGATCTCGCCGACGTGCAGGCCGAGCCGTCGATCACCACGGTGGACAACCGCGAAGCCATCATCAAGGTGGGCGAGGACGTCCCGGTGCGTATCATCGACTACGGCGCCGGCGGCGGCACGGGATCGCAGCCCAAGGCCTCGGTGTCGTTCAAGGAAACCGGCATCATGCTGAAGGTGATTCCGCACGTGACGAACAACCGTCAGGTGCTGATGCAGATCGAGGCCGAGCGTTCCAACGTCAATCCGGTCGCGGAAGCGGACCTGGGCTTCACCATCCAGAAGCAGAACGCCAAGAACCAGCTCCTCGTCAACGATGGCGAGACGGCGGTGATCGGTGGCCTGACGGTGACCGAAGTGACCAAGACCCGCTCCGGGCTGCCGCTGCTGGTCGACCTGCCGATCGTCGGCAAGCTGTTCGGCTTCAGCAAGACCACGGAAGTCCGGCGTGACCTCATCATCCTCGTGACGCCGCGCATCATCGACGACGGCGCGACGGACTGACCGCCCGTCGGTTCCCGCTTGAGGCGCGAGCCCGACCGCCGGTCGGGCTCGTCTGCTATGCGGGTGCCTCGTCCCGGGCGCCCATTGGGCTGCGGGGCGGGGCGCCGCGCGCTGTATGCCGGCGCCCCGAGCCTTCCACTCCGTACCGTGTCCCCGCTACCTTGGCCGTATGCCGCTCCGCTTCCTGACCGCTGGTGAATCGCATGGCAAGGCGCTGGTCGCCCTCGTCGAGGGGCTTCCGGCCGGCCTGCCAGTCACCGCCGAGTGGGTCGACGCCGACCTCGCCCGGCGGATGATGGGCTACGGTCGTGGCGCCCGGATGAAGATCGAGCGTGACCGGATCGAATGGTTGTCAGGCGTGCGGGCGGGTGAGACGCTCGGGACGCCGGTCGCGATGGTGATACACAATCGGGACTGGACCAACTGGAGCGAGATCATGGCGGCGGAGGGCGCGCCGGGCGAGGCGCGCCGCCGCCGCCTCAACCGCCCGCGACCCGGTCACGCCGACCTCGTCGGGGTCCTGAAGTACGATCGCCAGGATGCCCGCGACATTCTCGAACGCGCGAGCGCCCGGGAAACGGCGGCCCGCGTCGCCGCGGGAGCGCTCGCCCGGCGGCTCCTCGATGAGTTCCAGGTCGATGTCGGCAGCCACGTCGTGTCGCTCGGCGGCATCCAGGCAGGCGCACCACCCGAGCTCCCCTGGCCGCTCAATGCCGCCTCGGACAGTTCGGAGGTGCGGGTGCTCGATCCTTCCGTCGAGGCGAAGATCATCGCCCGGATCGATCAGGCGAAGAAGGATGGCGACACACTCGGTGGCGAGTGCGAAGTCGTCGTGCGGGGGCTGCCGACGGGACTCGGCAGTCACGTGCACTGGGACCGCAAGCTCGACGGGCGGCTGGCCGGCGCGCTGATGTCCATCCCCGCGGTGAAGGCGGTGGAGATCGGCATGGGCTTCGAGGCCGCGCGCCGTCCGGGCTCGGAGGTGCATGACCCGATCGATGCGGCCGCGACTCCTGGCGTCGCCGCGCCGGCGCCTGCGCTGCGCGGTGGTTATACCCGGCGGGGCAATAACGCGGGCGGCCTCGAGGGCGGCATGACGACGGGGGAGCCGCTCGTCATCCGGGTGGCAATGAAGCCGATCGCCACGCTGATGTCGCCGCTTCCGACGATCGACCTCCGCACCGGTCGCCCTGCGAAAGCACAGGCCGAGCGGTCGGATGTCACGGCCGTCCCGGCGATGGGGGTAATCGCAGAGGCGCTGACCGCCTTCGTCCTTGCTGATGTCATGATCGAGAAATTCGGCGGCGACTCGCTCACCGAGATGCGGCGGAATTACGACGGCTATCTCGCCCAGCTCGCGGAGCGCTGGACCGCACTCGGGCAGGCACCGGAAGGGGAGGAGGACGCATGAAGCGGCATGTCGTCCTGATCGGGCTACCCGGCGCGGGCAAGACCACCGTGGGCAAGCTGCTCGCCGATCGGCTGGGGGCGCCCCTCGTCGACATCGACGCGGTGATCGTGCGGAAGATGCAGAAGCCGATCACCCGGATCTTCGGCGAGGACGGCGAGCAGAAGTTCCGGCAGCTCGAATCCGACGCGATGAAGGCCGCGCTGGCCGGGCCGCCGGCGGTCATCACGCCCGGCGGTGGTTGGGCGGCGCAGCCTGGCGCTCTCGAATCGGCGCGCGAGAAGTCCTTCCTCATCTATCTGCGTACCATGGCGCTCACCGCGGCGAAGCGGGCTGGCGGTGGTGGCACGCGTCCGATGCTGGTCGGCGAAGATCCGGTCGAGCGGATGCGTCAGCTGCTCAAGGACCGCGAAAGCTTCTATGTGCAGGCCGATTGCGAAGTGAAGGCGGACGTGAAATCGCCGGCAGCGCTCGCGGACGAGATCGCGTTGCTGGTCAGAGAACGCGCCGGCTGGTCCATGTAACTGCTTGCCACCACGCGACATCGAATCTGTCGCCTTGCCAATCCGTACCAGCACGCGTTTTCTTGTGGGCACTCGGAATCCATCCGGGGCTGAGCCAACGCAGCTACCTTCGAGCCCATGGCAACCAAGAAAAAAGCTAAGACACCCGCAACGCCGGCCCCGACAGCGACCAAGGCGAAAGCTGCGAGCGCGAAGCGCGCCACGCCGAAATCGCTGACGGACACGAAGCCGGCGCTGAAGAAGCGGGCGACACGCGCGAAGGGGCCGGAGGCAGAGGTCGTTGAGGGATCCGGCGGCACCCTGGTGATCGTGGAGTCGCCGACCAAGGCCAAGAGCATCGGCAAGTATCTCGGCCGCGGATACGACGTGAAGGCGACGATCGGCCACATCCGCGACCTGCCGACCCGCAAACTTGGTGTGGACGTCGACAATGGCTTCCAGCCCGATTACGTCACTATAAAAGGAAAGACCCAGACGCTGGCCGACCTGAAGAAGGCGGCCAAGAAAGCCAGGGCCGTCTACCTCGCCACCGACCCTGACCGGGAGGGTGAGGCCATCGCGTGGCATGTCGCCGACCAGCTCGAGACGAAGGCCCCGATGCACCGGGTGCTCTTCCATGAGATCACCAAGGAGGCGGTGAAGGAGGCCATGTCCAAGCCGGGCCGGATCGACGACCGGCTGGTGAATGCGCAGCAGGCGCGACGCATTCTCGATCGGCTGGTGGGATACAAGGCCAGCCCGATTCTGTGGCAGAGCATCAAGACCGGGCTGTCGGCCGGGCGGGTGCAGACGGTCGCCCTCCGGCTCATCGTCGAGCGGGAGCGGGCGATCCGCGCCTTCAAGCCAGAGGAGTACTGGACCATCGCGGCGGAGTGCGCCAAGGATGGGCAGAACTTCGTCACCGAACTCAAGAAGATCGACGGCCACAACCCCGAGCTGAAGAACGAGGCGGCGGCCGCCGCGGTGGTCAGCGATCTGCAGAAGCTGCCCTTCGTCGTCAGCAAGGTCGAGCGGCGCAACCGGAAGAAGCGCCCCGGCGCCCCGTTCACCACCAGCACGCTGCAACAGGAAGCGGCCAAGAAATTGGGCTTCTCGGCCCGCCGCACGATGCGAGCGGCGCAGGATCTCTACGAAGGCATCGAAGTTGGTGAGGACGCGCCGGCCGGTCTGATCACCTACATGCGAACCGACTCGGTCCGCGTGTCGGACACGGCGATCGAGCACGTCCGCTCCTTCATCGCGAACAACTACGCCAAGCCCTATCTCCCCGAGACGCCGAACACCTATTCGACCAAGTCGGCCCGGGTGCAGGACGCGCACGAGGCGATCCGCCCGACCGACGTCCGGCGGCGCCCGGAGGAGATGCAGAAATACCTGGAGCCGGATCAGTTCCGGCTCTATCAGCTCATCTGGCAGCGTTTCGTCGCCTCGCAGATGAATCCGGCGGTCTACGACATGACGATCGTGGACTTCGATCTCGGTCGTTACCTGCTGCGCGTTACCGGCTCGGTCATGATCTTCGACGGCTATCACGTCCTCTACACCGAGGGGCGCGAGGCCGAAGAGGGCAAGACGATGGACGACCTGCCGCCGATCCCGCCGATGGCGGTGGGGGACGTGGTCGAGGTCCGCCAGATCACGCCGTCGCAGCACTTCACCGAACCGCCGCCGCGCTTCTCGGAAGCGAGCCTGGTGAAGGAGCTGGAACGGCTGGGGATCGGGCGCCCGTCGACCTACGCGCAGATCATCAGTACGATCACGGCCCGGGAGTACGTGAAGCTCGAGCAGCGCCGCTTCACGCCCACCGAACTCGGCGAGACCGTCGAACGGATCATGGTGGACCAGTTCCCGTCGATCTTCAACGTCGAATTCACCTCGGCCATGGAGACGGAGCTCGACGGCATCGAGGAGGGCTCGCTCCAGTGGCAGAAGGTGCTGGGCGACTTCTGGGGGCCCTTCAGCGTCGCGCTCAAGGCGGTGAACCTCGGCGCCATCGTCGCCGAAGCGCACGGCCTCAATCCCGAGGAACTGGCCAAGGAGGTCTGCCCCAAGTGCGGTTCGAAGGTCGAGCTCCGCACGGGACGGTTCGGGCCCTACTTCGCCTGCATCAAGTACAAGGACACCTGCGACTACGTGAAGTCGCTGAAGAAGGCGCGCGCGCCGGACCGACCCACGGACGAGAAGTGCCACCTGTGCAGCGCGCCGATGGTGATCAAGACCGGACGCTTTGGCGAGTTCCTCGCCTGCACTCGCTACCCCGAGTGCAAGGGCACCCGCTCCGTGCCGCTCGGCATGAAGTGCCCGAAGTGCGACGTCGGCGATCTTGCCGAACGCCGCACCAAGCGCGGCAAGTCCTTCTGGGGCTGCGCTCGCTATCCGGCCTGCGACTTCTCGACCTGGAACCGCCCGGTGGTCGAGACCTGCCCGAGCTGCGGCTGGGTCGGCATGGAGAAGAAAGTCAGCAAGGCCGAAGGGGAGACCCGGACCTGCCTCAAGTGCCAGCACAAGGTGATCGTGCTGGAGCCGGAGGAGGCCGCGTCGACGTGATCGTCACCGTCGTCGGCGGCGGGCTCGCGGGCTGCGAAGCGGCCTGGGCCCTCGCCGAGCGGGGGGCGTCCGTGGTGATCCGGGAGATGCGTCCGCTGGTCCGTACCGCGGCGCATCAGTCCGACCGGCTGGCCGAGCTGGTCTGCAGCAACTCATTCAAGTCCACCGAACTCAGCAACGCGCACGGGCTGCTCAAGTCCGAACTGACGAAGCTCGGCAGCCTGCTGCTGCCGATCGCCGAACAGGCGCGGGTGCCGGCCGGCGCCGCGCTCGCGGTCGACCGCGAGGTCTTCTCCGCGCTGGTGCATGAACGGATCGCCGCGCACCCGCGGATCCGCATCGAGCGCGGTGAAGTGGTCGAGCTGCCCTCGCCGGGCATCGTCGCCACCGGGCCGCTGACGTCCGAAGCGCTCGCGGCGTCCATCACCGCCCGCTTGGGCGGAACCGCGCTCGCGTTCTACGACGCGATCGCGCCGATCGTCTCCTCGGAATCCCTCGACCACACGCTGCTCTACGCGATGAGCCGCTACGGCAAGGGTGACGGCGACGACTACCTCAATGCGCCGATGACGCGCGAGGAGTACGAGGCTTTCATCGCGGCACTGACCGCGGCCGACCAGTTCACCGCCCACGAGTTCGACCAGGTCCCGTACTTCGAGGGCTGCCTTCCGGTCGAGGAGATGGCGCGGCGCGGACCGGAGACGCTTCGATTCGGGCCGATGAAGCCGGTTGGCCTGCCCGATCCGCGCACCGGACGCGATCCCTACGCGGTGGTGCAGCTCCGGCGTGAGGACAAGGCGGGCCAGATGTGGAACCTGGTCGGGTTCCAGACCCGGCTCCGCATCCCCGAGCAGAAGCGGGTGTTCGCCATGATCCCCGGACTCGGCAGCGCCGAGTTCCTGCGGTTCGGCAGCATCCACCGGAATGCCTACCTGAACAGCCCCGCCTCGCTCGGTCCCGCCCTCGCGGCGCGGGATGACGACCGGCTCTTCTTCGCCGGGCAGCTCACCGGCGTCGAGGGGTACACCGAGTCACTCGGCACGGGGCTGCTTGCGGGGATCAACCTCTCACGCGTGCTCGAGGGAAAGCCGGTTGCCGTACCGCCGCCGACCAGCATGCTCGGCGGACTGTACCGCTATCTTCGAGAGGCGGACCCAAAACACTTCCAGCCGATGAACGCCAACTTCGGGCTGCTCGATCCGCTCGAGGATGCCGCCGCGCGCTCGGTGCGCGGCCGAGGTCGCAAGGAGGCGAAGAAGGAGATGCTGATTCAGCGGGCCCAGGGGGACTTCGACCGATGGCTCCGCGGGCTGTAGCGCCGGCGACGGGCAGAGCGGCGACGGCTTCCCGGCCGGAGGTCGCCGCCTTTCTGGAGCACCTGGAGAAGGAACGCCAGGTCTCCGAGAACACCCTGCGTGCCTATCGCCGCGACCTCCAGGCATTCACGGAATTCCTTGATCGGCACACCGGCGGTGACTGGGATTTCGGGCGTGTCGATCGTCTCGGCATCCGCGGATTTCTCGGGGAGATGCAGCGGCGCGGCCTCGCCAAGCGCTCGATGGCCCGCGCCCTGTCGGCGGTCCGAACCCTCTACCGCTTTCTGCAGGCGCATCACGGACTCGAGCGCTCGCCGGTGCACGCGGCACGCATCCCCAAGCTGGCGCGGCCGCTGCCGGGATACCTGGATCGGGAACGGACCGAGAAGCTCTTCGCGGCCGCCGAGGAGCGAGCGGTCGGCGAGGAGCAGGGCGGGCTCCGGGATCTCGCCATTCTGGAGCTCTTCTACTCCAGCGGCCTCCGCCTCTCGGAACTGACGGGGCTCAACCTGCTCGACCTGGATCTGCTGAGCGATCAGGTGAAGGTCCGGGGCAAGGGCCGGAAGGAGCGGCTGGTCCCGGTGGGAACCCGGGCGAGTCGTGTCCTCCGCCACTACCTTGAGGAGCGCGAGGCAGTCGCGCGGCTTCCCGGCGCTGATCGGCAGGCGGTCTTCGTCGGACGGCGAGGGAAGCGGCTCACGCCCCGCACGGTGCAGCGGATCGTCCATCGGGCGCTCGATGCCGTCGGTGGCGATGGTCTCAAGACCCACTCCCTGCGACACACCTTCGCGACGCATCTGCTCGATGCCGGAGCCGACCTCCGCGCGGTGCAGGAGCTGCTGGGGCACGCCAGTCTCACGACGACCCAGATCTATACTCACACGAGCGTCGAGCGGCTCAAGAAGGTCTACCAGCAGGCGCATCCAAGGGCCTGAAATACCTGACACATGCCCCGGCGGTCCGCGGCGGGGCCGGAGAGAGAATAGGCATGAGCGGTTATCACGGCACGACGATCCTCGCCGTCAGAAAGAACGGCAAGCTGGCGCTCGGCGGCGACGGCCAGGTCAGCATCGGCGACACGGTGGTGAAGTCGACCGCCACCAAGGTCCGTACCCTCAAGGGCGGCAAAGTCCTCGCGGGCTTTGCCGGCTCCGTCGCCGACGCCCTCACCCTCTACGAGAAGTTTGAAGAGAAGCTGGACCGGCATCCGGGCAACCTGCCGCGTGCGGCGGTCGAACTGGCCAAGGACTGGCGGAGCGACCGGATCCTGCGCCGGCTGGAGGCGCTGCTCGTCGTCGCCGACACCGAACATGTCTTTCTGCTATCCGGGGGCGGAGAACTCATCGAGCCAGACGACGGCATCCTCGCCGTGGGATCGGGCGGCAACTACGCGCTCGCGGCGGCCCGCGCGCTTGTTTCCGATGAGAAGCTGTCGGCACGCGACATCGTGCAGCGCTCGCTCGAGATCGCGGCCGACATCTGCGTCTTCACCAACCGCAATCTGACCATCCTCGAACTGTGAGGGTGTTCGCGGTGCTGGTGGTGAACCTCGTCCTGGCCGTCGCCGTCTTCATGAGCATCTACATGGCGGCGGGGTGGGGTGAGATGGCGGGGATCCCGGCCGGAGGGGACAAGAGCGGGCTGGGTGGTCTGTTCGCGATGCTGATCCTCATGGGCATTCGGTGGACCGCGGTGGCTCTGCTCCTGGGCGCGGGCGTCTGGAGCGGGGCATTCGGATTTCTCGCGGAAGGACGCTGGGCGCAGCTCGGCATCGTCCTCGGCGTTCATGCAGCGCTGGGAGTCCTGTCGTATCTTGGCTTCAACGCCGTGGCCGAAGGGCTGAGCGCGGACAACCTCGGTCCGCAACGCTGGTCCCCGTGGTTCGGTATCGTGCTGCCGCTGCCCGCCCTCCTGGCCGCCGGCTGGAGCGCCAATCGTGAACTCCTCGCGCGCTACCCCCGGACCGGCATCCTGCTGGCTGTGGCGATTACCTTCGGTCACCTGATGATCTACCGTCAGCGCTACCAATCGATGCGTCACCCGCTGCAGGCGGGTACCGCGATCGAACACTCTTCGGCACCCTCATGACCGAACCAGAACTCCCCGCCGATCCGAACGCGCCGGCGGTTCCGCCGCCGCCGCCCTGGCTCGAGGAACTTCCGCCCCGGCAGATCGTGGCGGAACTCGATCGCTATATCGTCGGCCAGGATGCGGCCAAGCGCGCGGTGGCGATCGCGATCCGGAACCGCTGGCGCCGGGGTCAGGCGCCTGACGAAATCCGGGATGAAATCCTGCCGTACAACATCATCCTCATCGGCCCTACCGGCGTCGGCAAGACGGAGGTCGCCCGCCGCCTGGCACGGCTCGCGGGCGCGCCCTTCCTCAAGGTCGAGGCCTCCAAGTTCACCGAAGTCGGTTACGTCGGGCGCGACGCCGAGTCGATGGTCCGTGATCTCGTCGATGCCGCCATCAGCATGGTGCGCACCGAGCGCGAGGACGAGGTCTATCCCCAGGCCGAGGAACGGGCGGAGGAGCGGCTGCTCGATATCCTCCTTCCGGCACCCGCGGGGCCCGAGCGGCCGTCAGGACCCGCGCGCACCGAGACGGGCCCGCGTGAGCGCCCGGCAATCTTCGTCGTCGGTCCGGGGGGTCAGGCCCGGCAGGAGGCGCTCTCGGAGGATGAGGAGCGGCGGGTACGCTCGCGGGAGAAGCTGCGCCAGATGCTGAAGGACGGAAAGCTCGACGATCGCGAAATCGAGATCGAGGTGACGCCGCAGGGCTACCCGATGCTCGAGCTGATGCAGCAGCCGCAGGGGATGGAGGGCGAGCAGATCAACTTCATGGAGATCCTGCAGGACATGATGCCCCGGCGGAAGAAGCGCCGGACGCTCAGGGTGCCCGACGCGCGCCGCATCCTGGTCGACGAGGAGCTGAAGAAGCTGGTCGACATGGACGATGTAGTGAACGAGGCGCTCGACCGCACCGAGAATCACGGCATTCTGTTCATCGACGAGATCGACAAGATCGCGGGAGAACGCGGCGCCGCCTCGGGGCCCGACATCTCCCGCGAGGGGGTGCAGCGTGACCTCCTGCCGATCGTCGAGGGCTCCACCGTGCAGACCCGCTACGGGTACGTCCGCACCGATCACATCCTGTTCATCGCCGCGGGCGCCTTTCACGTGTCGAAGCCATCGGACCTGATTCCAGAGCTGCAGGGCCGCTTCCCGATCCGGGTCGAGCTCACCCCGCTGACCGAGGCCGATTTCATCCGGATCATGACGGAGCCGGAGAGTGCCCTCACCCGGCAGTACCGCGCCCTCGTCGCTGCGGAAGGGGCGGAGCTGACCTTCACCGAGGACGGGATCGCCGAAGTCGCCCGGGTGGCGTGGCTCGCCAACGACCGGATGGAGAACATCGGGGCGCGCCGCCTCCACACCGTGATGTCGACGCTGATGGACGAGGTGCTCTTCGAGCTCCCCGACTACCCCGAGAAGCAGATCGTGATGGATCGTGAGGCCGTCCGCCGTCGCCTCGAGAAGATCATCGACGATGACGACCTCAGGCGCTACATCCTCTAGGAGCTGACGCCGCAACCATGATGAGGTTCGGGCTCGCGCTGGTGCTGGTGCTGCTGTCATCCGGAGTGCTCGAGGCGCAGGCGCCGCCAGGCTTCATCGTGGTGCACGCCCTCATTCTCGACGGCGGTGGAGCGCCTGCCACCCAGGGGGCGGTGCGCGTCGTGGACGGCCGGATCACGGCGGTCGGTGACCTCATCCCGCTGGCCGGGGAGCGCGTCGTTGACGCGCACGGGCTGGCCCTCGCTCCCGGCTTCATCGACGACCACAGTCATCACGATGGCGCGCTCGCCGAGCAGCCCGACGCACTCGGTGCGGTGAGCCAGGGCATCACAACCATCATCGTCGGGCAGGACGGCTTCTCCCACTTCCCGCTCCGGGACTACTTCGCGACGCTGGAACGACACCCGGTCGCGGTGAACGTCGCCAGCTACGCCGGACACAACACGGTCCGGGATCTCGTCCTCGGCCGCGACTTCCGGCGCGCGGCGAGCGCGGAGGAAGTGGGACGCATGAAAGTGCTGCTCCGGCAGGAACTCGCCGCGGGTGCGCTCGGACTCTCCTCCGGCCTCGAATACGATCCCGGCATCTACTCCTCGCGCGGTGAGGTGCTCGAGCTGGCGAAGGTCGCCGCGGCCGTCGGCGGACGCTACATCAGCCACATCCGGAGCGAAGATCGTGACTTCTGGGATGCGATCGACGAGATCCTCACGATCGGCCGCGAAGCCCGCCTCCCCGTGCAGATCTCCCATACCAAGCTGGCCATGAGCCCGCTCTGGGGACATGCCGACTCGCTGGTGAAGCTCCTCGATGCCGCGCGGGCCGAAGGGGTGCAGGTGACGGCGGACATCTACCCGTATGCCTACTGGCACTCGACGCTGACGGTGCTCTTTCCCAAGCGCGACTACGCCGATCGCCACGAAGCCGAGATCGCGGTGACCCAGGTGTCGACGCCCGCCGGCATTCGGCTCGGGACCTATCGCCCCAACCCGGAGTTCGCGGGGCTCACGCTCGCCGAGATCGCACCGAAGCTGGGGATGGACTCGGTCTCCGCCCTCATCGAACTCGTGCGCCGCGCCGAGCTGATGCGGGCCAGCGGAGTGGAAGACGTCGAGAATGTGATCGCGACGAGCATGACGGAGCCCGATATCGAGCGGCTCATGCAGTGGCCGGAGATGAGCCTCTGCACCGATGGCGAGCTGGATGGCACCCATCCCAGGGGATTTGGAAGCTACCCGCGCTTCCTCGGGCATTACGTCCGCGAGCGCGGGATCATGACCCTGCCCGAGGCCATCCGGCGGGCGACCGCGCTCGCGGCGGCGCATGTCGGCATCACCGACCGGGGGCGCATCGCCCCGGGGCAGCGGGCCGATCTGGTCCTCTTCGATCCCACGACGATCGGCGATCGCGCCACGCCGGATGCGCCGCATGCGCTCTCCGTCGGCATCTCGACGGTATGGGTCAACGGCGAGGTCGTCTTCGCTCAGGGCGCCACGACCGGCAGGCACCCGGGCACGGTCATTCGTCGCGCGGCCCGCCGACAATGATCAAGTCGCGACTGCTCTCGACCGAGCTGCGGCAGCGGCTCGTCCGCGTGGGGACGGCGATCCTTATCGTCCTCGTCATCGGGACCAGTGGCTACATGCTGATCGAGCGGTGGACGCCGCTCGAAGCGCTCTACATGACGGTGACGACCATCTCGACCGTGGGCTTCGGCGAGATCCGGCCGCTGAGCGACGCCGGGCGGCTCTTCACCATGTTCATCATTCTGTCGGGCACGGGCGTCCTCGCCTTCCTGCTCGGCACGATCGTCGAATACGTGGTGAGCGGTGAGCTCACCGGTGCGATCAGGAGGCGTCGGGTGCAGACCGCCATCGATCAGCTGAAGGGCCATTTCATCATCTGCGGGCACGGCCGCGTCGGGCATGAGATCGTCGAAGACCTGCGCGACAACGACGTCGCGATCGTGATCATCGACCGCGCGCCGGTGCCCGCCCGCCCCGGGGATCGCTACCACTTCATCGAGGGGGACGCGTCGGACGATGCGGTGCTCCAGCGTGCCGGGGTCACCCGCGCCCGCGGCCTCGTGGCCGCGACCGGCGATGACAACGCCAACATCGTCGTCACCCTGACCGCCCGCGCGCTCAACCCCTCCCTCGTGATCGTGGCCCGTGCGAGTCATCCCTCCGCCGAAGCGAAGCTGATTCGCGCCGGCGCCTCACACGCGATCTCCCCCTACCGCATCGGCGGGCGCCGGATGGCGACCCAGCTCCTGCATCCGAAGGTGACCGACTTCCTCGATCGCCTGATGCATTCGCGCGATCTCGAGTTCTGGCTCGAGGAAGCCACGGTGCAGGCCGGCAGTCAGCTGGCCGGGCGGACCATCGCCGAGTCGGCGATCGCCCGGGATACGGGCGTCAACCTGCTCGCCGTGGTCAAGGGAACCGGCGGGGCCCTGCTGACCAACCCTCCCGGCGACACCAGGCTCGATTCCAGCGACGTCCTCATCGGCTTCGGCACTCGGCAGCAGCTCGAGCAGCTGGGGAAGCTGGCCGGAGACGAATAGCGGGCCGCCTCCAGACCTGTCCCCGTCTGGGAATCCCCGCCGCCGGCCTGCCCTGCTTCCGGCCGCCGCAAGTGGTCTTGCCCTACCGCCTCTCGCGGGACTACACTGATCCTGCCAAAATGGCCGCACCCCCGAACCGCCGAACCATGCCCAAGCGCGACTTCCTGGCGATCTCCGATTTCAGCCGGTCGGAACTGGTCGAGTTATTCGAACTCGCCCTGCGGATGAAGCGTGGGGAGTATCGGGAGCGCCCCCTCGAGGGGAAGACCCTCGCGATGATCTTCGGGAAGACCTCGACCCGCACCAGGGTGTCGTTCGAGGTGGGAGCCTTCCAGCTCGGCGGGCATGCGCTCTTCCTCTCGTCACGGGAACTCCAGCTCGGTCGCGGCGAGCCGACGCGGGATACCGCGCGGGTCCTGTCGGGCTATGCCGACGGGATCATGATTCGCACCTATCAGCACACTGAGGTCGAGGAGCTGGCACGCTACGCCACCGTCCCGGTGATCAATGGACTCACCGACCTCCTGCATCCGTGCCAGGTGCTCGCCGATGTGCTGACGGTGCGCGAAGAGTTCGGTGGATGGGGAGGAAAGGTCGTGGCGTGGATCGGGGACGGGAACAACATGGCCAACAGCTGGATCGAAGCCGCGGGCATGCTGGGCTTCGAACTGCGGCTGGCCTGTCCCGAGGGGTACGAGCCGAATCACGCGATCTTCGAACGCAATGCCGGCCGGACCCGGCTCTCCATCACTGAGCTTCCTGAGGAAGCGGCGGCAGGCGCCGATGTCGTGACGACCGATGTCTGGGCCTCGATGGGTCACGAAGAGGAAGCGGAATCGCGCCGCCACGCCTTCCGGGGCTACGCCGTGGACGACGCCCTGATGGCCCTCGCGCGGCCGGAGGCCATCTTCCTGCATTGCCTTCCCGCCCACCGCGGTGAAGAGGTCTCGGAGAGCGTGCTGGAAGGCGCGCGTTCCCGCGTCTGGGCCGAGGCCGAGAACAGGCTCCACATTCAGAAGGCGCTGATGGCGGCGCTGATGAGCGGGACTCGAAGTGATCGGGAGACGATGGACCAGCCCTCCAGAGGAACGAACTGATGACGACGACCCTGCAGCGCACTGCGCTCTTCGATACCCACCGCGCCCTCGGCGCGAAGATGGTGTCCTTCGCCGGCTGGGAGATGCCCGTCCAGTACCCCGGCGGGATCCTGGCCGAGCACCGCGCCGTGCGCGAAGACGTCGGCATCTTCGACGTCTGCCACATGGGCGAATTCGAGGTCACCGGGCCGGACCGCAACGCGTTCGTGAACCGGGTGACCACGAACGATGTCTCCGCACTCGAGCCGGGACAGGTGCAGTACTCGGCATTCCTGAACGAGGATGGCGGGGTCGTCGATGACTGCACCGTCTACCGGTTCGAGGACAAGGTCATGCTGGTCGTCAACGCGGCCAACATCGAGAAGGACTGGGAGCACGTCGTCGCGCAGAAGAAGGGGGCGAACGTGCGGATCCGGAACATCTCCGCCGAAGTCGGCCTGCTCGCGCTGCAGGGGCCTCGCGCCGAGGCGCTGCTCCAGGCGAACACGAGCACCATCCTCAAGGACATCGGGTACTATCGCTTCGCGGTCGGCAGTGTTGCGGGCGCCGGCTGCTTCATCTCCCGCACGGGATACACGGGTGAGGATGGCTTCGAGCTCTACTGCCGCACCCAGGATGTGCAGGCGATCTGGCAGGCGCTCACCGGACCCGGCAAGGCCCAGCCCATCGGACTGGGTGCGCGCGATACCCTGCGGCTCGAGGTGGGCTACGCGCTCTACGGCAACGACATCGACGACGACACGACGCCGCTCGAGGCCGGACTCGGCTGGATCACCAAGATCGACAAGGGCGCGCCCTTCATGGGCGAGGCGGCGCTGAAGCGCCAGAAGGTCGAGGGGGTGACCCGCAAGCTGGTCGGCTTCCGCATGGTGGGAAAGGCCATCCCGCGCCACGGCATGCCGGTGCTCGTCAACGGCACGCAGGTGGATCAGGTCCGCAGCGGGACGATGAGTCCGACGCTCGGGTACGCCGTCGGGACCACCTATCTGCCGATCACTCATGCGTCGGTGGGCAGCCGGTTCCAGGTCGAGATTCGGGGCGAGCAGGCCGAGGCCGAGGTCATCAAGCGGCCCTTCTACACCAAGGGCTCCGTCAAGCGGTGACGGTGCGGCTCGCGATCCTCACCATCTCCGACGCCGGAGCCCGCGGGGATCGCGCCGATACCTCGGGCGATGCGATTGCCGCCTGGGCGGCCACGCGCGGGTTTGCTGCCGTTGCACGGGCGCTGGTGCCTGACGAGGCGGACCGGATCGGCGCGGCGCTTTCCGCGTGGGCCGACGCGGACACCGCGGATCTGGTCCTGACGACCGGGGGGACCGGGCTGACCGAGCGGGATGTCACGCCCGAGGCGACCCGGGGGGTACTCGAGAAGGAGGCGCCCGGGATCGCCGAGGCGCTCCGCATGACCGTCTATCCGAGGTTCCATCGAGCCGCACTCTCCCGGGGTGTCGCGGGCGTGCGCGGCCGGACCCTCATCGTCAATCTCCCTGGCAGTCCGGGCGGCGTCCGGGATGGACTCGCCGTGCTCGACGATCTCGTCGAGCACGCGGTCGAACTGATCCGCGGCACCCGGACCGCTCACTAACTGCGCCGCGAGGATGCCGCCATCGGTGGCGGACTCCGTGGCAGATGGTTACGACATGGCATCCAAGATTCTCATCACGATGGACGATCTCGAGACCGCCGTGCGGGTCAACGCCGCCATGGAGGCGGCGGGGCACGCGACCGCGATGGTCTCGTCGCTCGATGACGCGAAGCAGTCGCTCCGCCGCGAGGCGCCCGATCTCGTGGTCCTCACCGGGGCGGTGCATGAGTCCCCGGCCCGGCAACTCGCCGCCCTCGCCCGGGACGCCGAGATCTCGACGCTCGCGCTGCTCGAATCCACCGACGTGAGCGGCCCCGAGCACGACCGCCGCCATGTGGACGTCACCGAGATCGCGGTGAAGCCGGTCAATCCGGCAGAGGTGGTCCACCTCGCCGAACGACTCATTGTCAGGCGCGCCCTGCAGCTCCGGACCGGGATCAGCGGCGAAAGCTCCGCCATCCAGGAACTGCTGATCCGGATCGAACAGATGGCGCCGGTCTCGAGCACCGTGCTGGTCCAGGGGGAATCCGGCACCGGCAAGGAACTCGTCGCCAAGGCGATCCACGACCTTTCTCCGAGGCGGGGCCGCCCGTTCATCGCGGTGAACTGCGCCGCGCTGCCCGAGACGCTGCTCGAATCGGAGTTGTTCGGCCATGAGAAGGGCGCGTTCACCGGTGCCGCCGAACGCCGGCTGGGTCGCTTCGAACTCGCCGACACCGGCACGATCTTCCTCGACGAAATCGGCGAGATCCCGGCGAGCGTCCAGGTCAAGCTGCTCCGGGTGCTCGAGACCCGGGCCTTCTTCCGGCTGGGCGGGGTGCAGCCGATCAAGGTCGACGTGCGGGTGGTCGCCGCCACCAACCGGAGTCTCCGCGACTCGGTGGCGATGGGCGAATTCCGGGATGACCTCTATTACCGGCTGAACGTCCTGACCATCTACCTCCCCCCGCTCCGGGAGCGGCGGGAGGACATCCCTCTCCTGGTCCGCCGGTTTGTCCGGGACCTCTCCAGGGCCCACGACCGCCCCTTCCGGGGGATCACCCCCGACGCCATGAGTCGGCTGATCGAGGCTCCCTGGCCGGGCAATGTGCGGCAGCTCCGCAACCTTATCGAGTCGATGGTGGTGCTCGCGCCCGGCAGGGAGATCAGAGCGAGCGATATTCCTCCTGATGTGCTTGAGGGGGCAAGCCGCCTGCTTCCGGTCAAAATTGCCGGATCAGGGGGGGGTGGTCCGAGCCAGGAGCTTGAGTTCATCCTCAGGAATATCATGGACTTACGCCTCCAGATCGAGGAGCTGAGGCGTCGCCTCGATGATCGCCCCCAGCGGGTCCAGGTCATCGAGCTGGGAGAGACCCAGCCCGTGGCCGACCTTTTGCCGGTTTCGGAGGTGGAGGATCGCAGTTCCGTGGTCTACCGGCCGGGGATGACCATGGCCGATGTCGAGAAAGAGACCATCTCCTCGGCACTGACTCAGCACCGGGGGAATCGCCGCAAGGCGGCCGAGATGCTGGGCATAGGGGAGCGGACCCTGTACCGGAAGATCAAGGCTTACAAACTAGAATAGGTGACACCACCTAAGTCCTGAAATAGTTTGGGTTTCGGTGTGGGCTACTGCTTGACGCACCGGGTTCCGGATCCCATATTGAACGACGAGACCCCATACCCCCGATCGCATTGGGTCTTCTCCAGTGATCTTTTCGATTGACCCCGGCACCTGCGTTGCCTGTCTGGCGTGCGTGCGTGTCTGCCCTACGGGCGCTATCGAGGTGCAGGAGCCGCTCGTCCGCATCGAGGACGTTGCGTGCATTCGCTGCGGCCTCTGCGTGCCTGCCTGTCCCCATGACGCGATCGAGGTCACGGGGGAGCTGGGTCGGGCGATGGCGGTGGTGGCGCGCGGTGGCGGCGTCCTGATCCTGACGCCCGAGGCCGCTGCGCATTTCTATCCAGCGACGCCGGAACAGGTGGTCAACGCCTGTTATGCGGCGGGATTCCGGGTCGTCAATCGCGGTGTCATCGGCGATGAGCTGGTGGCCGCGGAGTATCTGAAGCTGTGGCGGGATGAGAGCTGGGGCACGCTGATTCGCTCCACGGATCCGGTCGTCGTCGACACGATTCGCCGCGACTTCCCGGAGCTGGTGCCGTACCTGGCACCGGTCACGCTGCCCGCGGTGGCGGAAGCCCGCTATCTCCGGGCCCAGGTGGGCGAGCGACTGGAGATTGTGTATGCCGGTGTCTGCCCTCCGGCGGGCCGGCCGGAGCTGGATGCCGCGATCACGTTCCGCGATCTGGATCAGCTGTTCAAGTTGCGCGGGGTGATACCGCTCGGGCAGCCGGACTTCTTCGTGCGGGTGCCGAGCGAGCGGCGCCGCCATCTGAGCATGCCGGGCGGACTCCCGGTCGCGATGCTCGAAGAGGCGCCCTACGCGAGCAAGCGCTTCCGGAAGCTCCGGGGGCTCAAGGAACTCCGGGCGATCGCGCGTGCGGTCGTCGTGGACAAGATCGATCTGGGGTTCGTCGACATTCTCTCGCACGAGGGGTCGCTGGACCATCCGCTCTCCGGTCCCCGGGAGGAACTCTTCTGGCGGCGGTCGGTCGTGGCGGGGACCGAGCCGGCGCGGAGCCGGTTCCCCGTGGTCGATGCCTCGGTGGTCGCGAGTTATGGCGCGACCTTCCAGATCGAACCGCGACTGGTGCAGGCCGACCCCACGCGGGTCGAGGAGATTCTGGAGTCGATCGGGCCGGGGCCGAACGGCAAGCCCTGGGACTGTCGGGCCTGCGGGTTCGACACCTGTACCCGGTTTGCGGAAGCGGCGGCGATGGGACGCGCCTCGCTCCGGCAGTGCCCGCCGCATCAGGCGCGACGGGTCGCGGAAGCCGAACGGGATTCCGCGGTCGATGCGCTGACGGGCCTCGCGGCCTATCGGGTCATGCACGACCGGCTGCTGTACGAGATCGAACGCAGCAAGCGGAGTCTCGAGGGATTCGCGGTGCTGTTCATCGATCTCGATTACTTCAAGCAGGTGAACGACCAGTACGGGCACGAGGTCGGGAACCAGGTGCTGCGGGCGGTCGCGGTGGAGATCCATCACGCGATCCGGGCGTCGGATCTCGCCGCCCGGTACGGGGGCGACGAATTCGTCGTCATCCTGACCCGCACCGATCTTCCGGGTGCCAACCGGGTGGCCGAGGCGATCCGGGCGGGCATCGAGGGCGTCGGGCGCCGGCTCGGATATCCGGTGGGACTGGTGACGGCGAGCATCGGGGTCGCCGAGTACGATGTGCGCCGGCCGCATGAGGGAGACCTCCTCGTGCAGGCCGACAGGGCTCTTTACCAGGCAAAGTCTGCGGGACGGAACGCGGTCGCGTGAGCGGCCGTGACGTCCCTGGAAGCGAGCGATTGTGACCGGACCATCTCCAATTCGTCAGGCTGATTCCGCCAGCACCGGCAGGTCCGGTGGCGCGTTCGACAACGCGCCGGACCCGTGGGGAGTCCGGCGTGCCGAGAATCTCCTGACGAGCCTGGAGGGCGTCCTCTCGGCCCGGGTGGTGACGACCCCGCTCGGCGAGGTGAGCGAGATCCACGTGCTGGCGCAGGCGGGACTGCAACCGAAGCAGCTGGTGCGCAACATCGAATCGGCGCTGCTGGCCCAGCTCGGGCTCAAGGTCGATCATCGCAAGATCAGCATCGCGCAGACGGCGGACGTCAAACCGATCGACGTGGTGGAGAAGGGCGCGGTCCGGGAGCGGGCGATGCGGCGCGCGGCGCTGTTCGAGTCGCTCTTCGTGGCGCCGGGCAAGCGGCCGCACCGGGTCAACATCACCGTGTCGCTCTCGTTCGGCGGGAAGACCGGCACCGCGGACGAGGAAACCAGCGACACGCCGCGCAGCAAGGTCGAGGGGGCGGCGCGCGCGGCCATCTCGGTGCTGGATCAGCTGCTGTCCGATCACTCGGTGGCGCTCGAGGGCGCCAAGATCGCCGAGGCGTTCGACCGGGAGTTCGTGCTGGTGGCGGTGCAGGGGCTGGGCGGCCGGGAGGCCGTGCTGCTCATCGGCACCGCCGAAATCAAGGAGAGTGCGGAGCGCGCGGCGGTCTTCGCCGTGCTGGACGCGACCAACCGGTGGGCGGAGGCCCGCCGGCCCAACTGAATCACCACATACTTGAGGCACACACGGAAAAACGGCAGCGGCCCTGGTCTTTGTAGGACAAGCAGTAGCGGAGACTAGCGGATACAACTGTTGAGCGGAGCGTCGGCTGAGCCTTAGCGGGGCTTGGCTCCTTCCCGAGGGTACTTTTTTACTCGAGCTAGGAGACGCTCATGCATGCTCTTTTGACCCTGATCGCGGGATTCACCGCGAAGGCCGCAGTGAAGCTGTTCACTGCGTCTGAAGGACAGACCTGGAACTAACTTGGGTCTAGGCTGCCAGGGTCGCTGCCGATTTTTTGGAAAGGCATAATGCGTAGATTCGACTGGAAGGTGCAGGTCCTGGTGGTAAGCGTGACAGCCCTTGCTGCTAGCCTCATATGGCTTGCGGCGAGCGGTGCTAGCGCATATCCAGGTCATGCAACCCTCCTAGCCTTCTGCGCATTTGCCCTTCTGTTGGACCGGAGTGGAAGTGTCTTGAGTGTGGAGGCCAAGGGCTCCACATCCTTCACTGTCCATCTTGCGTCTGGGCTTTTGTTCGGCCCCTTCTGGGCTGCCGTAGTTACATGTTTGTCTACGCTGACTAGCCAGCTGCTTGAGAAGCAGCAGCCTATCAAGCTGCTTTTCAATGTTTCCCAGCGAGTCGTCTCGGTAACTGGTGGGCTGCTCCTCTATCAGTGGGTTGGCGGTGGCATGCCGCCGGCCTATTTGGGCAGGGAGTTGGCGGCTGCGGCGTCGGGCGTGCAGCGAGATCTCATGCTTTTCGTTGTCGCTGCGATCTTCTATTTCCTGTTCAACGCAGGTTCGGTCAGTGCGGCTGTCTCTCTGACGACGGGACGTAAGTTTTCTGAGATTTGGAACGTCAATGCGCGTGGAGTACTAGGCTACGACCTCGCCGCCAGCTTCCTTGCAGTCTTGCTTGCGTTCTTGTATGTCAGGTTTGATGAAGTCCCCGGTCTCGGGAGCCTGGGTCTCGTCGTTACGCTAGTGCCGATTCTTGTCATCCGGCACATCTACGGGCTGTACCGCCGCCTTCAGAGCAGCGGTCGAGAACTCCTCGACCTGATGGTCAAAGCCATTGAAGCCCGAGATCCGTACACCTCGGGCCATTCGATCCGTGTCGCCACGCTCGCCAAGGCGATCGCCCAGGAAACCAAGATGTCCGCCGAGGAAGTGGAGCAGGTCTACACCGCGGCCGTGCTCCACGATGTCGGCAAGATCCACGAGGAGTTCGCCCCGCTGCTCCGGAAGGACTCGAAGCTGACGCCCGAAGAGACGGCGCTGCTGCAGACCCACTCGGTGAAGAGTGCCGACCTCGTGGGCATCATCTCGAGTTTCCGCGGCGTGATCCAGAGTGCCGTCCGGAGCCACCACGAGCGCTGGGACGGTGGGGGGTACCCCGATGGCATCGCGGGGGAGGACATCCCGCTCGGTGCCCGGATCATCATGATCTCGGACACGACCGATGCGATGACCACCGACCGCCCCTACCGGAAGCGGCTTCCGATCGAGGCGGTCGTGCAGGAGCTGCAGAAGTACCGCGGCACCCAGTTCGATCCCCGGCTGGTCGACATGGTGGTCAACTCCGTCACGGTCCGGCGGGTGATGGCCGAACTGCAGGCCGGCAACGCCACTCAGGCGGGGGCACTGCTCGAGGGCGGCTCCAAGCGGGCGGTCCCGGGCTCCAGCGGGCTGCTGCGCGGACGGCCGTCATGGCCGAAGATTCGGGCGTTCTAAGCGAGGGTCCCAAGGCGCCGAGTCTGCACTTCAACTGCTGCAGGAAGTCTAGAAAGTAGGTCCTGTAACATCCCTCGTCCTTCCTTCCACAGTCTGCCACTCCGTTCGGTCAGCCAAAGGTTCGCTGAAGAAATCTCCATTTGATCGAGGACGTCGAACTGAGCCAAGCACTCGACCTGCTTGGCGAGTGTTTGAAGCGTTGACTCGACCTCACTTTCCGATTGCGCTGTTAGTGCCAACCACCTCGCGAAGGAGCCGACGTACCCTAGTGAAGTGGCGGAGCGACCGGTGATCTGAAGAGTTTCCCTGGCCAGAGCCTGTGCCCGTTTGTGCTCTCCGCAGGCTTGGAGAATGTCTGACGCCAAGAGTCCAGCAGCCTGGGATGCCCAAGAGCGGCCGCCGAAATCAACCGGTTTGAGAAACGGCGCCGCAATCTCGAGGGCACGGTTACTTTCACCTCGCATACTCAACGACCAAGCGACTCTGAGTGTAGCATGGGTGCGTAGCCAGGCATCTGTTTTCGGCCCAAGAAGTGCCCCCGCCCGGGTCGCCCAGAGATACTGTTCGTCATACTGGCCGAGTCTTCCCAAGCAAATTGAGACGTTGTTTGCCGCGCCGCCCTCTCGCTCCCGGTGCCCGTGCTTCTTCGCGAGGGAGAAGGTGAGGAGAAAGTGAGGGAGGCCACGCTCGTATTGGCCCTGAGATGCGTAGAGGCAGCCCGCGACGTTGTGCAGTCTCCCAAGGCTGCTCTCAAGGATACCCGCACGGTGGCACTCTTCTGTGAGCTGATCTAAGGAGGACAAGATTCCAGGTATCTGTGCCGTGCGCTTCGTGAGCCAAGCTGCGTAGCCCAAGACTGAGTTCCGGACGATCTTCGCTCTAAGGTCGTTTGAGTCGGTGACCAAGAGCTCCGCGTCACGAAACAGACTCTCGCCCTCTGCGGCATCTTCTAGGTAAAGCACGCAGGAGTACATTGCTTCCATCGCCCACGCTTGAAGCCGCGGACGGGTGATTCGCGTCAGGAAGCCGCGTAGATCTCGAAGGGTTTCTCTTGCCTCGCTTTCATCAGTCAAGAGCGCCGAACGCGCCCTGAGAACCAGTGCGTTCTTGTCGTTGGGCCAATTTCCATCGTCCTCGGGTACTGGTCCTAGGACTTGAAGGGCATCCGCCCATCGTCCTTGTTCCTGAAGGGCCTCCGCCAGCAGCAGCCTCGCCTCGTGCACGTTCCCCCGCGTCAGCCCCGCCATCGCTGACGTGAGCGCCAGCTCGACCTCGAAGACGCCCCCGCGCCGCAGCGCCTCACTCGAGCCCCGCAGCAGATACGGCTCCGCCTCCACCGGACGCCCCGCCCGGAAACAGTGCCACGCCAGCATCAACCCCGGCACCTTCTCACCGTTGGCCTCCGCCCG
>JBGASX010000148.1:0-4087 GCA_044229445.1 Gemmatimonadales bacterium | reverse complement strand
CACCTCGGCCGAGACCATGCGCACCGCGAGGCCGCCGTTCTTCGTGTGCAGCGGAGCGCCGAAACGGAGCCCGGTGGCCCGCTCGAGCGGCGCCTCCGGCAGGAGCAGGGTGACGCGCCATCCGGGGAGCCGTTCCCGCGCCACCGCGCCGAATCGGGCGAAGAGATCGCGGAGCTCCCGGCCCTCGCTCACCCGCATGCCGTACGGCGGGTTCGAGACCAGCGCCCCGACCCCCGCCGGCGGCTCGATCGCGGAGACCGCCGCGTGCCGCCAGGTGATGTCGTTCGCCACGCCGGCCCGCTCCGCGTTGGCGACGGCCGCATCGATCGCGCCGGCGTCTCGGTCGGACCCGGCGATCGGTGCCGCGGCGCGCGGACGGATGCCCGCGCGCGCCGCATCGACCAGCGCCTGCCAGCGTTTCCGGTCGGCGCCGGGCCAGCGGAGGAAGCTGAAGTCGCGATCGATGCCCGGCGGAATCCCGCGCGCGAGCAGCGCGGCCTCGATCGGGATCGTCCCGGAGCCGCAGAAGGGATCGAGGAGCGGGGTCTCCGGCCGCCAGCCGCTCTCGAGAAGGAGGGCGGCGGCGAGCGTCTCGCGGAGCGGCGCCTTGGCGACCGCAAGGCGGTAGCCGCGCCGGTGCAGCAGCGCCCCCGAGCTGTCGAGGCTGATGGTGCAGACATCCCGGAAGAGCCGGACCACGATGAGCTGGCCGTCGGGGTCGTCCGCCTCCTCCGGATCGCCGCCGGCGGTCCGGGCCACGCCGCCGCAGGCGGTGACGATCCGCTCGGCGACCGCCTTCTGATGGTAGAGGCGGGACTTCTTGCAGGTCACCCGGACGCTGACCGGGGATTTGTCAGGCAGCCAGTCGCGCCAGGGGAGCGCGGCGCTCTTCCGCTCGAGCTCGCCGAGGGCGCGCGCGTTGAAGCTGCCGAGTCGCACCAGCACCCGGCTCGCGGTCCGGAGCCAGAGGTTGGCGCGGGCGACGTCCTCCATCGTGCCGTCGAAGGCGACGCCGCCCGGTTCGGTGTCTGTCGGGGTGATACCGAGCCGGCTGAGCTCGCCGGCGGTGTGGATTTCGAGACCGGGGGCGGTGACCGCGTAGAGCGAGAGCCGGCCGGTCACATCCCCTCAGGTTCGAAGTTCAGGGTGTTCGAGAACCAGGGCAGCAGTACCTCGACCAGCCGCCGGCCGATCCGGTTTCCGTGATCGCCGTCGTAGGTCTGGTACTGGTGCCTGACACGGAGCCGGGTGAGCAGGCTGTCGAACTGCGCCACCCCCGGCGCGTAGCCGTCCGCGGTGCCGACGTCGAACGCGATGCCGCGGAGCCGCACCAGCCCCTCGCGATACCGCGGCGCCATGTCGGTGAGCCGCCAGCTGCTCCACTGCTCGAGCACCGCGCTGTCGGGGACGATCGCTCCCTCCACCTGGCGGAAGGGGAGGTCGGCGTAGAAGGGCGGCTTCGTCGAATCGGGGCTCCACGCCGCGGCGTACCCGAGGCAGGTCTGCGACCAGCCGCTGATCGAATCGAGTTGCGCGCGGCGGCTGAGGCCGAGGAGGGTGCGGCGCTCCGCATCCGAGAGCTGGGCGCAGGGCAGCCCGGCGTTGGGGCTCATCGCGTAGACCGCGGCGAAGCCGCCGGGGTAGCGCATCGCGAGGCGCAGCGCCGCCGCGGCCCCCATGGAGTGTCCCGCGACGCCGCGGCTCGGTCCGCGGCGGATGGTGCGGTAGTGCTGGTCGACGGTGCGCACCACATCACGCGTGAGGTAGGTCTCCCAGTCGCCGGTGGTCGTGGAGTTGGTCCACACGCTGCCGTGCAGCGCGTTGGCGCCATCGGGCATGACGATGATGAACTCCTTCACCGCCTGCGCCGCGATGAGGCTGTCCATCGCCCGGCCGATCGCGAGCCCCTGATAGTGCCCGTCGGCCCAGCTCGTCGGCGAGCCGCCGAAACCGTGCAGCAGGTAGAGCGTCGGATAGCGGCGCCCGGTCTCCTGCGCATAACTCGGCGGGAGGTACACGAGCAGCGGGCGGACCGGGCTGTCGCCGAGCCGGTTTGCTTCCAGCGCCGCCGAGCGCACCGAGTCGGTGACGAGCTGCCCCTGGCCGGCGAGTGGCGCCGCGGCGAAGAGCAGCAGGGCGGCGAGGAGGCGCCGCATCAGAAGGCCGGCTCGGCCTGGTGCGCCGGATCGTCGAGGAGGATCGCGCGGACGACGCTGCCGGCGGGCGTCTCGAACTGTCCCTCGGGGATGATCAGCAGCGCATTCGCCTTCATCATCGAGGTGAGAATGCCGGAGCCCTGCGGCCCGGTGAGCCGCGCCTCGGGGAAGTCGGCGCCCGGCGTGGTGATGGCCCGGAGGAAGTGCTGCAGCTTCGGGACGAGGGTGACCGGCTCCGCCATGCGGACCGGGACCGAGCGCCGGAAGGGGAGCCGCCGCCCCGCCATCGCACGGATGGCCGGGCGCACGAACAGCTCGAAGGTCACCATCGTGCTCACCGGGTTGCCGGGGAGCCCGATCCAGGGCACCGTGCCTAACAGGCCGAACCCGACCGGCGCGCCGGGCCGCATCCGGATCCGCCAGAACTTGAGGTCGGCGCCAAGCTGCTCGAGCACGCCGCGCACATGGTCGTGCTCCCCGACGCTGAGGCCGGCGGTGCTGACGATCAGGTCGCACTCGAGCGCGCGGGTGAAGAGCGCGTGGAGGCTCTCCGGCGTGTCGCGGGCGATGCCGAGGTTCACCGGCACCGCGCCCGCGCGGCGCACCAGGGCGGCGAGGGTGTGGGTGTTGGAACTCGCGATCTTCCGCCCGCTCAGGATCTCGTCGGGCTGGTCGATGTCGACGATCTCGTCGCCACTGCCGAGGATCGCGATTCGTGGCCGGCGGTAGATCACCGGGTTGGCGACGGCGAGCGAGGCGAGGACGCCGAGTTCCGCGGGGCCGAGTTCGGCACCCTCCTCCAGGACCGTCGTCCCCTTCCGGATGTCCTCGCCGGCCCGGCGGATGTTCACCCCCGCGTCGCGGTCCTTCACGATGGTGACGACGTCGGTCCCCTCGTCGGTGTCCTCCTGGCGGATCACGCTGTCCGCCCCCGCGGGGAGCGGGGCACCGGTGAAGATCCGGGCGCAGGTGCCGGGCTCGATCGTACGCTGGGGAAAGGCGCCGGCGGGGATCTGTTCGATCACCCGGAGCCGCTTCGGGGACGCCTCGGTCGCGCCACGGACATCCGCCGCGCGCGTGGCGTAGCCGTCCATCGCGGAGTTGGTCCAGGCAGGGATGTCGAGCGGACTGATCACCGACTCGGCGAGGACACCGTCGAGCGCGTCGTCGAGCGGCACCCGGAGCGCCGGCTGTCGCGGGATGTGGGAGAGGATCAGGAGCGCGGCTTCGCGCGGGAGGAGGGGGGCGGCCATAAACGAAGTTCCGAGTACGAAGTACTTAGTACTTAGTACTAAGTACTTCGTACTTGGTGCTCAGGTTAGAGAATCTTGGCGCGGTCCCACCCCAGGTTCGCGAGGAGCTGCATCCACATCGTGTCGCGGAAGCGGAGCACCGGGCAGGGGGCCTCGTAGCGATCGTCGTCGGTCACGATCGCGACCCACTCCTTGGCGTTGGGCAGGTCGGGGGCGAAGATCGGCGTCCCGCCCACCTCGCGCCGGAAGACCTCGATCTTCGGCAGCGGGGCCGCCGTGAATCCCTCGACCAGGACGATATCGGCGTCGCTGAGGTACTGCCTGGCGAGCGTGAGCGGGTCGGTGGTGTCCGGGCGGCGCTCGAAGGCGACCCGGACGTCCGGGGTCACCAGCAGCACCCGTTCCGCCTTGCCCTCATGGAAGTGCTTGTGGCTGTCGCTGCCGGGCTGGTCGATGGTGACCGGATGGGCATCCTGCTTGATCGTCATCACCCGCCGCCCCTTCCGGGTGTACTCGGCCGCCAGCGCGACCAGCAGTGTCGTCTTGCCGGCCTGCTTCCTGCCTATCACCGAGAGGATTCGAGTCTCCGCCACAGCCGGTCAGCCTCCGCGAGGTCGTCCGCGGTGTTCACGTTGAAGAAAAGCGCGGCCGGGTCGCCGAGGGTGCGCACCCGTGTGG
>JBGASX010000061.1:0-28838 GCA_044229445.1 Gemmatimonadales bacterium | reverse complement strand
GCCAGCCCCAGGTCCGTCTCCAGCCGGCCATGACCGGCGACGAGTTCCGGAAACGCGGCCATCGATTCCCGGAGGCGCACCGCCGCCGGTTCCTCCGATGCGGCGAAGCGCGCGTAGGCCAGCGCCATCGCGCGGAGTGGCAGTCCGAAGCAGACCACCGTGCAGCCGTCCACGCCGAAGTGCAGCGACTCCTCGGTACAGCCGGTCCAGCGCACCACCTCGGCAACGATCCTCTGCTGAAGCGGATGCTCGCGCCGCTCGTAACCGGCCAGCGGCCATCCCTTGTATGACGCCATCGCCAGCATGCCGGCATGCTTGCCGGAGCAGTTGCTCCAGCGCGGCGACATCGCGATCCCCTGCCGCAGCACCTGCTCCGCCACCGTCGGTGACAGGGGTGGATGCGCACCGCAGGCGAGCAGCCGCTCCGGCACCCCTACCTTCTTAAGCATCGACTCCGCGACTTCGAGGTGAGCGGGCTCACTCGAATGCGACGCGCAGGCGAGGGCCAGTTCACGGGGCGAGAATCCGAAGCGATCGGCCGCGCCCTCCGCCACCATGGGCATCGCCTGAAAGGGCTTGGCCGCGGAGCGCCAGAAGGTCGAGAGATCGGGATCGCCAGCGCTGGCCACCAGGCGACCATGGCCGTCCACGACCGCGACCGACACCTGATGGACCGATTCGACCCAATCGCCCCGCGTGGACTCGACCCGAAGTTCGGGAGTCATGGGGTCACATAATAGCAGGGAAGCCCCCCCGATGAGGGCGGGAAACCGGTTCGGACCGGAGCCCTGGGCTCCGGGAAGGCGCGTGGGGGGGATCGGCTCCGGTTCAGGATCCCTTGGGCCGGGGTCCCTCGGAGGTGAACTTCGCCTCCGCATAGGCCCGCTCGACGGCGGGCGCGGCGTAGAAGTTGGTGAACGCCTCCTCCCGGACCGGATCGCCCCCCGCGAGCCGAGTCACGAACGGAGTGAAATCGATCGTCTTCTGCAACTCCTCGAGCGTCGTCCCCTGCTCCACTGCGACCCGGGCCTGTTCCCGGGTGAAGGCCAGCAGCTCCCGCACGAGATCGAGGTAGCTGTCGTCGTGCTGCACCTCGCCATGTCCCGGCACGATCGTCTCCGCGCCTCGCGCCTTGAGCTGATCGAGCGCGCGGATCCAGTCGCCGAAGAAGGCGGTCCCGGGAAAGGGACAGGGGACCGTGACCAGATCACCGGTGAGCAGCACCTTCTCCGCGGGGAGATAGAGGTAGGCATCACCCGCGGTGTTGCCGCGCCCCGGCGTGATGACCTGGACGACACGCCGGCCCAGCACAATCGTCAGGCTGTCGTCGAACACCAGGTCGGGCGCCAGCGGGTGCGCGGTGAGCACCTCGGGAAGGAATTCGCGGTAGTCGCCGGTGATCAGGGTCCAGCTGGCCCGGACTTTGTCAGGCATCGCCGATCCGTCCCGCATCTTCCCCGTCGACAACCGGAGCCGCATCAGCGAATCGGTGGAACCGAAGCTCTTCATCTCGTTGAAGTAACCCGGCACCCGCTCGAGGATGCCGGCCCGCGTCGCCGAGGTGCCGATGATCCGCACCCCGGGAAAGGCCGCCCGGTACTCGCTGTTGCCGAGGTTGTGGTCCGGGTGCCAGTGCGAATTCACCACATACCGCACCGGCTGGGTCGTGAGCCGCTTGATCTCGGCGATCTGGCGCCGGGTCGAGGACGGGATGTTCCCGGTGTCGAACACCAGCACGCCGTCATCCCCGATGATCACGACGGAATTGCCTGACTGGAAGCCGGAGCGCTCCTCGGGCGTGATGAAGGCGTAGACCCCGTCGGCGAGTTTCACCGTGCGGTAGCTCAGCACCGAGGGAAGTGCCGGGACGGATTGTGCCTGCACCGAACGGGTGGGAGTGCCGAAGGCGAGCAGGACGAAGAGGAGGACCGGACCGAACGGTCCCGGCCGATAACGGGTGTGCATCACGACCTCCAGCCAGAGGGCACAGCGATCGGGAACGGCTGCGACCGCCCGCGCGGGCGAGTGTGGAGTCGCGGTACGGCACTGGCGCGAGGACGGTTTCACCCGACGATTCATCCCGCCCCGCATGACCAGTCGCGCATGCGCCCCGTCCGCCTTTACTTTTGGCCATGCCGTCCCGCGCCCGCTGGATTCCGCTGCTGCTGCTCGCCCTGCCTGCCACGACGGCCGCGCAGGCCTCACCCTACGTTCCGCTCGACGATCTCCGCCTCCCCGCCTTCGAGCACCTCGTCGCGACCGGTGATGTGGCGGATCCGTCACCGCTGCTGCGTCCCTTTCGTCGCCGCGATGCCGCCCGGGTGCTCGACGAAGCGCTCGCTGGCGGGACTGCGCTGGATACGGCGCTGGTCGGCGAGTTGCGCCGCGCGTGGAGCGAGGACACGAGCGAGGCCCATTGGGAGATCGAGGCCCGTGCCGGTGCCCAGGGGTATACCCAGGCCCGCCGGGACCCGCTGCATCCGGCCGGCCCCGATGGGGTGCAGCCGTATGGCGATCTCCGTCTGCAGGCCACCTTCGGCAACGTGGTCCTCGTCAGCCGACCCGCCATCGAGCGGCGGGTCATCAGGGATCCGGACTGGCCCGGGCGCCGCGACATCAAGGTCGCCGGCCGCCATCTCGAGGGATATCTCTCCGCGCAGTTCCGCTTCGTCCGGCTCTTCTACGGTCAGATGGACCAGAACTGGGGACCGGTCGGCCTGCCGGGCATCGGGGTCAGCAACTATGGCTACCCGAGGGCCCAGGTTGGCTTCGAAGTCGGCAACGAGCGGTTTCGGCTCACCTCGGAGGCGGCGTCGCTCGCGGATGAAGCCGACAGCGCGGGACAGGTGGTGCATCGCTACTTCTTCGCGCATCGCGCCAGCGCGCAGGTGACCCATCGCCTGGCGTTGTCGCTGTGGGAGACAGTAGTGCTCTCCGGCGTCGATCGCGACTTCGACGGGCGCTACCGCAATCCCGTCACCCTGCTCCTGCTCGCCAACCAGTACGGCCTCGGTGATGACGGCAACGTGCTCCTCGGTTTGGATGTGCACTGGCGCATCGGATCGCGGACCACGTTGATGGGACAGTTCGGTCTCGACGACTTCCAGTACCAGCATCGCTCCGGGCCGACCCGCACGCCGGATCGCTACGCCTTCACCGTCATGGGCACCGGCCCGCTCCTCCGGCGACTCTCCTGGCGCGCGGCGTATACCCAGGCGTCGAGCCTCGCCTTCCGGACCACCGATCCCTTCCAGAGCTTCACCGATCGCGGGGTGGGGATCGGACGGGGCTTTGCCGATAATGACCAGGTGACCGTGAGCCTCTCCGCCCCGGTCACCCGGCGCTGGCTGGTGTCGCCCGAGTTCACCCTGCTGCGCCAGGGCCAGGGGCTGATCACCGACTCCTTCCCGCAGGGCGCGGCGCGCGGCGCCACGCCGGCGCTGTTCATCGGCACCGTGGAACGCACCTGGCGTGCGGCGGTCGGAGTGAGTGGCCAGCAGGGGCGGCTGGCGCTGCAGGGGAATGCGGGGATTCACTACATCCAGAACGCGGGACATGTCAGTGGTGCCAGCCGCACCCGGCTCATCGCCCGCCTCCAGGCCACGCTCGCACTCGGAACCCGAGGGCACTTCTAACATGCCAGCACCTCGCCCGGCGCCACCCATCACCCGCGGACGACTCACCCAGCTCCTCGAGCAGATGCGCGGCCGGCGGGTGGCCGTCATCGGCGACCTCATGCTCGACCGCTACCTGCTGGGAGACACCGAGCGGATCTCTCCCGAGGCGCCGGTGCCCGTGGTCAGCGTCAACGAGCGGCGCCTTGCGCTGGGCGGGGCGGCGAATGTCGCCGCCAACGTCACCGCCATCGGGGGCGAGGCGGCACTGGTCGGCATCGTCGGCACCGATCGCGACGGTGAGGCACTGCGCGGGGCGATGAAGTCGAACGGCCTCGACGACCGCTGGCTGCTCGCCCTGCCTGACAGACCGACCACCTCCAAGACCCGGGTGGTCGCTCGTGGCCAGCAGGTGGTCCGAATCGATGAGGAGGAGGATGCGCTGCTCGAGGGGGAACCCCTCCGCCGGATGACGGCGCTCGCGAAGGAGGCCATCGGCTGGGCGGAGGTCGTGCTCTTCGAGGACTACAACAAGGGGGTCCTGGCGCCGGCGCTCATCCGGAGCGCAATGGCGGCGGCCACAGAAAAGCACCTGCCGACCGTGGTCGACCCCAAGTTCAGCTCGTTCTTCGAATACGCCGGGGCGACGGTGTTCAAGCCGAACCGGCGCGAGCTGAGCAGCGCGATTCCCGGCATCGACCTCGGCTCCGCGGCCGATCTGCAGCAGGCGGTCACCCGGCTCGCCGCGGACAACCTCCTCCTCACCCTCGGAGCCGGCGGGATGGTGCTGGTGACGAAGGGGGAGCCCCGACCGCATCTCATCGAAAGCCTGGCCCGCACGGTGTACGACGTCTCAGGCGCGGGCGACACGGTGACCGCATGGGTGGGGACGGCGCTGGCGGGCGGCGCCACCCCGATCGAGGCGGCGGAGATCGCCAACATCGCGGCCAGCGTCGAAGTCACCAAGCCGGGCGTGGCGACGGTTTCGCCGGCCGAAGTGATCGCCGCGCATGCGACGCGATAGGGCGCTGGCCGGGACCCTGGAGACCGGTGCCCGGTACTGGCGCCAACTCCGCGCCCTGCTTAGCTTTTCGGCCCCTTCACCGGGCGATTAGCTCAGCTGGTTAGAGCGCGCGCCTCACATGCGCGAGGTCGGGGGTTCGAGCCCCTCATCGCCCATCGCTTCAACCGGAAGCCCCGCAATCGCTTGCGGGGCTTTCCTGTCTCGGTACCTCGGCGCAACGCCGACGCACGCCATCCGGCCGTGACTCCGCACTCCCGTCAGCCCGATCCAACTTCCAACGAAGCGGCGGTGAATTCGAACGGGGCCGGAATTTCGTAGAACTCCGCCTGTCCGACCATCAACGTTGGCGCCATGCCGAACATCTTGACCCAGGTCCGCGTGAGATGAGCGGAATCCGCGAAGCCGGCGCTGTGCGCCGCCGCGGAGAGGTTCTGACCCCGGCCGAACTGCTGCATCGCGACACTCAGCTTTCGCCAGAGCAGGTACCGGCGGAACGGCACGCCGACCTCGGCGGAGAAGAGATGCGCGAAGCGACTGGGGGAAAGACAAACCTCGCGCGCGACCTGCTCGAGCGAGAGACGCGCATCCGGGCTCGCGCGGATACACGCGAGTGCCCGAGCGATGCGCGGGTCGAGACGGTGGAGCGGACGGGGGCCGCCCGCGAGCCCATGCACCACGTCGGTCAGCACCCGCGCGGCGGCGTCTGCGCCAGGGCGCTCCTCCCGGAAGCGGCGCAGGGATGCCATCGGCGCCTCGAGCCGCCCCGCTTCCCTGACCAGGATCGGCGTCCGCAACGAATCCCGGAGCCAGTGCCCTTCCCGGCATTCAGGATCCACGAAGAGGAGCGCGGTGAGCGCTCCCTTCGGGTCGAGCGAGTGCGGCACGTCCGCCTGCACCACGCCGACCGTCCCGAAGCTCCAGGGCGCTCCGGGCGCGCGCAAGCCAATCTCCCCGTCGAGTCCCAGGGTGATCTGGATGGCATGATGGGCGTGCGGCGGGACCACTCCCCGACCCCTCCCGACGCCGACCCAGCCCCCATCCCAGAAATAGACCAGGGGAGCCCAGCCGGGCTCCTCAAGTGCTTCAGCAGTCATGGGTTGTGCAAAGCTACGCCGCCCTCCAAGTCGGTCAACCGGCCCGCCGTCACCATGAAGTCAGCCGCTTTGTTCAAAGGGATCAGCCCAATCGTTCAAGTCAGCCCACCGGTTCATCCGCAGATTCGCTCCTGTCACGAGACATCATCACCCACACGACGGAGGTACAGGATGAACCGGACGCTGCGCAGGATCCTGACGAGCACGGGAACGGTAGTGCTGGGACTGTCACTGATGGCGATGGCCGGTCACATGGCGATGGCGTCCGTGACGCGTCCCAAGGTCTCGGAGTTCGGCACCGGGCCGCGCCGCTCCTACGGCGGCCGCTACGTCGCGAGCATCGAGAGCGATCGTCCGCTCGCGGTCGGCCCGATCCAGACGATCCGCCTGGTCCTGACCGATACGACCGGTGCGGCGATCGAGGGCGCGACGATCACGGTCGACGGCGGCATGCCGGCCCACCACCACGGCCTGCCGACCAAGCCCCGCGTCACCCAGTCGCTCGGCGGAGGCCGGTATCAGGTCGACGGGCTCAAGTTCAGCATGCGGGGCTGGTGGAAGCTCCAGTTCGATGTCGACGGCAGCGCCGGCCGCGACAGCGTCTACTTCGCGCTCGACCTCTAGGCCGGGAGACACGACCATGCGGAGCACTTCGCCGATCATCGCGGGCGCGATCCTCGCCACCGTCTGGGCCGCCGGGAGTGCGTTCTCCCGGCGCCCCGCGACGTGGACGATGGAAGAGATGCAGGAGATCCGGGCATTGGAGCTGGGCCGCCTGGATCCGCTTCCTGCCGATCCGACCAATGGCGTCGGCGACGATCCCCGCGCAGTCTCGCTCGGGCATCGGCTCTTCTTCGACACCCGCTTCAGCGGGAACGGCCGAGTCGCGTGCGCCACCTGTCACGATCCGTCGCGCGACTTCCAGGACGGCACCCCGCTGGGCCACGGCATGGGCACCACAGGACGCCGCACTCCGTCCATCGTGTCGAGCGCACGCGCGCCCTGGTTCTTCTGGGATGGCCGGAAGGACAGTCAATGGTCCCAGGCGCTCGGCCCCTGGGAGAGCGCGGTGGAGCATGGCGGGAACCGTGGCCGCTACGCCCATCTGGTCGCCCAGCAGTATCGAGCCGAGTACGAGGCGCTCTTCGGCCCGCTTCCCGATCTCCGGGACGTCCCCGCCGACGCCGGTCCGGTGGCCGACAGCGCGGCGCATCGGGCGTGGGCCAGGGTTTCTCCCGGGAGCCGGGTCGCGATCAATCGGGTATTCGCGAACCTGGGAAAGGCCGTCGCCGCATATGAGCGCCGGCTCGAATACGGCCCCGGCCGCTTTGACGCCTACGCCAGCGCGCTCGGCCAGGGCGGGCAGGCTCCGTCAGGCATCCTCACCGGAGACGAAGAGGCCGGCCTCCGGCTCTTCATCGGCAAGGCACGCTGCACCGCGTGCCACAGCGGCCCGCTCTTCAGCGACGGGCAGTTCCACACGATCGGCGTTCCCGATGCCGCCGGCACCGCGGTGGATTCGGGGCGCGTCCGTGGAGTCCGCCAGGCGCTGGCCGACGAATTCAACTGCCGCGGCCAGTACAGCGCTGCGCCGAGCCACTGCGCCGAACTCGACTTCGCCGTCACCGACGGACCGGAACTCGTCGCGGCGTTCAAGACGCCGTCGCTCCGGAACGTGGCGCTGCGCGCGCCATACATGCATGCCGGTCAGTTCACCACGCTCGAGGCGGTCGTGGACCACTACAACCGGGCCCCTGCCGCCCGTGCGGGAAAGAGCGAACTCGTCCCGCTCGCGCTGAGCGCACGGGAGGAGCAGCAGATCATTGCCTTTCTCCGTGCGCTGACCGCCCCGCTCGCGACGCCGGACAGTCTCCTCCGGCCAGCACGGTGAGGCCGGTGCTCTTGCGCCGCGATCACCGGCGCGAGCAGACTTGGATGGTCTCCTTGCTCCATCGGCCGCACCCTCGCATACCGGGTTCCCATGCGCCGTCTCCTGGTTCCGCTGTCCCTCGTCGCGATTCCCGTGCTGGCCGCCATGAGCGGGGAGCGGGATCATCAGGTCGGCCGTATCCGCACGAATCTCGGTGAGATCCTGTTCGTGCTGCACGACCAGACGCCCCGCCACAAGGAGAGCTTCATCCGCTTCGCGTCGGAGCACTACTGGGACTCGCTGACGTTCAACCGGGTCATCAAGAACTTCGTGGCTCAGGGTGGGTGCCCCGATACCCCGAAGGGCTTCAGCGACTTCCCCAATCTGCTCGCGCCGGAATTCAACGACAGCCTGAAGCACGTCTACGGCGCGGTCGGCGCCGGCACCGATGGGAATGCCCAGAAGCTGGATCCCGGCTGCCAGTTCTACATCGTGGCCAATCCGAAGGGGCTGGCTCGCCTCGACGGCAACTACACCGTCTTCGGGCAGGTCTTCAAGGGCATGGACGTGGTGGAAGCGATCGTCTCGGTCCCGAAGGACTCGACCGACACGCCGCTCACCCCGATCCCGCTCCACGTTGACGTCGTGACCATGTCGGTGACCGAGATGCGCCGAAACGGCTACACCGGGGAGTAGCGATCCGCGCTCGGGCGGGGCCCGTGGCGCCGCCCGGCCGAGCCCAGCCGCGTACGCAGTCTGATCGACCCGCCGTAGTCCCTCCGATGCATCGATCCGCAGCAACCTCTGCACTACCATTCCTGCATGCGCACCCGTGCGGGGATCACGACATGAAAATCGAATCGAATACGCCGCAGGCGCCGCTGGCGCGGGCCCTGGACCAGAGCGAACAGGTCAAGGCCAAGGTCGAGGAGTGCGCGACCGACCTCTCATCGGTGAACACGGTGCTCAAACAGGAGATCGCCGCGGGGGTGCCGCTCCAGGCGGTGGAGGAAGCACTCAGCAAGAGCGAGGGAGTTGAAGCCAAGGTTCAGGAGTGCGCGGACGACCTGGCAACCGTCAACGACTCCCTGGCCGAGGAGATTGACGAACGCCATCGCATGGAGGACGAGCTCTCCAGCAGCGAGGCCGCACTGCGGGAAAGCCGATTGCGGGAACGGAAGGCCCGGCACGACGCGCTGCACGACGCCGTCACGGGACTTCCGAACGTCACGCTGTTCAGCGACCGGCTGGCCTCGGCGCTGACCCAGGCCGGCCGCCATGCGTGGCGCCTCGCCGTCATGTTCGTGGATCTCGACAAGTTCAAGCACGTCAATGATCGTCATGGCCACGAGATGGGTGACCGGGTGCTCCAGCTGGTGGCGCGGCGGCTGGAGCAATTCGTCCGTGGGGGGGACACCGTCAGCCGCCGGAGCGGCGACGAATTCCTGCTCCTGATGCTCGAGGCGAAGGACGAGGATACCGTGGCCGGGTTCGCCGTGAAGATCGTCGAGAACATCGCCGCCCCGTGCGAAGTGAACGGCCTCCAGCTCTCGGTCTCACCGAGCATCGGCATCGCGATCTACCCGGAGGACGGGGAAAGCGCGGAGGACCTGCTTCGTCATGCGGACATGGCCATGTACGCCGCCAAAGAGCACAAGCTCGGCGCGGTGCTCTACAGCCAGATCGACAAACTGGATCCGCTCGCGTAGCCGGCACGCCAGGCCCCACCCGCAGAAGAGCCCCGCCACTCGGTGAGTGACGGGGCTCGGTCGTGTGTGACGGCGCACTAGTGGGTCGACGCGGTCCTGAACTGCGCGACCAGGGACGAGAGTCCGCCCGAGAGCTGCGCCAGGTCGTCACTCGTCTTCGCCACTTCCTGCGAGCCCTCGGCCACCGCCGCGCTCCGCTGGTTGATCATCACGAGGTCCCGGCTGATGGTGCTGGCGACCGTGCTCTGCTCCTCCGCGGCCGCGGCAATCTGGGTGTTCATCTCCTGGATCTGGTCGACCGCGAGGTCGATGGCGTCCAGGGCGGTTCGCGCCTCGAGCGCCTCCGTGACGGTGGCCTGTGCCTGTCGCCGGCTCTCGACCATGACGGCCGCCGCCTGCCGCGCCTGTTCCTGCAGCGCCGCCACGATCCGGCTGATCTGCTGCGCCGAATCGTGGGTCTGATTGGAAAGCGCCCGCACGTTGCCGGCGACCACTCCAAAGCCTCGTCCATGCTCACCGGCGTGGGCCGCTTCGATCGTCGCGTTCAGCGCCAGCAGTCCGGTCTGCTTCGCGATATCCTCGATGACCTTGAGCACCGAACCGATGTCGTTGCTGGCCTCGCCAAGCCGGAGCATGATGTCCGCCCCGCGATCCACTTCCGAGGCCAGCTGGTCGATCGCCTGCTGGACCTGCGCGATGACCATCCGACCACGGCTCGCCGCATCATCGGCGGAACTCGCCGCCTGTTGCGCGCGCACCGTGCTGTTCGCCACCTCGGAGGCCGCGGCGGCCATCTCCGTCATCGCCGTGGCCACCTGCCCGGTCTGCGCGTTGAGCTCCTCGACCGACTGAGTGCTCTGGCCGACGATGCCCGAGGTCCGGCCGGCCAGCGCGCTCACGTGACTCGCCGAATCCTCGATGCGGGCGACGACCGCCTGCAGGCGGTGCTCCACCATGCTGAGGGCGAGCTCGATTTCGCCGAGATCGTCGCCGCGACCGGTGAGCACCCGCTGCGCCAGCGCATCGGTGTGCACTCCACGGGCGTGGCGGACCAGGCGCCGAAGCGGCCACGTAATCACGGTCACCATGGCGATCGCGGTCAGCAGGCCCCCGCCCGCCGCCGGCAACATGGCGGACCAGGCGAGTCCCGCCGTCCGGTGCAGCAGCCATCCTGCGACCGCGAAGGCCGCGGCGCTGCCGGCGACAAGACGCGAGGCCGTACCGGGCATCGGAAATGTGAGGAGCGGAATCGGCCAGCCACGATTGATCAGACGGTAGATCAGGTCCGCACGGCGCACACTCGCACGACTCGGCCTGCTGCGGACCGACTGGTACTCGAGCACTTCGCCGTTCTGCACGATCGGCGTCGCGAAGGCGTCGACCCAGTAGTAACTGCCGTCCTTGCAGCGATTCTTGACCAGCCCGATCCAGGACTTCCCGCTCTTCAGTGTGCTCCAGAGACTCGCGAACGCCGCCTTCGGCATGTCGGGGTGCCGCACCACATTGTGCGGCTCGCCGAGCAGCTCCCCGTCGCTGAATCCACTGATCGTCTTGAAATAGTCGTTGACGTAGGTGATCCGTCCCTTCTGGTCCGTCGTGGAGAGAATGATCTCCGCGGCAGTCACGGGACGCTCGACATCAATCACCGGCAGGTTGCGACGCACTTCATGCTCCAGGGTGAGGGAACTCGTGAATTCATTTTCGGCGCCGCACTGCTGCCACTTGAACCCGCCTCAGCGAAGTCGCAGTTCCGCCAGCATTTGTGAGCCAGGAATGAAGCAGGCGTGAAAGGTCGTCCCGAGCCGTTCAGGACGCCGGTATTCCGCCGACAACGGAGGAATAAGCGCATCCGCAGGTGGGAATTGAATCACCGTGGAGACACTTCATCGGGTCATCAGGAGGACAGACGTGCGGCGAATTTCTCCTTTCCTTGTGTCAGTTCTCTGGGCACTGCCGCTCGCGGCCCAGCTCCCCGGCTCGACCGGTCCGTCGCTGCACCTGACCGCGAACGCGCGGATCCGAGGCGAAGCCTGGGCGTGGTTTCCCGTTGCCGCGCCGGTGGACGGGAACTACGCGATGGTGACCTCGCTACTCCGCCTCGGCGTGACGGGGCAGTCCGCCCGGCTCTCCTTCGCCATCGAAGGAGCCGCGCCGCTGCTCGTTGGTGTACCCAGTGATGCCGTCGCTCCGGCGCCTCAGGGTCAGCTCGGCTTCGGTGGCAGCGCCCGCCTCGCCAATGGCACCGCGATCACCGACCTCTTCCTGAAGCAGGCGTTTGTTCGCGTGGCACTCAGCCCGTCCGGTCATGCCTGGTCCGCGCGGCTCGGCCGCTTCGAATTCGGGGATGGACGGGACGACACCACGAAGGACCCGACGCTCGTGCTGCTCAAGCAGGAGCGGGTCGCCGATCGACTGATCGGCAGCTTCGGGTTCTCCCCGATCGGCCGAAGCTTCGACGGTATCGATGTCTCCGGGAGCATCGGCCGGGTTCGCATCGCTGCCTTGATGGTGCACCCGACGCAGGGGGTGTTTCGCGTCGATGGCATGCCGGAACTGGCGGTCGATCTCGCCTACGCCGCTCTCTCGGCAACTCCAGGCGCGCTCGGGCACGATGATGCCCGGCTCTTCGGGGTCTACTACGGTGACCGGAGAACCGTCCTCAAGGTCGACAACCGCGCCGCGGGTGTGCGCGCACTCGACACGGACCGGATCCGGGTCGCGACCATCGGTGGTCATTATCTCGCGACCGGCCGCGTCGGTGGCGGACGTGGCGACCTCCTGCTCTGGGGGGCGTGGCAGTTCGGGCGTTGGGGAGTGCTGCGCCAGAGCGCATCGGCGGAGGCCTTCGAGCTCGGGTTTCGCCCGGGCGCCTCTGAGCGCGCTCCCTGGATCCGCGCGGGGCTCTTCCATAGCAGCGGCGATCACCACGGGACCGACGGTGCGCACAACACCTTCTTCCAGGTCCTGCCGACCCCCCGGCCGTACGCCCGCTTCCCGTTCTTCAATCTGATGAACCTGGAGGAGGCGTTTCTCTCCCTGCGTCTCACGCCGGCCCGGACGCTCGCGCTCCGGAGCGACCTGCATCTGCTGCGCCTCTCGGCCGCCGAGGACTTGTGGTATTCGGGCGGTGGCGCGTTCGAGCCCACGAGCTTCGGGTATGCGGGCCGCCCGTCAGGCGGTGGGCGTAACCTGGCCAGGCTGCTCGATCTCAGCGCCGATCTCCGGCTGGCACCGACGACCTCGCTCAACGGATACCTGGCACATGCGGTGGGCGGCGATGTGATCGGCGCGAGCTACCCGCGCGGGCACCACGCCACCTTCGGCTACATCGAACTGCTGCAGCGGTTCTGAACCCTGGTCAGCGCACCACAGACGCCTTCAAGGACCTTCCGTCATGCTGAAGAATCTCAACATCGGGCTCAAGCTGTCGCTGATGCTCCTGCTGCCGCTCCTCGGACTGGGCCTCTTCTCGGGACAGTTCGTGATCAGCACCGACCGAACGGCCCGGAACGCCGCCGATCTCCAGCAGCTCGCTTCACTCGCCTCGGGGATCAGCAGTCTGCTGCATGAAACCCAGCGCGAGCGCGGGCGCACCGGCCTCTTCCTGAGCAGTGGCGGACACGCGTTCCAGGCCGAGATGCAGGCGCAGCGCCGGGCCACCGATTCGCAGGCGGTCATCCTCGATCGCGAGATCGCCGCGCTTCGCATGGCACATCTGGGCACGGAGTTCAACGTCAGCCTGGACACCGTCGTCTCGCGATACTATCGCCGTCTCGGCGCGCATCGTTCGGAGGTCGACTCGCTCCGCCTCTCCGTGGCGGACGGCACGCGCTACTACACCACGATGAACGAGGCCTTTCTGGAAGTGGTCACTCGCCTCTCGGCGCTCAGCGAAGACCGCGAGCTGACCCGGCTCCTCGGCGCCTACAACAACCTGCTGCATTCCAAGGAGCGGGCGGGACTGGAGCGGGTAACGCTGTCCGCCGCCTTCACCAGAGGGCACTTCGAGGATCGCGCGGAGTTCGAGACCTTCCTCAATGCCGTCAATCAGCAGGAGACCTACCTGCAGCTCTACCTCGCGCAGGCGTCCGACCGGGACCGCGCGCTGTATGACTCGACCGTGACCGGCCCCGCCGTCGCCGAGACGGCTCGGCTCCGGCATCTCGCCATCGGAAGCGGGGGACAGGCACCGCTCACCGGGGTGACTGGCGCCGGCTGGTTCGACGTGGCCACACAGCGCATCGGGCTGCTCAAGCAGGTGAACGACCGCCTGACCGGCGAAATCGGCGCGCGGGCGGAGCGGCTCAATGAAACCAGCCGGAGGATGTTCCTGCTCTCCCTCTTCGGAACGTTGGCACTCGTCGGCTGTGCCACCTTCCTCGCGCTGCGCATCGCGCGAGCCCTGACGCAGGGGGTCGGTCGCTCCGTCGCGGCGCTCGAGTCGGTGGCAGCCGGTGATCTGAGCGTCTCCCTGCCCATCGAGGGGAGGGATGAAATTGCCCGGATGGGGACCGCGCTCAACCAGGCGATCGCGGCCCAGCGGCGGACGCTGGACGAAGTCCGGACCCAGGTGGCGCGCGCGGAAGAGGCAGCCGAGGCGGCCCGCCTCGCCGGCGCCCGGGCGCAGGAAGCAGCGGAGCGCCAGCGCCAGACCGAAGTCGAAGCGGCCGAGCGTGAGCGGCAGCACGCGGAACACGAGCGGGTTGCGGAAGAGCATCGCCGCCGCCACGAGCAGGAACTCGCGGAGGCGCAGCGGCGCCGCGACCTCGAGCAGGCGGAGCGCGAGCGACAGGAGGCGGCGAAGCTTCGCGAGAGCGTCGACAGCATTCTGGAAGTGGTCAACGCCGCCGCCCAGGGCGACCTGACACGCGAGGTGCCGGTGCGCGGTGAGGACGCGATCGGTCAGATGGGGGCGGGACTGGACCGTTTCCTGGCCGACCTGCGCGGCAGTGTCGCGAGCATCGCGGCGACGGCGACGACCCTTGCCGCGGCGGCCCAGGAGCTGACCGCGACGAGCCAGACGCTGAGTGCCGGCGCGGAAGAAACCTCGGTCCAGGCGGGTGTGGTGTCGGCCGGCTCGACGCAGGTGTCGGCCAACGTGCAGACGGTCGCGGCCGCCTCGGACGAGATGAACGCCTCCATCGGAGAGATCGCCCGCAACGCCGAAGAGGTGGCGCGGGTGGCCGCCCAGGCCGTCGACGTGGCCGCCCGTACCAGCGAGATGGTCGGGAAGCTGGGTACGTCGAGCGCGGAGATCGGGGCGGTCATGAAGGTGATCACCTCGATCGCGAGCCAGACCAATCTGCTGGCGCTCAACGCGACCATCGAGGCGGCGAGGGCCGGCGAGGCCGGCAAGGGATTCGCCGTCGTGGCGAACGAGGTGAAAGAACTGGCCAAGGGTACCGCCCGCGCCACCGAAGAGATCAGCGCGAAGATCCAGGCCATTCAGGAAGACACCGGCAGCGTCGTCGCCGCCATCCAGGAAATCAGCGGCATCATCCATCGCATCAGCGAGATGCAGACCACGATCGCCGGCGCGGTGGAGGAGCAGACGGTAACGACCCGGGAGATCGGCCGGAATGTGTCGGAAGCCGCGCGTGGCTCGGAGGAGATCGCGCACAACATCGTCGGCGTCGCCACGGCCGCGACCAGCACCAGCGAGGGCGCGGTCAACACCATGCGCGCCTCGAGCGACCTCTCCCGGATGGCCGCCGACCTGCAGGGCCTGGTCTCGAAGTTCCGCTATCTGGGGGAGCAGCACCGGAGGGGGGCCGCCGGCGGCGTCGCAACCCGGTAGGCGGGAGCGGGCGGCGGCTTCGTGGCCCCCGCTGGAAACGCCTCGAGCCTGTTATGATTTCCTGACCAGCGCGCTGGCGTCACTCCCTCATGACCGAGGCTTGCATGGCAGAGAACGATCTGGGATTTGGCCGCGTCGTCACCGAACGCGCCCGCGGTCGCTTCGTCAACAAGGACGGCACGCCCAACAGCCGGAAGTACGGCCTCGGCAGACAGACGTGGTCCCACCTCTATCTCAAGTCGCTCGCGGCGTCGTGGCCGCAGTTTCTCACCTGGGTCGTCGGAGTGGCGCTGCTGATCGCGGGGGTCTTCGCGATCGGGTACCGCAGCCTCGGCAGTGCGGCGCTGCAGGGCACGGACCAGCTCGGCCTCAACGATCCCTTCTTCATCGCGTTCACGTACAGTGTCGCCATCCTGACCGGCGTCGGCGCGGGCCCCATCGTCGCCGTCGGCTCGACGGCGCAATGGCTCACCATCCTGGAATCGATCGGGGGACTGATGGGGCTCGCGCTCGGGGGCGGGCTCACACTCGCCCGTCTCGCGAGGCCCCGGGCCAACATTCGCTTTTCGCAGCGCGCGGTCGTCGCCCCGTACCAGTCGGGCCGCGGCCTGATGTTTCGCCTCGTGAATGTGGAGCCGAGCCAGCTGAGCGACGTCGAGGTGAAGGTGAGCCTGGCCTGGTACGAGCGGGTGGGGGAGAAGCGGGAACGGCGTTTCCATCAGCTCCCGCTCGAGCGCGACCGGGTCGACTTCTTCAATCTCCACTGGACGGTCGTGCATCCGATCGATCGCGCGAGTCCGCTCGCCGGCGTCACCCCCGACGAGCTGCGCGAGGCAAAGGCCGAATTCCTGGTGCATACCGTCGCGCACGAGGAGACCTTCTCCACCCGGGTCATCGCGCGGACCAGCTATCTGTGGGATGAAGTGCGGTGGGATGTCCGCTTCGCGGACATGTTCGTGGACTCTCCCGATACGATCATCACGGTCGACGTGGACCGCCTCGACCGGGTGGACCGCCTCGGGGAGGGGGCAACCTCCACGCCGGCGCCCGCCGAGTCAGGCGGTGCGCCGGGCTGAGGGCATCACCCCTCGCGTTCCTCTCCCGCCCCGAGGCGGAGCGCCTCGTAGTCCAGCTCGCTTTCGAGGTCGAGCAGCACCTCGTCCGAGATGGCCCCCTCGTTCCGGAGCCGCACCAGCGCCCGCCGTTTGGCGCCGACCGTGCCGAGCCGGATCCGGCGGTAGACCTCGGTATCCGCCTTCGGGCCACCGTGCCCGCGCGCGTGCGCCGCGTGCTGCAGGTCCGCCTCCATCCGCTTCACCTGTTCCGGCGTCGCCCACGATTCGTCCGCCAGGTCGGCGAGGTGCTCGAGTGCCGAGCGGTGGGCCTCGGCCCGCGCATGCGATTCCTCCAGCGCCGGCGCCGGATCGGCGGGGAATCGCAGCCGCCCGAAGAGCGGGAGCAGCGTCATCCCCTGCAGCACCAGGGTCACCATGATCACGGTGACCGTGATCAGCACGATCTCCGCGCGAAACGGCGTGACGAGCGGGAGGGCGAGCGCGGCCGCCAGTGAGACCATGCCCCGCATGCTGGTCCACGAGACGACGAACATCGCCGCGTTCGAGGGGATCGGATCACGGGCCCGGAGGGCGGGGCTCAGCAATCTGGGCACGATCGTCGCCAGCGGCACCCAGATCAGCCGCACCACGATCACCAGCGCCGAAAGCAGCAGTCCCGTCGTGCCGACCGAGACCAGGGTCTCGTGCGGCACCGCCGCGACCAGGTTGCCGAACTCGGCGCCGAGCAGGATGAACACCAGCGAGTTGAGGCCGAAGAGGAACAGATCCCACACGGCACGGCTCTGGATCCGGGAGGCCGGCGCCACCATCGTCGAGAAATGCTGCCGCACGTAGATGCCGCCGGCGACACACGCGAGAACCGCCGAGACGTGCAGATACTCTCCCGCGATCCAGGCGAGGTACGGCCCCATCAGGGTGAGCGCCGTCTCCGCGAGCGCGTCCTTGGTGCGACGCGCCCCCTCGACGATCAGCCAGCCGACCAGCAGCCCGAGGAGGATGCCGACCAGCGCATCGACGAAGAAGCGCACCACCAGTTCGCCGGGACTGAACGCCCCGGTGAGCAGGGCCGCGACGGCGCCACGATAGAGGATCAGGGCGGAGGCATCGTTCACCAGGCTCTCACCGAGCAGTACACTCACGACCCGTCTCGGAATCGGCAGCCGCTTGAGAATCGCCTCCGCGGCGACGGCGTCCGGCGGCGAGACGATCGCACCGAGCGCGACGGCCGCCGCCCAGGACATGCCGGGCACGAGCTGCCGGGCCACCACCGCCACCACCGCCGTCGTGACCGTGACCAGGCCGATGGCGAGCAGACCGATCGGGCGGAGATTCGCCTTGAAGTCGCGGAAGGAGGTGAAGAAGGCCGCGGCCCAGAGGACCGGGGGCAGGAAGACGAAGAAGACGAGGTCGGGACTCACTCTCAGCGCCGATGCACCTGGTGCGAGCCCGACGATCACGCCGCCGAGCACCTGCAGGATGGCGGTGGGAATCGGGAGCCGCCGGCCAAGCGCCGAGAGCACGATGCTCACCATCCCGAGGGCGACGGCGAGCAGGACCGATTGGGCTTCGTTCATCCCAGCAAGTTACGGGGAGACGTCCCAAGCGGGAGAGGGGGAGCGCGGGGGAGAGGGGCGCCGTTCCGGCCGTCCCCGCGCTCGGCGTGGCGGCCTACTTCGCGAACCAGTAGGAGAGCTTCACCAGGAAGGTATCGTTGGCCCGCTGGCGGAAGAGATCGCGCAGGTTGCCCCCGAAACTCTCGGAGCCTTCGACCGGCGCGCGGTCCCGCCGTCCCTGACTCCAGACGAGAAAGAGCGCGGAACCGGGCCGGTACTCCCAGCGGAACACGACGTTCGAACGGAATTCCTGCACGTTGAAGCCGCCCGGATTCGCGCTGACCGTCGAGTCGGCATAGGGCGTGTAGCGGGCCGAGTAGGACGCCGCGCGCGCCTTCCCGATCTCCCGGATGTTGCTGAACGTCCCCTTCGAGATGAAGGGCGAGGCATACACCTGCAGCGAGGTGGTCGGCGTGAAGGTATAGCCGAGGCGCCAGGTGAGACTCAGCGTGCGCTGCTTCAGGTGGGCGAAGGTGTAGTGCTCGCCACCCAGCGAATCGGCGAAGGTGCCGAAATACTGGGTGTCGTTCCGGTTGCGCTCCCACCGCCCGCTGAGCGAGGTCGTGAATCGGCTGGAGAGCTTGAGGTCGAGCTCGGGCTGGAGGCTGATCCGCTCGGAGCGCCCCTGGTCGCCGCGGAAGTAGTTCACCCAGAAGAAGGGGATGAGCTGTTTGCGATCGTCCCCCTCGATGCCGGCCCAGGGCGAGAGGTACGGATCCTGCCGGATCGCGGGGCCTCCGCGGGCGCACCGGTCGCAGTAGGTCGTACCGACCTGCCCGACCGTCCCGCCCATGTGGATCCACCAGTTGTTGGTGAGCTGGGTGTGCACGTTCGTGTTGAACGCCCGCTCGGTCGGGAGCCCGGAGAGGGACCAGTACTCCCAGTTGTTGAAGTTCCAGCGGAGTTGCTGAAAGACATGATTCGGCGTGCGGAACGCCAGGTTCGCCCAGCTCGTCCACTGCTGCTGGTCCGCCTGCTGCAGGAACCCGAGGTCGTTGATCTCGAACCCCGGTGTCCGCCGCTGATACGCGGTCTCGAAATGCAGCGTCTTTCCCCCGACCTTGGCAAAGCGGAGCTCCAAGTTGGTTCCGCTGAGCGAGGTGCGCGTCGAGTCGAAGGTGAGCGGCCCGTCGGGGCGCTGATAGAGATGCACCGGATCGCGCTGCGTCCTCGCGATGGCAGCGGCGTCCCCACCGACCCGGCTCACATCGAAGGAGCCGGACACTTCGAACTGTCCCGCGAACCGCCGTCGCGCGTCCAGGCCACCCGTATAGGCGCTCCGGTGCAGGTACGGCGCGGTACTCGGATCAGTCGAGCGGTTCACCGCGGTCAGGATGAATCCGACGCTGCCGTCCCCGTGGTGATAGTCCTGGTTACCGCGCAGCACGCCGTAGTTCGTCGTGGGCTCGAGCGTGGTGCCCCCCGGACCGCGCACACGATCGGTCACCGCATCCAGCAGGCCAATCGAGAATCCCCCCGGCATCCGGCCCGTCACCTTGGTCGCCCCGAGGATCCTCGTGGAGGTCGCTGAGGCATCGTTGCCGTAGACATCACCGAGCTGAGGCGAACGGCCGATGCGGCGGGAGTAGAACAGGCCCTCCCCCGTATTGCAGTCCACCACCACGACGCAGTTCACGCTGAAGTTGAAGAGCCCCTTCCCCTCCACGAAGAACGGCCGGCGTTCATCGAAGAAGGTTTCGAAGGCACCGAGGTTGAGGACCGACGGGTCGGCCTCCACCTGACCGAAGTCCGGATTGACGGTGGCATTGAGGAGCAGGTTCGAGGCGAGCCGGTACTTGAGATCGCCGCCCACCGTGAACTCCTGATCCCTCGCGTAGTTCGCGGAAGGCGGTCCCTGCACATTCTTGGTGACGACGTACGGCGTGAACTCGGCGTGCCCCGGACTCCCGAGACTGTCGAGGCCGGTGAGCTCACCGAACTGCGAGGTGAATCCGGGCTTTGAGGCCCGGTAGAGCGGCCAGGTGACGGTCTCGGTATAGCGCTCGATCAGCCGCCAGACCAGGATCCCGAAGGTGCCATCCGCGCGTCGCGAGTAGTGCAATTGCGAGAGAGGAATCCGGTACTCGACCGTCCACCCGAGCGAATCCACCTGCGTCGCCGCATCCCAGACGCCGTCCCACGCCACGTCCTCGTTGCCATCATTGTAGATCGCGTAGTCGGACTTCACCCCGGCAGGGTTCACCGAGAACTCGAAGCCCGTCCGGCGGTCGTGATACGAATCGATCAGCAGCGTGATGTGATCCGAGGCGGTCTGGTCATCCCGGCGGGAGAGCAGACTCACGATGCTGTCGGGGTGCGGATCGAAGGAGCGCACAAAGACATAGAGATTATGCGCGTCGTACGCGACCCTCGCCTCGGTCCTGAGCCTCGGCGGGGCGCCCTCAGTCGGCCGCGCCTCGAGAAACTGGTCGATCACCGGCGCCTGCGCCCAGACGGCATCGTCGTCTCGTCCATCGATCACGGGCGGCAGCGCCGCCCGCGTCGCACGGACCGACATCGGGACAGGTGGCTCGATTTGCGGCTTTACCGCCTCAGCCTGCAGCAGCAGGAGAATGCCAAGCATGGTGATCACGACGGGGTACCCGCAGAGAGGTTTCGAAGTTTGACAGCGAGCGCGCCCGGATGGTTGCCCCTCTGCCTCAAGGGAACGGACGGGGTCGGGGCTGCGGCCAGGGCCACGGGTCGACGCCACCCCGCCCCGCAAGCCCGCGAATCGCGGCCTCCCGGACGCGAGGGTCCTTGTTCTTGAGCAGTTCGCTGAGTTGTTCCGCCCGCTCGCCGGAGTGAATCAGGGCTCGAACCTCCGCTCGACGGGCCTCGGCATCCTGCTCCCGGTCGAGCGCGACGCGGAGCGCAGGCAGTGCGGCCGCATCACCGATTTCCGAGAGGGCCCACGCCACGGTCTTCCGCAGCTTCGCGTCGGAATCAGAGAGCGCAGTGATCAGCCCCTTCGGCGCCGAATGCAGCTCCATCTGACCCAGTGCCCAGGCCGCGGTGGTGCGGACTCGGGCACTCCGTTCAGTCGCCAGGAGCTGACCGAGCCCGTCCGCGGCCGCGTTATCGCCCAGCTCGCCCAGCGCCCACACCACCGTTTCCCGAACCGACTCGTCGCTGTCGTTCTTCATCGCGCCGACCAGCGCCGCGACTGCGGAGTGCGCCTCGGCATTGCCCAGTGCCCAGGCGCTCATCTCCCGGACGCCGGGGTCCTTGTCTCCTCGCAGCGCCGCGACGAGTCCCTCCTGCGCCTGGCGGGCGTCGAGCTCGCCCAGCGCCCAGGCGGCCGTCCGCCTGACACTCGCCACCTCATCCTCACGAAGCACACGCACCAGCGCCGGCACCGCACTCGCCGAATCGAGATGGCCCAGGGCGCCCGCGGCGGCTTCGCGCACGATGGGCTCGCGGTCGCCGAGCGCCCCGGTCGCCGGACGCACTCCTCGGCCATCGCCGATGCGGCCGAGCGCCCAGATGGCGTTGGCGCGCACTCCCGTGACGGCATCCCGCACCGCGCGGACGAGTGGTTCAACGGCGGTGGCTGGTTCCGCCAGCCCGAGACCCAGCGCCGCGACAATGCGCAGCGTCGAGTCGCTCGCCGCAAGCCGCTGCATCATCCCCTCGGCGACGGCCGGGTCGTCTTCGTGGGAGACCAGGCGCACCGCAAGCTCGCGCACGCAGGGGTCGCTGCTCCCGAGATTGTCGAGCAGGAAATGGATCTCCTCGGGGGATGCCGACTGCCGCCGACCCCGGCTGCTGTGAGCGAGCTCCACCCGCGCGAGCGGAGTGACGGGCGCATCGCTCCAGCCGCCATGATTGCCCACCGCCTGCGCGGCGAGCGCACAGATGGCGGGCGGTGCTCCGCGAGCGGCGGTGAGGAGTTCCCGCACATCGAGCAGACGACTCGGCCCGTTCGAGAAGAGTGAGGCAGCGACGATTCCCAATCCGATGAGGCGCGGCATATCAGCTCCAGTGAAGCGAGGTGGTGATCGTTGATTGCTGATTTTTCAGCACTACGGGTCAAAGAGAACGCTGAGTGACTCTCCCCGTCACCCAGCGTCCGTGGGACGACAGCCGCCTCAGGGAAAAGGACGGGGCTGCGGCCGGGGCCAGGGCCACGGGCCCGTCGCGTTGCCGCCGGCCAGCGCGGTAACCGCAACGGTACGCACCGCGGAATCCGGCGAGCTGACCAGTCGCTGCAGAGCGTCCACTGACGCGTCCCCCAACTGGCCGAGGGCCTTGATCAACCCCTCGCGCACCTCGCCGTCGGTTTCCGTGCGGAAGGCGGCATCGATCGCCGGGGCGGTCCCGGGGTCGCGGATCTGATACAGCGCCCAGGCCACGGCGAGCCGGACATCCGGCGTCTTGTCACTGAGCGCGCTGACGAGCGCCGCGGACGCCTGTTCGGGACGACAGGAGCCGATGGACCACGCGGCCATCTCGCGAATCTCCGGGTCGGCGTCCTTCAGTGCCGCGACGAGCGCTCCAAGCGCGGCCGGGTCACCAATCTCGCCGGCGACCCAGACGGCCGTGGCGCGGACGCTCGCGTCCTGATCGGCGGCCAGCACCTGCACGACGGCGGCACTCGCCGACGAGTTGCGGCGTGCGCCGTGCAGCGCCCACATCGACATCTCCCGTACCGAGGCCTCTTTGTCATGCTGCACCGCATTCACCAGCGCATCGACCGCCACATCGAGCCGGGCGTAACGCTGCAGCCCCCACGCGGCCACACGGCGGACACCTGCATTGGGGTCGGTGCGCAGCGTCTTGGCGAGCACCTCGGCACGCTGATCATCCGGCTGCTCTGCGCTCGCCGGGTCGACCGCCGGCCTGGGCGCTGCGGCGGGAAGCGGCCGCGGCGTCGGTGCGGGCCGGACGCCCTGCACCGGTACGCCCTGCATGGTGGTGTGCTCGATCGAATCGGGATGCTGGAGGGTATCCCGGACGGCCTGCTGCACCGTCGGCTCCTGCGTCGAAAGTAGATCTGGCGCGTCCGCCGTACGCGCGACCGGCGCGGCCGCGCCGACGAACAGCGCCAGCACGCTCAATGAGCCGACCAGCGACGCCGTCTCCCAGCGGCCCGGCCCGCGGCGCCGGAGCTCGGGGTTCAGAATCGCGAGCATGCGCCCCTCGAATTCCCGGCGGTGCGCCATCGCAAGTGCGACAGCGGGGGTGTTGTGATCGCGGACGCAGGTCACGATGTCGAGCAGATGCTCGGCGTAGTCGCTCGGGCGGGCACCGAACACCAGCGCGAGATCATCACAGGCCCGTTCGCTCTCGGCGCGGAGCTGTCGTGAAGCGGTCCAGACCAGGGGATGGAACCAGTAGAGCGCACAGACGATGCGGCTCAGCGTGTGGCCCACGAGGTCGCGGCGCCGCACATGCCCCAGTTCGTGAATCAACACGGCGCTTCGGCGCTCCGCGCTCCAGCCATCGCTCTCGGCGGGCAGCACGATGGTGCTGGCGAAGAGCCCCGCGGCGAACGGCATCTTCACGTCGTCACTGCGGAGCAGCGCAGGGGCGGCATCGATCCCGAGCCGATCGGCAATCTCGTACAGTGGCGCCTGCCAGGAGGGATCCTCGAGCGGACGCGCGCGGCGCACGATGCGCCGAACCGACCAGGCGCCGAATGCCAGTCGCGCCAGGAGCGCCGCCGCGACGAGCGCCCAGACCGCGAACAGGATCGCGCCCGCACTCCACACCCGCGGTGCCACGCCTGCCCCGGCACGGGGCGCCACACCGGTCATGCCCGGTGCGGCGGTCAACGGTGCGACTGGGCTTTCCGCCACCGCGAGCGGTGAGGGCGCTCCAGCGGCAACCCTCGCGGTCGGCGCGAACGACTCCGGCAGCACCCGGATCGGCACCGGGCTCCACATCGCGAGCGGAGGGAGCAGGAGCAGCGCTCCCAGGGCAACGAGCCACACGAGGTGCCGCGCGCTCGCGGCGGTCCGCTGCATGGCGACCGTGGCACCGAGCGCGAGCAGGAGGACGCAGGTGATCTTGAGCAGGATCACCAGCAGCGGCAGCGCCGACGCGGAGATCGCGAGGGCGCCGGCCAGCGGTTCGAATCCCGAAGTCGTCATGGCGTCCTCTACTTCTCGTTCTTGCGCGCGCGCCGGATCTTCTCGCGCAGGCGGTTGATGTCGGCGTCGTCCACATCGGCATCGGAGAGCCGGAGCAGCGCGGTCACCGCCTGTTCGGTGGAGCCGGCGAAATAGGTGCGGACGACGTGGGCGAGTACGTCATCCCGCGCCTCGTCGGTCGGCTTCGCCGGGAAATAGACGTAGCGCGGGCCATCCTCCTTGTACTCGATCAGCTTCTTCTCGCCGAGGATGCGGAGAATCGAGCGGACCGCGGAGTAGGTCGGGGGATCGGGCATCGCCTGCATGATCTCCGTCACGGTGGACTCCCCGCGGCGGTGCAGGATCTCCATGACCTGCCGCTCGCGGCGGCTCAGGTCCTCGGTCGGTGGGCGGCGTGGCGCCATCGGTGCGACTCCCTTCTCGGATCGGCGGAACCCAGGTGGGGTGCCGCTGCGGTGCTGATATTTCAACACATCGCCTCGAAAGTCAAGGGCGCGATCAGTGTGGACTGCGGCGTCGCCCGAATTCCGGGCGGGGCCGCAGCCAGGAAATCAGGAGACCGTGATGGTCTTGATCATGCCGTGCGCGAAGTGCGGCTTGCCGTCGTGCATGTCCTGGAAGAAGCAGATCAGACCGTACTGGCCTGGAGGCAGGTCGATCACGATGTACATATGCTCGCCCGGCATGATGCCGCTGAGTCCGCCGTGCACCGCGCCGGGTGGCGGGCCCATCATCTTCTCGGACCATTTCGCGACGTCATCCGCCGTCTTGCCGCTCTGCAGCCGGACGATGGTGATCTCATGCACCTGCGGCCCGTCATTGTCGACCCGGATCACGTGATGACCGGCGGTGAGCGGTGCCGAGAACTGGAAGTCGTAATCCGTCAGCTTGGCCGTCAGATCGGCGACGGGCTCCGGGCTGCTGGCCGCGGGACCGGCAACCGTCAGCATGTGTGCCATGCCCTTCATCAGGTGCGGCACACCGTCGGTCCCGGGGATGAAACAGACGATGGCGTAGGTGCCCGGATCCAGCGTGACGATCGCCGTGCTGCTGTCCCCGAACTCCGGGACGTTGGGTCCGCCGATCATGCTCGCCCAGGCCGGCGGAGGTCCCCCCGCCTTGAGCGCGGCGAGAAAGTCCGGAAGCGTCTTGCCCTGGTCGAGCTTGATGAGCTCGACATGGTGCAGCGACGGTCCGGTATTGATCAGACGGATGGTCGTCAGCCCGGCGGGGATCTGGTCGGGGGCGTCGAACGAATAGTCAGCCGCCGAGACTCGCAGGAGCGTACCGCCGGATGCGGGCGTTGCCGCGGCGGCTGGAGCTTGCGCCGCCGGCGCTGGGGCCTCTTTCGACTGACATGCTGCGAGAGTGAATACGGTGAGACAGGTCGCGGCGAGTGCGGGCGCGCGCATGAGGGGCATCGGCTTCTCCGTGAGGGGGTCGGGAGCCTGCGCCTCCACCATGCGTCCTGGTACAGGACGCGTCAAGGACGACCTGCGCGAGGTCACACCGCTGCGCCGAAGAGCGCCCCCACGCCGGAGGTCAGCGCCATCGCGAGCGCCCCCCAGAAGGTGACCCGCCACGCGCCGAGCAGGACCGGGGCGCCGCCCGTCTTGGCGGCCACGGTGCCGAGCAGCGCGAGGAAGAGAATCGCGCTCCCCGCGACGATCTCGATGATCATCCCGGTCGGCGCGAGCCAGACCACACCGAGTGGAAGCACTGCGCCCACGGCGAAGCTGCCTGCCGAGGCGAGCGCCGCCTGGATGGGCCGGGCCGAAAGCGTCTCCGAGATCCCGAGTTCGTCGCGGGTGTGGGCGCCGAGAGCATCGTGGGCCATCAGCTGGGTCGCGACCTGATCGGCCAGCTCGGGTGTCAGCCCGCGCGCGATATAGATCCCCGCGAGCTCCGCATGCTCGCCGACCGGGTCCGTGGCGAGTTCGCTGCGTTCCCGCGCGATGTCGGCGCCCTCGGTGTCGGCCTGTGAACTGACGGAGACATACTCGCCGGCGGCCATCGACATTGCTCCGGCCACCAGTCCCGCCACCCCGGCGACCAGCACATCGGAGTGGGCTCCGTGGGCGCTGGCGACGCCGAGCACCAGGCTCGCCGTGGAGACCACTCCATCGTTGGCGCCAAGAACCGCCGCTCGGAGCCAGCCGATGCGGCTGGTCCGGTGCCGTTCGAGATGCAGTGCCGCCATGGGAACCTCCCGGCGCCCGAGTCCGGTTGGCGCCTGCCACGTCCTCGAACCTGGCCCGTGTCAGGCGCCGCTTCCGGTCCTTACTCCCCGTCCGGCTCCCCGCTGTTCGCCGGCAGGACCACCCCTGGCCGGAGCTCATCGTGCCGGATCGCGCCACCCGCCAGCGCGGTCCAGGCCATCAGGCCCGTGGCCGCCGCGAGGAAGGCGGTGAAGGCATAACTGATCAGGGGCTTCTCCGGACGCCCGCCGCGGGTGAGGAAGACGCCCACCGCGCCGATCACGCCAGCAAGGACCAGGACGATCGTCGCCTTGTCCGCCCGTTCCTCATGCTCTTCGAGGAGGCTGTCGTTGAACCAGGCGGCCTTCTTGACCTGGTGTTCGGCCCCTTCTCCCGTCTCCTTGACGATCGGCGCCGAGGCAGCCACGAGGACCCCGAGCACCATCGCGGTGACGGTGAGGTCACGCGACTTCCGCAGGAGCCCCACGACCATGAAGATCAGCACGAACCCGGCTCCGACGACGGGAACGTGGTTGAGCATAAGATGCAGGTGAGCCTGGGACAGATCCATGGGTGACTCCGGTTCAGGAGATGCTCGGCGGGAAGCAGGACGCTCTACCCCCCGCGCGCGGTGTCGTTGCGCTGCGGGGAAGCTTATCTCGCGAAGCATGAAACCAGCATGACCATTCCCATGAAGCCCGAGTGAGCGACCCGGGGTGGAACGCAAACGGGCGGCCCGTTGGGGCCGCCCGCTGCGTCACACCGGTGGAGCTAGTTCAATCGATCAGTTCTGCACCAGGATCAGGAACTTGGAGCCGGCCCAGAATTCCTCGGGCTGATTGATGTGCAGCTGGCCGACCAGCTTTCCATCCTTCATGCCGGTGCTGTCGGCGAAGGCGAGGTCCTGGCGCGACACCACCTTGTACTCGTGGTTGGCCGGCAGGGTGATGCTGGTCGCCGCCGTCTTGTCGAGCGCCGTGAACTTGGAGGCGTCGAGGCTGCGGGCCGGATGGAGCTGCCGGCCGCCGAAGAAGAGGAACTTCTTGCCTTCCTTCACGACCACGCCCTTGTCGAGCAGTTCCTGCTCGGTTCCGGCAATGTAGTACACGGTGTTCTTGTACTGCGTCAGGTTGGTGACGGTGTCGACCAGCGCGCTCTTCTCGGTGGAGAGCTGCGCATTCACCGTGCGGGCCGTGTCGAGCTGCTGGTTCAGGCCGGCGATCTGCACCGACTGCGAGTCGATCACGGAGCGGAGCTCGAGCTCGGTCCGCTGGGCGGTCGCCTGCAGGCTGTCGATGCTGGTCTTGTACTCCTCGATCTGGTGCAGCAGCGTGGTGTTCCGGCCGGACAGCGACCGGGCGCGCTGGGTGCTCTGCTCCAGGCGCTGCTCCGTCTCATTGAGGCGGGAGACGAGGGCCTGCACCCGCTCGAGCGCCGCGGTGCGGGCCGCGCGGTCACGCTCGGCCGGCGTGCCGGCGTCGCTCGTCGCCGTGTTGGTCACCAGCGCGGTGCGGGCCTTGGCCAGCTCCTCGTTCACGCCATTGACGAACTTCGAGGTCTCGAGCACCTCGGTGATCAGGCTGTCCTTCTCCGCTGCCAGCGTCTGCGCGTCGGCCAGAGCCTTGGTGAGCTGCTCCTTGTTCTGATTGCAGGCCATCGCGAGCACGAGCGGAACGATCCAGAGAGTACGGCGCATCCACACACCTCCGACGTGGGTCCTGAGCACGGTAACCATCATGGCACCGCACCAACGGGCGGGAGGAACAGGCCGCCCGCAAGGTGCACGAATGCTATACGGCTGGAATCTGTACGGAAGTGACCTGACTCACACGGGCACATGACAGTCCTGTCATGGTTCCGTCACCGGGCACACCACTCGGAGGATGGAGAGGTCGCTTGCCGCCTGCGGCCTCAGGGCCCTTTGGCGCTGTCGGTGAGCCCGTAGCGATCGGGATTGCTGCAGATGATGGCGGCGGCGAGGATCTTGGGCACGTACTCGCGGGTCTCCTCGGGGAGCAGCTTGAGCCGGTAGAGATGCCAGAAGTCACGCTTCGATTTCTTGAAGCCGCCGGGCGTCCGGGACACCTGACGCAGCACGCGCCGCACCCCGTTCTCGCCCTTGTTGTAGCTCGCCATGGCCAGCATGAACGCATCCTCGCCGAATTCGGCGAGCAGCCCCGCGAGATACTTCGTGGCCGCGCGCGTCTGCAGCGGCACGTCGATCCGCTCGTCGACGGCGCCGTCGACCCGGAGCCCCTGGGCCTGGGCCGTGGTACGGGTCATCTGCCACATGCCCCGCGCTCCGGCGCCGCTCTTCGCCATCGGATCGAACTGGGACTCCGTCCAGGCGACGTAGGCCATCGCCTCCGGCAGCTCGAGCGCCTTGAACTCCCGGGTGATCTGGGGCCAGTACTTCACCTTGCGGCGGTAGATGATCCGCGTCGTGGGACCGGCTTTGCGGAGCTGCTCGATGTGATAGGCAACCCGTTCCTTGAAGATCGGCGGAACGGCATAGGTCTCCGCGTCGAACTGCTTGAGGATGTCGCGGATCTCGCGGTCGAGCTCGTCGCCGCTCTGCGCCACCTCCGCGGCCTTCTGCTGGTCCTTGCTCGCGATCTGGGACAGCGCGAGCTCGGCGCTCGCCGTCTTCTCGTTGAGCTGCCGTTAGAGCCCCGCGAGATACTTCGTGGCCGCCCGCGTCTGCAGCGGCACATCGATCCGCTCGTCCACGGTGCCGTCGACCCGGAG
>JBGASX010000147.1:0-4347 GCA_044229445.1 Gemmatimonadales bacterium | reverse complement strand
ATCTGGGAGTACATCGAGCGGGAGAACATTCCCACCGTCTCGCTCTACTACGATCACGGTACCGGCATCCGCTACCGCTCGCTGGGCTGCGGGCCGTGCACCACGCCGGTGCAGTCGACCGCGAAGAACGTCCAGGAGATCATCGTCGAGCTCAAGACCGGCAAGTTCGCCAACATCGCCGAACGCTCCGGGCGGGCCCAGGACAAGGACGACGGCGGCGGGCTCGAGACGCTCCGGCGCGACGGCTACATGTGATGCTGGTGCGCGATGGGCGATAGGCCGTCGCACCATAGCGTCAACCGCAGCTTCCTCGCGCTTGGCCTCGGCGAGGCAGTCGCGAGGCTGGTGGGATTCGGGGCGACCGTCTACGCCATCCGGGTCCTGGGCGCGTCCACCTACGGCATGGTGGGCGTGGCCGCGGCGGTCGCGCTCTACCTCAACCGTGTCGCCGATCTCGGATTCGATCTCGGACTCGGCGTCCGGGAGATCGCCGCCGACAGCGGCTTCCTCTCCCGGGTGGGGCCGTCGGTCGTCGGTTTCCGGAGCCTCCTCTCCGCAGTACTCGTCGTCCTCCTCGCGATCGTCGGATTCCTGTTTCTCCCCCAGCCGGATGGCGCCGTCCTCGCCGTGCACGGACTCGGCCTCTTCGCGGCCGGGACAAGTACCCGATGGATCCACCTCGGCAGCGACCGCAACCGCACCGCTGCTCTCGCGGCGACCGCCGGCCAGCTCATCATGGCGCTGCTGGTCCTGGGTCTGGTGCGCGGACCGGGCGACGTGGCGACCGTCTCCGGGGCGCAGATGGCGGGCGACCTCCTCGCGGCCCTGCTGCTCTGCGTTGCGCTCGGACCGGTGGGGCGGAAGCTGCCGCTCCGCATCGAATGGCCGGTGCTGCGCCCGCTGCTTCCCCGGGCCTGGTCGCTGGTCGCCAGCGCGCTGCTCGGCATCCTGATCTACAACGCGGACTTTCTCTTCCTGCGGGTGCTGCACGGGACGGCCGCAGTGGGCTATTACGCCGCCGGCTACACGCTCGTCACGTTCTTCCTGAACCTCGGCATCGCGTACAATCTCAGTCTCCTTCCATCGCTCACCCGGCTTCGCAACACTGCCGGGGATCTCGAGACCCTCTTCCACACCGCGACCGCGCAGGTCTTCGCCATCGGATTGCCGCTCGCGGTAGGCGGTGCGCTGCTCGCGGCACCCATTGTCCGGCTCCTGTTCGGCCCCGGCTACAGTGCCTCGGCGGCGCCATTCGCGATCCTCATCTGGGCCATCCCGCTCAACCTGCTCCGCGATGTGCCGCTCATGGCGCTCATGTCGGCGGAAGGAGAGCACTGGGTCTTCCGGGTCACCCTGGCCTCCGCCGCGCTCAACCTCGTGCTCAACATCGCGCTCATCCCGCACTTCGGTCTGGTGGGTGCAGCCTCGGCCACGGTGCTGACGGAGGCGGTGCGGATGATGCTCGCTGCGGGAGTCGCGCGCCGAATGGGCTTTCACCTTCCGGGCCCACGCCGTTTTGTCAAAGCCGGCGCGGCCACGCTGGCCATGGCCGCCTGCCTCAGACTATTGCCGAACGCCCCGGTCTGGATGGCGGTGCCGGCCGGTGGACTGGCCTACCTGGCGGTGCTCGCCGGACTGGGTGGCATTCGGCTTGGGGAGGGCCGCCAGCCGGTGTTGAGCGTCTGAGGAGTGAAAACAGGTGCCAGAACGTCCCATCTTCCCGAGGATAACCTCTTAATCCGTGATGGGTTGGGCGACGATGCGGCGCCGATCCCTCGGCACGGCGATTGCTGATCGTGCAGCGTTCCCGGGGAGGCCAGGGTGGCCGATTCCCCGACCCTGATTCACCTGTCCTGACTCGGTACCCGTGACCGAAACCAGCAGCGCGGCAAAGCCGGCCGAGCACGAGACCATGAACCGGTATGAGGTGAAATACCTCATCCCGACGGCGGCCGTGAATGACCTGTTCGAGGAGTTCAGGCCGTATACCCGGCTCGATCCGCACAGCGAGGGCGACTGGGGCTACCCGATCTATTCGGTGTACTGGGACACGAAGGATTTCCTGCTGTTCTGGGAGAAGATCGAGGGGGTCAAGTTCCGCCGGAAGTTGCGGTTCCGGCGCTACGGTGACTCGCCCGATGTCTTCATCGAGGTGAAGCAGCGGGAGGACCGCACGGTGCAGAAGCGGCGGTTGCGCTGGCCGGCGGAGAAGGCGTTGCGGGTCTTTGGCGAAGGGGGCGATGCGATCGACTGGGAGGGTGTCTCCGGTGACCCGGTCGCGACCGAAGTCGCGCTGATGATCGAGCGGCTTCGGCTGACGCCGCGGATGGGCATCACCTATCGCCGGCGGGCGCTGTTCGGCGCGTTCGATCCGGAACTCCGCATCACGGTCGATGGCCGGCTGCAGTACCACCCGGCTCACTTCGACATCACCCGGCGGTTCGATGTCGGGCGCTACATCCTGGACCCGCGGGTCTCGGTGCTGGAGATCAAGTACGACCATCGCGCCCCCGCCTGGCTGACGAAGTCGATCTGCCGGCACGGCTTCTCGATGGTGCGCATGTCGAAATACTGCTCGGCGGTGGATCAGTACTACTTCGACGGCCAGAACACCTGAGCCGTCATTCAACGGAGGGGGAGCTGTGGACGAGTTCTTGAGACATGCGACGGCGGGGGGTGAGACCTTCGGCCTGTGGGAGACCTTCATCGCGCTGGGGCTGAGCTTCGCGCTCATGCTGATGCTGGCCTACTTCTACCGGGCCTCCCACCGCGGACTGTCGTACTCGGTCTCGTTCGTGCACTCGATGATCATCCTCGGTGTGACGGTGTCGATCATCATGCTGATCATCGGGAGCAACATCGCCCGTGCGTTCAGCCTGGTTGGTGCGCTGTCGATCATCCGCTTCCGCAACCCGGTCAAGGACTCGCGCGACGTCTCCTTCATCTTCATCGCGCTGGCCATCGGGATGTCGGTGGGCACGGGCTTCTACCTGACGGCGATCGTCTTCACCCTGTTCGCCTGCTTCATGGTGTATTCGCTCACCCGGTTCGAGATCGGCAGCGTCGCCCGGCGCGACGTGCTGCTCAAGGTCGTGGTGCCGTCGGGGCTCGACTACCACACCGCCTTCAACGAGCTGTACTACAAGACCACGCAGGAGAATGCCCTGCTCAGCGTCGAGACGCTGCGCGACGGCACCGACCTCGAGCTGGTCTATTCCATCGAATTCAAGCCCAAGGTCGATGAGGCCGGGTTCCTCGCCGAACTGCGCCGCATCAACCAGGGCCGCAAGGTGGCGCTGCTCACCGGCCAGGAAAGCATCGACGTGTGACCTCGGCAGTCCTCGTTCCCGCCGGGTGGCGAGCCGCCTGGCGGCGGCATGAACGCACCGTCGCCGCGTGCTGGATCATCGTCGTCGTGCTCGGTCTGGGCGCGCTGGCGGTGACGCCGGTGCGCGTGCGGATCCTCAACGCGCTGCAGGCGGTGGTGGAGCACTGGGACGACCGGTGGTCCCGCCGGCTGGCGTACGGCGAGAGCCTCTACCGCAACGGCGACTACGCCGCCGCGGCCGCCTACCTGGAGCAGCTCGACGCGGAGTTCCCGGCGCGCACCGTGCGCCACGGCCGCGACAAGCAGCGCGAAGCGATTCTCACCCTGCTTGGCCGGAGCTACGTCGCCCTCGAAAAGAAGGGCAAGGCGATGAAGACCTTCGCCCGCCTGGTCGCGTTCGATTCTCTCAATTACCGCAACCACTTCGAGCAGGCCGAGGCGGCCGAGAAGCTCCTCAGCGGCTGGGCCCTCGCGCCCGAGGCGCGGGACGCCTATGCGCAGGTGCTGGCCCTCGCGCCGTATCATCTGCCGTCGGTGCGCGGCGTGATCGCCTACTCCTCCGAGAAAGGCGAGCAGCTCCCGGTGATCGACGCGTACGGGAAGTACCTCGATGCCTTCCTGATTCAGCGCGTCCAGATCCGTCTCGGCGACAGCACCTTCACCATCACAGTGCCGGTCGACGGCTATCCGCATGACATCCCGGTCCCGCTCTCCGCGCCGAAGGGATGGAGCGGGAAGCTGACGCTGCGCCCGGGCGGCTTTGCCATGGCGCTCGATGCGGTCACGCTCACTCCGGCGGTCACGGTGGGTGAGGTCCGGCGGCGGGCGGAAGTCGCCGTGCCGGTGCAGCCGCTGATCATGGACGGCGTTGCCCCGGGTCCGAACCAGGCCGTGATTCCCCAGGGCTACGAATCCACCGTGGGCGTCGCCATTCCCGACCAGGCTGCAGGAATCGAACAGGTGCGCCTGCGCCTCCGGCTCTTCAAGCCCGTCGATACGAAGTTGTGGAGTGCCGTGGT
>JBGASX010000146.1:0-4511 GCA_044229445.1 Gemmatimonadales bacterium | reverse complement strand
TCTTTCCCGAAAAATCGAAATGAGTCGGCATCATCCAGTCCTGAGTAAGGTCAGCCACCGGGCAGTCGCCCTGCGGCAATCAATTCCCGTTTGCAGCGATCGGTTCCCGCGGCGCGGGCCGAACCCGCTCGAGCGCGTCGAGCCACTCCTCCGGAACCTCCTGGCCGCCGATCTGCGCATGCGCGAGCATGGTCGGCTCATCGTTGTGCCAGTCGGAGCCGCCACTCCGCTCGATCCCGATCGACAGCGCGAGATCGGTGAGCCGGGCGCGGGTATCGGCATCGTGCACCGGATGGCGGGTCTCGACCGCGTCGAGTCCCTCGGCGCGGAGATTGGTCAGCAGGGTGCGCGTCCCGCGATCGCGCAGGTGCGCCGCGGACACGATCCCGCCCCCCGCATGCACCAGCTCCGCCACCTGACGAAAGGTCGGCAGCCGCTTCTCCTCGAAGCCAGGCCGGCCCCACCCGATGTAGCGGTCGAACGCTTCCTGAATGGTCGCGACCTGGCCGCGCTTGAGCAGTGCACGGGCCACGTGCGGCCGGCCGATGGCGCCGCCATCGGACTCGGCGAGCAGATCCTCGAGTTCGATCTTCAGGCCAAGCCCCTTCAGCTTCCGCACCATCTCTCCGCCGCGGCGTTCCCGGTCGGCGCGACAGCGCACCAGGAATTCATCGAGCGGCTTCCACCCGAGCGGGAGGAAGTATCCGAGCAGGTGCATCTCGCCCCACGGGGCGGCCACGGAGAATTCGCAGCCGTTGATGACCCGGACGCCGAGTCGCTCCCCCGCCGCGATGGCGGCGGGGAGCCCGTCGAGAGTGTCGTGATCGGTGAGCGCGATCGCGGTCAGCCCCGCCTTCGCCGCCCGTACGACCACCTCGTCAGGCGGATAGGCGCCGTCGGAGGCGGTGGAGTGGAGATGGAGGTCGACCTGCCGCGGCGCGCCCTCAGCGGGGGCGCTCAGCGGACGTATCCCGTCTCGGGCGCGGTCCATGAGGGCTGCGACCGCGCAAACAGCTCCTGCAGGGTCGCCTGCGGCAGTTCCGCGAGCGCGTCCTCGGCGTTCCGGGCTCCGAGCGGCGAGAAGCGGGTGACCCGCACCTCCGCGGCGCTGCCGCCGCGGCGGCGGAACATGATCCCGAACTCGTCACGGGCGTACTGGGTGACGCGACCGCTGGGGCTCACGTCCCAGGTCTGACCGTCGGCTTCGATGGTACGGCGTGGCATTCCAACCTCATCGTTCTGCAAGGTCCTGATAACCGCAATGCGCCGCCCGCGGCGGCGCCGCTATGACTCGGAGTCCTCGGCATCATCCGGCGCCGGCGCCGGCACTTCCTCCCACAGCTCCCGGAACCCGGGGGCGTAGCGAGCCAGCGACATCAATCGTGCCTCGAGTTTCGTCTCGAGATCGGTGCGCGAGGCACGGGCCCGATGGGAATGCTCCGTCGCGCTCTCGCTGAACTCGAGGTAGGTGCCGGGCACCTCGCCGCTCCGGAAGAGCCAGAGATGCTGGCCCCGGCTCCGGCCCAGCTCCGCCAGGGCATGCACGGTACGGACGTACTCCTCCTCGCTCTCCGGCAGTACGGTCGCGCGGGCGATCGAGAGGAGCCGCGGCATCTCAGCCGGCGTCCTCGGGGAACGCCTCGAGCATCTTCTTCACGTCGGCGAGGAAGCGATCGGCATCCGCGCCGTCCACCACCCGGTGGTCGAACGACATCGTGAGATGACCCTTGAGCCGGGCGGCGATGGTGTCGGTTCCGTCAGGCAGGGTCACGACCGCCGGCCGCTTCTCGATGGTGCCCACGCCGAGGATCGCGACCTGCGGCTGATTGATTATCGGGAGCCCGGCGAGCGAACCGAAGACCCCGGGATTGGTGATGGTGAAGGTGCCACGCTGGACGTCGTCCGGGCTCAGCTTCTTGGTGCGGGCCCGCTCGCCGAGATCGGCGATCGAGCGGGCGATACCGAGGAGCGAGAGTTCGTCGGCGTGCTTGATGACGGGGACGATGAGCCCCCAGTCGAGCGCGACCGCGATGCCGAGGTTGATGTCGCGGCGGTAGATCGTCGCGTCGGCGGAGACGGCGGCATTGAGGCCGGGGTGCTTCCGCAGGTTGTCGGCGATGGCCTTCGCGATGAAGGCGAGGTAGGTGAGGTTCACCCCCCGCTCGCTGTACTCCTTCTTGCGCTTCGCGCGGATCTGCGAGACCCGCGTGTAGTCGATCTCGAAGATCGTCTGCACGTGGGCGGAGACCCGCCGCGACATGATCATGTGCTCCGCGGTCAGCTTCCGGATCCGCGACCAGGGCTCGACCCGGTCCCCCGCCCACGCTTCGGCGACGGGACCATGGGCGGCGGTCGTGGCGGGCGCGGCCGGCGCCTTCGCGGCGGCCGGTGCGGACGTCGGCGCGGTGGCGGGGGCCGGCGCCCCCGACTCGAGGAAGCCGAGCAGATCGTTCTTGGTCACCCGGCCGGCGATGCCGCTGCCCGCCACGGTCCCGATATCGACTCGAGGAAGCCGAGCAGATCGTTCTTGGTCACCCGACCGGCGATGCCGCTGCCGGCCACGGTCCCGATGTCGATGCCATGCTCGGCCGCGATCTTCCGGACCAGTGGCGTCGACTTCCGCCGCAGCCGCTCCTCGGCGGTCTCCGGTCCGATGGCGGACGGCGCGGGTGCCGCGGCGACTGGCGCCGGTGCCGGGGGCGGCGCAGGCGCCGCTGCGGGGGCCGGCGCGGGCGCCGGCTTCGCTGCTGCGGGTGCTGCGGCCGGCGCAGGCGCGGCGGCGGGGGCCGCCATGGCCGCCCCCTTCTCCGTCTCGAGCCGCGCGACGACCGTGTTCACCGCGACGGTCTCCCCCTGCTGCACCAGGATCTCGGCCAGCACGCCGGCGTTGGGCGCGGGGATCTCCGCATCCACCTTGTCGGTGGAGATCTCGAACATCGGCTCGTCGCGCTTCACCTCATCGCCGAGATTCTTGAGCCACTTGGAGAGTGTCCCCTCGGCGATGGATTCGCCCATCTGGGGCATGATGACGTCGATGCGGGCCATGCGTGTCGTCTCCGATAAAGGCTATGGGCTCTGGGCTATGGGCTGTGCGGTCTCACCGGACCCACGGCCAATAGCCCATAACCTTCAGTTAGTATGCAGCAAGCCACCGCGCGGCGGCTACCAGATCCTCGGTCTGCGGCAACACGTAATCTTCCAGCGGTGGAGCATAGGGCAGCGGTACGTCGTGCGCACAGACCCGGCGCACCGGCGCGTCGAGCCATTCGAAGCAGCCCTCGTTGATGCGGGCGGTGATCTCGCCGGCCACGCCCCCGGTCCGGGTGTCCTCATGGGCCACCAGGACGCGGCTGGTCTTCTTCACCGAGGCAAAGATCGCCGCCTCGTCGAGGGGGAGGAGGGTGCGGAGGTCGAGCACCTCCACCTGCAGTCCGCTCTCCCGCTCCAGCTGTTCCGCCGCTTCCAGCGCCTTCCAGACCATGGCCGACCAGGTGACGATGGTCAGCGCGGTTCCTGCCCGCGCCACCCGCGCCGACCCGATGGGGGTCAGGATCTCCTCCCCCGCCGGCAGGTCCTCCTTGATCCGGCGATAAAGATACTTGTGCTCGAAGAAGAGCACCGGATCTTCGTCCCGGATGGCGGCCTTGATGAGGCCCTTGGCGTCCCGGGCGGTCGCGGGGCAGACGATTTTCAGCCCCGGGGTATGGAGGAAGGCCGCCTCCGGGTTCTGGCTGTGGAACGGCCCGCCCCGCACGTACCCGCCGCTCGGCCCCCGGACGACCATCGGGGTCCGAAGCCCCGCCCGGTACCGGGCGGTGGCGACGTAGTTGGTGAGCATGTCGTAGGCGCAGGCGATGAAGTCGATGAACTGCATCTCGCACACGGGGCGGTGCCCCATGTGCGCCGCGCCCGCGGCGGCTCCGATGATCGCCTGCTCGCTGATCGGGGTGTCGATCACCCGCTCCGCGCCGAAGCGCGCCAGCATCCCGTCGGTGACCCGGAACGGGCCGCCGAGCGCCCCGATGTCCTCCCCAATAAGGAAAACGGAAGGGTCGCGCTCCATCTCCTCCCAGATCCCCTGCCGGATCGCCTCGAGGTAGGTGACCTCAGTCATGCGGCGACTCGTACGAGCTGGTGTCCTTCAGCGACTCAGGGTACGCGGGGAGCGAGCGGTACCACTCGATCGGCGCGGCGGGGGGATCGGCGTAGACCCCGGTCAGCGCGGTATCGGTGGACGGGAACGGCTCATCGAGGCAACGCGCCAGCGCGGCGTCGAGTTCCCCGGCGATCCGCTCATCGGTGAGCTGGAGGTCAGGCTCGTCGATCCAGCGGGTCTCGAGCAGCCGGGCCCGGTAGCGATCGATCGGGTCATTCTTCTCCCAGGCCTCGATCTCGCCGGGCGGCACGTAGCGCTGATCGTCGTGCTCGGCGTGGCCCTTCCGCCGGTAGGTGACCAGTTCGACCAGCGTCGGCCCGCCGCCGGCGCGGGCCCGGTCCACCGCGATGCGGGT
>JBGASX010000060.1:0-31302 GCA_044229445.1 Gemmatimonadales bacterium | reverse complement strand
GGGGACGCAGTCGCGAGCTGGGGGGCCTGCTCGTCGCTAAAGCGACGGCTCGGCAGATGTCGCTGAAGCGACGAGATCGCGAGTTTGCGGTCAGTTTACTGACCTCAGCCGAGCCGCGGCTTCAGCCGCGAGCTCGAGAGGGGGGCGCAGTCGCGAGCTGGGGGGCCTGCTCGTCGCTAAAGCGACGGCTCGGCAGATGTCGCTGAAGCGACGAGATCGCGAGTTTGCGGTCAGTTTACTGACCTCAGCCGAGCCGCGGCTTCAGCCGCGAGCTCGAGAGGGGGCGAAGCCCCGAGCTCGAGCGGCGGGCCTCGACCTCCGCCTAACTCACCGCCTCGCCGTTCGTCCGCCCCAGCGCACGGGTCGTCCACCAGACGACCAGTCCGATCCCGGCGAGCCGCACTACCATCCCCAGCCAGGCCCCCGTCTCGAACTGCCGCGCGATTGCCGGCCCCGCATACCAGTAGTAGAGGGCACCTGCCGCCGCGGCGACCAGGGGGAGTGCCCGTTGCGACGTGAGCTGCAGCGCGACCACGGCGAGCGCGACCACCACGAGGCTGAGCGCCGACCACGCCAGGGTGGTGGCGTAGATCGTCGGTGCGCTCGCGAGCGGCCCGTCCGGTACCTGGTTGTACCCCGCGATGAATCCCGGCAGCGCCGCAAAGAAGGCGCCGTACGGTGTGCCGATCCAGCGGAGGCTCTTCCGGGTGCTGCCCAGGAGTTGCGGGATCGCCTTCCGTTCGGCGAGGTCGATGCAACCACGCGGGGTGCAGACTTCGCAACTCTGGCAGCGGCCCCGCTCGAGCTGCACCAGTGGCGCCTGGCCGTACAGCAGTTCGACCGGGAGGACGGGGCAGAGGGCGTTGCAGAAGGCGGAGCGCACCGGGAACAGGGCGCCGAGGAGGAGGGCGAGGAGTCCGACGAGGGTGACGACCGCGGCCAGCACCGTGCCGTGCTGATTGAACTCGAAGTGCCGGGCCGGGACGAGCAGATAGAAGAGGACCAGACCGCCGATGCTGAGCGCGCGGAGCGTCCCGGAGGATGGGGTCCGCTGGGTGCCGATCCGGTTACCGAGTTCGTTGAGCGTGGCCAGCGGGCAGATGCTCCGCCAGAGTACGGTGCTGATGAAGAAGCTGGCCGGGAGCACCGGGATGACGATGTACCAGAGAGTCCGGAGTGCGCTCTCCGGCCGGATGAGGAGCCAGGCGAGCAGGAGCGGCACCGCGACGAGAGCGGACCAGCGGGCAAACGCCCGGAGTCCCGGCTCTCGTGGGGTGGGAATGACGCTCAGTGTGCTCGCCATGCGGTGCTCATGCTGAAGGGGCTGCTCGCGCGGCCTCTGCCTGCCGCGGCTCCGGGAAAGGTGATGCGGAATCGTCTCCGCCGCCATACGCCGACGGTGGCGGTCGGCAAACGAAGGCCCCGCGACGGGATCCGTCGCGGGGCCTGCTGATTCCTGAGCGCCGCCCCGGGGAAGGGGCGGGGAATCCGCCCAGGCTTACTTGGTGAACACCGAGAGGCCGAGCAGCACGATGATGTTGTCGCTCTTGGCGAGGGTGTTGGTCTTGAAGGCGTGGGCATAGCCGGCCTCGAACCGTCCCACGACGCCGCCCGTGCCGGCCTTGTAGCCGAGCCCGCCACCGGCGGTGAACTGCGAGGCGGAGGAGCCGCCTGCGCTGATGTGATCGTAGCTCACGAATGGCCGGATGTAGATGCCCTCCTTGAGCGCCTTCAAATGATAGAGCAGGCCCGCGCCGATTTCGATCTGGGTGGCGGAACTGCTGTTCTGCACCTTCACATAGTTCAGCGAGCCGCGCGGCTCGATGCTGATCTGGTCGGTGACCCCAATGCCGATGCGGAGATCCTGGATCGGAATGCCGATCGTGGTGACATGCGGGCTGTTGGACCGATAGGTGAGCCCGGCATCCACGCCGAGTTCGATCGGCTTGCTCTGTGCGGCGAGGAGTGTCGGGATGGCAACCAGCGCCGCCGCGAGTGAAACAAGACGGAAGGATTTGGACATCGCTGCCTCCATGGTGGAAGAAACCGTGGCCTACGGTAGCAATCGTCCAATGAGAGAATGTTGAATGAAGCGCGAAGGGGCGATGAGCGCTGCCTAACGCGGTGGCCACTCCTGCTGCATTCCGATCGTCAGGGCGGTGTTCCGGTCGAGGAGTCCGGTGGCCAGGTCGAGGCGCAGCACGCCGAGGTGGCCGTCGAGGAGGGCGATGCGGAGTCCGCCGCCGGCGTCGAGATAGAGGCGATTCCGACTCGAGCCGTCGGCGGGATGGAGAATCTCGGCGCCGTCGAGAAAGACGCCGAGCGCAAAGGTGAACGGCCCCCAGCGATAGACCGGCTGGTCCCCGGAGAGACCGCCGTGAATCATGCTGCGTCCCGCGGTCGCGCCTGGCAGGAGCCCCGCAGTGGTCCGGGAGTGCGCCCGCAGGGGAATCGCCCAGGCGAGATCGCCACTCGCGACCGGCCAGAGCCCGAGCGGCGTTTCATGACTGACCAGGTCGACACCGATTCTCGATGACCAGGTCGCGTGCTCCAATCCGAGCGACGAGCTCCACATCGCCCTGACGCCGCCCCGGCTGTAGGAGGGGTGCTGCGCGAGTGCCTGACCGTGATCGAAGCTGCCCGAGAGGGTGAATCGGTCTCCCGCGGCGCGGAACTCGGTGCCGGCACTCATCGAGAGATACTTCCGGGCACCCGACCACTGTTCCAGCCTGAGCCCCGCCGTGGGACGGAGCGACGGCGTGATCCAGCCGCCGAAGCCGATGCCGGCGGCGTGGCGCTTCTCGGCGAGGGTCCCTGTTCCGGTGGTGTCGAGCGCAAAGCGGAACTGCTCCCAGACTCCCTCGGCATCGAGCACCCCTCCATGCACAGGAACGTCGAGCCTGAGTGCGGCGCGCGGATGGGCATGCTCCCAACGCCAGGCTCCATTCCAGAGCTCGCCCCCACCGGTCGGTGACGCCACGGACAGCATCACTTCCGACTGGGTGATGGCGCGCAGGGCGCCGACGCCGAGGAGCCTCCAGACTGGTTCCAGCACCGGCCGCTCGGAGATCGCGGCCCGGACCTCGACCCGTCCCCCTTCGACCGGCTGATAGGCGATGCTGCTCCGCCTGACGGCGGGGACGTCGTCGAGCCGGCGGCGAGCGAGGGCGAGGGCCCCCGGAGTGAGCATCGATTGCACCGGGAGGCCGATCGCGTCCTGCAGCGGCCGGAAGCGGATCGCCTTCACGCCGTCGATCCGTACCAGATCCACGGTTGGTGCGCCGACATGATTCCAGGCGGAGAGCGCCGCGTCGCGGTCACCCGAGAGGTACTGGCTGGCGGCGAGGAGCTGCCAGCCGAGTGCGTCGTCGGGGGAACGGATCACGTAGGCGTCGGAGAGCCGGATCGCCTCGGGCAGCCGACGCTGCTTGAAGCGCACCGCCGCCAACTCGCGGAGCACCAGCGGTTCGGCGGGACAGGCGCGTGCCGCGTCGGCGAGCCGATCCGACGCGGCGTCGAGTCGGCCATCGGTCGCGGCGTCCACCGCCTCGTTGAGGAAGGGACGGCAGGGCATGGAGTCGGCAGCCAGCGGCCTTCGTTCCGCTGGCCCCTCTCCCGCGGGCGCCATTGCCGCGGGCACTCGAACGACCGGCTCCGCGGGCTGGAGTACCATCGCCCAGCGCTCCGCGCCTTCCCACTGCTCGAGGAATCGCCCTTCGGTCACGCTGCGCGATGGGCCGAGTGCCGGGTCGTGATAGACCACCCGGTTCCCGGCCCATGCGAGGAGCACGATGTAGTGATAGCGGTTCTTCCCGACCCGAATCAGCGCGACGACGGGGAGCTGTGCACCGAGCAGCCGCTGCACCTCCGCGGCGCTGCCATCGAAGGCATGGGTCCGCCACCCGCGGGCACGGGTGGCGTCCTCGAGGTCGCTCGTGCGGATCCCCCGTTCCTTCCGGCGCACGATCGCGGTGAAGTCCTCGGCGTAGACGCCGCGGCGCCCCCACCACCGTTCGACCATCGCGACCGCCGCTCCGCCGCAGAGCAGTTCCGACTGTGCGATGTAGGGTACGGTGAGCGGTGCTGACGGCGCCGGTGCTTCCGGAGACGGCAACTGGGCGGACGCGGGTGCGCCGCCCAGTGTCAGGCCGAAACCAAGTGCTGCGACGATCGAGCGGACGAGCCACCGCACCAGAGGTGCCGGTGCGGGCCTAGTTCGCCAGCAGGATGATAATGATGATGATCAGCAGGATCGCCGTCGTGCCGAGGACGATGCGCTGGTCGCCACCGGCGAGATCGGTGCTGCCGGCGCGAGTGCGGGCGGCGACGTCACTCAGCGTGACCTCGTCCATCGTGCTGACGCGGTTGGACAGCTCTTCGGTGCTGACGCCCATGCCGTTGGCGATGCCGGTGACCCGCTCGCTGTGGAGGAAGCCCTGCACGGCGGCCTGGTTGCTGCCGGGCGTGGCGACGACGGCCGACTCCAGTTCACTCCCGCTGACCGAGCTCTGCGCCTGGGCGGTGAGCGTGGTGGAGGTGCCCAGTGAGGCCAGGCCGACGATCCCGAGAACTGCGACGAATTTGTACATAGTCACTCCTTTTGAATGCAGGGTCAGACGGTGGTCTTCCGGTGCGCGGCCAGCCGCAGCACGCTGTTGATGCCCATGTGCAGCAGCATGTACGCGACGATCGCGACCACGACCGGCAGGGCGAGGGTGAATCCCCCTTCGGTCGTCGGACTCGGCACGATGCCGCGGAACGGCATGTAGAGGGGAGCGGTCACGGTGTTGATGAACTGCACGAAGCCGCTGCCCGAGCGGGCCGCGATCAGCGAGAGCACCAGCCGGACGGTGAGAAGCGTGTAGACGAGGTAGAAGGCCAGGTCGATGAACTGCGATGTCCTGGCGGCGGTGCGGGAGCGGGCGACGGCATGCTCGCTCGCGACGGTCTCGTCGATGGCCCGGCCGCGGAACTCGTCGGCGACCTGCGCAACGCGGACCGACTGTCCGGTGGTGGCCGCACGCGCCTGCCCCTTGATCTCGGCGTTCACGTCGCCCTCGATCTGGGCCCGGACCGCCGCGTGCTGCGCGTCGCGGCGTGCCTCGTCGAGCGTCACCTTGTCGTCGTCCATCGCCGCCTCCCGGGTTGAACCGCACGCCGCCCACCGGGAGTCCGGTGAGGCAGGGGCGCTGTGTCAGGCGGAGGCGTGGGTCACCGCTGGCGAGATGCTTCCCCTGACACAATGTCCCCGGAAGGACGCGCGAATACCATCGCTCGTTGGGCGGGCGGAGCTAGATCGCTGGAGGGAGCAGGGGTGGACCGTGACGCGGGGGCCGGCGAGCCGGATCGGGAGGGGTCAGTGGGCAAACAGCCGGAGCGCGAGGAAGATGCCGGCCGCGATCAGCACCGGAACCACGAGACTCAACACCCGGTAACGGATGCCGACGATGCGGTAGCAGCGGTCGCACCAGGCGCCGGTCGAGGGGACGGGGCCGGGGTAGTGGCGGGTGTGTCCCGGCTCCCCGCAGCGCTCGCAGGTGCCGCAGGTGGTCTGGCCGGGAGTGCAGTAGCAGGCGCGCGCGTTGGTCTCGTTCACCGGGACGTCCTTTGGGAGAGGCTCGACACTGGTTCGGTCATCCGGCACTAGTGCTGCGGCGCGCCGTACCAGGCGCCGAACCGCGCCGCGGCGGCGCGCGGAATGAGCCGGGTGCTCCAGGCCAGGAGCCGGAAGGGCAGGAAGGGCAGCACGTGGCAGGCGTCGCGTTCGTACGCCCCGATCGCGCGACGGACCGTCGCCTCCGGCGACTGCCGCATCCACTGCGACGGTGGCGCCGAGAATCCGTTGAACTGGAAGAACGGCGTATCCACCGGTCCGGGCGAACAGCAGCAGCAGCGCACGCCGCTTCCGCGCAGTCCCACCCAGACGCCTTCACTCCAGTTGACCACGTACGCCTTCGAGCCGGAGTAGACCGGCAGCCATTGCAGCCCCTGAAAGGCGGCCGTCGAGGCGATGTTGAGAATGCCTCCGCGTCTCCTGGCGACCATGCCCGGCAGCAGCCGGCCGGCGAGTTCCGTGGCGGCGCGCACATTGACGTCGATCGTGGTGAGGTGCAGGGTGGCGTCGAGGTCCTGGAAGCGTCCCTGCGGCCCGACCCCGGCGTTGTTGATGAGGTGATCGACGACGAGCCCCCGCGCCTCGAGGTCCCGGACCAGCGCGGCAGGCGCCGCGGGGTCGGCGAGGTCGGCGGGAAGGATCGTGACCGGCACGCCGTTGAGCTCCGCGGCCACCGCCTCGAGTTGCGTCGCTGTCCGCGCCACCAGGACCAGCCGGGTGCCTCGCACCGCGAGGGCGCGGGCAAAGGCGGCGCCGAGCCCGCGGGAAGCGCCGGTGATGAGGGTGGTCGTCCCGCGCCAGATGTCTGTCATGCCGCCAATCATGCGCGCGGATGCGCGATCGTGCCATCCCCCGGGAGCCGCTACGCGATCTCCTGCTCCGGTTCCTCGTCCCGCGAATCCACCTCGAGGGCGAAGAGGTCGCGGATCGCTCCCGCGTACAGCCGGGAGCGGGTGGGGTCTGCCTCGTTGCGGAGCCGCACGGAGGGTTCGTGCAGCAGCTTGGAGACGAGCGCCCGCGAGAGCGCCTCGACCTGGCGCCGCACGTCGGGATCCTTGCCCGCGAGCTTGCGCGCCATCCGCTCGATCTCCTGCTGCCGGATCGCTTCGGCACGCGCATGCATCGCGGCGAGGACCGGCTTGAACTCGGCACCGCGGCGCCACGCCTGGAACTCGCGAACCTCTTCCTCGATGATCGCCTCCACCAGCGGAATCTGTTCGCGCCGGTCGGCGAGGTTGCCTGTGAGCCGCTCCTGCAGGGTGTCGAGGTTGTGCACCCGCACGCCGGGCAGCTCCGCGACCGCCGGCTCGACGTCCCGCGGGACCGCAAGATCGACAAACGTGAGCCATCGCCCCGGCTCGCGGCGCGCCAGGGCGGGCTGGACCAGTTCGCGAGTGAGCACGGCGTGCGGCGCCGCCGTCGAAGTGAGCACGACCTCCGCCTCGCGGAGGGCGGCGCCGAGTTCGTGCCACGGCCTGGTGCGCCCGCCGATCGCCTCTGCGAGCGCCGCACTCCGCTCGCCGGTGCGTCCGGAGACGGTGAGGTTCCCGTAGCCCTTGCTGCGGAGTACCTGGCCGAGGACGCGCGCGACTTCACCGGTGCCGACGAGGAGGATCGGTGCCGACGCTGGGGCGCACTCGCGCACCAGCCGAACCGCCTCGGAGGCGGCGCTGAGCGGATTTCTGCCGATGCCCGTCTCGGCTCGGGCGCGGCGGCCGGCGCGGATCGCGGTGGTAAACGCCGCCTCGAGGATGGGCCCTGAGGCGCCGCTTTCGGCCGAGCGCTGGTGCGCGGCCGAGAGCTGACCGAGGATCTCGGCCTCACCGAGGATCATCGAGTCGAGACCTGCGGCGACGCGGCAGAGATGCCGGATGGCCGCGACACCGGCATGGCCGTAGAGGGAAGCACGCACGAGGTCGGGTTCGATGCCGCGCGCGCGAACCAGGAACTCGGCCAGGAACTCCGGCACGGCGGAGTAGCGCAGGCGGGGGCTTCTGGCCGCCGCGTACAGCTCGGTGCGATTGCAGGTGGAGACGATGCAGAGCTCGGCGATGCCCGCCGAACGAAGCTGGCCGAGCTGCTTCGGGGAGAGGGCTGCACGCAGCTCCTCCCTGCCGAAGGCAAGGCGTTCGCGCACCGGGAGTGGCGCGGTGCGATGGCTGAGACCGACACAGAGGACTGGCATGGCGTTCGTTCGCTGCGGAAAAACTATGTCCAACGTCGCGGGCGCCGCCATTGAGATGAGTACCGGGGCGTGGCCCCGTAGGTCTACGGAGCGTTGCCGGTGCTCTACTGGCGCGCCACTCCTCCCGCCCGCAGCTTAGGGCGAGACGCCTTCCACGCATCGAGGAGACCCCGTGAATACCCGCCGCCAGTTCCTGATCCAGGCCCCCGTCGGATTGCTGAGTGTGGTGGCCGCCTGCAAGGGCGGGGAGCCGCTGCCGCAGACGCCGGCCGCCGCGCCGACCACGCCCGGTGCGCCGCCGACCTTCGGCACCCTCCCCGCCATGGGCCCGGAGGTATCCGCCGCGACCTTCGCCGAAGCGGAGAAGCTGGCGCAGGTGACGATGACGCCCGCGCAGCGCGAGATGGCGGCGAAGAGCTGGCGCCGCTCGATGGCGGCGATGCTCGAGCGGCGCACCGGCCCGCGCACGGTGGCGCTCGAGGACGGACTCGCCCCCGGCACGCGCTGGGATCCGGCCCTCGGCGCGCCGGCGGGAGGCCCGGCGAAGGATCGCTTCGTCCGCAGCAAGGCTGATCCCGGCCCGCTCCCCGCGAGCGACGACGAGATCGCCTTTGCGCCGGTGACCCGGCTCTCCCGGTGGATCGAGACCCGAAAGCTGACGTCGGAGCGCCTGACAAGCATCTACCTCGCGCGCATCGACCGGCTGAACCCGAAGATCAACTGCATCATCACCCTCACCCGCGACGCCGCCCTCGCCGCCGCAAAGCGGGCGGATGCGGAGATCGCGGCGGGGAGGTATCGCGGCCCGCTGCACGGCATCCCCTATGGGGTGAAGGACCTGCTCGACACCGCGGGGATCGCCACCACCTGGGGCGCGGAGCCGTTCAAGGATCGGGTGCCGGCGGCCGACTCGGCGGTCGTTGCGCGACTGAATGCGGCGGGTGCGGTTCTCATCGCGAAGCTGAGCCTCGGCGCGCTCGCGCTCAACGACATCTGGTTCGGCGGGCAGACGATGAATCCCTGGGTCCTGGAGGAAGGCGCCTCCGGCTCGAGTGCCGGTCCCGGGGCGGCGACGGCGGCGGGGCTGGTCGGGTTCTCGATCGGCAGCGAGACCGGCGGCAGCATCGTGAGTCCCGCCATGCGCTGCGGCATCACCGGGCTCCGGCCCACGTACGGCCGAGTGCCGCGCACCGGCGCGATGACCCTCTGCTGGTCGCTCGACAAGCTCGGGCCGATGACCCGGAGCGTCGAGGATGCGATGCTCGTGCTGCAGGCGATCAGCGGCCCCGACGCCGGCGACGTCGCCAGCGTCCCGAGTCATCTCGATTTCGACGCGGGGGCGCCGGTGAAGGGGCTCAAGGTCGGCTACTTCCCGGGATGGATGAAGGAAAGCCCCGCGACCGACGTCGATCGCGCCTCACTCGAGGCGATGGGGAAGCTCGGCATGGTCCCGACCGAGGTGACGCTCCCCGACTGGCCCTACGACTCGCTCAATCTCGTTCTCTTTGCCGAGGGAGCGGCCGCCTTCGAGGAGCTGGTACTGAGCGGCAAGGCCGATCAGCTCAAGGTGCAGGTGCCGGACGCCTGGCCCAATCTCTTCCGTGAGGCGCGGTTCCTGTCGGCGGTGGACTTCGTGCAGGCCGACAGGCTCCGGCGGAAAGTGGCGATGGAGATGCGGCGGGTGATGGGGGAGGTGGACCTGCTGCTGGTGCCGTCGCTTCGCGACGAGATGCTGGTGATCTCCAATAACACCGGGCATCCGTCACTCACCATGCGCACCGGCTTCGTGGAGATCGGCGAGGCGCGGAGCGACTGGGCGCCCGACCCGGCGCATCCCCTCCCGACCTTCAAGCCGCCGCGCCGAGTGCCGCACGGCATCACCCTGATCGGCCGGCTCTTCGATGAGGGTACCATCGCGCGGGCGGGGCTCGCGCTGGAGCAGGCACTCGGCGTGGTGGGGGAGCACCCGCCGGGGTTCTAGCGGACGGGCAGTGCGGCGGCGCGCGCGCGCGTGGCGGGTCGCGGGGCGTTCGCGCCGGAATCCTCCGCCGCATCCGACCGGAACTTGCGGACCAGGTTCTGCAGCTCGGCGGCCATCCGGGTGAGCGCGTCGGCGGCCTTGAGGGTACTCTGCGTCCCCTCGGTCGTGCTGCGCGCGGCGAGGGCCACACCGGTGATGTTCTGCGAGATCTCGGCCGAGCCCTTGGCGGCCTCGCTCACGTTCCGGCCGATCTCGTTGGTCGTGGCGGTCTGTTCCTCCACCGCGCTCGCGATGGTGGACTGGAGATCGTTGATCTGGTTGATGATCGTGCTGATCTCCCGGATCGCGCTCACCGCGCCGTTGGTGTCGCCCTGGATCGCCTCGATCTTCCCGCCGATGTCCTCCGTCGCCCGGGCGGTCTCCTTCGCCAGCTCCTTGACCTCGTTCGCCACGACGGCGAAGCCCTTGCCGGCTTCGCCCGCGCGCGCCGCTTCGATGGTCGCGTTGAGCGCGAGGAGATTGGTCTGCTGCGCGATGGTCGTGATGACCTTGATCACCTTGCCGATCGCCACGCTCGACTCGCCCAGCTTCTCGATCGTCGTGTTCGTCGCATCGGCCACCTTCACGGCCTGGGTCGCCACCCGGGCGGCGTCGGTGGCGTTCTTCGCGATCTCGCGGATGCTGGCCGTCATCTCCTCCGTCGCGGTCGCCACCGTCTGCACGTTGTGCGAAACCTGCTCCGAAGCCGCCGACACCACCTGCGCCTGCACCGACGTCTCCTCCGCGGTCGCGCTCATCGTCTGACTGTTGGCCGTCAGCTCCTCCGCCGCCGCCGCGAGCGTGGCCGCCATCCGCTCGATCCCGAATTCGATCTCCTTGTTCGCCGTGATGTCGGTGGCGTACTTCACCACCTTCGCGGGTTTCCCGTTCAGTCCGAAGATCGGGTTGTAGGACGCCTGGATCCACACCTCACGGCCGCCCTTGCCGATCCGCTTGAACTGCGCCGCGACGTAGTGTCCCGCGTTCAATTCCGCCCAGAACTCCCGGTACTCCGCGCTCGCGCCGTACGCCGGCTCGACGAACATCCGGTGATGCCGTCCCTGGATCTCGTCCAGCCGGTAGCCGAGCACCTTGAGGAAGTTCTCGTTCGCGGTGATCACGGTGCCGTCGAGACTGAACTCGATGACCGCCTGTGCCTTGCTGATGGCCTGGAGCTGACCCTCGTAGTCCGCGTTCCTGAGCTTGGCGGCGGTTACATCGGTGGCGTACTTCACGATCTTGAATGGACGCCCCGACGCATCCTTGATCGGATTGTACGTCGCCAGGATCCAGACCTCCCCGCCGCCCTTCGCCAGCCGTTTGTACTCCGCCGCACGGAACTCGCCGGCGTTGAGGTCGGACCAGAACTGCCGGTACTCCTGGCTCGCCGCCTCGGCAGGCTCCACGAACATCCGGTGGTGCCGCCCCTGGATCTCTTCCAGTCGGTAGCCCATCACCTTGAGGAAGTTGTCGTTCGCCGTGATGACGGTGCCGTCGAGGTTGAACTCGATCACCGCCTGGGACCGGGCGATCGCAGCGACCTGGCCGCGGAGGTTGAGCAACTCCCGCTCGACATCGTTCGTGACAGGCGTGCTGGAGGTGCTCATGGCCAGGGTCCCCTCGGGAAGTGCGGGCGAGGCGGCGTTCGGCATCCGCCGGACGGCTCGCGACAATGCATCCGTGCCTTCCTGATATTTCGGTGATGGTACAGCAATACTTGAATTCATTAATCGGCATGATTTTCAGGCAGGACGATGCACAGTCGAGCGCGCGCCGTATCGTCTTCAGTCTGCCTCAGGTGCGCCCGCCACCGATCTACTCGTCCCCTTGCTGTCCCTCACCTTTCTTCTCCCTCCGATGGGCTTCGGCCCAGCGATCGCAAGGCGTCCCGATGCGACTCATCCCAGGTCTGGCGACGCTGCTCGTCGCCGGCGTGCTCGGCAGTTGCGGGGGAGACTCACTCGGCCCCGCGGCCGGCGCGGTCCGCAGCCTCGTCACCGATCCGGTCGGCGATACCTACGGGCTCGACGCGGTGACGTGGGACCTCACCGACCTGAGCGTCGCACGCGACACCAGCGGCATCACCGTGCAGCTCGACTTCTCCCGCACGCTCGTGTCACCGGTCAGCGGCGATTCCAGCGCGATGATCGCCTTCGTCGAGTTCGACACCGATCAGGACTCGACGACTGGCTTCACCAGCACGGTGGACGAGTTCCGCCCGAACGTCGGCTCCACCGGGATCGGGGCGGAGTACCAGCTGTCGCTGGTGACCTACGCCTCCGACGGAAGTGTGCCGCTCTTCAATCAGCTCGGGATCGAGATGGGCCGCGTGAAGCCGGTCTTCAGCGGGAAGCGGGTGACCGTCCGCATTCCGCGGGCACTGCTCGGCGGCGATGACGGCTTCCTCAATGCGGCGTCGATCGTGGGGACGCTCAACAGTCCCTCGGACATCGTTCCGGAGACCGGCCACCTCGCCCTCGATCCCTCCGCGACTGCCTCGGTGACCTGGCTGCCGAGGCTGCTCCCGCCCCCGCTCGAAGCCGGACGGGCCCGCATCGTCGACGCGGCGCATCGGCGGCTGCCGCACTGGCCGTCCCCCGTCCAACGGTGATGCTGCTGCTGGCGTAAGGTCTTCGGGGACCGTACTTTCCCCCGTATTCCCGCAGGACATAGACCTTCTCCGGCCGCTGGAACGCCTTGGACCTCCGAGCTCAGCTGCAGGCCCATCTCGGTTCGGCCTTCACCCTCGAGCGCGAGCTTGGTGGCGGCGGCATGTCGCGCGTCTTCCTGGCGAACGAGGTCCGCCTCTCGCGCCGGGTGGTGATCAAGGTGCTGAATCCCTCGCTCGCGCAGGGGCTCAACGCCGAGCGGTTCGAGCGCGAGATCCTGCTGGTCGCGTCGCTGCAGCAGGCCAACATCGTGCCGGTGCTCGCGACCGGCGATGTCGAAGGCATCCCCTACTACACCATGCCCTTCGTCGAGGGCGAATCGCTCCGCTCCCGCCTCACCGGGAGCGGGCTTGGCGTCGCCGACACGGTCGCCATCCTGCGCGACGTGAGCAAGGCGCTGGCCTACGCCCACGCGCACGGCGTGGTGCATCGCGACATCAAGCCGGACAACGTCCTGCTCTCCGGCGGGACCGCGGTCGTCACCGACTTCGGCATCGCCAAGGCCCTCGCAGCGAGCCAGACCTCGGAGCACACCGTCGAGGTTCCCGGTGCCGCGCTCACCCAGACCGGCACCTCGCTCGGGACACCGGCCTACATGGCGCCCGAGCAGGTCGCCGGCGACCCCACCGTCGATCAGCGGGTCGATCTCTACGCCCTCGGCTGCGTCGCCTTCGAACTGCTCACGGGGCGGCCGCCCTTCGCCGACCGGACGCCACAGCGGATGCTCGCCGCGCACCTGAGCGAGGTGCCGCCCGCCGTTGCCAGTCTGCGAGGCGATTGCCCGCCCGCGCTCTCCGAGCTGGTCGCCCAGCTGCTGGAGAAGGATCCGGCGCACCGGCCGCAGTCGGCCGCCGCGGTGCTCGCCGGCCTCGACGCGGTGCTCACCAGCAGCGCGCCGATGCTCTCGCAGGATGCGCCGGCGATGTTCCAGCGCGCACTCGGGGTGTACGTGGTGGCCTTCCTCGCCGTGGCGATCCTGGCCAAGGCGGCGGTACTCGCGATCGGGCTGCCGGACTGGGCCTTTCCCGGCGCGATGATCCTCATGCTGCTCGGTCTCCCGGTGCTGCTCATCACCGGCTATGTGCAGCGGGTGCGCCGCCATGCGCAGACCGCGACGCCGACGCTCACCCCCGGCGGCACGCTGCAGCCGAAGGTGCCGACGGGGACCGTGGCGACGATGGCGCTCAAGGCGAGCCCGCATGTCACCTGGGGCCGGACCGCCCGCTTCGGGGCGCTCGCGATGGGTGTCTTCGTCGCGATGGTCGCCGGGTTCATGATCCTCCGGGCCCTTGGCATCGGCCCGGCGGGCTCGCTCTTCGCGTCAGGCAAGCTCGCGGCCGACGACCGGATCCTCGTCGCCGACTTCACCGTCGCGAAAGAAGATTCGGCGCTCGCCCCGATCCTCTCCGAAGCGGTGCGGGCCGCGCTGTCGCAGTCGAAGGCGATCCGGATCCTGGCGCCGGCGGAGATCGCCGCGATCCTCGGTCAGATGCAGCGCGACAAGATGACGCCGATGGATCAGTCGCTCGCGAGGGAAGTCGCCACACGGGCCGGTGCCAAGGCGGTCCTTGGCGGGCGGGTGGCGCGGATCGGGAATGGCTTCGCGGTGAGCCTCGAACTGATGAGCCCCGACGCCGGGACGCTGGCCTCGTACCAGGCCACGGCGGATGGGCCGAGCGAACTGCTCGAGGTAGTCGACGGCCTGACCCGGAAGCTGCGCGGCAAGATCGGCGAGTCGCTCAAGCAGGTGCAGAACTCCATACCGCTGCAGCAGGCGACCACCTCATCGCTCGAGGCGCTCCGCAAGTACAGCGAGGCGGTCCGGGCCAACGACGTGGACGGCGACTACGAGCGCGCCGTGCGGGCGGCCCGCGAGGCGGTGAAGCTCGACAGCACCTTTGCGCTCGCCTGGCGGAAACTCGCGGTGGCGCTCACCAACTCGGCGGGATCAAGCGCCGCGATCGACTCCGCGGTGCAGCGCACCGCGCGCTACGCCGACCGGCTCCCCGACCGGGAGAAGTACCTCGCCCTCGGCATGTACTACAACCAGTCGCGCACGGCGGCGGACCGGGGCAAGGCGCTGGCAGCGTACCAGGCCGCCTACGCGGCGGATACCAACAGCAACACCGCCGCCAATCAGCTCGGCCAGATATTTGCTTCGCGCCGGCAGTATGACAGCGCGCATCGCTACGACCTCCGGCAGGTACAGCTCAACCCGGCGCTGCCGCGCGCGGTCACGCTCGCCTACGGATTGCTCAATCTCGGTCAGGTGTCGCAGGCCGAAGCGGTCGTCGATTCGGTCGTCCGAGCGACTCCAGGGGCAGCATCGACCGTCTACGTCGCGCAGATCCGCAGGGCGATCTACCTCGCGCGCGGGCAGCGCGATTCCGCTGTGGCGATTATCGCCCCGCTCGCCAATTCCCCCGTGCCGGCCTATCGGCTCGCTGCTCTCGGTGCGCTCGAGGACGACGCGCTGACCAGTGGCCGAGTCGCGCATGCGCTGGATCTGGAGCACCAGCGCAATGCGCTGATGGTCGAGCGCGGCATCTTCCAGCCGATCGACGGGGTGTCCGAGGCAGGGTTCGATATCGTGTGGCGGAGACAGACGGCAGATGCCGTCCGGCGGCTCGACGCGATCGTGGGCGGCAAGCAGTGGGCGGCGGCCGCCCCGCAATACCGGCCGTACAACTTCGTGTCCACGCTCTATGCCTGGGCCGGCCAGCCCGCCAGGGCGCGGGAGGTGCTGACGCGCTATGGCACCGAGTATCCCGACGGCGCCAAGGCCCCCGCGTCGCGAGCCGGCATCGATGCCAACCTCGGGGAGATTGCGCTCGCCGAGGGGAAGTACGACGAGGCGCTCAAGCGCTTCCATGCCGCGGACGTCGGTGAGGATGGTGCGCCCCAGGGGTGCGAGGACTGCGCCTACTTCAACTACGCCCGGGTGTTCGACCGCTCGGGCCAGAAGGACTCCGCGCTGGTCTACTACACCCGGTACCTGAGCATCTCGCCGGCGCGGCGCGGGCAGGACTGGCTTTCCCTCGCGCACACCGAGCGGCGCCTGGGCGAACTGTACGAGGAGCGGAAGGATCGCCCCAGCGCGATCACCCACTACTCCGCCTTCGTGGATCTCTGGAAGAACGCCGACCCCGAGCTGCAGCCCCAGGTGGCGGCGGTGAAGAGCCGCCTCGCCGACCTGCTTTCGAAGGAAGGGAAGTAGTCCCACCGGAGAACTCCCGCCGTTCATCCGCCTCACACACCCGCTGCTGGACAAGTCCGGTCCGGGGGCGATATTGGAGCCTCTCCCCTGTGTGAGGTGTCCATGACCGCGCTTCCACGCATCGCGCGAATTCGTCGCGTCCTGGTCTTCGCGGGCTTCGTTCTGACGGGTTCCCTGAGTGCCCAGGCACGGACCGTCAGCTCCACCTGGACGGTCGCCACCGAGCGGCCGATCGAGTGGCTTCGATTCCTTCCCGTCGGCGTGCTCGTCGTCAGCAGCGATGACGCCCTCGTGGGGCTCAATCCTGCCGATGGCACGGTGCGCTGGCGCCGAGGGGACCTTGGCAATGTCTCGCAGACCGCCTTCGAGGCCGCGCAGCAGACGGCCCCCCTCCCCGGGGCGACCCAGCCGCAGGCGGCCGCCGCCCCGACCATCCGGCTCATGGAGCAGCTGCCCGGCGGCGGGCTCACGGCGATCCTCGCGGACTCGGGGGGACGGAAGTCGTGGTTCGACGTCCTCGACCCCCAGTCAGGCGCGACGGTCTGGAGCTCGGCCGCGCTCCCCCTGACGGAGACCCGGGGCTTTCTCCCCATTCCCGACAGCACCACCATCCTGGTGCACGGGGTGAGGCTCGAGCCGGGGCGGAATCACCGGGTCTGGCTCCGGGTCGTCGCCGCGACCGGTCGCGTGCTCTGGAGCAGCGACAGTCTTCTGCTCCAGTCCCCGGCCCAGTTCGATGCGAGCGCCATGCTCGCGAGCCGGGGCACGGTGAACGGCAATCAATCGCTCGTGGTGTTCCCTGATTCGACGGCGCTCATCTACGCCTCGGCCGATGGACTCGTCCGATTCAACCTCACCTCGGGGCAGGTGCTCTGGAGGGCGCCGGGGGCCGATGGCATGCCGGGCCCGATCGGACAGGGGTACGCGCCGATGCTGCTGCAGGACGGCGCGGCCTTCCTGCCCGGGGGGCAGAAGGTCCACAGGGTCGATCTGGCCAATGGCCGGCCGAGCTGGTCCTCGGGATTTCTGCCGGGTCGGGTGGTCCAGATGGAACTGACCTCGGCCGGACTTCTGGTCCGGGGGCAGCCGATCGCCGAAGGGGGGCAGGTGGAAGGGCGATCCTTCGTGGCGCTGCTGGATCGCCAGTCAGGCAGGCAGATCTGGCGGAAGCAGTACGGGCTCCGGAGCGAGATCTCGTCGTTTCTTGTCCGCGGCGATTCCGGGTATGTCGCCTCGGATGCCGGGCTGGTGCGATTTGCGCTGGCGGACGGAGCGGAGACGGCGCTGACGACCGGCAAGCTGCCGGGCCGGCCGGCGGTCTCCCTCGAGGCTGGCGACGCCGGGCTCCTGGTGATCGCCAAGCAGTCGCTGACGCTCATCGCGCCGGATGGCGCGCAGCGCTACCAGAAGGAATTTCCCGCGCCGACGCTCGGGCTGGGGGGGCGGTTGCTGCGGCTGGCACTCGCTGGAGCCGCCATCGCGGGGGGCGCCTATTACAGCGGTGGTTACCTCGCCGGCTCGGCGGTTGCCCGGTACCAGTTCAGTGCCAGCCGCTACGCCTCGTCACATGCCTACTTCGTGCTCAAGGATCACGACGGGGGAGGGCCTGCGCTGGCCCAGGTCGACAAGGCGACCGGGGAGGTGGCTGGCGTGATCTCGCTCGGAGGCGACAAGACGCCCGAGTACGTGATCGAGGAATCGCTCGGACTTGCCGTCCTCCTCACGCAGGACAAGGTCCTCACGGCCTATCGCTGGTAGGGTGCCCGCTCTGCTGGGATGAGGCCGCCGGGCGCATGGGCCGCTCGGGGAGCGGAACCGGCCGGCCATCGAGGGTGTCGAGCACCGACCAGTCGATGTCGGTCTTGACTCCCTGCCAGACTTCGAGCGGTCCGTGGAGGAGCCGGACCCCGGCCGCGTTCGAGCCGAGCCCGAGACGCAGCGGCACGTCCAGCTTCAGTGGTGCCTTCGAGATCCAGACCGGGACGCCATTGATCGCAACGCCGCAGCGGCCATCCGGGAGGATTTCCATGCGCACGCGATACCATGTGGTATCCCGGATCCACCGCCCGACGACCCCACGCTTCACGGATCCACCTCCGCCATTCTGCGTCCATCGCTCCAGCCCCGAGGCGCCCTCGAAGGCGGGATAGCCAACCTCGCAGATACGGGCGGCATTCGTGGTGCCGGGTGCTGGAAACTGATCGCCACTCATCGCGGCGACGATCTGCGCATTGCTCCCGACGTCCCAGAGGCTCAGCGACCAGCGCTGCCACTGGACCCGATTGATCGGTGAGACGGCGTCGATCTCCACACCGAGGCCGGCGGAGGCATCCCACCGCTCCTTGCTGATCCCGAAGTTGGTGTAGCTCCCGTCGCCGTTGTTCCAGAATGCCGGGCGGCCTCCGGGGCCGGTCACGACCTGCGGTGCCGGCTTGCCGATGGCGAACCAGCGGTCCTGCCAGCCCTGTCCCCAGGTCTCACGAAAGACAGTCGATGCTTCGTGCCCGACGACGACGAGGTCCACCGAGTCGCGCCGCCACCCGCCAGCCGAGACGGTCACGCTCACCCGGCCCGCGGACCAGGGGCGGAGAATCCCATGGTCATCGACTGTTGCGATGGAGCTGTCGGAGGTCTGCCATCGAAGTGGTGTCCGCACACTGAGCCGCGTGCCGCGCGGACCGACGGAGATGGTGTGCAACTGGGTCGGGACGCCGAAGGGGACCCGTGCCGGGACGTTGGTGATACGCAGCGTGTCGAGCATGCGGTCGTTGTGCGAGACGGCCCAGCTGAGATCGCCATGGAACTGCTGCAGGCGCGCGGGGAGGCGTCCAGCCTGGTCGGGCTCGTCGGAAGGGAAGATCGAGACGGTGGCCTCCGCCTCCCCTTCGACTTGCTGGATCGAGGCGATCCAGGCCCCGTCAGGACTGGGGATGGCCAGGAAGGTCCCGTGCTGCAACACCGTCATTTCTCCCGTCCGCGCATCGAGGCGGACCAGCAGGTCCGCTCCCAGGCTGTCCACCTGCGCGAGATAGTGATCCACGTCGGTCCAGCCGGTGATGCCGACGAGAAACCCCACACTGGGGCGGATGCAGTGCTCGCCATCGGCGGCATCCAGGGTCGCCCAGCAGGCCTCGGCCGGCTGGACGCGCGTCCTGTATTCACGCATGTAGGCGATGCGCGTGCCATCGGGTGACCAGTAGCCGCCCCGTTCGAATTCAGGTCCGCCGGCGATGCGCCTCGGCTCCCCACCTTCGGGGTCGAGCACGGCGACGTCATAATCCTGGGAATCCGGCTTGCTCCAGCGGGCGGTGTTGATGGCCAGGTACTGGCCATCCGGCGACCAGGTTATCGGGCTGTCGTCCAGCGGAGTCGTTGTCAGGCGCCCCAGACGACCGGTGCGATCGATGAGATAGATGTCGTTGGTGCCGCCATCGGTCACTGGCAGCGTGACGGCCCATTCCTCGTGTCCGGGCCGCTTGAGCATGAAGTTGGAACCGGGAGCCACCCACCTGGGGTCCCGGAGCACCGTGGGAGAGGGCTCTGCCAGCAGAGGGTCGGGCCCCCGCCAGCGGTCCCGCTCGAGGGGCTGACTCCAGACGATGGTGTGGCCCGTACTGTCGACCGACCGCCCGTAGAGCGTGGCATCTGGAGTCCGGCCCGGCCACATCACCGTGCCCATGAGCAGGATTGCCAGCAGCAGAATGCCGCCGAGGGCTCCACGCCGCGCCGCGCTGTAGCGCATCCGGTTGAGGCGGCCCATCAGGCGAAACAGGTCGCTCCGGGCCGCGGGGGACGGGTCCTCGAGGAAGTCGTCGGCGAGCGAGGCGAGGCGGCGGCTGTCGCCCTCCTGCCGGGCGAGCTGCAGGTAGCGAATGAGGGCCGTCCGCAGTTCGGCGCGGGCCTCGGCGAGCGTGAGGTGGTGCCCCGCCTGGCGCAGCTCCATGCGTCCGGTCCGGGGGGCTCCGAGGTACATGCGGCCGAGGCCGAGATGGGCGGCTCGGCGCTCCTCGACTGTGGCGGCCGATTCGGATTCGGCCGAGATCTCGTCGTGCGCCGGCTGCCACTCTTCGCCGCTTCGCATCACGACGCCACGCTGTTCTAGGGTGCCGAGCGCGGCCTCCGCGGCCTCCTTGGGGCGGCCGGAGGCGAGGGCGAGTCCGCCGAGCGGGAGGGGCGTGCCGGCCAGCGCGAGCAGCAGCAGCAGCCAGCGCTCGTCCCGTTCCAGCCGCGCCACCCGGTGGCGGAGTGCACTGCCGCTCTCGAGGCCGTGGGCCAGGGCGATCGGATCGGGACAGCCCCAGGTCTGGTCCGTGAGCGACAACCAGCGCCGCTCCAGCGCGAGCTGCAGGGTTTCGAGGACGAGCAGCGGCGTGCCGCCGGCCGCGCGGGTCACCGCCTCGGGCAGGCTCCGGGTCCAGGCCTCGTCAGGCAGCCGACCGATGCTCGCGATGAGCTGGCCGGTCTGTTCCGCGCTGAGCGGCTTCAGCTCGACCCGGACGCTGTGCTCGGTTTCGAGCGAGTTCGGTCCGCTGAGCCGCGATGCGGTGACGATGAGGGTCCGGCTCTCGGTGGTCTGCTCGAGCAGGGCGCGGAGCACCTGGCGGGAGGCGGGGTCGAGCCAGTGGGTGTCGTCGAGCAGGAGGGCGAAGCGCGCCTCCTCGCTCACGGTGCGGAAGAGCTCGATCAGCGCGGCCGCCCGGCGCCGGGCCGCGTCCTCGCCCGTGGAGCTGTCCGCCGGCGCGCTGAACCGGGCGGAGAGCGTGGGGTTGAGGGCGACCAGCGTGCCGGCGGAGGCCGGGGACACGCCGGCCGCGCCCGGCAGTGCCGCCAGCGCGGCGACCAGCTCCGCGGCGAAGCTGCACGAGATCCCGCGCTGGCCCGGATGGACCCGGAGCGGGACCACCCGCGCACCGAGGGTGCGGAGCCGGGCGCCGACATCGCCTAACAGGCGCGTCTTCCCGAGTCCGGCCCCGGCGGTGATGTGCAGGTGATGGGGGCCGGTCTGACGCTGCCAGGCCTGCAGCACAGTCGCGAACTCCCGTTCCCGGCCGACCAGCTCGCCGGCGAGGGTCGCCGGTCCGCTCTCCCCCGCGGTGGAGCGGCTGGCGACCGACGCCTGTTCCAGCAGGGCGCGGGTCGCGGGCTCCGGCTGGCGTCCCGTGCGTTCCAGCTCGGCGAGGAACCGGTCGGCCTCGAGCGTCAGGGCCAGCCGATCGCCGCTCTGCACCATGGCCTCGAAGAGGAGCCGCCAGGCGCGCTCCTGCTCGGGGGCCGCCAGGTGGGCGCGGCGCGCGAGATCCAGCGCTTCGCGGGCATGGCCTTCGTTGAGCCAGGCGCGGATCACCGACTCCGCGGCCCGGAGGAAGGTCTGCCGGAGCCGCTCCCGCTCGAGGTCGGCCCAGTGCTCGAACTCCACGCCACCCGGCGCCGCAAAGCCGTCGAGGAAGGTGCCCCGATAGATCGTCGTGGCGGCGGTGAGGTCGCCGTTCTCGATCGCCGCGAGGAAGGCGTCCCGGTCGACCCGCACGCTCGCGGCCAGCGTCAGGGCATCGCCCTGGGTGAGCACGATCGACTGACCGAGGAGCTGGCGGAGGTACCAGATGGTCTGGCGGAGGGCGTGACGGGCCTTGTCCGGTTCGACGTCGGCCCAGAGCAGGTCGATCAGGTGCTCGCGGCCGGCGGCTCGGCGCGGAGAACTCGCCAGATAGGCGAGCAGCGCGAGCGGCTTGCCCTGGCCGAGCAACTGCCGTCCGTCAGGCAAGACGAGGCTCGCCCCTCCCAGCGTCTGCAGCGTGAGGGGGAGGTCAGACGAAGCAACGGTATGGTGTGGCAGCGACATCTGACGGTGTCCTGACGCGGGAGGAGTAGAGTTGCGTCAGCGTCTCACGGCGACGAACGGTTCCCCCCGGAGCACCGGCCAGCCCTACGGCCTCACACGACTACGGGGAGAAGGTACGGGCGGGCGGAGGGGTGGGCAAGGCGACCCTCCCCCTTTCCCCCTCCCCCTCGTACCATCCACCCCATGCCAGCCTCCAGCGACCCACTCGGCATGGGTCAGCCGATCACCCGCCGCGACTTTCTCGACGGCGTTGCCCTCGCCATCGGGGCAGGAATGCTGGCGAGCGGCTGCAGGCCGGATCAGCCGGAGCCGCCCGCCGGGCAGCAGGGTACGGCGTACTATCCCCCCGCACTCGACGGTCTCCGGGGCAGTCACCCCGGCTCCTTCGAGACCGCCCACAAGCTCCGCGATGGTACGCTCGCTGCCCCCAGAGCCCGCGATAGCGGCGAGAACTACGACCTGATCGTCGTCGGCGCCGGCATCAGCGGCCTCGCCGCGGCGCACTTCTTCCGCAAGGCGCGGGGCGAGGACGCGCGGATCCTCATCCTCGAGAATCACGACGACATCGGCGGCCACGCCAAGCGGAACGAGTTCACGGTGGACGGCACGCCGCTGATCACCTTCGGCGGCACCGAGTCGATCGAGAGCCCGGCCCAGTACAGTGACGTGGCCAAGGGACTGCTCAAGGACATCGGCATCGATACGCAGGTGTTTTACACCGCCTTCGACCGCCGGCGCGACGAACGACTGGCGCTCCATCCCGGCATCTTCTGTGACCGCGAGACGTTCGGCCTCGATCGCCTGTGCCGCGGGAGCGTGCATCGCCTGACCAGGCAGGAGATCGGTGGCCTGCCGCTCTCCCCTCGGGGACGCCAGGACCTGACCACGCTTTACCACGGCACGAAGCACTACTTCCCGCGGAACTCCGGTCCCGAGATCAAGGCGCTGCTCGCGCGGATGAGCTATCGCGACTACCTGCAGAAGATCATGGGTCTCGGCGAGGAGACCCTCGCGCTCCTGCAGGTACGCTCGCACGATCTCTTCGGCGTCGGCATCGAGGCGATCCCCGCGCTGGACGCGTGGGGCCTCGCGTACCCCGGCTTCGCGGGGCTGGGCCTCGATGACGAACCGTCCCCCGGCCTCGGTCGCACGCCCCGGCTCGAGATGCACGAGGAGGAGCCCTACATCTTCCATTTTCCCGACGGCAACGCCTCGGTCGCGCGGCTGCTGGTGCGGCGGCTCATCCCGACCGCGCTGCCCGGAAGCACCATGGATGATGTGGTCACCGCCCGGCTCGACTACGCCGAGCTGGATGGCGGGACGCATACCACCCGCATCCGGCTGAACGCGACGGCGATCGCGGTGCACCACGCCGGCAATCCCGATACCGCCCGGGAGATCCGGGTGACCTACATGCGGGGCGGCGAGGCGTGGACGGTGCGTGCGCGGCACTGCGTGCTCGCCTGCTGGAACATGGTGATCCCCTACCTCTGCCCCGACATGCCGGCGACACAGCGCGAGGCGCTGGCCTACGGTGCCAAGGTGCCGCTCATCTATGCCAGTGTCGCGGTACGCAACTGGGAACCGTGGAAGCAGCTCGGCGTGTCCGACGTGTACTGCCCCGGCGGGTACTTCTCGCACGTCTTCCTCGATTATCCGGTGAGTCTCGGTGCGTACCACGCGGCCGCGTCGCCCGCGAGCCCGACCGTGGTACGAATGAACCGGATGCCCTGCAAGCCGGGACTGCCGGCGCGGGAGCAGCAGCGGGAGGGGCGGAAGACGCTGCTCGATACCACCTTCGAGACCTTCGAGCGGGAGATCCGGGGCCAGCTGCAGCGGATGCTGGGACCGGGGGGATTCGAGGCGGCACGGGACATCGCGGGGATCACCGTGAACCGCTGGGCCCACGGGTATGCCTATGAGTACAATTCTCTCTGGGATCCCATCGTCCCCGAGCACCTCGAACCCTGCGTGATCGGCCGGCAGCGATTCGGCCGGATCACGATCGCCAACTCCGATGCCGGCGCCTTTGCGTACACCAACTCTGCCATCGACCAGGCTGAACGGGCCGTCAGCGAACTGCAGTCGGACTGAACGCCAGATGATCAACGAAGCCGACGCCGATCGCGGACCGATCGGCTACACCCTCTTCGAGACCACGCTCGGCCGAGTGGGCATCGCCTGGAGCGATCGCGGCATCGTCGCGGTGCAACTGCCCGAGGTCACCGAACGGGACACCCGTGCCCGCCTCCTCGAGCGCTTCCCGGTCACCGTCGCCACCGAACCGCCGCCGGAAATTCAGGAGGCGATCGATGGCATCGTGGCGCTGCTCAAGGGAGAGCGCCGGGATCTCTCCGCCGCCCCACTCGATCTAGAGGGGATTCCGCCTTTCCACCGCCGAGTGTATGAAGTCGCCCGCGGCATCGCGCGCGGGCGGACCATGACCTACGGTGCGATCGCCGCACGGCTCGGCGAACCCGGCGCCTCCCGGGCGGTGGGCCAGGCACTGGGCGCCAATCCCTTCGTCATCGTCGTGCCCTGTCACCGGGTGCTCGCCGCGGGCGGCCGGGTCGGCGGTTTCTCGGCGAGTGGCGGCCGGGTGACCAAGCTGCGTCTGCTCCACATCGAAGGCGCACAGACCACCGACCAGCCGTCGCTCTTCGATCCGCCGCCGGACTGAGCTGGGTTCCCACCGGGGCTCGCCGCCTCGGATGCCACGCTCGCTGCACCGGGAGCGAGGTTCGCTGCACCAGCCTTCTCCCCACCGGGTCCGGCGCGTAGCTTGACGCGCATGGACGACTCCCCGCTCCCCATCGGTCGAAAGCTGCTCCTCGTTGCGCTTGGTGTCGCCACCGTGCTCGGCGCCATCGGTTCCGGGGAACACCATCTCTCGATGCTGCAGCATGGCGGCGACCCGACGATCGCCCATGCGCTGAAAATGGGGATGCCCTACTGGTTCATCTGGATCCTGCTCGCTCCGATCATCATCTGGTTCGTGAACCGGGTGCCGCTCGAGGGGGAGTGGCCGCTGGCCAAGGTGCTGCTCCACCTGCTGGTGGCGATCGCGGTCACGATGCTGCACTCCGTCATCCAGAACCTCCTCACCTTCGCGTTCGGGATCATCCACTATTCGACGCCCGCCACGCTCGGGCTCGGACTGCTGGTGGGTGCGATCCGCTCCCTGACCTTCGACCTGCCGGCCTACGGCTCGATCCTCGGCCTCCTCTATGCCGCGGGGTACTATCGCCGCTTTCGGGAACGGGAACGTGCCGCCGTGAACCTCGCCGTGCAGCTGGCGGAGAGCCAGCTCGAGGCGCTCCGCAACCAGCTCAACCCGCACTTCTTCTTCAACGCGATGAACAGCGTGGCGATGCTGGTCCGCGCGAAGCGCAACGATGAAGCGGTCCGAGCCCTCGCGGGGCTGAGCGAACTCATGCGCTATGTGCTCCAGGAGCACCCGGCCCTCGAGGTCCCGCTGGCCGAGGAGCTGGGATTCCTCGAACGGTACCTGGCGATCGAGCGGGTGCGATTCCAGGACCGGCTGCAGGTCGTGGTGCACACCGCCCCGGGCACTGCGGAGGCATGGGTGCCCAATCTGCTGCTGCAGCCGCTGGTGGAGAACGCCATCCGCCACGGGATCGGCCGGAGGGCGGCCGCCGGCCTGGTGGAGATTGCGGCCGCGCGCGACGGCGACCGGCTGCTGCTCACCGTGCGCGACGACGGGCCCGGGCTCGACGACTCCCGCACGCCTGTGCCGAGCACCGGCGTCGGGCTGCGCAACATCCGCGAGCGGCTCGCCCGTCTCTATGGCAGAGAGCAGTCGCTTGAGCTGCGCGAGGCCGATGGGGGCGGGGTCATCGCGCGGATCACCCTGCCGTTTCGCACCCGGCCGGCGCCGCCCATGCCGGTCACCGCATGAGGACGCCGGTGCGGGTGCTCGTGGTGGACGACGAGCCGCTGGCGCGGACCGGCGTGGTCCAACTGCTCGCGAAGGACCCGGACATCGCCGTCGTCGGGGAGGCGGCCGACGGCCGGGCCGCCGTCGAGGCGATCCGGACCCTGCAGCCCGATCTGCTGATCCTCGATGTGCAGATGCCCGAATACGACGGCTTCGAGGTCCTGCGCACCCTGCCGCGCGACCGGATGCCGGCGGTGATCTTCGTGACGGCCTACGATCAGCACGCCCTCCGGGCATTCGAGGTGCATGCGCTCGACTACCTGCTCAAGCCCTTCGATGATGAGCGCTTTGCGGAGGCCCTCGACCGAGCCAAGAGGAGTCTCCGGAGCGCCGAACTCGGTGAGCTCAGCCGCCGGCTGGTCGGGCTGCTCGAGGATCGCGGCAGCGCGACTCCATCCGAACGGCGGCTGACCCGGCTCATCGTCAAGCACGAGGGGAGCGTTGCCTTCGTCCGGGTGGAAGATCTCGACTGGATCGAGGCGGCGGACTACAACGTGAAGCTCCACACCCGGGGCCAGGTGCACCTGCTGCGGGAATCGCTGAACGCGCTCGAGGCCCGCCTCGATCCCGCCCGCTTCTTCCGCGTGCATCGCTCCGCCATCGTGAATCTCGACCGGATCCGCGAACTGCAGCCCTACTTCAAGGGCGAGCACATCCTGCTCCTGCAGGACGGTACCCGCCTCAAGCTGAGCCGTGCCCGCCGGGAACATCTGGAGGCCCGGCTCGGGCAGGGACTCTGACTATCCGCCTCGGTCCTGCCGTTCACTGCACCGGCTGACCGCTCGCTGCAAACCGATTGTCCCGGAGGGCCAGCCTTCCCATCGTGAAGCCGGTCACAGCGACTTCACACCCGGGAGGCCTCATGCTGGCACTGCTGCTCGCTTCGTCCCTCATCCTCGCCACTGATCCTGCCCCCGCCGCCCCCGCGGCACGCGACGAGCCGATCCTGGTCTCGACCGCATGGCTCGCCGCGCACCTGCACGATCGTGGCCTGATCCTGTTCGAGATCGGCCGTCCGGAGGAGTATGCGGCCCGCCACATCCCCGGCGCGCAGCGACTGGACTTTCGTGACCTCTCGACGCCGCACGACATGAACGCGAAGCCGATGCCGCTCATGCTCGAACTTCCCCCAGTGGCGAAACTCGACTCGGTCTTCTCGGCCAAGGGCCTCTCCAATGACTCCCGCGTGATCGTCTATTTCGCCAACGACTGGGTCTCACCCTCCACCCGCGCGGTGCTGACCCTCGAGGCCGCGGGACTGCGCGGTCGCGTCTCGCTGCTCGATGGCGGACTCCCGGCCTGGGTGGCGGCCGGCAATCCGGTGACAACCGAGGTTCCCGGAGTGACGCCGAGCCACTTCAAGGCCGCCCTCAGGCCGGACGTCATCGTGACGGCGGACTGGCTCTCGGCACGGCTCAATTCGCCCGGGATCGCCCTCATCGACGCCCGGGATCCCGGCTTCTATCTCGACACGCTCGACAACGAGATGCCCCGGGGCGGACACATTCCGGGCGCGAAGAGCCTGCCGTACGACAGTCTCGTGGACGACCAGAATCATCTGCTCGATCGCGCCACGCTGGAGGCGAAGTTTGCCGCGGCCGGCGTGGCCAGGGGAAAGACGGTGGTCGCCTACTGCCACATCGGGCAGCAGGCTTCGCTCGTCTGGTTCGCGGCCCGCTCTCTCGGCTACGATGTGCGGCTCTACGACGGCTCCTTCCAGGAGTGGAGCGGTCGCAGCGACCTCCCGGTAGAGGGCGCCAACCGGAGCCTGCACGGGAAATGACCGCCGCCATGCGGCTGGTCGCCGGGGCCGACGTTCAGGTGCCGCTGTTGGGAGGAGGGAGGACCAGCTACGTGAACTTCGACAACGCCGCGAGCACGCCGCCCTGCCAGGCGGCGCTCGAGGCGGTCAACGGACTCGCGTCCTGGTACAGCAACGTGCACCGGGGCGCCGGCTTCAAGTCGCGCCTCAGCACCTGGGCCTACGAGGCGGCGCGCGAGGAGATCGCCAGGCACCTTGGCGTCGATGCGGCCACCAGTGTGGTGATCTTCACCCGCAACACGAGTGAGGCGATCAACCAGCTCGCGGCGCGCTACCCGTTCGCCTCTGGGGCCGTGGTACTGACGACCCTCATGGAGCATCACTCCAACGAACTCCCCTGGCGCCGGGTCGCCGAGGTCGTGCATGTGGGGCTCACGGCGGATGGAGCGGTGGATGAATCGGATCTTGCCGCGAAGCTCGCGGAGTATCGGGGGCGGGTTGCCCTGCTCGCGGTGACGGGTGCGTCGAACGTCACCGGCCTGATCAATCCGGTGCACACCTGGGCGGAGTGGGCCCACGCGGCCGGCGCGCGCATCCTGGTCGATGCCGCCCAGCTCGCCCCGCATCGCCCCATCGAACTGGGACACCCTGACGATCCGCGGCACCTCGATCTCCTGGTCTTTTCCGGGCACAAGCTCTACGCGCCGTTCGGGGCTGGGGTGCTCGTGGCGCCCCGCGCCCTCTTCGCCTCCGGCTCGCCCTATCAGGTGGGTGGCGGTACGGTGAGCCGGGTCGCGGAGCGGGAGGTCATCTGGACGACGCTGCCGGCGCGTGAAGAGGCCGGTACGCCATGCATCATGGGCGCGGTGGCGCTTGCGGCCGCGCTCCGCTGCTGCCAGGACATCGGGTGGCGCCAGATCGTGGCCCATGAGGCCGAGCTGACCCAGCTCGCGCTGCAGCGTCTCGGCGCGATCCCGGGCCTCACCCTCTACGGCGGCGTCGCGCGGCCGCGGGTCGGAGTGGTGTCGTTCAATCTCGACGGCGTGCCGCATGGCCTCGTCTCCGGCATTCTCAGCGAGGAGTGGGGCATCGGGACCAGGAGTGGCTGCTTCTGCGCGCAGACCTATCTCCGGCACCTCCTCCGCATCGACCATCGGTTCGTCGGCTCCGAGCACCCGTTGCCTGGAGCGGTGCGGGTGAGCTTCGGCCTGTACAATACGCGGGAGGAGGTGGAGCGCCTCGCGGAGGCGGTCGCCGCCATCGCCCAAGGGAGACACGCCAGCGGATACCAGTACGACGCCGAGCACGAGGATTACACCCACCCACAGGGGAGCATCGACTATGCGGACTACTTCCGGCACTGATCCCGGGACACCGTATGCCAATCCCTACCTCGCCGGCGTCGCGCTTGGTCTGGTGCTCCTCGCCTCGTTCCTGATTGCCGGCCGAGGGCTGGGCGTGATTGGCGCGGTCCGGACCCTGACAGGCGATGCGATGCGCCTGCTCCTTCCGGCGCGGATCGCCGCGAACCCGTTCTATGCCGACGAGCGCATCACGACGCCATTCGCCATCCGCTACTGGATCGTCTTCGAGGTGCTCGGTCTCCTGCTGGGAGCCTTCGTCTCGGCGTGGATCGCAGGGCGGGTGCGGCTCCGCGTCACGCGGGGAGGCGGAGTCGGGAATCCGGCGCGACTCGGGCTGGCCGTGGCCGGAGGCGGCGTGATGGGATGCGGGGCCGCGCTGGCACGCGGCTGTACCAGTGGCCTCGCGCTCACGGGTGGCGCGCTGCTGGGAGTGGGGAGCTGGGTCTTCATGCTCGCTCTGTTTGCCGGCGGATACCTCTCCGCCTGGATTGTGAGGCGGCAATGGGGCTGACCTTCCCGTTCGGTCCGCCGGGCGGTCTTCCGGCACCGCTCAGTCTGGCCCTGGCGGTCCTCCTGGGGGCTGGCTTCGGTGCGGCGCTCGAACGTGGCGGACTCGGCGACGGGCGGAAGCTCGCCGGCCAGTTCTACTTCCGGGACCTCACCGTTTTCAGGGTGATGTTCACCGCGATCGTGACGGCGATGCTGGGCCTCTACTGGACCGAACGGGCCGGGCTCCTCGACCGGGCGGCACTGCTCGCCCCGCCGACCTACGTCCTTCCGCAGCTCGTGGGCGGGCTGGTATTCGGGGCGGGCTTCGTGCTCGCGGGCTACTGCCCGGGCACCTCGTGCGTGGCCAGTGTGAGCGGGCGACTCGATGGTCTCGCGGCACTCCTCGGCATGGTCGCGGGGATGCTGGGATTCGGTGAAATCGCCGGCTCGCTCGGTCCGTTCGTCGAGTCGACACCGATGCCGGGCGCCACGCTGCCCGGCGTTCTGCACCTGCCAAGCGGGGTGGTGGTCGGGGGCATCACCCTGTTCGCGCTGGGTGCATTCCTGCTGATCGAGCGATGGACGGGGAGGAAGAGACTGTGAGCGAGGGCCTCCCCCGCGGGCTCACCATCACCTTTGCACTGCTTGCGCTCGGGGCGATCGTGACCGGCACGCGGGAGGGCGTCGCATCGGACGCGGTCGTCGCGCCGGAGCACTTCGATACAGCCTTCGTCCGTGCGAACGGGTTCATGATGGACTCGCTCCGCCTCGGACGGAATCACGCCGCTTCCGCCCCGATGCCCCCCGCCGGGAGGCATCTCGCTCCGCGTACCAGACCCGCGTCGCCTGACACCCTCGCGACGCGGGACTCGATTGCGCGGCGCTACTCCCCACGGGGATGCATGCCCGAGTGAGCGCTACATCCCTGCGTCGCGGCTCGCATTGCCGCCAGCTCCCCGCGATTCGGGCCGCGGACGAGGAGGGAGTACCTCCCGACTGAACCGCACGCGGTGGCGCAAGGCGCTGCACCTCCCGACTCGCGGCGCGAGGTCGCTAGCCGGACCACCAATCCGGGCGCATACTTCCCGCCACCCATGACCCCCTCAACCGCTTCCTCCGGACACCGCGCCACCGTCCTCGCCGGGTTTCTCGGCTGGACGCTCGACGCCTTCGACTTCTTTGTCGTCGTCATGACGCTGACCGCGATCGCGAAGGAGTTCGGCCGCACCGATGCCGAACTCGCGCTCTCGGTCACCGTGACGCTGGCGTTCCGCCCGGTGGGCGCGCTGATCTTCGGGCTGATGGCCGACCGCTACGGCCGGCGCATCCCGCTGATGGTGAATCTCATCTTCTATGCGTTCATCGAGGTGCTGTCGGGGCTCGCGCCCAGCTACGGGACCTTCCTGGTGCTCCGGGCGCTGTTCGGCATTGGCATGGGAGGAGAGTGGGGAGTCGGCGCCTCCCTGGTCATGGAGAAGGTCCCGCCAAAGCTGCGCGGCCTCTTCTCCGGTCTGCTGCAGCAGGGATATGCCGTCGGGTACCTGCTTGCGGCGCTGTGCTATCTGATCGTCTTTCCGCGGTGGGGCTGGCGGCCGATGTTCTTCATCGGTGGGCTGCCCGCGCTGCTCGCCATCTACGTCCGCTTCAAGGTGCCGGAGTCGGAGGTGTGGCAGCGGACCCGGCACAAGGACTGGTCCCAGCTCGGGCGCGGGATCCTCTCGCACTGGCGGATCTTCCTGTATCTCTGGGCGCTGATGACGATGATGAACTTCGTCTCCCACGGTACCCAGGACCTCTATCCGACCTTCCTGCAGCGGGACTGGGGCTTCACACCACAGCGCCGCGCGGTGCTGACCGCGGTCTCGATGGTGGGCGCCGTGCTGGGCGGGGTGCTGTTCGGGATGTACTCGGACCGGATCGGCCGCCGCCGGGCGATGGTCACCGCCCTGCTCGGCGCGCTGCTGATGATCCCGGCCTGGGCCTTCGCCCCGTCACTGCCGGTGCTGTTCGTCGGCGCCTTCCTGATGCAGTTCATGGTGCAGGGTGCCTGGGGGGTGATCCCGGCGCACATCACCGAGCTGGCCCCCGACGCGGTGCGCGGATTCCTGCCCGGATTTGCCTATCAATGCGGCGTGCTGGTGGCGGGGAGTGTCGTGTACATCGAGGCGGTCTTCGCGGCGCGGTT
>JBGASX010000059.1:0-31191 GCA_044229445.1 Gemmatimonadales bacterium | reverse complement strand
CCCTCCCACACACCAAGGCCAATGTCCGCCCTTCTTGAGTGCGTTCCCAATTTCAGTGAAGGCAGAAATCCGGAGGTCGTCCGGCTGATCACCGCGCAGATCGGCGCCGTGGAAGGCGTTGCCCTGCTGCACGTTGACCAGGGACACGCGACCAATCGCACCGTCGTGACCTTTGCCGGCCCGCCGGAGGCCGTGATCGAGGCGGCCTTCCGGGGCATCCGGGCCGCGAGGGACCTCATCGACATGCGTCAGCACGCCGGGGAGCACCCGCGCATGGGCGCAACCGACGTCTGCCCCCTCGTGCCGATCAGCGGGATCAGTCTCGAGGAGGCGGCAGAGTGGTCTCGGCGCCTGGGAGAGCGTGTCGGGCGCGAGCTCGGCATTCCGGTCTATCTCTATGAAGCCGCCCAGCCTGACACGGCGCGACGCAACCTCGCGGTGATCCGCGCGGGCGAGTACGAGGGGCTTGCGCAGAAGATGCAGCGCCCCGAGTGGACGCCGGACTTCGGGCCGGGCGTCTTCAACCCGAAGAGCGGTGCCACCGTGATCGGCGCGCGGGACTTCCTCGTCGCCTACAACGTCAATCTGAACACCACCTCGACCCGGCGCGCCAATGCCGTGGCCTTCGACGTCCGGGAGGTCGGCAGGCCGCGCCGAGAGGGGGATCCGATCACCGGGAAGGTGATGACCGGCGCAGATGGTCAGCCGATCATGATCCCGGGCACGCTCAAGGCGGTGAAGGCGATTGGCTGGTACATCGAAGAGTATGGCATCGCCCAGGTGTCGATGAATCTGACCGACGTCGGTATCACACCCCTGCATGTGGCGTTCGACGAGGTTTGCCGCGCCGCCGAAGCAAGAGGGCTGCGGGTGACCGGGTCCGAGCTGGTGGGACTCGTGCCACTGCGCTGCCTGCTGGAAGCCGGCCGTCACTACCTGCACAAGCAGCAGCGCTCGGCCGGAGTCTCGGAGGCCGAGCTCGTCAAGATCGCCGTGGCGTCCTTGGGGCTCAACGAACTCGCGCCGTTCAAGCCGGAGGAACGGGTCATCGAATACCGGCTGCGTCAGGCGGGCGCGGCGCAGCTCGTGGAGTTCACGCTCGCGCGGTTCACGGACGAGACGGCGAGCGAGAGTGCGGCTCCCGGGGGCGGGTCGATCGCCGCGGCGATGGGCGCCTTCGGTGCCGCGCTCGGCACGATGGTCGCGAATCTGTCCGCGCACAAGCGTGGCTGGGATGCGCGATGGGCCGAGTTTTCCGAGTGGGCCGAACGGGGTCAGGGGATCAAGGACGAACTCTTGCGACTCGTCGACGAGGACACGCAGGCGTTCAATCGTGTCATGGCGGCCCTCGCCCTCCCGAAGGGCACGCCGGCGGAACAGGCGGCGAGGAAATCGGCGATCGCGGTCGCGAACCAGGGTGCTGCGGCCGTTCCGCTCCGCGTCATGGAGGTGGCCTGCCGGGCGTTCCCCCTGCTGGAAGCGATGGCAGACCGGGGGAACCCCGCATCCGTTTCGGATGCGGGAGTTGGCGCGCTCGCCGCTCGGGCCGCGGTCCGTGGCGCCTGGCTCAACGTACGTATCAATGTCCCTGGGCTTGCCGATCCCGTCGAGAGAGCGCGGCTCCTCGAGGAAGGCGAAGGCTTGGTGCGCGCGGCGGAGGCAGGCGAGGCGCGTGTGCTGACGCTGGTGGAAGCGAAGCTGAAGTAGCCTGGAGTCGGGGGTGGTGACTCGGCCACCCCTCACTCAGGGGCGGTCGAACACCACCGTGCCCCGCGCGACGGTTCGCAGGCAGGCATTGGCCCGCAGATGATAGCACCACTCCTCCACGCTCGCGGCCTCGATCACCGCGAAGTCCGCCGATCGTCCCGGGAGCAGGGATCCCACTTCCCGTTCGAGGCCGAGCGCCATGGCGGCGATGCTGGTCGCCCCCTTCAGGACCTCGGCGGGCGTCATCCGCTGCAGGGCGCATGCGAGCGTCAGCGCGACCGGAAGGTGGTAGCTCGGGGCGGAGCCGGGATTGAAATCGGTCGCGACCGCGACCGGAACGCCGGCCTGGATGAGTCGCCGCGCGGGAAGCGGCGCCATGTTCAGGTAGAGAGAGGCGTAGGGTAGACTGACGGCGACCACACCCGCCTCCCGCATCCGCTCGATCCCCCGCTGCGAGACCTGCTCGAGATGGTCCGCCGAGACCGCGCCAACCTCGGCGGCCAACTCGGCCCCCCCGTTGCTCGTGATCTGATCGGCGTGGAGCTTCCCCCGGAGTCCCTCGGCGATGCCGGCGCGGAGGATTGCCCTCCCCTCCTCGACGCTGAAGGCGCCCTGCTCCACAAAGACGTCGCAGAAGCGCGCGAGCTGGCGACCGGCGGCGGCGGGAATGATCTCCTCGATGATCAGGCGCACGTACTCCTGGCGCCGATCCCGGTACTCGGCTGGCACCACATGGGCGGCGAGCAGGGTCGGCACAATCCGCAATGGGCCCGCGGCCAGGTCGCGATAGATCTCGAGCAGGCGGAGTTCATGCTCGAGGGAGAGCCCGTAGCCGCTCTTCGCCTCGACGGTCGTCACCCCAAGCGCGGCCATCTCCGCCAGATGGCCCTCACAGCGGCGGCGCAACTCTTCGGTCGAGGCCGCTCGGGTCTTGGCGACGGTCGAGGCGATCCCGCCCCCCGTCGCCGCGATCTCCAGATAGCTCTTGCCGAGAATCCTGGCCTCAAATTCCTCCGCCCGCCACCCTCCGAATGCCAGGTGGGTGTGGCAATCGACCAGTCCCGGGACGACGATCCCCCCTCGGGCCGACTCCACGGGTCCATCAGCGTATCGGGCCGGCAGTTGTGAGGCGCTGCCGACCCACCGCAGGGTCTCGCCCTCCCAGGCCAGGGCCGCATCGCGAATCGGATGCAGCTCGTGCTGCGCCCCTTCCGGGGCGCAGGTGTAGAGTGTGCTGATGTCGCGGAGGACGGGCATCGGGTGATTCGCCGGGTGGAGAGCGGGGCTCAGCGCATCGGCAGGTCGATGCCGCGCTCGCGCGCCGTGTCGATCGCGATCTCGTACCCCGCGTCCGCGTGCCGCATGACCCCCGTGCCGGGGTCGGCGGTGAGCACCCGCGCGAGGCGGCGGTCCCCCATGTCGGTGCCGTCGGCCACCGCGACCATCCCCGAGTGGATGGAGTAGCCGATTCCCACCCCACCGCCGTGGTGCAGGGACACCCAGCTCGCCCCGCAGGCCGTGTTGAGCATCGCGTTGAGGAGCGGCCAGTCGGCGATCGCGTCGGAGCCGTCCTTCATGCCCTCGGTCTCCCGGTTGGGCGATGCCACCGAGCCGGTGTCCAGGTGATCGCGGCCAATGACGATGGGGGCCTCGACCCTGCCGTGCTTCACCAGCCAGTTGAACCGAAGGCCCATCTCGGCCCGCTCGCCGTACTCCAGCCAGCAGATGCGTGCGGGAAGTCCCTGGAAATGCACCTGCTCTCGCGCCTTCCGGATCCAGCGGGCAAGCCCTTCCTTCTCCGGGAACGTCTCGAGGACGGCATCGTCCGTGACGGCGATGTCCCTGGGGTTGCCTGACAGTGCCGCCCAGCGGAATGGCCCCGCGCCCCGGCAGAAGAGCGGACGGATGAACTCCGGGACGAAGCCGGGGATGGTGAACGCATCCGTTCGTCCGCGATGGTCCGCGACCTGGCCGCGGAGATTATTGCCGTAGTCGAAGGTGATCGCGCCGCGGGCCTTCAGGCCCAGCATTGCATCGACGTGCGCTTCCATCGAATCCAGCACCGCGGACTCGTAGGCCTTCGGATCCCGCTCGCGCAGGACTGCGGCGGACGCGAGGCTGTAGCCGGCCGGGATGTAGCCGAGCTGGAGGTCGTGCGCGGAGGTCTGGTCGGTGAGGACATCGGGCACGATGCCGCGCCGCACGAGTTCGGGCAGCACTTCGGCGATGTTGCCGACCAACCCGATCGAAAGGGGCGTGCGGTCGCGCCTCGCGACGTCAAGCAGGCGGAGCGCACTCTCCAGCGAAGTTTCCATCCGGTCGCAGTAGCCCGACTCGACCCGGCGGCGGATCCGATCGGGGTCGACGTCGACGCCGAGGAATGCCGCGCCGTTCATCGTGGCGGCGAGCGGCTGTGCGCCTCCCATCCCGCCGAGACCGGCGGTCACGACCAGCCGGCCCTCGAGCGTGTTGCCGAAATGCTGCCTGGCGCACTCCGCGAACGTCTCGTAGGTCCCCTGCAGGATGCCCTGCGTCCCGATGTAGATCCAGGACCCGGCCGTCATCTGCCCGTACATCGTGAGACCCGCAGCCTCGAGCCGGCGGAATTCATCCCACGTCGCCCAGCGCGGCACGAGATGCGCGTTCGCAATGAGGACTCTCGGCGCCTCCTCGTGGGTGCGGAAGACACCGACCGGCTTTCCGCTCTGGACGAGCAGCGTCTCGTCGTTGGCCAGGCGCCGTAGCGTAGCGACGATCCGCTCGTAGCACTCCCAGTTCCGCGCGGCCTTGCCGCTGCCGCCATAGACGATGAGGTCCTCGGGGCGCTCCGCGACGGCGGGGTCGAGGTTGTTCATCAGCATCCGCAGCGCGGCTTCCTGGTGCCAGCCGCGGCAGCTCAGCGTGGTGCCGGTTGGCGCATGGATGGCGCGGGGCATGGCAGTGGTCATGACGGTCAGCGCGTGGAGGAGGCGTGGGTACGATGCCGGAGGGGCTCGGTGAAGTCAATCGAACTCAGGGGACGCCCGCCGCTTCACGGTCGAGCAGCGCGCGCACCGCGGCCAGCAGGTCGGCCGGGGTGAAGGGCTTGGGCAGGAAGGCCGAGCGATGCCCATGGATGGGATCGGTCGCGCCGGTCTCGCTGGCATATCCGCTGGTGAACAGGATCGGGAGGTCGGGATCGAAGGTTCGCACCTGTTCCGCCAGGGCGATGCCCCCCATCCGCGGCATCACCAGGTCGGTGACGATGCACTCGATCTGGGGGCCGAGCTCGCGCACGAGCTGCAGGGCGGCCTGGCCATCCTCGGCTTCCACCACCCGATAACCACCGGAGCGGAGCGTCCGTTCCGCGAGCGAGCGGACCGCACGCTCGTCCTCGACGAGAAGGATCGTCTCGCGTCCCGCGCTCGCGAGGGAGTGATGGGGTGCCGCCTGCTCGGTCGTACCCGCCGTCGCCACCGGAAGGCAGATCGTGAAGCAGGTGCCCCGGCCGACCTCGCTGTCGAACCAGAGATAGCCGCCATGCTGGCGCACGATGCCATAACAGGTGGCCAGGCCCAACCCCGTGCCCTGCCCGGCGGGCTTGGTGGTGAAGAACGGTTCGTAGATGTGCTCGCGGACCGCCTCCGGGATGCCGTGGCCCGTGTCGCTCACGCTCAGCGTGGCGTAGCGACCTGGGGCGAGGGTTTCTCCCGATCGTTGCATGGGCTCGATCACCACGAGGCTGCCGGTCTCGAGAGTGAGGCGGCCGCCCGCGGGCATCGCGTCGCGGGCGTTGACGACGAGATTCACCACCACCTGCTCGAGCTGCCCGGCATCGGCCAGCACCGGTCCCTCCTCGGGCGCCACGCTGGTGGCGAACTCGATGTCTTCGCCGACCAGCCGGCGGAGCATCTGCACCAGGCCGAGCATGAGGTCATTGAGCGCGACCGGGCGCGGCTGCACGACCTGGCGGCGCGCGAATGCGAGCAGCTGACGGGTGAGCGCCGCGGCACGATCGGCCGCGGCCTGGATGCCCTCGATCTCCCCGCGCATCGGGGCATCGTCCGGCACCGCGGCGCGAAGCATGTGTGTGTGCGCGAAGATGGCCGTGAGCAGGTTGTTGAAGTCGTGCGCCACGCCGCCAGCGAGGCGGCCGATGCTCTCCAGGCGCTGGGCCTGGACCAGGTGCTGCTCAAGGCGGCGCTTCTCGGAGATGTCCTGAACGAAGGATGCCACCCCCACCACCTGCCCGGAGCCGTCGACCAGGGGCGTACTGTACCACTCGCATTCGATGGTCCGGCCGTCTCGCCGGACATTCGTTCGGATGGTCCGGGTGCCGCCGGGAATCGCGAGCGGCGGCGGCCAGGCCGCCTCGCGCTGTCCGCGGTCCTCCTGCGGCGTCATGAATTCCGCGGGTCGCCCGATCACCTCTTCCGCGCTCCAGCCGAAGATCGCGGCCGCCGCAGGATTCCAGGAGCGCACGCGCCGATCGGGATCCCACTCGATGACGCCGAGTGGGGTCTGCTTGACATGCAGCGCCAACCGCTCTTCGCTGCGATGGCGAGCTTCCTCGGCGATGGTGCGATCGGTGATGTCGCGGGAGTTGACGAGCAGTGAGACCGAACCGTCGGCCTCGTGCAGCACGCGGCCAACGCCGTGCAGCACACGGTAACTGCCATCGCAGTGGCGGAAGCGGAAGACCGCGGAGCCGAGCGCTCCCGGAGTCGTGAAGGTGCGGGCAATCTCCTGCGCGACAGCCGGGGCATCATCCGGATGGATGTAGTCCAGCGCAGGCTTGCCCACCAGCTCCCCGGGCGCCCAGCCAAGCACCCGCGTGACCGAGGGACTCTCATAGCTGATCCCGCCATCCACCTCGAGGATCGTGATGATATCCGTGGCGTTCTCGATGAGGGAGCGGAAGCGGTCCTCCTGGGTCCGTAGGGCCCGTTCGGCGGCGACCGCCTCCTCGGCGCGCACCTGCGCCCGATTGCGTTCCTCTTCGAGCAGGGTGCCGATCATCGAGAACCCGATGAGCGCCACCAGCACGGTGTCGATCGCCCCGTGTGAGGCGGTCACCGGCGGGCCGGGGAGTCCGAGCACCTGGGCGACGGTGCCGTAGGAGTACAGCAGCTGGGCCACACCGAAAGACAGCATCGTGGCCATGAGGAAGCGCCGAGCGATGCCACGCTTCGTTTCCACGGGCGCCCGGGCGAGCGCGATGGCGACACCCGAGAAGACGATCCCGCTCAGCACCGAGTGGAGCCCCGCACGAAGCAGCAGCCGGTTCAGTGCCGCCGTGGAGTCAAAGGCGAAGAAGAGCGCCGCGAAGAGGCCCAGGGCGAGCCCCGCCCCGTACACGAGCAGGCGCCGGTTGCGCGGGATCCCGCGTCCGGTCAGGAGCTGGCGTGCGCCGAGCAGCAGCAGCCCGAGGTGCAGGTAGACGGCGCACTGCGAGAGGATCGTGAAGCCGAGCCGGACCGTGGCGGAGGGCGGTTCCCGCCAGAACTCCGCGACGCTCGCGGCCCCGGCGAGCGTGAAGCCGGCATCGGCCCACCAAGCGAAGGCCCAGTCGCGGAGATACCCGTGGCGGTACTGGCGGTAGAAGACGATCAGCATGCCGCCCAGCACGAGCGTCATGATGGCCTGACTGACCAGGCTCACCAGCAGGGCGTGTACCTCGGGATCCATCACGCGACTATCGGCGAATGGTGGCTACGGCATCGATGACGCGATCGATCTCTTCCATGGTGGTGTAGCAGGCACAACCAACCCGCACCAGGCCGTCCGCGGCGTGGCCGAGTCGCTCGACGACGGTGGAGGCGTAGAAGTCGCCGTTGGACAGGAAGAGCCCGCGGTCGGTGAGGAGGCGGGCCACCCGCTCGCTTGGCACGCCGTCGACCGTGAAGACGAGCGTTGCGGTGCGCGGCCGTCCCGGCGGCGGGCCATGAAGGCGAACACCGGGAAGCGCGGCGAGGCCGTGCCAGAGCCGGGTGATCTGCCCATCCTCCGAGGCATGCAGGCGCCGGTAGGCATCGCGGAGGCGGCTGCGCCGGTCCGGTCCTTCGCCCAGCCCGGCAAGGAAGTCGACCGCGGCATGGGCGCCGACGATGCCTTCGTGATTCTGGGTCCCGGTCTCCAGCCGTTCGGGAGCGGTATCCGGCGCGGGAATCAGCTTGGGGACGTCGAGCGCCTCGAGGAGGGTCCGCCGGCCGTAGAGGATGCCGAGGTGCGGGCCGTAGAACTTGTACGAGGAACAGGCGAGGAAGTCGCAGTCGATGGCGCGAACGTCCACCCGCACATGCGGCACATAGGCCACCGCATCCACGAAGCAGAGTGCGCCGGCCGCGTGCGCCAGGCGCGTGGCCCGACCGACGTCGTTGATCGTGCCCAGCGCGTTGGAGGCCGCTCCGATGGCGACGAGCCTGGTTCGCGGCGTGATGGCGGCTTCCAGGCTGGTCCAGTCCAGTTCGCCGGTCGCGAGGTCGAAGCGCACCACGCGGAGAGTGATGCCCCGTTCCTTCGCGATCGCCTGCCAGGGGGCGACGTTCGCCTGATGATCCAGTTCCGTGACGACGACCTCGTCACCCGGCCCCCATCCCCGCCCCAGGGCGCGCGCCAGGTGGAACGTCAGCGTCGTCATGTTGGCGCCGAAGACGACCTCCGAGGCCTCGGCGCCAAGAAAATCCGCCAGCGCCTCCCTCGCCGCGACCAGCGCCGCGTCCGTCTCCACGCTGGTCGGGTAGACCCAGTGCGTGTTGGCGTTGTGGTGCAGCAGGTAGTCGGCCATCCGGTCGGCGACCACCCTCGGCACCTGTGTGCCGCCCGGCCCGTCGAAGTAGGCCACGGGGAAGCCACGGTGGGTGCGGGCGAGGGCGGGAAAGGCGGCGCGCACCTGTGCGAGATCGAGCGCCGGCATCGCGGCAGCGGTCATTCCTGGGCGGGGTTGGTGGGCTGAAGGAGCCGGGCCCGGCGGGCCCGGAGATTGTATTTCGCGATGCACCACAGGGCACGGACGCCATCCCGCCAGCCGATCTTCTTGCCGGCGGAGAAGGCGCGTCCCTCGTAGCTGATCGAGACTTCGTAGACCCGGCAGTTGAGCGCCGCCACCTTCGCGGTGATCTCCGGCTCGAACCCGAAGCGGTCTTCCTCGATAATGATGTTGGCCAGCACGTCGCGGCGGAAGACCTTGTAACAGGTCTCCATGTCGGTGAGATAGATGTCGGAGAAGCAGTTCGACACGAAAGTGAGGAACTGATTCATGGTGTAATGCCAGAACCGGAGCACCCGGTGCGACTCACCGCCGGCGAACCGGGAGCCGTACACGACGTCGGCACGGCCATCGAGTATCGGCGCAATCAGCTTCGGATATTCGGCGGGGTTGTACTCGAGATCGCCGTCCTGCACGATGACGATCCGGCCGCGCGCCGCCGCGAAACCGCTCCGCAACGCGGCCCCCTTGCCCTGATTCACCTGGTGGAACACGACGCGATGCCCCCGGTCCGTCGCCAGGGCGCGGAGCGCCTCGGTGGTGCCATCGGTGGAGGCATCGTCCACAAGGATGATCTCCTTGTCGATGGGCACCGCCTCCACTCGCGCCAGCAGCCGCGCGATCGTGGTGATCTCGTTGAAGACCGGGATGATGACGGAGAGGGTCGGCTGGTGCGGGGCTTCGAGTGTCATCTCGGGTGCGCGGCGTCCGCGCTGTCCACCAGTTGCAGCAGGGTGCCGAATTCTTTCCGGCCCGCCGTCATCGCGCGACGGGCGAGGGCTCTGGCGGCGTCATACTCGCCCACGGCGGTGAGACAGCCGATCAGTCTGGACGTGGTCATATACCTCGTGGAATCGATCGCGAGCGCGGACCTGAAGTGCGGTACGGCGAGGTCGCAACGGCCGCTGCGTCGCTCGAAACTCGCGAGATCATCATAGACGGTGGGATCGCGATCAAACAGGGCCAGGCTGTGCAGGTAGGCGGCGCGCGCCTCGGCGGGATGGTCCGTAAGAACTAGATCTCCCGCCCAGTTGCGCCAGGCCCAGTAGCTCTTCGGCGCATCGATGACCGTGGTGCCGAAGAGCGTCGTGTTGTCGCGCCAGACCGGGAGCCGTGTCGCCATGCGCGCCGCGGCGAGGCTGATGAGCACCACTGCGACACCGGCCGCCGCCCGTCGGCCCCAGGGCGGATGCGCAGGCAGCCAGCGATCGAGCCCGTCGGCGAGGGCCCCGAGCGCCAGCACGAATCCCACGCTCGCGAGGAAGAGCGTGCGCTCGGCGAGCACAATGCCGGTCGGGGTCACGAGATTCGCGACCGGCGCCACGGCGATCACGGCCCACGCGAGCCCCGCCGCCGCGACCGGCAGACGTTTGCGGCTTGCAACGAACAGCACTCCGAGCACACCGAGCAGCAGCAGGCCCAGCCACTGCTGGGGACCGAGGCCGTGCGCGAGGAGCATCTCCTGCGGCGAGTAGTCCGCCTGCAGGTGCGCGGGCCACAGCAGCAGCCGGGACCAGACCGGCACGGCGGCCAGCATGGTGACTGCGCGAGTGCCGAGGGTGGTGTCGTGCCAGAGCGGATGCTGGATATCGCCCGCGAATCCGCCGACGATCGCCTGGCGGATGGCGAGGTAGACCACCAGTTCAGCCGCAAGGATGAGGAAGAGGCGGAGACTCTCCTGTCTCGACTCCGCTGGCGACTTCGTGGTCGGGAGCATCCAGGCGAGCGGGGCGAGCAGCAGCGGCCACATCACCGCGTGCTCCTTGGTGAAGCAGGCGAGGAGATAGCAGGCCGAGATCGCCGCGATGCGTGCCGGTGTGAGGCGGTCGCGCCGGCTGTCGAGGTAGACCACGGTACCCGCCAGCAGTAGCACGCCGGCGAGGAGCTCTCCCTGCCCCACGACATTGCCGACCGCTTCGGAGTGGACCGGGTGCACCGCGAAGACGACGGCGGCGAGGGTGGCCGGCCAGACCGGCATCATGCGTCGGGCGACGGCATACACCAGGAGGGCGAGGAGCAGGTTGAGCAGCGTGCTGACTAGATGAAAGACGAGAGGTGCGCCGCCACCCACGGCCCACTGCAGCGAGAAGCTGGCGATGGTGAGCGGGCGGTAGAGCCGGCCGGCCTGGCCGAGTGCGACCTCGGGCCAGTAGGTCTCCAGGAAGCGGGCCGGGAGGTCGCCGATCTGATGCACCGCGGGATTCCGGAGAACGACGTGCACATCGTCGTAGGCGAATCGGTTCCCGAGTCCGCTGGCCGTCGCGGTGAGGGCCGCCACCGCCACCAGGAGGAGCGGCAGCCAGGCCGGGAGCGGTCGTACGGCGGGAGGCTGGCTGCTATCGGCCATGCAGGGTGGAGTTGGTCACGCAGTTTCCCCTGTCAGCGCGGCTGGGAAGTCGAGGGTGCTTCCAGTGCCGGATTTCATGGTAGCGTCTATCTGCTTGTAATTCAATCTGTTGTGTTACATGAACGGGAGCCCCTTTTCGCGGCACGCTTGCTGCTTTCTCTACCGGCAACTCCCCCTGAGCACCCGCCGAGGACGTTCTCGGCAAGGATCGAGCGCCCTGACGAGTGAGTGAGACCGGCCGGATGAAACCGATCGTCCCGAATGATCAGCAGCGTCACGAGTATCTGCGGACCCTGTGGGGCCGCGAGGGGTCGCTGGGCCGCGCCTGCTGGCGCTACGCGACCATGACGGGCGATACCGTGTTCGCCGTTCAGGAGATGGTACGCAGCCAGCTTTCCCGGCCAGTGCCCGGACTCTGGCAGCAGGTCCCGCTGGAAATCGCCGAGTATCCGGGTCTTCAGGAATCGCTCTACTCCGCCCTGAGCGCGCAGCGGGACGAAGTCCGGCGCGCGCACACGCGCCGCTTCACGATGCTCGCTCTCCTGCAGCAGGCAGCGCTCCGCGACCTCGCGCTGGCGCAGCAGCAGGGCCAGGCCGGCTTCCGGGATGTGTCGGTGGCGGAGGCCCGCTGCCGCGATCTCGCGCTGATGGCGCGGCTTCTCATCGAGCAGGAAGCGATGCGCGAGGCGGCGCACGACCTGGGCGACGACCACCCGGCTGACCTCACGGCCTGCCGGATGCTGTACTGGGCGGCCGAGGAATCGCTGGAGTCCTTCGACCGGAAGCTCGAGATGGGGCAGCCGCTCGCTGAAGCGCTCGCGGCGGAAGTGCTGCTCGAGTCGGTGCCGAGCGAGCGGATGAACTAGCGCGTTCAGGCGGCAGGTCGGAAGGCAATAGCCGAACGGGTGGGTTCTCCAAGGAGAACCCACCCGTCGTCGTTCTGCCTTCCGGCTTCCCGTCTACGGCGTCAGCGGCTCGCGGCGCGGCTCCATCCGCACGATCCAGAGTCCGTTGTTGTCGTCGTTGACGTAAGCGAGTCCGTCCCGCACCACCACGCCCCAGGTCATCGCGGCGTTCTGGGTATGCCCGCCCATGTCGGCGGTGTTCACGTGCACCATCTCGCGGCCCTGGGCCCGGAGATCACCCCGGAGTTCACCAGAGATGTCGAAGGCGCGGAAACCGGCGTTGTAGGCGCCCATGTAGAGCGTGTCGCCCGCGACCCAGACGTTGTGCACGCCGCCGAACTCCGGCTCGTACCAGGCCACCGACTTCGGGTGGAAGATGTCGCTGACGTCGATGACCTGCAGCCGGCCGTAGGCGCGGAAGGCGGAGGCGTCCTTGCCACCCTTCACCGGAGCCGCGGGGAACACCTCATCGGCAATGAACACATACTTGCCGTGGCGCCACGCGGTGTGGGTGCCGCGGATGAAGCCGGGACCGCCGACGGCCTCGACGTCGCGATACAGCGAATTGAGATCGTACTTGTACTGCGCCACCAGCTGCGGGTTCGACGGACTGCCCCCCTTGATGCCGTTCCCGATGTCCACGATGACGAGCCCCTCGTTCCAGTAGCTCAGGTAGGCGAGGCCGTCCTGCACGTCGATGTCGTGCAGCGCGTTGCCGAGCTGGTCCGGCCGGGTGGTCCAGCGGGCGACTTCCTTCGGATGATACGGGTCGTTGATGTCGATGACGTGCATGTAGCCGGTGCCGTCATTCGTCAGGTAGATGTGGGTGCCGTACTTCGGCTGCGCATAGATGAAGGTCGAGTGCACGCCGCCGGTGAGGCCCTCGGTGTACTCGGCGATCTTCTTCGGGTGTGCCGGGTCCTCCAGCGACGCGATGACGATGCCGTTCTTGCGGTCGGAGGCGCCCTCGCGGGTGTGCACGAGGTACTTGCCGTCCGGCGTCGTCATGATGTCGTTGATGCGACGGGTGTTCGCCATCAGCGAGTCGGTGACGACCGGGTTCGACGGATCGCTGATGTCGATCGCGTACATCCGGTCCCCGCCGCCGCCGGTGCCGAGGTAGGCGATCTTGCCGTTGGGATGCAGCCAGACTTCCTCGGTCGTGAACTGCGAGCGCGGCAGCCGCCCGACGATCGTCGCGGGACGGCGGACGTCGCGCCACGCGAGCGAAACCACGGCGCGAGTCGCATGGCCCCCGATCGTGGCGGTGACGATGTACTTGCCCGCCTCGTAGCCGACGAAGTTGCCGTCGCGATCGACGCTGCCCTGCCCCGGCGAGAAGCTCCACCCCGGCGTGAGGCCCGGGATCGCGCGGCCGGTCCGGTCCCGCGCAATCACCTTGAACGGGATCACGTCACCCTGACGAGCCGTCACCGTGGCCGGCGAGATCTCGAGTGAGGCGACGGCGGCGGCGATGACCTCGACCTTCACGGTGTGCTCCGCGCCTTCGACGCGCGCCGTGATCGTGGCCTTGCCCGGCGCGACGCCGGTGACCAGCCCGTCCTGACTCACGCTCGCGATGCGGGCCGAGGAACTGCGCCAGCGCGGCGATTCGGTGCGCGGATCGCCAGCCTGGGAGTAGGAGGTCGCCTCGAGCAGCACCGACTGACCCACCACCAACCGGGCCGCCTCGGGAGTGACCGCCACGGTCGCCGCCGCACCCGGGAGCATCCGGATCTCGACCCGCTCCAGCACCGGCTTCGTGCCCGGAACGCTCGCGATCGCCGTGACACCCAGGGTGCCGGTCGAACCGGCGTACACGAGCCCCGTCGAGTCGACCCGTCCCTCGAAGCGGCCACCGGATCCCACGAAGCGCACGATCGCATCCGGTACCGGCTTGCCGTCCCGGTCGAGCGGCTGGGCCGTGAGCCGGAGCGTGTCGCCGGCGGTCATGCTGCGGACTGCAGGGGTGATGGCCACCTTCACGATCGGCGAAGGCGCCTGCGGAGGCGCCGCTTGCGCCGGCTGTTGCTGGACGAGCAGAAGGAGACCGAGCGTGACGATCATGAGGGTGCCAGGGCGATGAGGGTTACGGCTGTGGATCGGGAGGCGGAAAAGTCCGCCACTGCTGGCCTCTTGTCAACGATCAAAGACCGGCAGGCCGCTGGGCACGCTCACCGGGATGTCGCGGTTGAGCACGCCGGAGGCGGGATCGGTGAGCGCGATCAGGAACGCAACGAGGTCGCGCACCTCGGCTGGGGAGAGTGGAACGGGCCGGCGGAGCTTTGGATCGAGGGTCGCACGGATGTCGGCGATGGTGCCGGGTGAGAGATCCAGCGTGGCACGCAGCCGGGGATCGATGGCGAGGGTGTCGGGCGCACTCAGTGCGGCGCCCGGATTGACATAGTGGCGAACCGCCGCGTCCAGCGACGGATAGACACCGTTGTGCATGTAGGGCGCGGTGAGCCAGACGTTCCGAAGCGGTGGCGTCCGGAAGGCGTAGCGGTCTTCGGGGGCGTGAGTCACGCTGGCCCGGCCGATGTCGGGGCCGCCGCCGAGCCCCGGCCCCATCGGCGGGATACCGATGTTGTGATACAACTGATCGGTGAGCAGCTCGTCCCGATGACAGGCCGAGCAGCGGGCCCGGCCGAAGAAGAGTGCGGCCCCGCGCTTCGCGGACTCGTCGAGGGCGAGTGTGTCCCCACGGAGGAAGCGATCGAAGGGACTGCCGCCGGTCTGCCAGGTGGTTCCAATGAAGGCCGCGATCGCGTTGGCCGCATCGGCGATGCCTCGGGAGTTCCGCGGCAACGACGGATAGGCGGCGGTGAAGAGCGTGTCGTAGCCGGGGATGCTGTCGAGCCGCGCCATGATGCCGGCCCACACCGCCGTCGTGGCTGTATCGGGATACGCGGCGAGATCGTTGCTGCCCGGCTGGCCTCGCATCTCGACTCGGGTGAGCATCGGGATCAGTGCCTGGGCGGCGAGCACGCCACTCAGGCCCGCGGGCAGTGAGCCGCCGGCAGGGCTCCGCAACTGGCCGTTGTCCAGCTCCACCCGCCCATCCCAGAAGAGGGCATGCCAACCGGGGTTGCCGCGGTCGAAGAGTTCCGGCGCGCCGCGCACGGTGAACTGTCCCGTCCCGAGCTGACGGCCGCCACCAGGCAGATGACCGCCGGTGCCGATCGAGAGCGGCAGGAGGTCGCCGGTGTGATAGGTGGGGTTGTGACAGGTCGAGCAGGCGATGTTCCGGTCGCCGCTCAGCACCTTGTCGAAGAAGAGCGCCTTGCCAAGGGCCACCAGCGGTGCCGGAGCGGGTGGCACCGCCCGCAGCGGCGTGACCCCGGCGCGAGCAATCTGCCGCTCGAGGTCGGCCACGGCGGTGCCCGGCGCGCCGGGCGCCGGTTCACCGCAGGCGGCGATCCCGAGCAGGACCGCGCCCAGAGTCAGGCGGGCCAGGTGCATCGCGCTCAGGGGCAGGTGGTGCCGGAGACCGTCCCGCTCGGGCCGCCCGTGCCGCTGAAGTCGTAGAAGCCCGCGAATGATCCGCCTGACGGAAGGACGGTGGCCGGGCCCGTCTGCCCTTCCATGGTGCTGAGATTGTCGCCCGGCTTCCCCTGCACCGTGCCCTGGAAGTTGGCACCGTTGCCGCTGGTGAAGAGGCCGAACAGGGTGCTGTCGGAACGCACCACGAAGGCGAAGCTCCCGAGCGACCCGCCAGCGTTGTTGGCACCGCAGTACTTCGCCACGGTGTCGCCGGCCTGGAGCGGGAGCCCGGCAAAGATGCCTCCGATCGAACCGCCCTTGGCGTAGCGCCCCTCGAGGCCGGACGTGTCGACCGACCCGAGAAACTTGAACGTCGTGTCGAAGGCGGCGACCTGATTACCCACACCGGAGATCACGGAGAGGAAGGTCTTCCCCAGCCCGCCCACCTTGTAGGTGCCGGTGCTGCCGATGCCGGTCGAGCTCAGGTTGAAGTTGAAGTCACCCAGATCGTTGCCATCGAAGCTGCCGAGCACCCCCTGGAAGACCGTGCCGAGCGGCGGGAGCACCGAGGTGGGACAGGCGCTGCCCGCGATCGCGCCACTGTCCCCGCCCGCCATGAGATAGACGCCGGTGAAGGTGGTGCCGCTCGCCGCGACCGCCGCGCTGCCGGTCAGCGTGTCGAGCGCAACCGGACCCGCCGTGGTGCTGGCGCGGATCTGCCCGCGGAAGGGATCGTTGAGCACCGAGGTGAAGACGCCGAGCCGGGTGTTGCCCCGCTGCACGAAAGCGAACGGCCCCGCGACCGGCACCCCGTTTCGGGTACCGATGTGGGTGCCGCAGAACGCCGTCGGCGCCGTGCTCCCGAGCTTCTTGAGGGCGGTGAAGATCCCGCCCCCCGAGGGACTCGTGTAGCTGCCGCTGATCGTGGAGTCGTTCGCGGTGCCGGTGAAGACGAAGCCCACTCCGCTCGCGACGAAGCTGGTGCCGTCATACGTGATGGAAGAGAAGGTCTTGGGCGCGCCATTCACCTGGAAGGTGCCCGAGCCGGCGCTGTCCTCCACGACGACGCTTGCGGTGAGTTTCCCCGCCTCGGTGCCATTCTCGCCGACGAAGACCCCGCCGAAGACGATCGTGGTCTTGGTGGGGCCATTGCCCGAATCCGACCCCCCGCCGCAGGCGGCGACGAGCAGACCAAAGGCGAGGCAAAGCGGGAGCGGTCGGCGGAAACCGGAGAGGGGCGAACGCATGCGGACCTCAGAGGGGAGTGAACGGGTTCCCCAATCTAGGTCCGCCCCGTCGGGATGCGAAAGCGGGTGGGCCTCGCCGGGGAGAACGGCCCCTTCCCCGGCGAAGTCCGGCGTCAGGCGTGCGTGTCGGTGGGGTCGAGATCGGCGACGGTCGCGAGCATGATTTCGGGCAATCCGCGGAGCGATGCCAGCACCGCCTCCGGCAGCTTGGCATCGACGCTGACCGCCGCGAGCGCATCCCCACCCGCCGCGAGCCGGGCCTGGTGATACTCGGCGATGTTGATCCCGGCGTTGCCGAGCAGGGTGCCGACCCGGCCGATGACGCCCGGGACGTCCCGGTTGCGGAGCACCAGGAAGACACCCCGCGGTATCACGTCGATGCGGAAGTCATCCACCCGCACGATACGCGGATGTCCCTCGGCCAGCAGCGCCCCGGCGACCCGCACACTCCCTCCGGCGGCCGTGACGCGGACCTCGATCAGGTCCTTGTAGCTCTGCGGCGTATCCACCCGGGTGCGATCGACCTGGATGCCCCGCTGCCTGGCGAGGTGCAGCGCGTTGACCATGTTGACCGACGTCGCGCCGACCGCCTCCTGCAGCACGCCGATCACCGCCCCGGCGGCGAGCGGCCGCAGCAGGTCGTCTCCTTCACCAGAGAAGCGCACTTCGAGTCCGCTCACCGCCCCGCTCGCGAGCGCGCCCGCGAGCCGGCCGAGACGTTCGGCGAGATCGAGCAGCGGCTTGAGCCGGCGCAGCCGCTCGCCTCCGACCAGGGCCGCGTTCATCGCGCGGGAGTAGTCCCCCTCGAGCAGCGCGGCCCGCACCGACTCGGCGATCTCCACCGCGACGTTAAGCTGGGCCTCCTCGGTGGAGGCACCGAGATGCGGCGTGAGCACCACGTTCGAAAGGGAGCGGAACGGGTGATCGGCCGGGAGCGGCTCCTGATCGAAGACGTCGAGGGCGGCGCCGGCGAGCTTCCCTTCCTGCAGCCGCTTGAGCAGCGCGGCCTCGTCGAGCACGCCGCCGCGCGCGGCATTGATGATGACCGCCGTCGGCTTGAGCATCGCGAGCTGGGCATCGCCCAGCATGCCGCGGGTCTTGTCGGTGAGCGGAACGTGCAGCGAGATCACGTCTGCCTCACGCAGGACGTTCTCGAGTGGCGCGAGCTCGGCGCCCATCTCCCGCGCCGCCTCGGCGCTCAGGAAGGGATCGTAGGCGAGGACCCGCATGCCGAAGGCGCGTGCCCGGCGGGCGACTTCGCCCCCGACGCGCCCCGCGCCGACGAGCCCGAGCGTCTTGCCGTACAACTCGGTGCCGCTGAAGCTGGTGCGGTCCCACTGGCCGGCCTTCATCGACTTGTCCGCGGCCGGCACCTTCCGGATGAGCGACAGGAGCAGAGCGCACGCAAGTTCGGCGGCGGAGATGGTGTTGCCCGCGGGCGCGTTCATCACCGCGACGCCCTTCTCCGTCGCCGCCTCCACGTCGATCGTGTCCACGCCCACACCGGCGCGGCCGATCACTTTGAGCTTCGTGGCCCGGGAGAGCGAATCGCGGGTGATCTTGGTGGCGCTCCGCACCAGCACCGCATCGGCATCGGCGATCGCGGCGGCCAGGTCCTCGCCCTTGAGGCCGGGGCGCTCGATGATCTCGAAACGAGGGTCGCCCGTGAGGGGGGCGAGGCCTTCGCGGGCGATCTTGTCGGCCACGAGAATCTTGAACTGGCTCATGCGCCGAGTACTCCTTCCAGGACACCGAGCAGCTCGTCGAGCTCGGCGACCGTGTGGTCACCCATGTGACCGATGCGGATCGTGGAATCCTTGAGCGAGCCGTAGCCCGCCGAGATCGTGTAGCCCTTGCTCTTCATCGCCTCATTCACTTCCGAGCCTTTGCGCCCGGCGGGCATCGTCAGGCAGGTGACGGTCTGCGAGCGGTAGCCGGCCGGTGCCAGCACCTTGATGTCGATGCCGCGGTCCTGCATCTCGTCGGCCCAGCGCCAGGTGCGTTCGGCCATGGCGCGGTGCCGGGCCCAGCGCCCTTCGATGGTCTCCGCATCGATGCGCGCGACCTGCGCCGCCAGCGCATACATCAGCGAGACGGCCGGGGTGTTGGGCGTCTGGTTCTTCTTGATATAGCTCTCGAACTCGACGAGGTCGAAGTAGATGCCGCGATTGCAGGCGTTCTTCGCGCGCTCGAGCACCCGCTCGTTGGCGACGCCGAGTGCGAGGCCGGGCGGCAGCGCCATCGCCTTCTGCGAACCGGTGAGCACGAAGTCGAGCTGCCAGGCGTCGGTCTCGACCACGGCACCGGCAACGCCGGTCACGCTGTCCACCAGCAGCACGGTGTCGCCGGTCCGGTGGGCCACCTCCGCCAGCTCGGCGATCGGATTGAGCGCACCGGTCGAGGTCTCGGAGTGGACGACGGTGACGGCGTCGTACTGCTGCTTCTTCAAGGCGTCCTCGAGCAGCTGGGCGGTGTGCACCTGCCCCATCGGCACGGTGAGCGCTTCCGCCTTCACGCCATTCGCCTGGGCGATCTTGAAGAACCGCTCGGAAAAGGCGCCGTTCACCAGCGAGAGCACCTTCGCGCCGCCGGCGTTCCGGATCGAAGCCTCCATCAGTCCGGTCGCCGACGACGAGGAGATGTACACCGGCCGTGCCGTGCGGAAGATCCGCTGCAGGCCAGGCATCATGCCGGCGATGAGCTGCTCCATCGATTTGCCGCGATGCCCGATCATGGGGCGGGCCTGCGCGGCGAGGATTTCGGGGAGGACTTCGGTGGGACCGGGGAGGAAGAAGCGGCCGAACGCGGACATGGAGACGGCTCCAGCGGAGTAATGAGGTCGGGCGACCCGAGCGGCGCCCGGGGGCAATATAAGGGGGGACTCCCCCGATCAGACGCCGCGTTTCACATAGGGGAGCAGGTCGGTCAGCGATGGCCCCGCAATCACGACATCGGCATGACGCACCACGTCGGGGCGCGTGATGACGCCGGTGTAGGCCGCAAAGGCAGCGACGACGGGACGGGTCTCCAGGTCGGTGGCGCCGTCACCCACCATCAGCACCGGCGCGACGAGCCGCCTGCCCTGCTCGATGACCCATTCGCGCTTTCCGCCCGAGCGGGCGAGCGGGGTCGCGGTGTCGAAACCGGCGTAGGCTCCGTCCGCATCGAAGTAGATCTCCACCGCCGCTACATCCGCGTCCGGGATCTCCAGATGCCGGGCAATCACCCGCACGGCGGGAGCGAGTCCGCCGCTCAGCACCCGGATGTGGATCCCCGCCTGACGGAGCGCAACGATGGTCTCCCGGGCTCCGGGCACCATTCGCTCGATGTACAGCGCGCCCACCCGCGCCACCTCCGCCGCCGTGGGGCGGATCAGCTCGAGCCGCCGGGCATACACCTCCTCGAGGCGGAGCGCGCCGCTCATCGCCTGGTGGGTGAGGCGCTCGATCTCCGCGCGGTGTCCGCGGGCCAGCTCGTCGATTCCCTCGACGGCGGTCAGCGTGGAGTCGCAGTCGAAGATCACCGTCTGGAAGGCGTTGCGTGCCGTGTCCGCGCTCATTCAGGCATCCGGAGTGATGGGATTCGCCGGCAGGGCGAATTCGTCGGTGTACGACATTTCGACCGAGACCCGGCGGAGCGGCTGCTTGAGCTTGGCGCGGAGCCGCATCACGAGAAAGAAAGCCACGGCCACGAGGCCGAGCACCAGCCCCCACCAGAGTCCCGCGGGGCCGAGTCCGAGCTTGAAGCAGAGGAAGAGACTCACCGGCAGGCCGAGCAGCCAGAAGCCGAGGATTCCGGTGACCATCGGGGTGCGGGTGTCGCCGAGACCGCGGAGCAGCCCGATCGAGGTGACCTGGATCCCGTCGAAAACCTGGAAGACACCGGCGAGCGGGATCAGCACGACGGCAACCTGCAGCACGTCGGGAGCGCTGGTGTAGGCGCGGGCGAGCAGCTCCGGGAAGACGAGAAAGGTTGTCGCCGTGATGCCCATGAACCCGACCGAGACGTACAGCGCAGCGCTCGAGGCATTGGTGGCCGCCTCGCGATCACCCCGCCCCACCGCGTGGCCCACCACCACCGCCGCGGCCGCCGAGAGACCGAGCGGCACCATGAAGGTGAGCGACGCGAGGTTGAGGGCCACCTGGTGCGCCGCCACCTGGGTCGTACCGAGCACGCCCATCAACAGGCCGACCAGCGCGAAGACGCCGTATTCGAGCTGATGCTGGGCGCCGATCGGTGCGCCGAGGAGGAAGAGGCGGGCGAGCGGCTTCGGTTCGAGCGCGGCCGGCCGGAACGGAGCGATGTACTCTCGCAGCACCGGCCAGGACAGGCCGAGCAGCATCACCGCCATGAAGAGGCGCGAGATCATCGTCGACCAGGCCGAGCCGATTGCGCCCATCGCCGGGAAGCCGCCGTGCCCGTAGATCAGCAACCAGTTGATCAGGATGTTGAGCAGGTTCGCGACGACGGTGGTGATCAGGATCGGGCGGACACGGTGCATCGCCTGCAGGCTCTGGCGGAGCACGGTGAAAGCGAAGAGTCCGAGCGAGCCGGGAATCGAGATCCGGGCGTATTCCGCGGCGAGCGGCACCACCTCCGCCGGCTGCTTGAGCCAGGCGAGCACCGCGTGCGCGGGCCAGAGGATGAGTGTGGTCGGGACGCAGAGGAGCACGGCGAGCACGAAGCCGCGCTGGATGCCCCGCGCCGCGGCTTCGGTGTCGCCCGCTCCCATCGCCTGGGCCACGACCGGGTCGAGCGCCATGAGGGTGCCCATCCCGAAGACGGCGGCCGCGAAGTAGTAGACGTTGCCGAGGGCGACGGCGGCCAGGGCGACCGGCGAGACGTGCCCCACCATGATGGTGTCGGCGACGCCCATGGCCATGAGTCCCACCTGCACCACGATGACCGGCAGCGCGAGGGTGAGGAGGGCCGTAAGGTCGGCGCGACGAGGGGGACGGAAGGGCATGGCGGGTGAAGCTTAGACAGGAAGGGGATGGGCGGGAAGCCGAGATCCGCGGATAATCCGCAGATTACGCAGATCAGGCGGATGACGCAGATGACGGGTGACCCGACCAGATGAAGCGGCGGTACTCGAGGCTGGGAGCGCCGAAATTCAGCCGCAGGGCCCGCGACAATCCGCTCGCCTTCAGGGAGTTGAGCACCTGGGCAGCTTCACCTCCTCCGATACTGCTCAGCACCTTCAGCTCGACAACGACTTCACCAAAGCAGATCATGTCGGTCCGGAAGCTCGTGGCCAGCATTCGCCCCTTGAACGTGACCGGAAGCGTCACCTCGGCCCGGAATGGGATCCTCCGCTCGGCCAGTTCCCAGCGCAAAGCCTCACGGTAGCCCGCCTCGAGGAAGCCGTGCCCGAGATGGCAAGGAGCTGCTGCTGCGTCAGGGTCTGGCCGAGCCGCTGATCGGCAGCCTGGAACAGGGGCTGGGACAGCTCGATCAGGCGGTGGAGGAAGCCGATGCGGGTCGGCGTCAGCATGTCGGCGCCGTGGCGGAACAGGAGAAGGTCGCTGTCGAGATCATTCGGCTGGTGAAGGTGATGAACGGTCTCAATCGCTTTCGGTTCGCGAACGACGCCGAGAAGCTGGCGGCGTGGGAAAGTGCCAGCAATCTGGTGATACCGGATGGGGGTAGCGATACCCCGTCGTCGGATGGGGGTGTTGCTCCACCCTCGGCGGATGGCAAGACGACGGTCGCATGAGATGGAGCCGTACACAACGGACGGAGGTGGGTGGCGCCGGCTGGCCTGCAGGGCAGCGCAATGAGGGCGTCGCCTGCTTCCGTCCTGGTGTTTCGGGTCGTGGTGGAATTCCGGATCGGGTGGGCAAAGCAGTGCGCCCGGGTGGATTCGAACCACCGACCCTTAGCTTAGAAGGCTAATGCTCTATCCAACTGAGCTACGGGCGCGGATGCGGCGTGCGGCGGGAGAATCTTACCGAGGAGCAGAGCGGGACGGTACTCCAGCCAGAACCCGGGTTCGGTTCGCGGTGTGCCTACCGGAAGAGCTCTCGCAGGGCCTTGGCGAGCTGCTCGCATTTGGCCGCCGCGTACTGCACCGCGAAGACCGCGACGATGAGACAGAAGAGGCCGAGCATGCCGCAGTCTAGCTTCGCCCTGTGACACCCGCCCTACCACCTCCACCAGGGATGTTTCCCCTTCTCCTCCACGTAGACCACCCGCACCGTGGCCGCAGTGTCCGACCGGCTCTCGATCTGCACCGCCTCGGTGTACCCGACCTCCAGCGTGTCGGGGCCCCGCCAGCGGAGGTGCAGCGACTTGTTCCAGTCGTAGGGGTTCTCGGGGCCGGTCGCACTCAAGATGAATGCCGGGTATGCGAGCTGCGGCTGGACCACGTCGAGCCGGAAGATGGTCTCACTGATGTGGGGGCACGACTGAAGATTGGCGTACGGAGCCGGCACGTGGACCGAGTCGGGACTGGGAATCCGGACTTCGATGCACCCGCCCAGCCCGCCCACCGGCGCCCACCTCGGCTGCTGCAGGTGCAGCCAGAGGCTCAGGCCGCCGAGGAAAACGGCCAGGACCGCAGGGACGAGGTAGAGGCGCGACTGGATGGCCATGAAGCCCCTCTCCGGATCAGAACGAGAGGCCCTGCTCTCTCGCGTCGCTCGCGACGAAGTAGAGCGTCTGCCGCTGATCCTCCGGCAGCCTGAGGAGCACGAGGATGTTCTGCTGGTCCCGGAAATACTCGAACAGCAGCCCGTCCAGCACGGTGAGCCGCTTCACCGGCGCGGTCACCGTGCCTTCCAGAACATACCAGACGATCTCCTGCGCCGCCTCGTCCTTCTCGGTGCCGGAGCTGGTCACCGCGAGAGCGACGGGGTGGCCATCGGCGGAGAGCCGCATGGCGCGCCCGAAGTACTTCCCGAAGAGCGCGACGGCCTGGTCGCTCTCGGTGAGCTTCAGGGTGGAGTCCCGCCCCTCCACTCGAAGCGCCCGCTCCAGATCGTCCTTGAAGAGACGCACCCGGCAGGCGATGGTCGTGCCCTCGACCACCATTCTCGTGTGCGAGACGTGGGTGTCGTGGAGCTCCGAGTTCCGAGTTCCGAGTTCCGAGACCTGCCCCCACGGCAGTTCACTCGGTACTCGGGACCCGGTACTCGGTACTGACAGCAATATCAATCCGACGACGAGTCGAATCACGACGCCGGCGGCGGTCCGGCCGACCAGGTGTTGTTGTCGCGGTTGATGTCCGCGAGGACCTCGTCAGGATCGAGCACGACCTTCACCACGGTCTTGTTGGTGAAGAAGCCGTAGATGTAACTCAGCTCGTTCCGCCGCCAGACGTCGGCGCCGAGCTTGACCGTCTCGGTGCTGCCGTCGTCGTAGGTGATCTGCATCTGCACCGGCATCAGCAGGCCGCCCTTGTTCTCGACGGTGACGCGGTAGTAGCTCTTGCCGCGATTGCTGTTGCCCACCAACGAGTCGGCCGACTGTGCCTCGACGCTGGTGACCGCCTGATCGTTGGCGTATGTCGTGTAGAACCAGCCGCGCCAGAACCAGTTGAGCAGTTCCCCCGCCCCATCGTCCATCGAGCGGAAGAAGTCGCCCGGCTGCGGGTGCTTGAAGGCCCAGCGCTTCGAGTAGCTCGCGAACGCCTCATCGAAGAGCTTCGGGCCCACGATCTGTTCGCGGAGCATGACCAGTCCCGCCGCCGGCTTGCCGTAGCCGTTGTTGCCGAACTGGCGGCTGATGTAGTCCGACTCGGTCATGATCGGGACCTGCTCCTGGTCCTTCATGTAGGGCACGATGTTCTTCGCCGGCCCGCGATTGCTCGGATAGGCGGGGTCCCAGTCCTTCTCGGCGTAGTACTGCAGGAAGCTGTTGAGCCCCTCGTCCATCCAGGTCCACTTCCGCTCGTCGGAGGCGACGATCATCGGGAACCAGTTGTGCCCGACCTCGTGGATGGTGACGCTGATCAGCGCCCGCGCGAGCTGCGGTGTGTAGGAGCCGTCCGCGGCCGGCCGCGCGCCGCAGAAGGCGATCATCGGATACTCCATCCCGAAGACCGGGCCGTGGATGTTCGAGGCCTTGGGATAGGGGAACTCGAAGGCGAGGCGCCCGTAGGTGCGCATCGTCTGGGCGATGGCCTTCGTCGAGACGCTATCCCAGAGCGGCATGGCATCGCGCGGATAGAGCGAGTGCATCTCGATCACGCGGCCACCCGGACGATACCGGAAGCCGGCCGCATCCCAGACCAGGGTCTTGGAGGAGACCCAGGCGAAGTCGCGGACGCTATCGGCGTGGAACTTCCAGGTCAGCGGACCGGTCCCGGCGGGACGGCTGCCCGGGGTCATGACCTCGTCCTTGGTGATGATGAACTTCGGGGTCTCGGAAGTCAGCGCCTGCGCCAGCCGCTGGCGCTGCGTCGCCGTCATCACCTGCACCGGGTTGGTGAGGACGCCCGTGGCCTGCACGATGTGATCGTGCGGGACCGTGAGCTCCACATCATAGGTCCCGAAGTTCAGGTAGAACTCCCCCTGACCGTAGAACTGGTCGGTCTGCCAGCCGTTCACGTCGTCATAGACCGAGGCGCGCGGGAACCACTGCGCCATCTCGTAGAGCCAGCCGTCCTTCACCTTCTCCCGCGCGCCGCGCCCGTTGCGGCTCGTCTCGGGGACGATGAAGTGCCAGTCGATCTCGATCATCGCCTTCTCGCCGGAGGCGAGCGGCGCCGGCAGGGTGACCTTGAGCTGGGTGCCGTTGATGGTGTACGGCACGTCGCTCTTCGCCGCCACCTTGCCGCGCATGGTCACGAGCTGCACCCGGGTGATCTTGTCGCCGCCGTCAAAGGGCTCCGGGGTCAGGAAGCGCCGGGCCTGCGGGGAGATCTGCTTCGGCAGCGCCGCCGCATCGCGAATCGCCCGGCTGACGCTCGCATCGTCGATGTTCTGGTCGAGCTGGAACCAGAGGTAGTCGAGCCGGTCCGGCGAGTTGTTGTGGTAGGTCACCCGCTCGGATCCGCTCACGGTGTGGATCGTGGTGTCGAGCGTGGCCTTGATGCTGTAGTCCACCCGCTGCTGCCAGTACTTGGGGCCCGGGGCGCCGGAGGCGTTCCGGAACTCGTTCGGCGACGGCAGTTCGTCGAGCGCGCGGAAGTTGGACTTGTTGGTCTTGGGATTCGGCTCGGCGTTGAGCCACTGCTGGGCGGCGAGCGGACTGGCACAGAGCGCCAGCAGCGCCACGACCCGGAGCGAACGGGAGAAAGCGGCCATCGGGAGTCTCGAGTGAGTGTTAGAGCCTGTCGATCACCATCGTGCTGCCAACCACTGCGATCACGGCGGAGAGTCCGAGGACCCAGCGCCGCCGGGTGATGCCGGGAAGCTGTTCGGCGGCCACGCCGAGGAGCAGGATCGCGAGCACGATCAGGAGCTGCCCGAGTTCCAGCCCGACGTTGAAGCTGAACAGCGGTACGACAATCGACTCCTCGCCGCCGAGCAGGCTGCGGAGGAAAGCCGAGAATCCGAGTCCGTGAATGAGGCCGAAACCGGCGGCGAGGCCGTAGCGCGTCAGCTGGCCACTCGAAGATACGGGCTCCCCCCCGGCCGCGTTGAAGCGGAGCGTCGTCGCGATGGCGATCAGGCTGGTGATGACGATCGTGGCTGCGATCGCCGCCTCGACCAGATGGCTGTTCACCCGCACGACGTTCAGCGTCGCCAGGGCGAGGGTGACCGAATGGCCCAGGGTGAAGGCCGTGACCAGCCAGAGCAGCCGGCGCCACTCGCGCGGCCGATACGCGACCGTGAGCGCAGCAATGAACAGGATGTGGTCGTACCCGCGCAGGTCGGCGATGTGACGGAAGCCGAGCCGGAGGTAGGTCGTGATTTCAGAGCCCATGGACGCCGCCCCTACGCGGGGCGGCGCCCACGGTTTCGATGCGGATGTTCAGAATTGCACCTCGAGCCCGAGCCGTACCCGGCGGCCGGAGCTCGTGAAGTTCTGCAGGCCGCGGAGCACGAGGTAATAGGCATCGCTCGCCCGGGCCTGCTCCGCCGGGGTGAAGAGGTGATCGCCGTTGCCGAACCGGGCCTCCGCGTTGAGGAGGTAGACGCAGTTGGGGGTGACGTCGGCGCCGGTCGAGGACTGCCAACCGCCGCAGGCCGAGCGGGGGTCCTGGGCGCCGCCGAAGGTGAGATCGATGGTGCTGTCGGCCAGCAGCTTCCCGTTGCGCGAGGCTTCCAGGACGAAGCCCTGCAGATCGGTGGCGAGGTGGCTGGCCCGCTCGCGGGCATTCGAGGAAGAGCCCGTCTGCGCGAAGACCCGGGTGAGGTTGCGCCAGTTGAGGAGATTCCGGGCATCGGCAAAGGCGGTGAGCCTGGTGCCACCGACCGGGAAGCTCTTCGTGAGCCTCAGGTCGAGGAGCTTCGTCGAGGAAAGCCTCGACCCGTTGAGGGTGTTCGCGATGGTGGCGATGCAGGGCTCGCCCGAGAGGGTCCCCTCGTCGTTGACGCTGCCGAGTGAGCAGGCGGTGTAGGCGGTGCCGGTCGCGAAGCGGAAGCTGCCGTACAGCCCCACGTTCCGCAGCACTCCGCCCAGCGCACGCAGGTCCTGCGGGGTCTGGTACAGCACCGCACCGACGATGGAATGCGGCCGGGAATCGGCGAGCGGCACGTTCCCGGTCGCAAGGAATCCCAGCGGCTGATTCTTGAGGTTGGACTCGGTGCGGCTGTAGGCCAGCCAGGCTCGGCTCCCCGAGCCAAGATCCCTGGAGAGCCGCACATCGAGTCCCTTACCCGTGCGATCCGAGCCGTTCACGAAGCGATACACGTCCCTTGGGCCCCTGACGAACGGATCGTAGAACGTGGCCAGGCCGACCGACGTCACCCCCTTGTCGGAGCGAATCCAGATCGAGCCGTCAACGCTCGTCCTCGGGTCCAGCGCAACGCGCGCGCCGACTTCGGCGAGCACCCGGCGTTCGAAGCCGAGGTCGCTGCCATAGACCTGGGTGGGAGTGGTGATGCTCAGATCGGTGTTGATCCCGGCAAAGATCTGGGCGAAATCGGGGAGTTGCGCAGTCTCGGCGATGCCGGTGTGCACGACGACACTGGGTGAGGCCCGGAATTCGGCTCGCAGGCTCGGACTCATGCGGCTGTGGCTGCCGTCGGCCACGAATCCGGCGGTCGGATTCGCGGGATTGAAGCCGGGCATTGTCGAGATCCGCGGGAACCAGCTTCTATTGCCCGATGGATCGGTGTAGTACGGGCGCGAGGCCCCGGATTTGAAGCGGTCGTATCGCACCCCCAGCTTCACCGTGACCTCCTTGAGCGCCAGCTCGTAGTCGGCAAAGGCCATCTGCCGCTTCGGGGACTCGAGGTAGGCGTCGGCCAGCGCCTGACTGGTGAGCTGGGAGGAGTAGAAGCGTTCCCTGTAGCCGGTCATTTCGGCGCCGGCGCGGAGGCACTGCCGTTCACCGAAGCAGCCCGTGGCCGCCACCTTCGCGATGAGCCGGTTCTCTTCGGAGAGTTGCACGAGGCCGACCGGCCCGCCTCGATCAGAGAAGCCGGTGAGGCCGTACGCGTTGTTGCGGTACTCATCGACGAGCTGGTACTGAGTGGTGTTGCGCAGGTCGTAGGGGGAGAGCCGTCCGCTGTTGGTGCGAAAGTTCCGGATCAGCGCGTCGTTGACCGGGAACGAACCGGTGGTGAAACGGAAGTCGAGTGGTGCGAGGAGGAATCCACCGAACGGGCTCCGCGAATCGGACTCGCCCGCGGGCGTGAGCGGGCCGCGGGTCGAGCGGTCAGTCTGCCAGGAGAGATGGAGATCGGCGGCGAGTCGCAGACTGCTCGTCCGGATCAGGTCGCCGAACCAGCTCCCGGTGATCGCGCGGCTCCACTCCCGCTCCGCGCCGAGCTGAGGCGGGTTGTAGAGATTCGCATAGTCGAACTGCCGGGCCTGACGCTGGCTGGCAAGGACGGTGAGCTGCACGCGGGAATGCTCGCCGAGCCGATAGCCGCCCCGCGTGAGGAGCGCATAGCTGGAGGTGGCACTGGCGGGGATGCGGATGCCGGGCGATGGCGTGAAGCGCAGCACATCGACGCTGGTGGTGCCGCCGGGGCCGTTGACCGTGACGGTGGTATCGATGCCGTCGGAGAGGTAGACCGGCGAGGCATTCTGGTCGAGACCGAGCCGGGCACTGCCCTGCCCTTCAAGGATCGCGGAGACCCCGACCGTCAGGCGGCCGCTGTTCAGGTCTCCAGTCATGCCGAGACGGTTGAAGTCGAGGCCATGGCCGGTGCCGAATGGGGCGTCGGTGGCCCAGCTGCCGCCGAATCGAATGCGCCTCGTGGCCGAGGCGGGGTCACGCGAGGCGACGCCGATCACGCCGCCGCGTGCGGAGGCGAACTCGGCCGGCCCCACCCCGGTCATGAGCGAGACGGCATCAAAGGCGTTGGTTCCGATAGCGGTGCCGCTCCCCGCCTCACCGAACCAGCTGCCGCCAAGGAGGGCGGTCTTCCCGTCCCGGCGGCCCGGCGTGAGGGGCACCCCGTCGAGGAAGGTCGTGATTGCGTCCCGGCCCGAGCCACGGATGCTGAGGTCCCCTTGCTCAAGCGAACTCACCCCGGGCTCGAGGGCGAGGAGGTCGGCGATGCGATCGACGGGGAGGGCGGCGGCCGATGCGGCGATCCTGCCGATGGCGCAGCGGAGTTCCGTCGTTCTGGCCGTGGAATCGGGACAGAGACGATCGTCTGGCGCCTGGGCCTGGAGCGGGATGGCAACACACAGCGCGACTGCCGCCAGGGGGCACACCCAGGTGAGGAGGCGCATGCCAGCATCTCTTGTCAGGTGGTCGGAAGGTGGAGGCTGTCGCTCAATATCATACGACGGGAGGACTTTGTCGAACACAGGCGCACCCGGCGGACGCGAACAGGCCCCGTGGCGAGAGTCGCCACGGGGCCTGCTCGTTTCAGGTCTGGGCGCCGGGATTCGACGCGTCCGGCCCGGAGGGCCGGCGCAGCCGCCGCAGGTCAACCCGGGACCTCACGGCGGCTGGTAGATCACGTTGCGGCTGAATCTGATCGGGGCGCCGGGATTCGAACCCGGGACCTCCTGGTCCCAAACCAGGCGCGCTACCGGACTGCGCCACACCCCGCAACGGCGCGAAGACTAATTCACCCGGCGCATCAGGTCGAGGCCCGACCGATGCGGCGGTACTCGAGCACCGAGAGGATGGTGATGATCGTGATGCAGGTGGCGGAGATGGCGCACCAGGGGCAGAAGGTACGCAGCACGATGAACTCGCCGTACTTGAGCCGCAGGGTGAAGAGGAACCCGCCCACCGCGAGGACCAGCAGCGCGGTCACCGGCCAGCGGGCGTCCTTGAAGCGGTCCTGCAGGCTGAGGAGCGCCGTGGTGAGGATGAGGATGTACCCGACCACGCCGATGAGGGCGACGTCGATGCCGAAGAACCAGCCCCAGACGCTGTACATCGCGCGATCGCAACCGCCGGTGCTGCAGGAGAGATCCCCCACCACGCCGAGCTTGTAGAGGTGGAGATAGAGAGCCGACATGCCGGCGATCAGGCTGAGGAAAGCGATCGTCATGCGACGGCCCATGGTCAGCGTGCCTCGAGAGTGGGTGACGCGGTGGAATCGATGGCGCGGGCACGGCCCTGCAGCCAGCGGACGTAGCGCACGACCTGGGAGGCATCCTCGCGGCTGAGCCGTGACACCGGAGGCATCGCGCCGTAATTGAAATTGCGCTGGCTGGCGCCGCGATCCATGGCGCTCAGGAACGCCTCATCGGAGATCCGGGCCGGCTCGAAGAGGGCGTCGACCAGTGCGGGGCCCGCGCCCGGGACGCCAGCGCCATGCAGCCCGTGACAGGAGAGGCAGTAGGTGTTGAACACCACCTCGCCGCGGTGCAGGTCGGCCGGGGCCGCGCCGGGATTGAAGCCGCTCCACCGCCCCACGGCGGCCCCGGCGTCACCGCCGCAGCCGGCGAGTGTCAGCGCGCCGAGCAACCCGATCACCCGCGTGCGCATCAGCGGCCCGCCTTGAGCTTCTCGATCAGCAGCGCGAGGGCCTTGCCGCGATGGCTGATCTGGTCCTTCTCCTCGCCGCTCGCCTCACCGAAGGTCTTGCCGAGCTCGTCGCTCAGGAAGAGGGGATCGTAGCCGAAGCCGCCGGTGCCCCGCGGCCTGTCGAGGATCACGCCGGCGCAGAAGCCTTCGAACACCTCGGGAAAGGCGCTGGCGGAGCGCAGCAGCACGAGGACACAGCGATAGCGGGCGCGGCGACGGCTCTCGGCGGCGCCACTCAGGCGCCGCAGCAACTCGGCGTTGTTCGCCTCGTCGACCTGCTTCGGCGTGCCGCTCGCGTTGGCCCAGCGCTTGGAGCGGACCCCCGGCTGGCCGCCGAGCGAGAAGACCTCGAGGCCGGAGTCGTCGGCGATGGTGGGGAGGCCGGTCTTCTTGAGGAAGTACTCCGCCTTCACCCGGGCGTTGGTCTCGAAGCTGTCGGAGACCTCGAGCGTCTCCTCGAAGGTCGTTTCGGGGACGCCCGC
>JBGASX010000058.1:0-31214 GCA_044229445.1 Gemmatimonadales bacterium | reverse complement strand
GCCATGGCATGCCACGGGGGGACATGGCCGGTAGGCGCCTGCAGCGTGCGCGCCAACCGGCCGTGCGCGCCAACCGGCCGTGCGCGCCTACCGGCCGGGGGCTACCCCGGCACCACCAGCGCCAGCACCTCCATCAGGTCCTTGAGGGCGAACGGCTTCGACAGCACCGGACGGGCGGCCTCCTGCAGGAACCGCGAGGCCTCGGGCGAGAGCACGTCGCCCGTCATGAAAATGAGGTGACTGATCGCCGGCGACTCGAGCGCCTGCAGCCGGCGGTAGAACTCGTGGCCGCTCATCCCCGGCATCCGGAGGTCGCAGAGCACCGCGTCGTACTCGTTGGACTGGAGCTGGCGCAGCCCTTCGTCCCCCGAGTCGGCGAGGTCCACCGTCCAGCCGGAACGGGTGAGGAACTTCGAGATGCTGCGGCGGATGTCCGGCTCGTCGTCCACCAGGAGGATGCGGCCCCGGCGGGTGGAGGCCACCGGGGTGGTCGCGACCGGCACGACTGGCGCCACCGCGTCCTGCGGCTCCGCCTGACGGAGCGGAAGCTCCACATCGAAGCGGGCCCCGCCCCCCGGACGCTGGCTCGCCGAGATCTTGCCGTGATGATCGGCGACGATGCCGGCGCTGACCGAGAGTCCGAGCCCGGTGCCCTCCCCCTCCGGCTTCGTGGTGTAGAAGGGGTCGAAGATCCGGTTGAGGAACTCGGGCGGAATCCCCGGGCCGTCGTCGTCGACGGTGATCGTGGCGTTCCCGTCGCTCACAGCGAGCCGGATCCAGAGATGGCCGCGGCCGCGCGCGCCGCGGATCGCATGCTCGGCATTGACCAGCAGGTTCATCAGTACCTGCTGCAGGTTCACCGTGTTGCCCCAGACCAGCACCGGCTCGTGCGGCAGGTCGACCAGCACCTCGATCTGCTGGTTGAGGAGCTGATTGCGGCGGAGCGCCAGCGCGCTCCGGATCGCCTCGCGCAGGTCCACCACCGCCCGGTCCGAGCCCTGGCCCCGCACGTAGGTGAGCAGGTTGCGCACGATCTGCGCGGCGCGATCGGTCTCGACCTTGATCGCCTGCAGCGACTCCGACTGCGCCGGGTCCTTCGCGTCGCCGAGCAGCAGCTCCATGTTCACGAGGATGCTGGCGAGCGGATTGTTGATCTCGTGTGCCATGCCGCCGACCAGCTGCCCGATCGCCGACATCTTCTCCGCCTGCAGCAGCTGCGCCTGCACCCGGCGCGCCTCGGTGACGTCGCGGACGATGCCGAGCACCGTGGTCACCTGGCCATCCTCGACCAGCGGCGAGATCGTCATCGCCACGACGCCGCGCTCGCCGTCGGGGCGGCGGAGACTCACCTCGAAGGCGCACGACTCGCCGGCCAGCGCCCGGTTGATCTGCTCCCCGACCATCTCCGGCGTGTCGAACGACAGCACGACGTCCCAGCGGCCGCCCACCGCGGCGCTGGCCCGGACATTCCAGACCCGCTCCGCCGCCTCGTTGAATGAAGTGATCACGCCCTGGCGGTCCAGCGTGACGATGGCATCGGAGGCGGCGGAGAAGAGCCGGCGGTAGCGCTCCTCCGATTTCCGGAGCGCCTCGCCGGCGCGCGCCGTCTGGTAGCCGGCCCCGGCATGGTCGGCGATCTGCGCCAGCCGCTCGACCTCCGCCACCATGTAGGAGGTGCCCGCCGTGCGCGCCAGCATGAGCACCGCGAGGATCCGGCTCTCGCACCAGATCGGCACCGCCGCGATGGCGATGGCCCCCGCCCGCTCGCGCGCCTCGCGCGAGAGCCGCGGATCGGCCGACACATCCGCCGAGATGAAGACCGCGCCCTGCTCCTCGAGCATCCAGCCGATGATCGAGCCCGGCACCGGCAGCGGCTCGGTGAGCGCACGCGCCACCGTGCCGCGCGTCGCGGCCAGCACCCGGCGTCCGTCCGCGGTGATGAGTCCGACCATCGCCGCCGTCCCGCCGATGCCCTGATAGGCAGCATCGGCCGCGAGCTCGAACACCTGGGTCGGCCGCGCCTCGGGATCGGTCGCCGTCCGCGCCATCTGCCGGAGCCACTCGGCGGTGATCCGCTGGCGCCGCTCCTCCTCGAGGCTCTCCAGATTCTCCAGCGTCACGCCGAGCTGCTGCGCGACGATCTCGAGGATGCGCACGTCCTCCGCCTCGAAGGCGTTGTCGTGCTTCTCGTCCTCGATCGCGATCACCCCGGTGACCGCCCCGCGGGTGCGGAGCGGCACGGCGGCGAAGGAGCGCGGCGCGGTGTCGAGCGAGAGGCCGAGGCCGGCGGCCTCCTCGGTCGCATTGACCGGGAAGTAGTAGGTGCGCCCGGTCCGCCAGACCTCCTCCAGCAGGCCCCGCTCGAGCGGCCGGCGGATCGCGTCGCGGACATCAGGGCCCCGGCGGAAGATCGGGAAGGAGATCTCCTGCCAGACCTCGTCCACGATGCCGATCCGCACGGTGTCGATGCCCAGCGCGCGACGCAGCATCTCCGCCGCCTGACTCATGGCGTCGGTCGGCCGGAGCGACTGGTGCAGGCTGGCGGAGACTTCGGCGACGGAGCGGATCCGGTCCGCGTACTGGCTGACCCGCACATTGGCGAGCCGCGACAGCAGCGCGAGCTCGGCGATCTCCGTCAGGCGCCGGAGGAGATCCTCCTCGTAGCGGTCGAACGGCCGCTGCCGCCGGACGAGCTGCAGACACCCCGGATGATCGGTCACCTGTCCGAGCGGCGCGGCCAGCAGATATCCCTGCCCCTCGGGGAGGGCGCAGCGGTGCGCGAGATCCTCCGGCGCCAGCTGGTGGCCGCAGATGAGCCCCGACCCCGGCACCGGGGGCCGGGCGCCGGCCGGCAGTTCGCCATCGACGCCGGTCACGGCGAAGTGTCCCTGCACGACTTCGCTGAGCCGGACCCCGTCGGCCTCGAGTGCCCGGCGCACCTCCGCGGTGATCACCCGGCGGAGTTCGGGGGTGTCCTCGACGGCCGCGAGGCGCGATGCCACCTGGGTGGCGAGGCGCCCCTCGGCGACGTGCCGCTCCGACTCGGCCAGCAGCCGGGTCTCGCTGAGTCCCGCGGTGGCGTGCATCGCGAAGCGGAGCATCGCCTCGCGGTCGGTCTCCCCGAACCGCCCCGGCATGTCGCTCGCGACGGTGAGCACCCCGATCACTTCCTCGACCCGCCGGAGCGGCACGGCCACCAGCGAGCGGATCCAGGAGGCCGGCGCCGCCCCGCCGCCATCCGGCGTCCAGTCGCTCGCGAGCACCCCCTCGACGCTCTCCAGTGCCACCCCTTCGAAGCCGAAGTCGCGCGGCCGGCGCCGGCCGAGATCGGCGCTGAAGCGCCCGGTGGCGGCGTGACAGACCAGCTCCTCGCCCTCGAGCAGCGATACCCGGACGCAGGGCGACTCCAGCAGCGCCGAGGCGATGCGGGCGATCTCGGTGAGCGTCTCCTGCTCCTCCAGCCGTCCCGACGCGACGAGCGCCATGCGGGCCGCGGCGCGGACCTCGAGCTGGGTGCGGGACTCCACGACCGGCGCGGCGCCGGGCCCGGCGCTCCACAGGCCGGCGGCCAGGGCGGCGAGCCGGCTCAGCGTGGTCGCGTCGTTGCGGCGGAAGTGTCCGAGGTGGCGATGGTAGAGGACGAAGACGGCGGCGGGGCGGCCTGACACGATGACCGGGACGGCCATGACATCGACGGTGCGATCGTCCTGCCAGAGCGCGACCTGGCGGCCACGCGGCGGCGGTTCGGCCCCGGTGACGAGCCGGGAGCGGTACCACGCCTCCCCGGCGACACTGCCCTCGAGCGGGAGCCGCTCATCCACCATCGGCGCATTGCTCCCGCGCGTCTGCAGCACGCGAAGCTGTTCGGCGTCAGGCACGAGCAGCGCAGCGCCGGTGGACGCGGTGGCTTCGAGCGCGAGATCGAGGAGGATGCCGAGACCATCGGCCTGGACGAGCGGAAACGGGGGGGCCAGCGAGGTGCTGGGTTGTTCGGCAGACAGCGTTGCCATGGACGCGCTCCCCGTTTGCGCGACGGCGAGATCCGTCGCGCACCAACCGGTCCTGGGGGGCGGACCACCTGCACCGCTAATCTATGTCATACAGGGGGTTAGACTCAAGAGTCGGCCAGGAACGAGGTATCGAACCGCTTGGCCTTGAGGGTCGCCGCGAAGCTCGATTTCTCGACCGCGCGGAGATAGGCCTCCTTCGGTTCGACCTGTTTCGACTCGACCAGCTCGAGCAGGGCATCGTTCAGGGTGACCATCCCGGCCTTCCGGTTGGTCTGCATGATCGACGGGATCTGGAAGGTCTTCCCTTCCCGGATCAGGTTGGAGACCGCGGGAATCGAGAGCAGCACCTCCTTCGCCGCGACCCGCCCGCCGCCGATCTTCCGGAGCAGGACCTGCGCGATGACTCCCTTCAGCGACTCCGCCAGCATCACCCGCACCTGCGACTGCCGGTCCACCGGGAACTGGTCGATGATCCGGTCGATCGTCGACGGCGCCGTCGTGGTGTGCAGCGTGCCGAAGACGAGGTGGCCCGTCTCCGCCGTCTCGATGGCGATCGACACCGTCTCGAGGTCGCGGAGTTCGCCGACCAGGATCACGTCGGGATCCTCGCGCAGCGCGGCACGGAGCGCATTCTTGAACGACTGGCTGTGCTGGCCCACCTCGCGCTGGGTCACCACGCACTTCCGCGGAGGGTGCACGAACTCGATCGGATCCTCGATGGTGAGGATGTGATCGGTGCGGGTGCGGTTGATCAGGTCCACCAGCGCGGCGAGGGTGGTGGACTTCCCCGACCCCGTCGGCCCGGTGACCAGCACCAGTCCCTTCGTCAGGTAGCAGAGCTTCTGGATCTCCGGCGCGAGCCCCAGCTCGTCGGCGGTGAGGATGCGCGACGGGATCACCCGGAAGACCGCCATCGGACCGCGCCGCTCCTGCGCCGCGTTGCAGCGGAAGCGCGCCACGCCGGTGACATCCCACGCCCAGTCGACGTCCCCGGTCTCCTTGAAGACGCTGAAGTCGGCGGGCCGCATGAGCGAGGTGATCATCGCGAGCAGGTGGTCGGCCTCGAGCACCGCCCCCTCGAGCCGGACCAGCTCGCCATCCACCCGGAGGATCGGCTGCTCCCCGGTGCGCAGGTGCAGGTCCGACGCGCCCCGCTCGGAGGTGAGCCGGAGCAGCTGCTCCATCTCGGCCCGCGCGGCGCCACCGTCCACCGCCGCCGAGAACATCGCCGTCCGCCGCCCCGGCGTCTTCGCAGCGGCCGGCTCCGCCACCGGCGGAGCGTGCAGGGCCGAGTCAGGCACGGGCGTCCCTTCCACGACGGCGGCCACCGAGCCGGGCCTCGCGAGCACCCGGGTGCCGTCCGGCTCGGGGAGCACCTCGACGGTCATCGGGTGGTCGGCGTACTGATAGGCGAAGGTGAAGCTGGTCGGCCCCTCGAGCCGGAACTGCTCGGCGAGCGGAGTGATCTCGCGGACCAGCGCGACGATCTGCGCGCTCGAGAGCGGGTCCTTGGTCACCGCACGCGGCGCCCCGTCGAAGAGCAGACTGGCGGGTTTGCCAGGCGCCAGGACGAGTCCCTGCGCCTTGTGATCGAAGATGGCCTGGAGGAATCGGTCGAGTCTGGGCACGTCGATGTCAGGAGAGGGGACGGGCCGCGCGAACGAAGCCTCGGTTCAGACAGAGGCTCCCCTCGTCGGTAATCAGCAGGAAGAAACGTTCCGGTGCATTGAGAAAATCGAGCGCCCTGCCCCGGGTCGGCGGCAGCTCGCTCACCGCGATGCCCCGGTGCTCGGCGCCACCCACCATCATGATTTCGAGGGGAATCATGCGGGCCGCGGTCTGCCGGTCGGGATCCTCCTCGACCGGCGCCGGCACGAAGGCAAAGGCCGCGACCTGCGCCTTCGCCACGAACACCACATCGCCGTGCGGCAGATTGAGCGCGAAGAAGGCATCCGCGCGGTTCAGCATCTCGATCGGCGTCTCGGGCCCGTCACGCCACGCCACCCGCGGCTGCAAGTGGACTTCACCCTGGATGACGAGCCCCTCGGCGAGGGTCACCCGGGCGGGCAGGCGCTGCGTCGAGGCCCAGTCGTTCATGATCCCCTGATCGCGACGCCGGCCCGCTCTTCCTGCAGCCGGATCGCCTCCAGATAGTCGCCGTCCTCGCCAAGCGCCGCGCGCGCGTCGTGCAGAAGCCGGCTCACCTCGGTGAGCAGCGGCCCCGCGACACCCTGGCTCTCCAGGAACCGCACCGCGATGCCGACATCCTTGTCGAGCAGGGCGAGACGGAAGGTCTTGGGATAGGCACCGGTAAGCACCCGGTCGGGCACCAGCCCCTCCGACACGAACGACCGGCCCGACGAGGCGTTGATCACTTCGAGCGCCTTCTTGGCCGGCACGCCGGCCTTCGCCAGCGCGACGAACCCCTCACCAAACGCGAGGATGTTCGCGGCGAGGAGGGCGTTGTTGACCGCCTTCACCGCCGAGCCGGCGCCGATCGGGCCGAGATGCTCGATCCGCTTGCCGAAGCAGGCCAGCACCGGTCGTGCGCGCTCGAACGTCGCGGCATCGGCCCCCACCATCACCGTGAGCGCCGCCGCCGCCGCGCCATTGGTCCCGCCGCTCACCGGGCAGTCGGCAAAGGCGACGCCGGCGGCAGCCAGCTTCCGGCCGATGCGCTGGGCTCCCTCCGGATCGCCCGAGGTGCAATCGAGGAAGAGCGCGCCCGGCGCGAGCCCGGCGAGAATCCCATCGGGGCCATCGAGCAGCGCCTCGACCTCCGCCGATGTCGGCAGGCAGGTGAGCACCACCTCGGCGCCGGCCACTGCATCCTTCGGCGTCAGCGCCGCCCGGGCCGGATGCGCGGCCGCGAACTCCGTGGCGCGCGCCGCGGTGCGATTCCACACCGCCAGGGTGTGGCTCTTCGCCAGGTGACCGGCCATGGGGCGGCCGATCGCGCCGAGGCCCAGAAAGGCAATCCGCATCCTCAGTCCGCTTCCGTCGCGCCGGCGGCGCCGCGCTGACCCAGCTCGCGGTCGAGCATCACCAGCGCCGCCTGGTTGTCGCCGACGCGCCGGACGCTCTCCAGCACCTGGCTCGAGTTCTTCTCCTCCTCGACCTGCTCGGTGATGAACCACTCGAGGAAGACCTGGCTCGCGTAGTCGCGGTCGTCGAGCGCCTTGCCGTACAGCTCATCGATGCTCTTCGTGACCCCCTGCTCGTGCTTCTTCACCTGCTCGAAGACCTCGAGCGGGTTCTTGAAGCTGGTCGGCGGGCCGCCGAGCGGCTGCAGCTCCACCCGGCAGCCGCGGTCGATCAGGTGGTCGAAGATCTTCATCGCGTGCGTCGCCTCCTCCCGCGCCTGCTGCCTGAGCCAGGCGGCGAAGCCGGGGAGGGTCTGGTCTTCCATCCACGCCGCCATCGAGAGGTAGACGTAGGCGGACTCGAACTCCCTGCGTATCTGATCGTTCATGGCCTTCTGCAGGCCCGTGGTCGGCGTCATGGCAAGTCTCCGTGAGGGGATCAAAGCTGGGCTGAACGGTATCACCAGCAGGCACAGTCGGCCAGTCGGGTCCACCACCCCGGCAACGCAACGGGGCCGGCACCTCATGGTGCCGGCCCCGCCCGGGAATGGAGGACTGTCCCCGTCTCAGGGGTACTGCACCGCGCAGCCGCCGGTTCCGGCGTTGACCCAGTTCTGCTGCACCAGGAAATCCTTGCCGCCGAGGTTCATGTTGGCGACGCCACCGTTCGCGGTGGTGTAGGTGGACCCGAAGGTCCAGGCGCACTTGTCGGCGTTCTCCTGGCCGGTCGGGTCGAACCAGGCGTTGAGCCGCGGATCGGTGGTCGCCTCTTCGATCTCGTGGGCGAGCACGTTGATCACCCGGTCCGCCGCGAGGTCGCCGTTCGGCGAGGCGGTGCCGGTCGAACAGCCGTTCGGGTAGGCCTGAACCCACGGCTGGGCGGAGAAGATCACGATCTTGCCGTTCCAGTTGAACTGGCTGTGATAGGCGCAGTACTGGGTGCCGAACCCGCCACCGAGATTGGTCTTGCCCCGGGTGAAGACGGAATAGATGGTGTTGGGATCGTAGGTCAGCTTGCCGCTGTTGAACCCGTTGATCAGCATCGTGCGGATCTGGGTGTTGGTCACCTTGGCCGTGAGCGCCGGGACGCTGGTGTTGTTCGCCCAGAACTGGGTGTAGGTGACCGAGTTGGTCACCGGGTGCTGCGCCCCGCCACCGAGGGTGTCGTAGTAGGTCGTGTTGATGTTGAAGTACGGCGACCCGCCGAGATTGCGGAGGAAGAAGCCGACCAGCGAGCCGTCGGCCGTGCCGGCGCCCTTGGTCCCCGGCGTGGGGCCGCCGGTGTAGATCTTGGCCGTGGACCAGTAGACCGTCGCCACCTTGGTGACCCGGAGCACGGGCCCGCCGTTGTAATCGATGCCGGTGGGGCTCGCGCCCGTGAGCGGGCCGTTCTGGAGGCCGCCGTACGGGTTCAGGTGCATGACCTCCATCGGGAATTCGGCCGCGTCCTTGCCGAAGGCGAACGTCGGGGCCGCCGGTGGGGTCGGTGCGGTGTTGTCGGAACAGGCCCCGAGCACGAGAAGGGCGGCGACGGCGGCAAGACGAGAGCGCTGCATAGAATCTCCAGCGAGGGGGATTTGCGGCCGCGCCTCCGCGCGGACCGTCCAGCACGAGCGATGCGCCGACATCGATTCGGCGCGACAACCTTGATCGGGAGTGCCTCGCGGCGGGAGGCGGGCGTCCAAGCTAGGAAGACCCTCCGCCACGTGGCAACAGAGGCAGCCTCGCCACAGGTTGCGGAGCGGCGTCGAGTCGGGCCCACAGCGCGCCGTCCGCGCACCCGCACCGTCCATTAGCTTCCAGTCGTACCGCCGGGACAGGAATCCAGCACCATGCCGCCACGCATCATTCACGTCGACCTCGATGCCTTCTTCGTCGAGGTGTGCCGCCAGAGACATCCGGAGCTGCGCGACGTCGAGCTCCTGGTCGTCGGCGGACGGCGCGAGTCCCGCGGCGTGGTGCAGTCGGCCTCCTACGCCGCCCGGCGCTTCGGGGTGCGCTCCGGGATGCCGATCGCCGAGGCGGCGCGCCGCTGCCCCGGCGCCACCTTCTTCAAGGGCGAGTTCGCGCACTATCGCGATGCTTCGCGCGCGGTCCGCGAGGTGCTCAACCGCCACTCCCCCACCGTGGTGATGGCCTCGCTCGACGAGGGCTACCTCGACTTCACCGGCACCGAGCGACTCCACCCCGTCTCGCTCCTCCCCGTCGCCGAGCGGCTCCGCGCCGAGATCGCGGCGGCGACCGGCCTCGATGCCAGCGTCGGCATCGGCCCCAACCGCATGATCGCCAAGCTCGCCTCCGACTACGCCAAGCCGCGCGGCATCTGCGAGGTACGCGAGGGCTGGGAGGAAGGCTTCCTCGCCGGCCTCGAACTGCGCGCCCTGCCGGGCGTCGGCCCCAAGACCGCGGAGCGCCTCACCCAGCTCGGGCTCACCCAGGTGGCCCAGGTGCAGCGCCTGAGTGAGGCGGAGCTGACCCGCCTGGTCGGCGACTTCGCCCGCGAGCTCAAGTGGCGCGCGCACGGCCACGGCTCCTCGGCGCTGCACGGCGACCGCCTGCCCCGCTCCGTCAGCCGCGAGACCACCCTGTCGAAGGACGCCACCGATCCGGCGTACCTCGAGACACTGCTCACCCGCTTCGTCGGGCTGGTCGCCTCACAACTCCGCGAGGAGGGGCTGGTCGCAAAGACCGTCGTGCTCAAGCTCCGTCACGGCGACTTCCACACCGTCACTCGGCGCCAGACGCTCGAGACCGCCACCGACCTCGACGCCGAGCTGCTCGCACCGGCGCGGATCCTCTTCCGCGGCGCCTTTGCCGAGGCGGTCCGCCGTCGCCAGGGGGTCCGGCTCATCGGGATCGCCGCGACCGGCCTGGCCCAGTCGGCGCCCGCCGACCTGTTCGAGCCCGCGGAGCGGACCCGGCTGCGGGAACTCACCAGCGCGATGGACAAAGTGCGGGAACGCTTCGGCTTCAACGCCGTCACCCCTGCGGCCACCCTTCGTCTTGAAAACCGGGATCGTGCATGAGGTACGCAGCCCTGGCCCTGATCCTCTCACTGGTCGCTCCCCCGCTCGCGGCACAGAGCGAGGCGACCCAGAACCAGGCCCGCTGCAACGCCGGCGAGGCCGATGCCTGTCTCCGCTTCGCGCAGCTCCTCGCCCAGGGCATCGGCATCAGCGCCGATCCCAGCCGCGCCGCGCAGGTCTCGCTCACCGCCTGCGACCTCGGCGCCCCGGAGGGCTGCACCCAGCTCGGCCGCTGGTACCAGCGCGGCCTCTACGTCGGCGCCGACCCCGGCCGCGCCCTCGGGCTCTTCCGGCGGGCCTGCGATGCCCGTGATGCCGAAGGTTGCCTCGCGGCGGCCGGCGCATACGAGAATGGAGAGGGCGTGGTCCCGAACCTCGAGACCGCGCTTTCCTTCTCCACGCGCGCCTGCGAGGCCGGCGGCGGACGCGCCTGCCTCCAGCTCGGGGAACGCTACGAGCAGGGGACCGGGCCGACCTTCCGGAACGAGACGAAGGCGGCGGCACTGTATCAGCGGGGCTGTGATCTGAATGAGGCGAACAGCTGCGTGCGGCTGGGGACGATGTACCACGACGGGCGCGGCGTGAGCCAGAACGACGAGATCGCGAAGCGGCTCTACCAGAAGGCCTGCGACGTCGGCAACAACGCCGCCTGCCACCTCTTCCCGCTGCTCAGGGACGGGCTGCCGATCGGCAGGCCGTGAACGACGCGCGGTGCCTGACTCGGCACCGTGCGGCTCGGCTCAGGGCCGGAAGTCCTTCGGCTCGAAGCGGAGCCCCACCGACCCGGTCTGGCGATCGACCTCCGGGCCGAGATTCTTGAAGGTGGCCGAGGTGCCGTTCGCGGCGGTGGCGGCGACGGCGCTGTTGAGGTAGAGCGGGTAGTACCCGATCCGCGCCCGGTTGGCACCGGGGCTCACACTGCAGTGACAGGACTGGGCGTTCACGGTCCCGGCGTTGACCGTGACGACCACCGGCCCGTCGGTCGCGTTGCTGATGAGCGGCGCGAAGACCGGCTGATCGGTATTCCCCGCGTCCACCGCCCGGGTCAGCTCTCCGCTCGGCGCCGGTTCGTTGATGCTCCCCTGCACCTCCACCCCGAGCGGCTTTCCGTCAGGCCCGATCGGCCGCACCAGGTACCACTGCGCCACCATCGGCCCCTTCCCCTTGAGCTTCTGCTGCGCTCGACCGGCCGCCGGCACCTCGAAGGTGACCGCGCCGACCGTCACCTTGATCGGCTCCACCAGCCGGTTCTCGACGATCAGCAGCGGGGCCCGGTTGACGAACATCCACCCGCCGGCCGCGGCGCCCAGCACCAGCAACAGGAGCAGCACCAGCGGCGCCTTGCTCTTTGTCTCCGGTGGCGTGGCGGAGCCCACGACCGGCCCTTTGGCCGCCGGCGTCGATCGCTCCGTCTGCGCCGCCTGAGCCGGCGTTCCCTTCGTGCGGGGGCGTTCGGCGCTCGGCATGATCGCCGTCGCATCCTCGCTCTCGAGCTTCCGCGCGATCCGCTCCGCGCTGACCGGGTCCTGCGGGCCTGACTGCCGCCCGGTGTTGAGGGCGTCGAGCAGCATCGCCACCGACTGGAACCGCTCGCCGGGCCGCTTGGCGAGGCAGCGCACGATCACATTCGACAGCCACACCGGGATCCGCGCGTCCTTCGCCGTCGCGATCGGCGCCGGCTCGCTCAGATGCTTGCCGACGATCTCCTGGGAACTCTCTCCCTCGAACGGCGGGGTGCCGGTCACCATCTGGTAGAGCACCGCGCCGACGGCGTAGATGTCGGAGCGCGCATCGAGATCGCCCTGACCGAGCGCCTGCTCGGGGCTCATGTACTGCGGGGTCCCGACCACGAACCCGGTCTGGGTCTTGTGACCCTCACCGTCGATCCGCTTCGCGATGCCGAAGTCCACCAGCAGCGGGCGGCCGCTGCTCGCCTCGAGCATGATGTTGTCGGGCTTGATGTCGCGGTGGATGAGTCCCTGGCTGTGGGCGTGGGCGAGCGCATCCAGCAGCGGCCGCATGATTGCGAGCGCCCGGTCGGTGGAGAGCGCGCCGGTCCGGCGCAGCATCGCGGAAAGCGCTTCGCCTTCCACGAACGGCATCGCGTAGTAGACCAGCCCCTCGCCTTCCCCGACGAAATGGATCGCGAGGATGTTGGGATGGCTGAGCCGGGCGATCGAGCGGCACTCCTGCCGGAAGCGGTCGAGCATCCCCGCCGACCAGGCGATGTCGGGCTTCAGCACCTTCACAGCGAGGCGGCGCTGCAGGTCGGTGTCGAAGACCTCGTAGACCTGGGCGAATCCGCCCTCGCCGAGCATCCGGCGCACCTCGTACTTGGCCCCGAGCGCCCGGGACAACCGCGCCGGGATGTCCACCTGCGGCTCCACCACCAGGCGCGAGTCGCCGGTCCCGGTACGGCTCCCGCAACTGGGGCAGAAGAGGGCGGCGTCAGGCAGCGGGGTCTTGCAGGTGGGACAGGGGGTCTCGGCCATGGCTCGAATCTAGGGGAAAAGCATGAACAGGGAACCGGGCGACGCTTTGCGCCGCTCGGGCACGTTCCCTGTTGCCCGATCCCGGTTGGCCGTACCTTATGCGTCCTCCTTCTATATCCGTGAACCGATGACCCGACCCTCAGCAGTCACCCTGCGCTTCCTCGCCGAGCCGACGCATGTGAACTTCGGCGGCAAGGTCCACGGCGGCGCCGTCATGAAGTGGATCGACCAGGCGGGCTACACCTGCGCCGCAGGCTGGACCGGCGAGTACTGCGTCACCGCCTACGTCGGCGGCATCCGCTTCCTTCACCCCATCAGTGTCGGCGAGCTGGTCGATGTGCGCGCCCAGGTCATCCACACCGGGCGCACCAGCCTGCACGTCTCGGTGGACATCTACGCCGGCGATCCCAAGACCACCAACCGCAACCGCTCCTGCCACTGCGTCATGGTCTTCGTCTCGATCGATGCGAACGGCAAGCCGATCCCGGTGCCCAAGTGGGCGCCGCGCACCCCGGTCGAGCGGGCGCTCGAGGAGCACGCGCTCCGGCTCGATGAGCTCCGCAAGAGTCTCGACACCGAAATCGAGGAGCGGCTCCGCTGGCTCGACCAGCAGCCCCCGGAGGCGCCCGCCAATGTCTGAACCCGCGCGCACCCTGCAGATCCACCTCCTCGTCTTCGACGAGGCCGAGGTGCTCGACGTCGCCGGACCGTACGAGGTCTTCTCGGTCGCGGGCCAGCGGCACGGCCTCGAGCCCTTCCATGTCTCGCTCGTCGCGGAGCGCCCGGGACCGGTCACCCTCCGCAACCGCTTCGTGGTCCAGCCCCACTTCACCTTCGCGGACGCGCCGCACGCCGACATCCTGATCGTGCCCGGCGGCTACGGCACTCGGCGCGAGCGTCACAATGCGGCGATGATCGAGTGGATCCGGAAGACCGGGGACGCCGCCGACCTGGTGCTCTCGGTCTGCTCCGGCGCGCTGCTGCTCGGGACCGCGGGGATGCTGGACGGACTCGACGTGACCACCCACCACGCGGCGGTGGACCTGCTCCGCGAGGTCGCGCCGAAGGCGCGGGTGCGCGAGCTGGAACGGTTCATCGACAACGGCCGGATCGTGGTCGCGGCGGGGGTCGCGGCCGGGATCGACATGTCGCTGCACGTGGTGGAGCGGCTGCTCGGTCCGGAGCTGGCCGAGGAGGCCGCCATGTATATGGAATACCACTGGGACCGGAACGAGGAGGGGCTCAAGGACACCGGGGTCTAGCCCAAGCCCTTGGAGGACAGGGGTTTGGGCGGGGCGCGAGGGCCCCGAACGGGACGAGATATGTCGCCAAAGCCGCACAAGAAATTGTGCGGCTTTGCTGTTTTCTGTCCGATAGAATCGCTGAATGACTGATAAGACTGAATAAATGCACGCGAAAATTTGCAAAATATGCAGAAATCACTTGACAGTCATGTACCGCGAATCTATACTGTCCTCGTCGACCGGCGACCCGAACCAGTCGGGCTGCTCCGGACTTTCGCGCGGCTCCGCGCCGCTTACGACGACCACCCCGACCAGGACTCTGCGATGCCTCGATTCCGACACCTTCTCGTGCTGGCTGCGCTCGCGGTGCCCGCGGCGCTCGCCGCGCAAGCCGCACCGGCCGACTCGGCCGCTGCCGCCGCACCCACCGTGGCCGCCGCCGCTCCGGCGGTCGACTCCCTGGTGAATGCCGCGAATACCGCGGCCGCGGCGAATACGGTCGGAATCAACTTCGTCTGGACCCTGGTCTGCGGATTCCTCGTGATGCTGATGCAGCTCGGCTTCGCGATGGTCGAAACCGGCTTCACCCGCGCCAAGAACGCCGCCCACACCGCCACCATGAACTTCATGGTCTACGGCGTCGCGATGGCGGCCTACTGGGTCTGCGGCTTCGCCATCCAGGCCGGCGGCCTCGGGCCGATCGGCACTCTCGGCCAGACCGCGGATACCGCGACCCTGACGCACGCGCTCAGCGTGACGCTCGGCGGACACACCTGGAACCTGATGGGCCTCACCGGCTTCTTCCTGACCGGCCTCAACTACACCTCGCCGGTCTTCGCCTACTTCCTGTTCCAGATGGTGTTCATGGACACGACGGCCACCATCCCCACCGGCGCCCTCGCCGAGCGGTGGAAGTGGTGGAGCTTCATCTGCCTCAGCTTCGCCATCGGCGGCCTGATCTATCCGCTGTACGCGAACTGGGTCTGGGGCGGCGGCTGGCTCTCCCAGCTCGGCACCAACCTCGGCCTCGGCCATGGTCACGTTGACTTCGCCGGTTCGTCGGTCGTGCACCTCACCGGCGGCGTGATCGCCTTCGTCACGGCGAAGAGCCTGGGCGCTCGCCGCGGCAAGTACGGCCCGAACGGGGAGATCAACGCCATTCCCGGGCACAACATCCCGATGGCGATGTTCGGCACCTTCGTCCTCTGCTTTGGCTGGTTCGGCTTCAACGCCGGCAGCACCCTTGCCGGCGGCGACCTTCGCATCGGGGTCATTGCTACCAACACGATGCTGGCTGGGGCGTTCGGCAGTCTGTCGGCGATGGCGTACATGGTGCTGCGGTATGGCAAGCCCGATCCCTCGATGCTCGCCAACGGCGTGCTGGCCGGCCTGGTCGCCATCACGGCGCCCTGCGCCTTCGTCACGGCGCCGGTGGCGGTCCTTATCGGCACGATCGCGGGTGTGCTGGTCTGCTGGGCGGTGTACTTCGTGGATCGCACCCTCAAGATCGACGATCCGGTCGGCGCGATCTCGGTGCACGGTATCAATGGCGCATGGGGCATCGTGGCGCTGGGCCTCTTCGCCGACGGCACCTACGGCGACGGCTTCAACGGCGTGGCCGGCGGCGTGAAGGGCCTGTTCTACGGCGACGGTGGCCAGCTGGTGGCCGAGCTGATCGGCATCGGCGCGAACATCGTCGCGGTGGGCCTCCTCACCCTGGTGTGCTGGAAGATCATCGGCGTGATCGTGGGCGGTCACCGCGTCTCCGCCGAGGCCGAGGAACTCGGGCTCGACATCCCGGAGATGGGCGCGCTGGCCTACCCGGATTCGCAGGACATTTCCTCGGCGGTCGTGCTCGCCACGGCCTCCGCGCACTCGAAGACGCCGTCGCTCAAGAAGGAAGCGGCCTGATCACGATCGACATGAAGGGCTGCCAGCCAACTGTCGTCGGCTGCCGGATCCGCGGGATTCTGCCGCCCCCTCCCCGGGGCGCGGACTGGCCAGGATCACCGGACAGCGGTGGACGGAGGCAGGCAACTGGCAGCTCTTCTTCACTCTCTCGATTCCGTCGGAGTTTGCCATGAAGCTCATCAGCACCGTCATCCGCCCGGAGAAGCTGTCCGAGGTGAAGGCCGCCCTCTTCCGGGCCGGCGTCACAGGTATCACGATCTCGCGCGTCAGCGGCCATGGCGGCGAGAAGGAACTGGTGGAGATGTACCGGGCCACCAGCGTGGTGCTCGAGTTCCGTGAAAAGGTGAAGATCGAGATGGCGGTCTCGGAGCCGTTCGTCGAGCCGACCATCCGCGCCATCCTCGCCTCGGCCCGCACCGGCGAAGTCGGCGACGGCAAGATCTTCGTGCAGCCGATCGAGCAGGTCATCCGGATCCGCACCGGCGAGCGCGACAATGCGGCGCTCACCCCCGTCACCGCCGACGCCGTCCAGCGCCAGGCGATTCAGGATACCGTCGGCGTCGGCTGACCGCTGCGGTTGCCCGCAGGACCAGACAGGGGGCCGAGTGGCCCCCTGTTTTTTCCTTGACCACCCCCGTCATCGCTATCTTAGACCCCCATGCTCCTCTTCCTCGACGCAGCAGTCCCGGCGGCTCACGACGGTGGCGCGCAACTGGTGCTCGCCCTCGCCGTCATCCTCGCCGCCGCCAAGCTCGGCGGCGATCTCTCCGAGCGCCTCGGCCAGCCGGCGGTGCTCGGGGAACTCCTCGCCGGCGTGCTGCTCGGCAATCTCGACATGGTTGGGGTGGGCTGGTTCCGGGGGCTGACGGCCGACACCACCCTCCTCGGGCTGGCCGAGGTCGGCGTGGTGCTGCTGCTCTTCGAAGTGGGCCTCGAGTCCACGATCCAGGACATGCGTCAGGTGGGCTGGCGCTCGCTGATCGTCGCGGTGCTCGGCGTCGTCGCGCCGTGGATCCTGGGCTATGGGGTAGGCGTGATCATGCTCCCCCACCACAGCCCCTACGCCTACCTCTTCCTCGGTGCGACGCTCACCGCGACCAGCGTCGGCATCACCGCGCGGGTGCTCCGCGATCTCGGCCGTTCGCAGACACCGGAGGCGCGCATCATTCTCGGTGCCGCCGTCATCGACGACGTGCTCGGCCTCGTGATCCTGGCGGTGGTGGGGAGCCTCATCGCCTCGGCGAATGCGGGAACCGACCCCTCCTTCGGCGCGGTGTCGATGGTCATCGCCAAGGCCGTCGGCTTCCTCTTCGGCGCGCTCTGGATCGGCACCATGGTCTCGCCCCGGCTCTTCGGCCTCACGGTGCGGCTCAAGGGGAGCAGTCTGCTGCTGGTCACCGCCCTGGTCTTCTGCTTCCTGCTCGCCGCGGGCGCGGGGCTGCTCGGGCTCGCGCCGATCGTCGGGGCGTATGCGGCGGGACTCATCCTCGAGCGGGTCCACTACCAGGGCTTCTCCGACCGGGGCGAGCAGCACCTCGAGGAGCTGGTCAAGCCGATCTCCGGCTTCCTGGTGCCGATCTTCTTCGTGATGATGGGGCTCAAGGTCGAGCTGGCGGGGGTGTTCGATCCGTCGCACCTCGGACTCGCCGCCGCGATCGTCGTCGTCGCGATCATCGGCAAGCAGGCCTGCGCCCTCGGCGGGCTCGGCACGACGCTCGACAAGCTCTCGATCGGCATCGGGATGATCCCGCGCGGCGAAGTCGGCCTCATCTTCGCCAGCATGGGTCTCAGCATGACGATCAACGGCGAGCGGATCATCGACCAGGCGCTCTTCTCCACCATCGTCCTCATGGTGCTGGTCACCACCGTCGTGACGCCGCCCGCGCTCAAGTGGAGCCTCAATCGCTCGGGCAAGGGAGCGCCGGCACCCCAGCCCTGAGCGGCGCCCGCCGCTCCCCTACCCGGGAGCGACGGACGCACCGCCTCAGTTACGACCTGTGCCGATCGGGATGGCCACCGAAGGTCCGTTCGACCCGGTGCCACGCCTCCTGCACCGAGAGCTTCGCGCGGTCCCACGACATCCCCTTCGCGTCCGGCTTCGCTTCCCACTCCTCGCGCAGTCTGGGCTCGGCCGCGTCGAAGCTCTGACCCGGAAAGCGGGACGGAGCTTCCCAGCCGTGACGGTACGCGGGCTGGTACGTCTCGTACGGCTCGCCGGCAACAGTCGACGAGGTGGCACTGTAGTTCTTCCGCCAGTAGGCGTCCTCGACGGTGGGATTCACCGTCTCGGCCGCACCCTTGCCGCCAAGACCGCCGGCCACCGCGCCGACGCTGCCACCCACGACCGCGCCGAGCGGACCACCCACGACGGCACCGATCACCGCGCCCGCCGCCGCACCACCCGCCGCGCCGGCGCCGACGCCGACCGGATGCGCGCCAGGCGCGCCGGTGATGGGATCGGGATTCGCGTCCGGGAACTTCATATCCTTGCTCATAACAGCTCCTTTGCAGTAGTGACTTCGGAGTACCTGCTCGCCATGGCGCTGCGTCGGTTGCCCGCGCTGCGAGGCCATGGTCCTGCCCGCCTGCGTCCCCGCAGGCGCCAACCACCAGACGCAAAAAGGCGCGCGGGATCGTCCAGCTGATCCCCGTCGCGCCTTCGACCGACGAGCCGGTGGCTCGTTCGTCAAGGTGGTTCTGGTGTGCATGACTCACCGACGAACCCAAGGTACGGGTCTCGCCGGGCGATTTCAATCGCTCGCCGATGGTTGAGGGGAACCCGTCCCTTCGAGCGATGCGGGCCGCCGTCGGCGGCGGTATCCTGTGCGGGACCGTTCACTCCCCTCGCACGGCAGGCGCCTGACAATGACCGCCATCGACCGCGACTCGCTCCATACCTATCTCAACGACCACCTGGCCGGCTCGGTGGCCGCACTCGACCTCATGGGCAGGATCGCCAACGCGCACGCGGGGACCCCGCTCGGCAACACGCTCGCCCGCCTGCAGGGCGAGGTCGCCGGCGAGCAGGAGGTCCTCCGCACCCTCGTGCAGGAAGTCGGGGGAACCGAGAGCGCCGCGGCGCGGGCGGTGGCGTGGGCCGGGGAGAAGATCTCCCGCCTCAAAATCGGTACGGGGGGTCACGACGACTCCGGGCTCAAGCTCTTCGAGGCGCTGGAGGCGCTCACCCTCGGCTTCGCGGGCCGGGGCGCGCTCTGGCGGACCCTCGATCGCGTCAGGCAGGAGTCGCCGCTCCCGGCGACGATCGACTTCGCCGCGCTGGCGCGGCAGGCCGCCACGCAGCTCGACGAACTCGAGGCGGTGCGTCTCGAGGCCGGCGTCGCGGCGCTCACCACGCCGGTCATGGCTGCGCCGGGCATGACCGTGGCGTCCGAACCGGAGGCGAACCCGGCACCCGCCGGTTCCCCCGGCATGGCACCATGACGACCGGCAGCCCCGGCGGAGAGTGGTTCCGCCGCTTCGCGGAACGTGCATCCGCGGTGCTCGGTTCACCGTGGGCCTTCCTCATGGCACTCGGCGCCGTGGCGGCCTGGGCCGCCACCGGCCCCAGGTTTCGCTTCTCGGAAACCTGGCAGATCGTCATCAACACCGGCACGACGATCATCACCTTCCTGATGGTCTTCCTGATCCAGAACACCCAGAACCGCGACTCCCGCGCGATGCACCTCAAGCTGGACGAGCTGCTCCGCGCCGGGGCAGCGGCCCGGAACTCCCTCGTGCAGGTGGAGCAGCGGCCCGACGACGAGCTGAAGGAGCTCACCGACGAGTTCACCGAGCTGCGCACCGAAGAGACCCGGCCGCAGGAGCGCGCACGATGAGGAGCCTGCGCGTGCCCCCTTCCGCCCCGCCCCCCGAGGGACCGGTGCTCTTCTTCGACGAGCGCTGCAGCGTCTGCCGCCGCTTCGTGGCCTGGGCCCTCGCGGCGGATCACACCGGCATGCTCCGCCTGGCGCGGCTCGACGGGCCGCGAGCCCGGCGGCTGCAGCAGGATCATCCGGAGCTGGCGGCGCGCGACAGTGCGCTCTGGGTCGCGCCGGGCCCGACGCCGGAGCGTCCGCTCCGCTATGCCGACGCGATCCTCGCGACGCTTGCCTATCTCGGCGGGACCTGGGGAATCGCCGCGACCCTCGGCCGGATGGTCCCGCGGTTCCTCCGGGACGCGATCTACCGGAGTTTCGCGAGACACCGCTCGCTGTTTGGCTGGCTCGGCCTGCCGGAGCTGAGCCCCGAGATGCGCCGGCGCCTCGCCTTCGAGAACGAGCTGCCGTCGCGCAGCTTCGGTGACACCCACCCTTCCACCCACCGGAGTGCCTGATGTCTCGATGCGACGTGTGCGGTAACGACTATGAATCCCCGATCGAGGTGAAGCTCAAGGGCGTGAGCTACACCTTCGACAGCCTGGAGTGCGCCATCCACAAGCTGGCGCCTTCCTGCGATCACTGCGGCTGCCGCATCGTGGGTCACGGCATCCAGGCGGCGGGGGTGTATTACTGCTGCGCCCACTGCGCCCGGCAGCATGCCGTGAGTGGCGTCGCCGATCACGTGTGACGCTCCCGGCGGCATCGCCGCCGGGAGCTGCGGATCGGGCGTCGGACGGCAGAGGGAAGGCGACCCTGCCGGGCGGAAGCGCGGCCTGCCTTCCGCCCGTCAGATCAGCCCCGGCGGATGAGACGAATCAGGAAGAGCAGCACGATGGCACCGATCGTCGCCGTGATCAGCGAGCCGAACAGCCCGTAGCTTGCGATGCCGAGCAGGCCGAAGAGCCAGCCGCCCAGCAGCGCGCCGATGACACCGACGATCAGGTCGCCCAGGAGGCCGAACCCTCCGCCCTTCATGATTTGCCCGGCGAGCCATCCGGCCAGCAGGCCGATGGCGAGAAACCAGATCAGGCCTTCTGTGGACATACATCGCTCCGTTGTGAGGGGTGGCGGCGCACCGGCGCCGCAGGATCTGTTCGGGACCTCCGGGGCGCCTCTTCCCCGCCATCGGACCTGCAGGCAACAAAAAAAGCACGGGGAATCCCGACTCCGGATTCCTTCGTGCCTCTGCCTTTCGGGACCACTCCCGACCGGCAAGGGTGCTGCACCAGGCAGCGCTGTGACTCGGCAGAACCTACCGGGCCTGCCGGCAGGGAGCAATCGTCCGAAGGTACGAGACTACAACTGACTCCGCAGCAGCGCCTCGAGATGCCCGCGCACCTTCTCCCTCCAGGGACGGTGCCGCCAGGCCTCGAGCGTCACCCGGCGCGACCGGGCCAGGTCGGCGTCGAAGACCCGGACCTGCGCCTCGGCAAAGGCGCCGTCGTGGACGTTCAGGTTGGCCTCGTCGTTGAGCCGGAAGGAACGGTTGTCGAAGTTGGTGGAGCCCACGCTGGTCCAGCAGCGATCGACTACCATGATCTTGCAGTGGAACATCGTGCCCTGGAATTCGTGGATCGCGATCCCCGCCTCGAGCAGCGGTCCCCACCGCGCCCGTGAGGCGCGCCGCACCATGCCGGCATCGGTATGGCTGCCGGGGACCACGATCTCCACCTGCACGCCCCGCTGCGCCGCGGCCACCAGCATCTCCGTCGTCAGGTCGTCGGGGACGAAGTAGGCGCTCGCGATCTTGAGGCTCTCCTCCGCCGCGGCGACGGAGAGGAGATACATCAGCCGGACACTCTCCGCACCGTCGTCCGCGCCGCTCCGGAAGACCTGGGCCCGCTCCTCGCCGGCATGCGGCAGCGGCGGGAAGTAGTCCTCCCCGTGCAGCACCACCCCGCGCGTCCCGATCCAGTGATCCATGAAGGCGGCCTGCATCTGCGCCACCGCCGGTCCCTCGATCCGGTAGTGCGAGTCGCGCCAGTGCTCCGGATCCTGAGCGTGACCGCGCCAGAGATCCGCGATCCCCACGCCGCCGGTGAAGCCGATGCGTCCGTCCACCACCAGCAGCTTGCGGTGGGTGCGGTTGTTGAGGCGGTCGAGGGTGTACCAGCGGATCGGATGGAACTTCTCGATCTCCACCCCCGCCGTCGTCATCGTCTCGAGCATCGCATCGTCGATCTTGCCCGCCCCGACCCAGTCGAGCAGCAGATGCACCCGCACCCCGCTCCGCGCCCGTTCCGCCAGCGCCGTGGCGAACTGGCTCCCCACCTCGCCCGACCAGTAGATGTAGGTCTCGAAGGTGATGCTCCGCGCCGCCGCACCGATGGCGGACAGCATCGCCGGAAAGATCTCGTCGCCATTCTGCAGCGCCGTGACCCGGTTGCCATCGATCAGCGCCGGCCCGAGCAGGTTGCCGAGCACTCGGCTGAACTGCGGCTGGCCCGGAGCGTACTCGTGCGCGATGGGGCGCACGATCTTCTTGTTGCTGGAGCGGAGATTGGCCGCGACGAAGAGCACCAGCAGCACGATGCCTGCGATCAGAATCAGGTGCACGTCAGCGGACCCCTGCCGGAAGTCGCTGCCGGGTCGTGAGCATCCCGCGCCAGGGGTCGGTCCGATACGGCACCCCATCGGCGAGCACCGCCGCGACGCCGAGGGCATCGGCCCTTCCGAGCCCGGCGAGCGCAGCCCAGCTGCAGGGAAGCGAGACCGGCGCACCGGGACGTGCGCGGGTGGACCAGGCCGCGACCGCGGTGGCGCCGCGGGTATTGCGCAGCCAGTCGATGAAGATCCGCCCCGACCGCGCCGCCTTGGCCGCTCGGCTCAGGTAGCGATCGGGCGCGTGCTCCTCGAGCGTCTCGGCGACGGCACGGGTGAAGGCGGACACCTGCGCCCACGTGGCGCGCCGCTCGATCGGGGCCACGACGTGGATCCCCTTCCCGCCGCTGGTCTTCACCCAGCTCTCCAGCCCGACCTCCGCGAGCAGCGCCCGGATCTCCCCCGCTGCCGCACACAGCGCCGCCCAGCTTACTCCCGCCCCCGGATCGAGATCGAAGACGATCCGGTCCGGCGCCTCGACCCGATCGGCGCGTGCTCCCCAGTGATGGACCTCCAGCGCGCCGATCTGCACCAGCGCCAGCAGCCCCTCGACATCCTCGACCACCGCGTAGGGCCGCATGCCGTCACTCTGCCGGATGCTGATCCGCCGGAGCGCATCGGGGACGCTGCCACTGAGGTGCTTCTGGTAGAAGCAGCTCCCCGGTCTCCCTTCGGGACAGCGCACCACCGAGAGCGGCCGGCCGGCCAGGTGCGGCAGGATGAAGCGCGCCACCTTCGTGTAGTAGTCGGCAAGATCCCGCTTCGTGAGTCCCTGCTCCGGGAAGAGCACCTTGTCGGGATGCGTTAGCGCCGCATTTCCCCGGATCGGTGTCTCCCGTTTCACCTGACTGGGCATCTTGTTCTCCCTCCTCTCCACCCCTCGGCTCCTCGATCTTTCCGAAGGCCAGGGGCGAAAACGACAAAGGCGCCGCGGACCGATGGTCCGTTGGCGCCTTCGACTCCGGAGACATGCTCTCCGTCGGCAAGGTCCCGCTCTCGATTGCTGCTCCCAAGACCGCGTCAAGGGCGCAGCCTCAGACTACCCACCGGTGCGGGGCGGCGCAAGCGGAGTGCTGGCGCCGCCTTTGACGATTACCGCGCGGCGAGCATCGCCGGGGTCACCGCCGCCTCGTCCCGCTCGCCGGTGCGGATCCGGTGCACCTGCTCCACGTCGAGCACGAACACCTTGCCGTCGCCGACATCGCCGGTGCGGGCCGCAGCGAGGATCGCCTTCACCGTCGGGTCCACGAACGACTCCGACACGCCGATCTCGAGGCGCATCTTCTCCTGCAGCCCCATCTTCACCGTCGTCCCGCGGTAGTTCTCCACCTGCTCGGTCTCGCCGCCATGTCCCATCACGCGGGACACCGTCAGGCCACGGACCTCCGCCCGGTACAGCGCCTCGAGCACGTCGTTCAGCTTGTCGGGCCGCACCACTGCCACGATGAGTTTCATCTCGTTGGATCTCCAGAGAATCAGTGAGCGGCCTGTTGCGCGAGCACCGGAGACGGCGCAGGCATGGACACGGCTTCCGAGAGGACGAGGACCGAGCCCTCACCACTCGTGTACGCCTCTTCGCCATGCTGGCTGACGTCCATGCCGAGCCCTTCGGCGCGGCGATCGGCCCTGAGTTCCATCACCAGGCCCATCAGCTTGAGGATGCCGAACGTCATCACGCCGGCATACACCACCGAAGCGCCGGCACCGAGCGCCTGCAGCCCGAGCTGTCCCGGGTTGCCGGCGAGGAGGCCATCGGTGCCGCCCCATACCTTCTCGGCGAAGACGCCGGTGAGCAGCGCGCCGGTGAGACCGCCGATGCCGTGACCCGCAAAGACATCGAGCGAGTCGTCGAGCCGGGTGCGGGACCGATACACCATCGCGAAGTAGCTCGGGAACGCCGCGATGCCGCCGAGCGCCAGCGCGTAGGCGGGGCTGATGAAGCCGGCCGCCGGCGTGATCGCCACGAGGCCGATCACGATGCCGGTCGCACCGCCGACCGCGGTGACGTGCCCGGTGCGCCACACGTCGAGCGCGGCCCAGACCACCAGCGTCGCCATCGGGGCGAGGAAGGTGTTGGTGAAGGCGAGCGCGGCCGAGCCGTTGGCGGCGAGGGCGCTGCCGCCATTGAAGCCGAACCAGCCGAACCAGAGGAGCCCCGTGCCGAGCAGCACGAACGGCACGCTGTGGGGCAGGATCGCCTGCCGGCCGAAGTCCTTGCGGGGCCCGAGCACCGCGGCCGCGACCAGCGCCGAGACACCGGCGTTGATGTGGACCACGGTGCCGCCGGCGAAGTCGAGCACGCCGAGCTTCCCGAGCCAGCCGCCGCCCCAGACCCAGTGCGCCACCGGGGCGTAGACCGCGAGGGTCCAGATCACGATGAAGCCGACGTACGGCAGGAACTTCATCCGCTCGACGATCGCGCCGGAGATGAGCGCCGCGGTGATGATCGCGAAGGTGCCCTGGTACGCCATGAAGAGCACATGCGGGATCGTGCCCTTCGCTTCCACGCCGACCCCGCGGAGCAGCGCGTTGGCCGTGCCCCCCAGATACGGCGATCCCTCGGCGAAGGAGAGACTGTAGGCGAGCACCGCCCAGGTCACCCCGACCGCGCCGAGCGCCACGAAGCTCATCATCATCGTGTTGAGCGAGTGGCGCGACCGGACCAGGCCGCCGTAGAAGAAGGCGAGCGCCGGCGTCATCAGCAGCACGAGCGCGGTGGAGATCAGCATCCAGGCGGTATCAGCCCCCACGATCGTGGGGACCGCGTCCTGGATCATGGGCAGCATCAGGGGCGTGGTCACGGAACCGGAGCCTCCAGTCCATCACGGGTTGTTGGGATTCGGGTCCTGTCCGGGATGTTCTGGCGACATCCAGGGCAGAAGGGAGTCGGGAACGACTCGCGCGGGGACAACTTGGCCAATTGGACGCGGATTGTCAATACAAAATTGCAGCTTAGGCAGATTTCCAGCGTCACTTTGTCGATTGAACCCAGCTTTTGTGCCTTGTGATCGTCGGAATTGGCGTTTCAGGCAGGATTTCCGTGTCAATTCGAGACACCGACACCGGGCTCGAGCCCGCGCGGGAAGCCGGGCAGGGAGCGCGCACCGGCCCGGCTTCCAGCGCGGCCCGTCACACCACCACGGTCAGCACCGCCGTGCAGGCCAGCGCGCCGGCCCAGATCAGGTCCAGGTTGATCCACGCGGTGCGCAGCATCCGGAGCCCGAGCCGCTCGTAGACCAGCGCCGCCATCAGCGCGAGGACCAAGAGGTAGCCCGCCGTGTGGGCCGCGGTGGCGAGCAGGCCGGTCGAGAGCGTGGCGCCGTGCGTGAGACTGGAGATGGCGGCTCCATGGTGCATCCCACGCATCTCGCCCATCGTCGTTCCGGGCTCCATCGCCAGGACGAACGGCAGCGCCATGAGTCCCGCCCCGTGCGCGGTCGCCATAAGGAAGGACCAGAGGGTCAGGTCCCGGCTGCCGACCCGCATCCCCATGCCGCGTGGATGCCGGTGCCGACGGAGCCGCACCACCCCCAGGACCAGCAGGGTGGCGGCGACGATCCACTTCACCTCGCCGGTCGGAAGCACCCGGCCGACCGCGGCCGCGATCCCCACCGCCAGCGCGATGGCCAGGGCGTGCCCCGCCGCCAGCGGCGGCAGGGCGCCCCACACCGCCCTCCGGTCCTTCTCCTGCAGGCCCAGCGCGACCGCGAAGAGCCAGCCCATGCCCGGGTTGAGCCCGTGGACGGCGCCTAACAGAAACAGCGCCGCCCAGGGCCAGTCGTGCGACGGCATCAGGAGGGGTAGCAGAAGGAGTCGGAGCTGGCGTCCCCGCCCTGCAGCCGGACCTGGTGCGGACGGATGCCCGGTTCCAGCTCCACCAGGAAGCGCGGATCGAACGCCATCCCGCCGTTCGGGTCGACATCCAGCTTGACCATCCAGCCGTCTATCCCGTCGGGATAGAACTGCGCGTCCCAGGGGCTGTAGAGGCTGTTGGTCAGGTAGACCCGGCGTCCGTCGCGGCTGATCTCCACCATCTGCGGCGCGCCGTTCAGCGGCTTGCCCGGGGCGGCCGGATGCGGTGTGCGACGCACGATGCCCCCGATCCGCTGGCTGCCGGCCAGCACCGGGTGGAACGGATCGGTGACGTCGTACTGCCGGATCTCGCCGGTGCCCCAGCAGGAGACGTAGAGGAACTTGTCGTCGAGCGAGAGGTTGATGTCGGTGACCAGCGGCGGCACCGCCTTGAACCCCTTGAGCAGCGGGGGCAGCTCGGCCTCGGTGGCCGGCTCCGCTGGGATCTCGATGACCTTCTTCACCTTCCAGCTCGCCTGCCCGTTGCTGCCCTCCCGGTACCACATCCAGATCGAGGAGGAGAGGTCCTTGAGCGAGATGACCACGCCCGCAAAGCCGTAGGCCATGGAAGGATCGTGCGCGGGGCGCAACTCCAGCACCATCTGCTGCTCGGCCCCGAGATCCAGGGTCTCCTGATGCCGGCGCGTGCGCAGGTTCCAGACGTGGAGGGCGTGGCCGTACTTCCCCGCCAGGAGCAGCTCGGGGTTGAGGCCATCCTTCACCATGTTCGGGGTGCCCCACTCACTGGTGATCATGGTGTCGTGGCCCAGGTGCCAGGCGAAGTCATACGAGAGGTGCTGCGGACCGCGCTCCGCCTCCCACGCCTCCTTCACCTCGAAGGTGTCGTGATCCAGCGTGAAGATCCCGCCCGGTCCGTCGCCGTCGCCCGAGCCGAGACCGTTGAGATAGATGCCGTCGGGACCGCAATGCACCGTGTGCAGCGCGGAGTACCCGGTGGCGGCCTTGACGGTTTCCGCCGAGATGGCGCGGACCAGCTGCGGGCGCCGGGGATCGGGCTGGGTGTCGATGATGTGGATCCGTGACGAGTGGATGCCCGGCACCACCAGGTACCGGCGCTCCACATGCGCGTTAGGCGCCCACGGACAGAGATGCGAGCTGCAGGCATTCCAGCCGAAGTGGTGCAGCTCGTTGCCGCTGTCGGGGAGATCCACCTGCCCCACCAGGCGGCCGTAACTCTTCGAGGCGGGGTTGGTGTCGACCACACCGAGGGCATCGCGCTTGCCGCTGCCCTCGAGGCCGAGCAGCGCGACATAGGCCAGCTCCTCCGCCGGTGCCTCGGCGGCCAGCGCGGGTGTGGGATAGAACGTCGGATCGGGTTTCCAGCGGGGCATGGCAACGGCTCCAGGCGTGAGGGGACAGAGGATTCCGGTGGGCCACGACACCAGCGCCATCCAGAGTGGCCGGGGGCCAAGCTAGGACTCCGTGCCATCGGGCACATGAGGCCGTGCTCCTAGCGAAGGCGCGAGAATCGGGGGGAAGGGATCAGAAATGGGGTCGGGGCCCCAGTCGTGGGGGACCAGCGGCAGGAGACAGCGGGGTACGGTGGTAGTTCCCTCCTATCTCCCCAGTCCGGCGTCGCGGGCCCGCACGATGGCCTGCGCGCGGGTGGTGATGCCGAGCTTCGCGAAGGTGTTGGTGATGTGATTGCTGAGCGTCTTGGGCGTGATCTCGAGCCGCGACGCGATCGCCGCGTTGTCGAGGCCGCGCGCGATCAGATCCAGCACTTCGGTCTCCCGGCTCGTCAGCACTGCGAACGAGACGGCGGGGATCGCGTCCACCGCCGGCTCCACGGCATCGCCGAGGAAATCGTCCACCGCATCGAAGTACTGCTGCATCGCCGGTTCCCCCTCGAGCAGGAGGTGGTTGCGGCTCTCAAGGGAGACGAAGCGGGCCCCGGGAATCAGTGAGGCGAAGAGACATCCCTCCTCGAAGGGCACCACCGCGTCCCGGTTGCAGTGGATGACCAGGGTCGGACAGGTGACCCGCGGGGCCAGCTCCCGCACGTCGATGTGGCAGAGGGTGTCGAAGAGCCGCAGCGCATTCTCCGGGGTGCTGGAGACCCGCTGCAGTTCGTTGAACCACTCGAGCTGTTCCAGGCTGCCGCCGGGAATGAAGCGCGAGGCGAACACCTGACGGAACGCCGGATTCTCCCGGCCCCAGCCGAGCCGAATCAGGTTGCGGAGGGTGTCGACCTCCATGACATGGTCGGGCGAGAGGTCGCGGCGCAGCAATCCGCGGGAGTAGGCGCCGTGGAGGATGAGGTGGCTGACCCGTTCAGGATGACGAACGGCGTAGGCGACCGCGATCGGGCCACCCTGGGAGATGCCGAGCAGGGGGAAGCGGCGCAGGCCGACGGCGTCGGCCACGGTTTCGAGGTCCCGGACCCAGGACTCGAAGGAGAGGTCGGCGGCCTTCCAGTCGGAGAGACCGCAACCGCGCTCGTCGTACCGGATGATGGTGCGGGTCCGCGCGTACCGCTCGAGAAACGGCTGCCAGACCGGGCTCTTCCAGTCGAACTCCACATGGCTGAGCCAGTTGGACGCCTTGACCAGCGGTGGCCCCTTCCCCGCGACGGCATACGCCAGCCGGACCCCGTCGGAGGCCTGGCAGAAGCGGACCTGTTGCTGCAGCGGAAGCCGGGGCACGATCGCTATCGTCCATGGGTCGAGAGGGCTCGGTTTCCTATAATACGACCGTCAGGGGAGAAGAAAAGGGAACCGGGGCTCCCCGGGCCGACGGCGGGCATCTCGCGCGGCGCCGCCTCAGCGCTCGAGACCGTCCCACGACCAGCGCGGCACCGTGAGCCCCGCTGGCACCTCGTCGGGGTTCCGCGGGTAGGCCGCGAGGTGAGTCGTGGTGCTCCAGACGAAGTACTCGTGCAGCACTCGGCGCAGCGTGGCGTCGCTGATCCCGGCATCCTCCATCGCCGCATCGAAGCAGGCGATCGCGCGACGATCCATCTCCTCGTGCACCCCATTCCCGCTGTGCATCCGCACGACGGCGGTCTCGCTGCCGAGCTGGGTGCTGTACCGTGGCGGTCCGCCCCACGCCTCGCCCCAGTACGCCGCGAGCCGCTCGGTGTGCTGCGGATGGAAGCCGTGGCTGAAGGCATGCGCCACGACCTCGTCGGCCAGGACGCGCTCGTGCCAGGCATGCGCCAGGCGTTCGACGGCGGGCGCGCCGCCGAGCGCCTCGTACAGGGTCTTCGGAGTCATGGCATCTCCATCGGAGTGTGCTACCGGAGCTGCTGCGCGAGCCCGATGAGCAGTCCCTCGGGGCCCCGGATGTAGCAGAGCCGGTAGATGTCCTCGTAGTTCACGACTTCATCCACCACCGTCGCACCGAGCCGGGCCAGCCGGGCGAGGGTGTCGTCGATGTCAGCGACCGTGAACATGACACGGAGGTAGCCCAGCGAGTTCACCGGGGCGGTACGATGATCGGAGGCGATGGCGGGAGCATCGAAGCGGGAGAGTTCGAGCCGGCTGTGGCCGTCGGGGGTGCGCATCATCGCGATCTCGACCCGCTGCCCGTGCACGCCGGTGACTCGGCCCGCCCAGTCCCCCTCAATGGGCATGCGCCCCTCGAGCGAGAGCCCGAGCTCGCGGAAGAAGGCGATGGCGGCATCGAGATTCTCCACCACGACCCCGACGTTGTCCATGCGGATGACGGTCATGTAGTCAACGCTCCTCCAATCCCCTCAGAGTTCTCATCGGCCCGCGTCAGCGCTTGTATCCGACATCCGCGAACTGCACCCGCACCCCGTCCGGATCCTGGAGATACACCTGATTCTCGCCCTCCAAGGTGGGGTTCGCCTCGGGCATCGCTTGCTTAAGCGTGTTCAGCGTCGCCTGCGGGTCATACTTGTCGATGCCGAAGCAGAAGTGGTTGAATCCTGGCCGATCGCCAGCATCCGGCTCGTAGATCCCCAGGAAGCCGCTTTCCAGCCGGAATTCGCAGTAGTCCTTGTCCTCCGCCCGGATCGGCAGGCCCGTCAGGCGCTGGTAGAACGCCTTCGAGCGCGCGACATCCGACGCGAAGAGAGTCACATGGTTCAGCGTGCGCGTCGGAAAGAGCCCCGGTGACTGCGGCCGCCGCGGCGCACCGGAGAATGCCCCCCCGAGGTAGGGACCGATCCCGAGCGCCACCAGCCCCTGCACCAGCTGGCGACGGGAGAGGTTGCCGCGGTCGTACATGCCCAGCAGTGATTCCACGTCGTGGTGCATGAGGCCTCCTTGGGAGGGATGCAGAAAACCGGCTGTCTGGGCGGGGTGCGGGGTGAGTCAAACCAATCGGGAGAAGGATAGCGCCGCAGCATCGGGAGATGCGATCGGGCGATTGGCCACACGGTCCGCGGCGCCGTAGCTTTCGGCACGTCACGGTTCGCGCCTCTCCCACCGGCAACGCCCGATGCCTTCGCACCGATTCCTGTTGAGCGCCGTGCTCGGCGGCACCCTGCTCACCGCCGGCTGCAGCACTCCCCGTTCCCCCGCCCCGCTCGGCGACACGGGACACCTCTACCGAGTCTACTACCTCGGCGGACAGTCGAACATGGAGGGCTTCGGGTTCGCGGCCGAGCTTCCGGCCGACTTCAGGACACCACACTCGACGGCGTACATCTACGAAGCCAATCCCACCCCTGACAACCAGCCGGTGGACGGCCGCGGCATCTGGCAGCCGGTGCAGCCCGGGCACGGCCTCGGCTTCCGCACCGACGGCGTCACCAATCGGCTCAGCGACCGATTCGGCCCCGAACTCGCCTTTGCGCATCGCATGGCCGCCCTGGAACCCGAGACGCGGGTGGCCATCGTGAAGTACGCGCGCGGTGGCTCCTCGCTCGCGAGCGGCGCGTCGGGCTTCGGCACCTGGGATCCCGATTTTGCCGACGGCAACGGCATCAACAGCTACGACCAGTTCCTCGCGACCATCCGTCTCGCCGTACGGGATGCAGACATCGACGGCGATGGCCGCATCGACCACCTGGTCCCCGCCGGCATCGTCTGGATGCAGGGCGAGAGCGACGGCGCCTTCAGCGAGGCGAGCGCCCGCGCCTACGAGGCGAATCTCCGCCGGATGATGGGCCTCATGCGCGCCGCCCT
>JBGASX010000145.1:0-4571 GCA_044229445.1 Gemmatimonadales bacterium | reverse complement strand
GATCCGGATCTCGCCGAACGCACCGCACGCGCCGCAGCCATCGAGGGGACCGCGTCCGGGATCCACTGGACCTTCGCGCCGATGGTGGACCTGGCCCGCGACCAGCGCTGGGGAAGAGTGGTCGAAGGCTCGGGCGAGGATCCGTATCTCGGTTCGCTGCTGGCGGCGGCGCGGGTGCGGGGATTCCAGGGTCCCGATCTCCGGCGGGACGACAGCCTGCTGAGCACCATGAAGCACTTCGCCGCCTACGGCGCCGTGAACGGCGGCATGGAGTACAACAGCGCCGAGCTGTCCGAGGCGACCCTCCGCGAGCTGCACCTGCCGCCGTTCCGGGCGGGTGTGGACGCGGGCTCCCTTTCGGTGATGTCGAGCTTCAACGACATCGCCGGCGTACCCTCTACCGCGAACCACCATCTGCTCACCGACATCCTTCGGACCGAGTGGGGCTTCAAGGGGCTGGTGGTGTCGGACTGGATGTCGGAGCAGGAGCTGATCGATCACGGCTACGCGGCGGATGACAGGGATGCCGCGCGGAAGGCGCTGCTCGCCGGCTGTGATGTGTCGATGGCGAGCGGGATCTACCTGAAGTACCTCCCCACGCTGGTGCGGGAAGGTGCCGTGCCGATGGCGGCGCTCGATCGCGCGGTGCGCCGAGTGCTGCACGTGAAGCGCGCGCTGGGACTGTTCGAGAATCCGTACCGCTCGATGGACCTGGACAAGGAGAAGAGCCAGATCCGCCTGCCGGCGACGGTGGCGCTCGCGCGGGAAGCGGCGCGCCGCTCCATCGTCCTGCTGCGGAACGATGGCGGCCTGCTCCCGCTCAGCCCGCAAGGCCAGCGCATCGCACTGATCGGTCCCTGGGGCGCGGACCATGCGAGCCTCGCCGGGCCGTGGGCGCTCTTCCCCGATCACGCCCATGAGGTGAGTCTCGCCGAGGGAGTCCTGGCTGCGCTGGCCGATCCCTCGCTCCTCGAGGTGGTGGAGGGGTGCGGCGTGCGTGCACCGGTCGAAGGCGGCATCTCCGCCGCGGTCGAAGCGGCTCGCCGCGCCGATGTCGTCCTGCTCGCGGTGGGCGAGGATACCTGGATGTCGGGCGAAGCCTCGTCGCGAGTGTCGATCGGGATCCCGGCGCCACAGCTGGCACTGGCCGAGGCCGTCGCCGAGACGGGGAAGCCGATCGTGGTGCTCCTCCGCCATGGCCGGGCGCTCGCGCTCGAGGGTGCCATCGCGCAGGCGCCGGCGCTCCTGGCCTGCTGGTTCCTGGGCTCCGAGACGGGGAATGCGCTCGCCGATCTGCTCTTCGGCGTCGAGAGTCCGTCGGGCCGGCTGCCGGTGAGCTTTCCGCAGGTATCGGGACAGGAGCCGTACTTCTACAATCACCGCCCCACGGGGCGTCCGCTCCACTACGACGGCGAGGACTACCGCGCGCGCTACATCGAGGCCACCAACGATGCGCGCTATCCGTTCGGGCATGGGCTCACCTACAGCGCGATCGACTACAGCGACACGCAACTCGACGCCGAGCTCCTGCCCTGGAACGGCTCGCTCGGCGTGAGTGCGACGCTCACCAATCTCGGCGCGCGGGCGGTGCGGGAAGTCGCGCAGCTCTACATCCATCAGCGCGTGTCGAGCCTCACCCGGCCCGTGCGCGAGCTCAAGGGATTCCAGGCGGTGCGGCTCGAGCCGGGGGAGTCGGCGACGGTGCACTTCACGTTTCGTCGCGCCGATCTCGCGAGCGTGCAGCCGACTCTCAAGACGGCGGCGGAGCCGGGATGGTATGATGTCGTGGTGGCGCCGAACTCCGCGGCGGGGCAATTTGCGGCGTTTCGGCTCGCGGCCCCGCGGCGGTAGACGCGGGCGAATACGTTGGTGTACGGATCCGGTCCCGGGAGAGAGAGGATGCGACGCTCGCTGCTGCTCTGCGCGATCCTGGTCGTTCCTGCCGCGGTACGTGCGCAGGATCGCGACGTGCCGACCTGCCCGGACTCGGTGACGACGCAATTCGATATGCGCGTCTGCGCCGACCGGCAGTACCGCCAGCGGCGCGCACTGCTCGAGCGGCTGCTCGGCGACCTCCAGTCGGCGCTCGCACCGGATGCCACGGAGGATGACCGGCGGCCCCAGCTCGATTCAGCGCAGGTGGCATGGACGGCCTACGCCACCGCGCACTGTGCCTTCGTCGCGTCCGAGTATTCTGGTGGCACGCTCGAGCCGACCGTCAATCTCGACTGCCCCTCCGAGGTGACGGTGAACCGGATCCGCGAGCTGGCGGGCTGGCTCTGTACCAGTGACACCGAGGAGGAGAGCTGTCCCGCGGCTGACGAGTATTACGATGCGGTCGAGGACGACGACTGAGGACGATGTAACATGACTCCCCCTACCTGCCGGGTGATTCCTTCCGGCCCCGGCTATGTCGGTCAGCAGGGCTTCACGTATCTGACCGGGCTCACCGGGGCCACCGTCGGTGCACGCGGACTGTGCATGACGGTGCTGACGCTGCCCGACGGTGCCCGGGCAAAGACCCACCTGCATCAGGGCATCGAGACCGGTGCCTACATCATCGAAGGGGCGGCGGAGATGTATTTTGGGGAGCGGCTCGAGCAGCACCTCACGGCGCGGGCCGGCGAATACATCTACATCCCGGCCGACATGCCGCACCTGGTTCTCAATCGCTCGGGCGCGCCCTGTGTCGCCCTGGTGGCACACTCCGCAGCCGACGACCAGGCTGGCATCGTGCTGCTCCCCCATCTGGACGCGATGGTCTGATGCCATTCTCTCACTGTCCGGACTCATGCTGCGTGGGCTAGTTCGGGGTGCCGTGCAGGCACTCGTCGTCGGCATCATCGCCACGGCAATCAGCCTCGCGATCTACCGGCTCCTGATGGTGCCGCGACTCCCTGGCTGGCAGCAGGTGCCCGTGCTCTGGTGGGCCTTTGCGTTCTCGCCGTACCTCGCGGCGATCGTGCTGCTCGGGCACACGCTGGAGCGGGCGCGGTTCGCCCTCACGAATGCCCTCGGGTTCACGCTCGGCAGCTGGGCGACGACGGCCGTGCTCGCCCGCCTTGCCGCGTCAGGCGGCGCCGCCACACCGGAAGACCCCGGCGCATTCTGGGCGACGCTCGGCGGGCTCATCGCCGGAACGCTGACCGCCACGGCGGCGATCCTCCTGGCGTACGGCACCGGTACCTACCTCCGGAAGCGTCGCGGCGAGGGCTGAGGACGTTCGCCGGCAGGCGGGGGAGGCGGAAACGCGAGACCCGCGACATATTCTCCCAGTCTTCCCGCGCCCTTCCGCCCGACTCCCCTCCGGAGCCATCGTGATGTCCCCCACGCAGGACCGCTCCTGAGCACCTCCGACGAACGCCTCCGGCAGGCCTTGGCGGACCGCTACCACTTCGAGCGGGAGCTTGGTGGCGGCGGCATGTCGCGGGTCTTCCTGGCCAGGGAAACGGCCCTGGGTCGCGAGGTCGTGGTGAAGGTGCTTGCGGAGGAACTCGCGGCGGGGGTGAGTGCGGAGCGTTTCGCGCGGGAGATCGCCGTCGCGGCAAGGCTGCAGCAGGCCAACATCGTTCCGGTGCTGGCGACGGGCGAGGCGGCCGGCCTCGCGTTCTACACCATGCCCTACGTACGGGGCGAATCGCTCCGGCACCGCCTGGCGGGCGGGTCAGCGCTGAGCCTGGCGGAGCGGGTGAACATCCTCCGCGACGTGGCACGCGCACTCGCGTACGCGCATGGCGAGGGGGTCGTCCATCGCGACATCAAGCCGGAGAATGTGCTGCTCTCCCACGGTGCGGCGATGGTCACCGACTTCGGGATCGCCAAGGCGATCACGGCCTCCCGTACCCAGGACGGTGCGGTCGCCAGCGCCACGCTGACGCAGGCCGGCGGGTCGATCGGGACGCCGGCCTACATGGCGCCGGAGCAGGCGGTGGGGGGCGATGTCGATCGCCGGGCCGATCTCTACGCCTGGGGTGTGCTCGGCTACGAACTCCTCGCCGGCGCGCACCCCTTCGCGCGGCACACGACGCCGCAGCAGCTCATCGCGGCGCACATCACCGAGTCGCCCGCGTCCCTTGCCTCGAGGAATGCGGCCGTCCCGCCGGCCGTCGCCGCGGTGGTGATGCAGTGCCTCGAGAAGGACCCGAGCCGGCGGCCGGGGTCCGCGAACGACATCCTCGCCGCGCTCGAGTCCGCGACGACGCCTTCGGGTGCCGCGGAGCGTCCCCGCGCGCTGGTGCCGGGGCGGACGCCGCTCACACTGGCCGCGATTGGCCTCGTGGTGATTGCCCTGGCTGTCGGGTTCTGGATCATGCGCCGCGCTCCCGGGGCGACCACGGATCGGCCGGCCGATCGCTCCCTCGCGGTGCTGCCGCTCGCGAACCTCAGCGGGGACAAGGCGGACGACTACTTCGGGATCGGCCTCGCGGAGGAGATCACCCGCGCCCTCGCGAAGAATGGGGTCCGCGTGATCGGCCGCACCAGCGCGGCGGCGCTGCAGGCGAAGGGGCTCGATGAGCGGGCGATCGCCAGCGAACTTGGCGTCGGCTCGCTGCTCACCGGCTCCGTGCAGC
>JBGASX010000057.1:0-32190 GCA_044229445.1 Gemmatimonadales bacterium | reverse complement strand
TCCGCCGCGAGAATCGCACGGTCTACACCATCGTGCCCGGCGCCAGGCAGGCGGCCGCGGCCGGCAGCCAGTGAGGCGGACTCCCATGCGCGTCATCACGATTCTGGCGGGCCTCGCGCTCGTCGCGACTCCGGCGCTGGCTCAGAAGGAACTGCCCCCGGCACCCGGAACGCCGAAGGACTTCCGGCTCCCGCCGCGGAAGAACTTCACCCTGCCGAACGGACTGCAGGTCACCCTGGTGCGTTACGGTCTCGTCCCGAAGGTCGCGGTGAGTCTCCAGATCGCGACCGGCGGCATCGACGAGGCCGCGGATGAAGTGCAGCTCTCCGGACTCACCGCGGACATGCTGCTCGAAGGCACCACCAGCCGCGCGGGGAGTCACATTTCCCGTGAAGCGGCCGAGATGGGCGGCGCGGTCAGCGCGGGCTCGTCGGACGACGGCGTGAGCGTCGGCGGCGAGGTGCTGAGCGAGAATGCCGACCGGTACATCGCGCTCCTCGCCGATGTCGTGCTGCACCCGAAGTTCGCGCCGGCGGATGTGGAGCGGGTGCGCGCCAACCGCGCGCGCGACAACGCCATCTCGATGACCCAGCCGGGGCAGATTGCCCGGGCGAAGTTCCGCGAGATGCTCTTCCCTAATCATCCCTACGGGCGGGTCGTCCCCCCCGAAGCGATGCTGATGAGCTATACCGCCGGCAAGGTGCGGGGCTTCTATACCAAGAATTACGGTGCGCGGCGGAGCCATCTCTACATCAGCGGCGTCTACGATGCGGCGCGGGTCGAGCGCGCCGTCCGCACGGCGTTCGGCGGCTGGGCCGCCGGCCCCGCCGCGACGGTGAATCCGCCGACCCCGGTGAACCACCGCCAGGTGACGCTGATCGACCGGCCCGACGCGGTGCAGAGTTCGCTCCGCGTGGGTCTCCCGGTAGCCGATCCCTCGAGCGCCGACTGGATCCGGCTCAGCGTGACCGACGCGCTGCTCGGCGGCTCCTTCGGCTCCCGCATCACCAGCAACATCCGCGAGGACAAGGGGTACACCTACTCCCCCGGTTCCTTCGTGGGCTCCTGGCCAAAGACCGCGCTGTGGGTGGAAGTCGCTGACGTGACCACGAACGTCACCGGCGCCTCACTCAAGGAGATATTCTACGAGACCGAACGGCTCCGGAACGAAGCGCCAGCGGAGAAGGAGCTGAACGGAATCAAGAACAACATGGTGGGCATCTTCACCATCCAGAACAGCTCACGCTACGGCGTGATCAGCCAGCTCCAGTTCGTGGATCAGTACGGTCTCGGCGATGCCTGGCTGTCGGGTTACGTCAAGAACGTGCTGGGGGTGACACCGGACCAGATCAAGGCGACCGCGTCGAAGTATCTCGACCCGAGCCGGATGACCATCACGGTCGTGGGAGACAAGAAGACGGTGGAGGAACAGCTGGCACCGTACCAGGCGGGGACGCCGTAGGGGCGCGCGCGGACGCGCACCCCCACACCGGTGGGAGCGGCCGTCCCCGGCCGCTCCGCACCGTCACTCGAGCGGAATCTTGGCGGCGTTCGCGGAGAGCCACTGGGTGAAGTTCTGCAGCGCCGGATTCAGGCTCCGGGAAAACTCGATGCTCCGGGCCGCGCAGAAGTCGGCGTTGAAGTCGCGCTTGAACTGGAACATGTTGCCCAGGTCATCGGCGCCGGGAAAGCCGAAGCTGCGGTAGACCTCCGGCGAGACGTCGTTGTACAGCACCGGCCTGCCGAGCGCCTTCGTCAGTCCTGCCGCCATCTCGGCGCCGGTCAGGTGTTCGCCCGCGATGCCGATGCTCTTGCCGATGAATTCCGCGCCGCGCTTGAAGACCCCATAGGCACACTTGCCAATGTCCTCCGACGCGATCCCCGGCAGCTTCTTGTCGCCCATCGGCATGGTGAGGTAGAGCTTGCCATCGGGCCCGGGCTTCGGCCCCGCGCCGAAGTAGATGAAGTTGTCCCAGTAGAACGACGTGTTGAGCATCGTCGTCGGGACGCCGGCATCGGTGAAGAAGTGGTTGGACTCGCCCTTGGCGTCGAAGTGCGGCACCTTGTACTTCCCGCCGAGGGTCGGCATCCGGTTGTCGCTGAGCGGGATCCACTTGCGGGTGTCCTCGAGCGTCGACCAGAGGAAGTGGGCGACCTTCGTCTCCTTCGCCACCTTGGCCATGCGCGCGGCGTCGGCGAGCTCCCGCTCCGGCGACATGTGCGCCCAGAAGAAGGTCACGCCGAACACACCGTGGGCGCCGGTGAAGGCGCGCTTGAGACTCGCTTCGTCGTCCACATCCCCGGCGACGACTTCCGCGCCCAGCGCGGCGAGCGCCTTCGCCGCATCGGAGGCGGGATTGCGAGTGACCGCACGCGCGCGGAACGGGGAGGAAGCGTCGTGCTGGATCGCGCGGACCAGTCCGCCACCCTGGGCGCCGGTGGCACCCAGCACCGTGATGATCTTCTTGTCAGCCATAGAATCGCCGATGAGTTCTTGAGGGAGAGGGGCAACCAACGTTCAGCACCCTCAAGTTGCCACGCACGTTCCCCGCTGGCAATCGCCCGAGCGGCGTGAATCCTGACGCAGGGCCGGACCGTCCGGCACGGTATCTCCCACACCCTGGACACCCGGCCATGCCCCGTCGCCTGCCCACGCTGCTGCTCTCCGTCATCCTGTGCGCCCCATCACTCCAGGCCCAGGATCCCATCAAGGCGGCGAACCTCCGCACCCTGCTCTTCGCGCTGGCGGACGATTCGATGATGGGCCGCGACCCGGGCACTCGAGGAGCCCTGCTGGCCACCGACTACGTCGCCGCGGAGTTCAAGCGCCTCGGCCTGAAGCCGGCCGGCGACGGCGGCGGCTACTTCCAGACCGTCCCGCTCGGACGAGTCGCGCCGGATACGACGAGCTGGCTCGAGGCCGACGGCAACACGATTCACTTCGACATCGACCTGCTGCCGTACGGCCAGAACGGTGCCGGAACGCGTGACTTCACGAACGTCCGCGCCGTCTATGGCGGACTGCTCAACGATCCCGCCACCTGGCTGAGTGCGGATGCCGCGCGCGGGAAACTCGTGATCCTCGGGCTCGCGCCTGACGCACCGCCGCGGGGCGTCCGCGCCGTGCTGGGTGATTCCCGCTTCAGCGGCGCCGTCGCCGTCGGTGCCGTGCTCCTCGACCGGCTGCCTTCCGCGATCGTCCCGCAGATGCGACGCGGCTCGCTGGCCGTCGGCTCAGCGGACAGCAGCACCGGACCGATGATCCTGATGCTCTCGGAGCGCGCCGCCACCCAGCTGCTCGGCCACGGCACCGCCGATCTGGCGCCGGGCACCGATGGGCGAACGGTGAATGGACACGCGGCGGTATCGTTCCAGCCCTTCCCGCTCCCGGCCCGCAACGTCGTCGCCATCCTGCCGGGCCGCGATCCGAAGCTCCGTGCGACCTACGTCTCGGTCTCGGCGCACAACGACCACGTCGGACTCACGACGCCGGTCGACCACGATTCGCTGCGTGCGTTCAATCGCGTGGTGCGCCCCATGGGTGCCGATTCGCCGGAGCGGCCGGCGACTGCGGAGGAGCAGCGGCAGATCACCGTCATCCTCGACAGCCTCCGCCGGATCCACCCGCCTCGGCGCGACTCGATCGTCAACGGTGCCGACGACGACGGGACCGGCACCGTGGCGCTGCTGGAGATCGCCGGCGCGATCAGCAGGCTGCCGAACCGGCCGAAGCGTTCGATCCTCTTCGTCTCCCACACCGCCGAGGAGCTCGGCCTGCTCGGCTCCAAGTGGTTCACCGATCATCCGACGGTGCCGAGGGACTCGATCGTCGCCGAGGTGGACATGGACATGATTGGCCGGGGCGACGCGGCGGATCTGCCCAAGGGTGGAGTTGGCTACCTCGAGGTGATCGGCTCGCGACGGCTCTCGACCGAATTCGGGGATACCCTGGAGGCGGTGAACGCGCGGCAGCCGCAGCCTTTCACGTTCAACTACGAGTTCGATCAGCCCGGGCATCCGCTGCAGTACTACTGCCGCGCCGACCACTACAGCTACGCCCGGTACGGCATTCCGGCGACGGCGCTCTCCCGGGGCGAGCATCTCGACTACCACCAGGTCACCGACGAGCCTGCGTACATCGACTACGAGGCGCTCGCACGCGTCGCGAGGCTGGTGCGCGACGTGGCGATCCAGATCGGCAACATGGATCACCGCCCCCTGGTGAACGGGCCGCACGGCGATCCCAAGGCGGTCTGTCGCCAGTAGGGGTCTATCCGGATAGACGATCGCGCGACAGTTTGGGGATCGCGACCCACGGCCGGCCCCTCCGGCCGTGGGTGTCTTCCTCGAGCCCCGGAACCTCTCCTGAATCAGCCGTCCGTCGTCCATCCCGCAGGCTCCACCACGATCCGCTGGCGCATCCTCGTCCTGCTCACGGTCGCGAGCGTCATCGCCTACGTGCTCAGGACCAACATGTCCGTCGCGGGCGAGCACATGATGGGGGACCTGGGTCTCAGCCAGGTCCAGCTCGGCTTCATTCTCGCGGCGTTTGCCTGGGGCTACGGCATCTTCCAGTTTCCCGGTGGGGTCATCGGCGAGCGACTGGGCAGCCGGAAGACGATGACGATCATCGCGGCGCTCTGGGGCGTCCTGAACCTGATGATCGGGCTCATTCCGGACCGCGGCCTCGGTGCCCCGCTCGCCACGATCGCAGCACTCGTGACCCTGCGGGCGCTGATGGGAGTGGCGCAGGCGCCGTTCTATCCGGTGACCGGCGGCGCGATGACCTGCGCCTGGTTTCCCGTCGCGGGCTGGGCCTTCCCGAACGGCATGTCGAACGTCGGGCTGACGCTCGGAGCCGCGGCGACCGGACCGCTGATCGCCTGGCTGATGGAGACCTACGGCTGGCGCGAGTCGTTCCTCTTCACCGCGCCGCTCGGGTTCCTCCTCGCCGGGGTCTGGTGGTGGTACGCGCGCGATACACCGGCGGAGCATCCCGCGGTCGGCCTCGACGAGCTGGCGCTCATCGATGCCGGCCGGCCGGCCCACGATACGCCGATCGCCAGAGGAGACTGGAAGCTGGTGATCAGGGATCCGCAGATCCTGCTGCTCGCGGCCAGCTACTTCTGCAGCAACTACGTCTTCTACTTCTTCTTCAACTGGCTGTTCGTCTATCTGGTGGACAATCGCGGCTTCAAGGTCCTGGAGAGCGGCATGTACTCGGCCGCCCCGTGGCTCACCGGCGCCGTCGGCGCGCTCATCGGTGGACTGCTCTCCGACCGGCTCTGCAAGAGCCGCGGGATGACCTTCGGCTGCCGCGTTCCGGTGATGACCGGACTGATCCTCTCGGGACTGCTGCTGCTCGCTGGCGCGAATGCTCGCAATCCGGTCGTCGCCGTCGTCTTCCTTTCGCTCTGCCTCGGCTTCCAGCAGATGGCGGAAGGCCCCTTCTGGGCGGCCACGATCTCGGTCTCCGGGAAACACTCCTCGAGCGCCTGCGGGGTGCTGAACACGGGCGGCAACGTGGTCGGTGGCATCGGGGCGCTGATGGTGCCCTTCACGGTCAAGCTGTTCGGCTGGCCGGCGGCACTCGCCACGGGGACCGGATTTGCCATGGTGGGCGCGCTGCTCTGGTTCTGGATTCGCGCCGACCGGGAGTTTCCTGCGGCCGCCTGACGAGCACCGCATCTTCACTTCACCGGCTGGAGACCGCGTACCGATGTCCGATCCGTTCTGGATGATCGACCGCCGTTCCTTCCTGCAGAGCAGCGCCGCCGCGGCGAGTCTCGCGGCGTTCGGCCCCGAAGCGGTCCGCGCGCTGACCACACACGCCGCCTCCCCTCTCGCCGGCGACGACCGGATGGCCTGGTGGCGCGAGGCCCGGTTCGGGATGTTCATCCACTGGGGCCTCTACTCCATCCTCGGCGGCGAATGGGGCGGCCGCACCGACTACGCCGAGTGGATTCGCAATAACGCCCACATTCCGCTGAGCGAATACGACACGCTCGTCGGGCGGTTCAATCCGGTGCGCTTCGATGCCGACGCGTGGGTCGCACTCGCGAAGGAAGCGGGCATGCGATACGTCACCATCACGACCAAGCACCACGACGGCTTCGGACTCTTCGACTCCCGGCACACCAACTTCTGCGTCCGCTCGACGCCGTTCCGTCGTGACATCATGAAGGCAATGGCCGAGGCGTGCCGGCGGCAGGACATGAAGATCTGCTGGTATCACTCGATCATGGACTGGCACCACCCCGACTACCTGCCGCGCCGCGACTGGGAAGCCGGCAAGCGCGGCACCGCGGGCGCGAAGTTCGCGCGCTACCTCGCGTACCTGCACGCCCAGGTCACGGAACTGCTCACCCGTTACGGCGACATCGGAGTGATGTGGTTCGATGGCCAGTGGGAGGGCACCTGGACGCACGAGATGGGCGAAGCGCTCTATCAGAAGTGCCGGGCGCTGCAGCCGAACGTGATCGTCAACAACCGGGTCGAGGGCTGGTCGGCGAAACCGATCACCACTCCGCTCGGCGACTTCCGCACTCCGGAGCAGGAGGTGCCGGCGACCGGCTGGCCCGGCGTCGACTGGGAGTCGTGCATGACGATGAACCACAACTGGGGCTACAACAGCCACGATCACGATTTCAAGTCGCTCGGTCAGATCGTCGGGCTGCTGGTGGAGACGGCGTCGAAGGGCGGCAACCTGCTGCTCAATGTCGGCCCGAAACCCGACGGGACCTTCCCCGAGGAAAGCACCGAGCGGCTGCAGGCGCTGGGGCGGTGGATGCGGGTGAACGGCGAAGCCATCTACGGCACGACCGCGTCCCCTTTCAGCAGTGCGCCGTTCCGCGCGACGAGCGCCGGGAACCGCCTCAATCTGTTTCTCGCCGACTGGCCGGGGACCTCGCTCCTCGTGCCAGGACTCCGCACACCGGTGCGGACGGCTCGGTTGCTCACTGATCCGACGGAACCGCTGAACACGGTCGTCCGCGATCAGGGCGTGGAGCTCTCGCTCCCCGCTTCCGCGCCCGATGCGACCTGTTCGGTCATCGCGCTCGAGTTCGACGGCACACCCGAGGTCCATTCGTGAGCGCCTCTCATCTCGATCGCCGGGAGTTTCTCACGCTCTCCGCCGCACTGCTCGGCGCGGCGCGCGCCTCCGGGCCGGCGACGGTCCCCGGGCGCCCTCGGCCGACGGCGGCGCAGCTCGCCTGGCAGCGGGATGAGCGCGCGCTCTTTCTCCACTTCGGCGTGAACACCTTCACCAATCGCGAGTGGGGCGAAGGCACCGAGAGCCCCGCGATCTTCCATCCCGCGAGACTCGACTGCCGTCAGTGGGCGCGGACCGCCAGGGCCGCGGGCTTTCGCGCCATGGTGCTCACCGCCAAGCATCACGACGGTTTCTGCCTCTGGCCCAGCGCGCTCACCACACACTCGGTGGCCTCGAGTCCCTGGCGGGACGGCCATGGCGATGTCGTTCGGGAGTTCGTGGATGCCTGCCGCGCCGAAGGGATCGGCGCCGGCCTCTATCTCTCGCCGTGGGACCGGCACGAACCGCGCTACGGCGACTCCCCCGCCTACAATGACTATTACGTCGCGCAGCTCACCGAACTGCTCACCCGCTACGGCCCGCTCCGGGAGGTCTGGTTCGATGGCGCCAACGGCGAGGGACCGAACGGCAAGCGGCAGCGCTACGACTGGCCCCGGATCTTCGGCACCGTCCGCCGGCTGCAGCCGGGGGCGGTGATGTTCTCGGACGCCGGTCCCGACGTACGCTGGATCGGGAACGAACGGGGAAGCGCGGGGGAGCCTAACTGGGCGACGGTCGACCCTGCCGCCGTTCCCGCGCCCGGCGCGGACGGTCCCGGCATCATCGAGGCGCTGCAGCACGGCGATCCCCGCGGGACCGTCTGGCGCCCGGCCGAAGCGGATGTCTCGATTCGGCCGGGATGGTTCTGGCATCCGGAGGAGGATGCGAAGGTCCGGAGCGTCGAGGATCTCACCGAGCTGTACTTCGCCTCGGTGGGCCGGAACGCCAAGCTGCTGCTCAACGTCCCGCCAACGACGGACGGCCTGCTGCACGAGACGGATGTCACCCGCCTCACCGCATTCGGTGATCGGCTGCAGGGGCTGTTCGCGGAGAACCTTGCGGCGGGAGCGCGTCCGCGCTGGCGCGCGGGCCCGGGGTTCACCGGAAGCTGGGAGGTCGCTCTCGGCGGGGAGGTGTCGGTCGGGCTGGCGAGCTTCGGCGAGCGGATCGAGCGGGGGCAGTGCATCGCGGGCTACCGCCTCGAGGGCTGGTCGGGCGGCGGCTGGCGGCTCCTCTCCGAGGGAGCCACCGTCGGCTACCGGCGCATCGATCGTTTCGAGCCGGTGAGCCTGAGCCGGGTGCGGCTCACCATCGTCGACGCCTACGGATCACCCAGGCTCGCCAGCCTGACACTGCACCCCGGGAGCTAGGGGGCCGAGCGGCGCTCGCCGACCCCCTCGAGCTTGTCGGCCCGGCCCCGCACCTCGAAGCCCGTCACCTTGCCGGCGGTGCGCGAGAATTCGAAGACCTCCTCCTCGAACACGTCGAAGATCTTGCCGTTCTGCAGGATCCCCATCACGAACCAGTCATCCTTGAGGCGGAGCAGTACGAAGGTCGCGATCTCCGGATCGGGGGCCGGGGTCCAGTGCGCCGTCAGCATCCCGTTCTCGTGCGAGAAGCTGATGGTGGAAGGCGGAGTCGTGTCGCCCTCCTCCCTGGTGGTGTAGGTGAACGTACCAAGGAATGGTGCCGCGTCCTGGGCGGCGATCAGCAGCTGATGAGACGGCTCGACCGTGATGTCGAGATTCACCTGGGTCCGCCCCCACTGCATCGCCAGCACCGCGCCGTCCACCCGGATGACGGGGAAGGACCAGGTGAGCACCTCGGTGTACGGCGCGATGGTCGTGTGCGTCACGTAGCGGATCTGGTCGGGCGCCGGCCCGGGATGCTTCATGTGGAAGAGGTGCGCGCGGGGGTCGAGCACCACCGTCCACTGGTCCGGCTCCACCACCATCCAGACGGAGTACTTCCCCTTCGGCACCGGGTGCCCGTCGAGCTGGATGTCGCGGCTCACCTCGAGCGTCGTCGCCCAGTTGGCGCCGGGGGTCCAGACCTCCTTCCATTTCACCTCGCCGCCGAAGAGCGAGTCACGCCCCCGCGCCTGCGGCCGTGAATACTCCACGGTGATCACCGTGCCGTCGATCGTCTGGGAGATCGAGGCCTTCTCGCTGGCCCGGATCTGGGCTGAGAGCGCGGCAGGGAGCGCGAGGCCCAGGGCGAGGGCGGTGCCACGCAGGTGCCGTGTCAGGCGGAGCATCGGGATGTCCGGCGTTGAGGGGACGTGGGGGTAGGGGCGGACCACCGGTCCGCCCCACGACAGGCTACCGCGGGAACGCCTCCGGCAATCCGCCATCGACCGTCAGGAAGTTGCCCGTGGTGTACTGGAATTTCCGGCTCGCCATGAGGACCGCAAGATCCGCCACCGCCTCGGTGGGGATCAGCGAAGCGCCCATGAGATTTCGCTTCCGGTAGACCTCGAGCTGCTCCTCGATCGTGACGCCGCGGCTCGCCGCCCGCTCCTTCACGAACTGCAGGAAGAGCGGTGTTTCCACCTGGTCGGCATTGATCGAGTTGACCCGGATGTTGTCGGGGCCAAGCTCCACCGCCGCGACGCGGAGCGCCTGGAGCAGCGCCGCCTTGCTGCCGCCGTAGGCCACCGCCTCCTTGCCAGGCACCACGGCCGCCTTCGACACCGAGGCCACGATCGAGCCACCGAGTCCCTGACGGCGCATGATCACCGCGGCGCGCCCGACCGCGGCGACCGCGCCGAGATAGTGCACGTCGAGCTGACGCTGCAGGTCCTCGCGGCGGATCTCGGTGATCGGCGCGAAGCGCGGCGGCATCCCCGCGGTGTAGAAGAGGCAGTCGAGCCCGCCGAACTCGAGCACGGTCCGCTGGAAGAGCGCATCGAGGCTGGCATCGTCCCGCACGTCGCAGGGCCCGCCGATGACCCGCCCCGGGAACTTGGCGGCGATCTCGCAGGCGACCTTCCCCGCGACCGCGCCGTCGAGGTCCGCCACCACCACGTGCGCACCCTCCTCGGCGAAGCGCATCGCGGCGGTCTTGCCGATGCCGCTGCCGCCCCCGATCACCACCACGACGTGCCGCGGCAGCAGCTTGGTCGCGCGCTCCTTGGCGAGAGTTTCCTCGATCTTCCGGCGCTCGAGCGGCCAGTGCTCGAACTCGAAGACATCCGGCTCCGGGATGAACTGGAACTTGTCGATCCCCTCGGCGTTCTCGATCGACTCGAGCGTCGCGCGATAGCAGAGGTTCGCGGTGACCGCGTTCTTCTTGTCGCTGAAGGCGGTGATCATCCCGAGCCCGGGGGCGAGGATCACCTTGGCCCAGTCGTCGAGCGGCGCCTCCCCGGCCGCGGCGTAGCGGCGGTGATAGGTCTCGTACTCCGCATGCTGCACCGCGATCTGGCTCTTCACCTGGGTGACGAGCGCCTCGGGCCTGGCGGCAAGGTCGAGGTCGAGCCAGAGCGGCAGCCGCCCGGCGCGGAGCAGATGCTCCGGGGTGGCCATGCCGCGCTTGACCAGGATGGGGACCCGCTCGTGCCCGATGGTGTCGAGCAGCTTCTCGTCGTCGTCGAAGTGCAGCACGACCCGTTCGCCTGCACCGAGCGCGCCGCGCACGGCGGGGAGCACCGCTTCGGCCACTCGCTTGCGATCTTCGGCAGTGGCCGCGGGCCGGGCCTGCTGGCCGAGCACCTTCCGGCCGCGGCGCGCGGTCGCGAGGTACTCGTCGATCTTGCTCACGACCCGCACCATCCGGGTGTAGCACTGCTTCACGTCGTCGCCGAAGATGACCAGACCGTGATGTGCGAGCGTCATCCCGATCGCGCTCGACGGAATCGTGTGCACCATGCCGCTCACCGATCGGGCCAGCGGGAAGCCGGGCCTGGTGTACGGCACATACACGATCTCGCCCTCGAACAGTTCCGCGATCAGCCGCTCCGCGACCCCGTCGCTCACGTTGGTGAGGCTCATCGTCGCGACATCATGCGTATGGGCGATCACCCGGTGCGGCAGCAGCGAATGCAGCGGCGTCTCGACGCTCGGCGCGGGTCCGTCGCCCAGCATGCACCCCGCCATGAACCGCATCATCTCGGCGTCGGTCATCGCGTCGATGGTGCCGAGCGGCGCGAGCCTGGACAGCGAGAGCCGGGTGAATCCGGCGCGCCCGATGGTGCGGAGGTCGGTGCCGCTCCCCTTCACGAGCAGCGCGTCCACCTCGCCGCCGTCAGGCGCCGGCAGCTTCATCTTGATGGAGGTGTTGCCACCGCCCGGCTGCACCAGCCGAGTCTCGAGACCGAGGAGATTCGAGAGGTGGATCAGGCCATCGAGCGGATCGGAGCCGGCGGGGGCGCCGGCGCCCCAGCGGTCGGTGATGCTGGGCGTCGAGTTCGGTGTCGTCATGGCGGGGAATAATGGGGTGTTCGGTTCTCGGGCGCGAGCCGTGTGGCGGGCTGGCGACGGCGCAGGTGCGGCTCCATCTTCACGAACATGGGGCCCGCAGACCAACGCCCCGGAAGCCGCCCTCTCCGTTGCTCCCGCGACGGTTCGGCTTCAGCCGCGGAACCGGGCGCGGATCGCCTCCTCGCCCCATGATGGCTGCCTTCGCCAACCCTCGTCGCGTCTCACGCGAAGGCGAAGCCCGAGTCACCGCGGACGACCCGACAATCGATCTTCTCTGCCTGGGCAAGGAGCCACCATGAGCCGGATTCGCCTGCTGGTCGGCACCCGCAAGGGGGCATTCATCCTGACATCCGACGGCACCCGGAAGCAGTGGACCGTGGCCGGTCCGCATTTCGGCGGCTGGGAGATCTACCACCTCAAGGGCTCGGCGGTGAATCCGGACCGGCTCTACGCCTCGCAGACGAGCGGCTGGTTCGGGCAGCTCATCCAGCGCTCGGAGAATGGCGGGAAGACCTGGGAGCCGGTGGAGAACAAGTTCGCCTACGACGGCACCCCCGGGACGCACCAGTGGTACGACGGCACCCAGCATCCCTGGGAGTTCAAGCGGGTGTGGCATCTCGAGCCGTCGCTCACCGAGGCCGAGACCGTGTATGCCGGCGTCGAGGATGCCGCCATCTTCAAGAGCAGCGATGGCGGCAGGAGCTGGGCGGAGCTCCCCGGGCTCCGCAGTGCCAAGGGACACCTCTGGCAGCCCGGCGCCGGCGGAATGGGGCTCCATACCATCGTGCAGGACCCGACCAATCCGAAGCGGCTCTACATCGCCATCTCCGCCGCGGGCGCCTTCCGCACCGACGATGGCGGCCAGAGCTGGATCCCGATCAACAAGGGACTCGAATCGAAGTACCCGCTCCCCGATCCCACGGCCGAAGTGGGCCACTGCGTCCACCGGATCGCGATGAATCCGGGGCGGCCGGGCGTGCTCTTCATGCAGAAGCACTGGGATGTCCTCCGGAGCGACGACGCCGGCGGATCGTGGCGGGAGATCAGCGGCGACCTGCCCACCGACTTCGGCTTCCCGATTGCGGTCAACAGCCATGAGCCCGAGACCGTCTACGTCATCCCGATCAAGAGCGACTCGGAGCACTATCCGCCTGACGCGAAGCTCCGCGTTTACCGGAGCAAGACCGGCGGCAACGAGTGGGAACCGCTCACCAGGGGGCTGCCGCAGCAGGACTGCTACGTCAACATCCTGCGCGGCGCGATGAGCGTCGACACCCTCGACAAGTGCGGCATCTACTTCGGCACGACCGGCGGCCAGGTGTACGGCTCCTTCGACGGCGGCGACAGCTGGACGGCGATCGTGCGCGACCTCCCCGCCGTGCTCTCCGTCGAGGCGCAGACGCTGGCATGATCCGGGTGACCCTGCCGGAGCATCTCCGGCGGCTGGCGGGTGTGGCGGACGAGGTTCAGCTCGATGTCGCCACACCGGTGTCGCAGCAGACGGTGCTTGATGCGCTCGAGGCCCGCTACCCCATGCTGCGCGGCACCGTGCGAGACCATGTCACCCACAAGCGGCGGGCGTTCATCCGATTCTTCGCGGGTGGGATCGACCTGTCACATGAACCCAAGGAAGCGCCGCTGCCGCCAGCTGTCGTGGCCGGGGAGGAGCCGTTCATGGTGGTCGGCGCCATCGCGGGGGGATAAGTCGGCACGACTCGCGGAAATGCTGTATGTGCGACATCTTCCCTCTGCGTGACAACTCCCCTCGCTGCCCTTACAGCCGCCCTCGCCGACCGTTACCGCCTCGAGCGGGAACTCGGTGCCGGAGGCATGGCGACCGTCTACCTCGCCCAGGACCTCAAGCACGACCGCAGGGTCGCCATCAAGGTCCTCCGCCCCGAGCTCGCCGCCGTCATCGGGGCCGAGCGGTTTCTGCGCGAGATCAAGACGATCGCGACGCTGCAGCACCCCCACATCCTCGGCCTCATCGACAGCGGCGAGGTGAACGGCACGGCGTACTACGTCATGCCCTTCGTCGAGGGGGAGTCGCTCCGCGACCGGCTGACGCGCGAGAAGCAGCTCCCCATCGCCGACGCGGTCCGCCTCGCGACCGAAGTCGCCGGTGCCCTCGACTACGCCCACCGCCACGGCGTCATCCACCGCGACATCAAGCCGGAGAACGTGCTGCTCCATGACGGGAGCGCCCTCGTCGCCGACTTCGGCATCGCGCTCGCGGTCAGCACCGCCGGCAGCACCCGGATGACCGAGACCGGCATGAGCCTCGGCACGCCGCACTACATGTCGCCGGAGCAGGCGATGGGCGAGCGCGAGATCACCGCCCGGAGCGACGTCTACGCCCTCGGCGCGATGACCTACGAGATGCTGCTCGGCGAGCCGCCGTTCACCGGCCCGACGGCGCAGGCCATCATCGCCAAGGTGATGACCGGCGAACCGGCCCCGATGGCCGCGCAGCGGAAGAGCATTCCGGATGCCGTCGAAGGCGCCGTGCTCACCGCCCTCGCGAAGCTCCCGGCCGACCGCTTCGCGAGTGCGGCGGAATTCGCGGCAGCGCTCAACGGTAGAGGTGGAGCAACTGCTCCACCTCTACCCGCGCGCCGCCGCAGCACCGCGAGCCCGATGGTGCTCCGCATCGTGAGCGGGATCGCGGTCCTCGCCACGCTCACGGCGGTCGCCCTCGCGGTGAAGCTGCGCACAGCGGTCCCGGCACCCGTCACCCGCCTCAGCCTCGACCTGCCCGACCTCCGGGTGAATCACACCGGCTACTACGGCAACGCCTTCACGCTGTCGCGGGATGGGGCCCGCGTGGTGTTTGTCAGCCGAGGCGGCAGCGGCGTGGATGGCCGGACCGGGATCACCAGGCTCATGATCCGCGACCGCGACGATGCCGAGCCACGTGTGCTGCCCGGGACCGAGGGCGGCGATGGCCCCTTCTTCTCTCCCGACGGGGCGTGGATCGCCTACGCCGCCGAGGGCAAGCTCTTCAAGATTCCCGTGGCGGGGGGCGGAACACCCACGCAGGTGGCCGAAGTGGGCGTCAACCCGATTCTGCCCGGCGGCGCGTGGCTCGACGACGGCCGCATCGTTTTCAACAGCCCGAGTTTCGCGCTGCAGGCCGTCTCCGCTTCGGGGGGCCCGGTCACCACGCTGGTGCCGGCGCCCACGAACGGCGGGATGGTCTATCCCACCCCGCTGCCGCGAAAGGATGTCCTGCTGGTGACCCGCTGCGGCAACAACTGCGCCCAGCAGGTCATCATGGCGGTCCACCTGCAGACGCAGCAGCTCGACACCATCCTCCCGGGCGGATCACGCGCCTTCTATCTGCCTAACGGCGTGCTCATCGTGGTCATGCAGAATGGCACCGTGGTCGGGGCTCCGTTCGACGTCGAGGCGCTCAAGTTCAAGCGGCCCCCGACCCTGCTCCTGAGCGGGGTGCAGAGCGAGCTGACCATCGTGCCCGAGTTCACCGTGGCCGACGACGGCACCATGATCTACCTCCCGGCGAACGCCACCGCCGGCCGGGGCACGCCGGCCGAAGTCGAGCGGAGCGGCCGGAGCCGGGTGCTCGATCCGTCGTGGCTGGGCCGCTTCACGAGCGTCACGCTTTCGCCGGACGGGCGCCAGCTCGCCGCCTCCCTCTCCGAAGGGACGAATGCCGCGATGCTGTGGGTGAAACAGCTCGATGCCGGCCCGCTCACTCGGCTCACCTTCGACGGCACGATCAACTATCGCGGCGCCTGGATGGCGGATGGCCGCAGCCTGAGCTTCAGTTCCGACATGCAGGGGAGCGCCACGCACCTGTTTCGAATCCGGGCGGACGGCAGCGACCGCCCGGAGCGGCTGTTCCCGACCGACACCTCGCAGATCGACGAGGCCGACTGGTCCCGCGATGGCCAATGGGTGGCGTATCGCACCGGCACCATCTCCGGGGTGCGCGACGTTTACGCCCGGCGCGTCAGCGGCGACACGACCCGGCTCACGATCGCCAACGGACCGGCCGACGAGTATATGCCGGCGCTTTCTCCCGACAGCCGCTACATCGCCTACGTCTCGCTCGAGTCGGGCCGGGAAGAGGTCTACGTGCGGCCCTTCCCCGAGGTGACCCGGGCGCGCTGGCAGATTTCCGCCGCGGGCGGCACCAGTCCGGTCTGGGCCCACTCCGGGCATGAGCTGTTCTACCTCGCGCCGGGCGACACCCTGGTCGCGGCGAGTCTCACCACCACGCCCGATCTGCGGGTCACCGGGCACCAGTCGCTCTTCAGCACCGACCCCTTCGTCTTCCAGCCCTGGCACCAGAGCTTCGGCGTCCGGCCGGGCGACAAGACGTTCATCCTGCTGCAGCGCACCACCTCGGCCGGCCCCGAAACCCGCCGCCTCACGGTGGTGCTCAACTGGTTCACCGAACTGGATGCCAAGCTGAAGCAGGCGCCGTGAACGAGCGCCTCACCGCCGCCCTCGCCGACCGCTATCGCCTCGAGCGCGAGTTAGGCGCCGGCGGCATGGCCACGGTCTACCTCGCGCAGGACCTCCGGCACGATCGCCAGGTCGCCATCAAGGTCCTGCGCCCCGAACTCGCCGCCGTCATCGGCGCCGAGCGGTTCCTCTCCGAGATCAAGACCACCGCGAACCTGCAGCACCCGCACATCCTGCCGCTGTTCGATTCGGGGGCCGCGGACTCGTTCCTCTTCTACGTCATGCCGTTCATCGAGGGGGAATCGCTGCGCGACCGGCTCAACCGCGAGAAGCAGCTCCCCATCGCGGATGCGGTGCGCATCGCCACCGAGGTCGCCGGGGCGCTCGACTACGCCCACCGGCACCAGGTGATCCACCGCGATATCAAGCCGGAGAACATCCTGCTGCACGACGGCCGCGCGCTGGTCGCCGACTTCGGCATCGCGCTCGCCGCGAGCAAGGCGGGCGGCACCCGGATGACCGAGACGGGAATGTCGTTAGGCACTCCGACCTACATGTCGCCGGAGCAGGCGATGGGCGAACGCGAGATCACCGCCCGCTCCGACGTCTACGCCCTCGGCTGCGTGCTGTACGAGATGCTCATCGGCGAGCCGCCCTTCACCGGCCCGACGGCGCAGGCGGTTGTCGCCAAGGTGATGACGGCCGAGCCGGCGTCGCTCACCGGTCAGCGGAAGTCGATCCCGCCGCAGGTGGAGGCGGCGGTGCACACCGCGCTGGAGAAGCTGCCCGCCGACCGGTTCGCGAGCGCGGCGGAGTTCGCCGCGGCGCTGGGCAATCCGGCGTTTGTCGCCCCCTCGAGCACACACCAGGGAAGCCGGGCCGGCGCCAGCGAGGGGCCGTGGAAGCGGCGCACCCTGGTCGCGAGTGGTGCCGCGCTCGCGCTTCTCGTTGCCGCCATCCGCGGCTGGCTGCGGCCCGTGTCAGCTGGGGCGGACCACCCCTGGCGGGTGCGGATCGTACTGCCTGACAGCGCGCCGGTGGGCGACGTCCTCTCGCTGTCCGAGGATGGCTCCGTGCTGGTGTACGACGGCGGCGGCCGCCTCTGGATGCGCAGCGCCGAGGCAACCGGCCCGGTGCCGATTCCGGGCGGCGAACGCGGAGACAATGCCGCCCTCTCGCCCGATGGCAAGCGGGTGGCGTACCTCCGCGAGGGCACCCCTTCCCTCATCGTCCAGTCGCTCGATGGCAGCTCGCCCCGGGCGGTCGCGACCGGCGCGATCGGCTCTCCCCTGGTCTGGACGGACGACGGGCACATCGTGTATACCAGCCTGGACGGACTGCGGCGCGTATCCGTCGCGGGCGGGGAGACAGAGCGCCTGACGACACCCGATACCGCCGCGCACGATGTTCTGCACGTCGAAGCCGCCGGTCTGCCCGGTGGCGGCACGGTCTTCACGACCGCCGGCCGGAGCTCCGACAGCACGGCCATTGCGGCGGTTGGGCCCGAGGGCGGCCGCGTCTCGAAGCTCATGACCGGCATTCGCGCCGTCTTTGCGCCCCCCGGGCACCTGATCGTCACCCTCTCCAACGGTTCGATTGTGGCGGTGCCGTTCGACTTCCGTCGCCTGAAGTTGACCGGTGCCCCGGTGACGATCGCCACGGGCCTGCGCACGGGGAGCTTCACCAGCACCGGCCGGGCTGCCGTCGCGGCCAATGGGCGGCTCATCTACGTGGCCGCAGGGTGGGGACGAGGCGAGGATCCGAGTGACCTCGTCTGGGTCGCAGGCGGCCGTGTCATGCCGGTCGACGAGCGCTGGGTCGGCGCGTTCGACGGCGTCGGCCTGTCACCGGACGGCCAGCGGGCCGCGGTCAGCGCCGGTACCGATCGCGGCCAGGACCTGCTGATCCGCGATCTGGCCAGCGGCTCGGTCGCCCGCGTGAGTATCAGCGGGACGAACCTGACCGATCCGGTGTTCTCGCCCGACGGCCACGAGCTCTACTTCATCGGACTGGGCGGCAGCCATGGCCTTCATCGGGTCGTAGCCGGTGGAACTGGCTCGCCCGAGCTGATCGATCCAACCGAGTTCGTCGGCCTCGGGAACACGGCCATCGGCGGCCCAGGCAGTCTTCTGTTCGTGAAGGCCAACGTTGGCACTGTCCGGATATTTCGACACGCGTTGAGTGGACGTTCACCGGACTCTGCCGTAACGCCACCGGGCGTCCTCGCGGCGCGCCCCCAGGTGTCGCCGGATGGGCATTGGCTTGCGTACGTCGTCGGGAGCTCCGGCACGACCGAGGCCGAGGTGCACGTGCGATCGCTTGACGCGGCCCGCACCGAGGACTGGCGGGTGTCGCCATCAGCCGATGAGGCGACGTCGCTGCATTGGTCGCACTCCGGCCGCGAGCTCTATTACGTCGAGGGCGGCAACATGATGGCCGCGCCGGTGAGAACGTCTCCGAACTTCCAGGCCGGGACGCCGCGGGTCCTTTTCCCCATCACCGGTCTCAAGCCGCTGTTCGACGTGGCGCCGGACGGACGATTCCTCATGCTGCGCTGGCGTCCGAAGCTCCGGCCGCCGACCGAATTGGTGATGCTCGAGCGCTGGACCGATCTGCTCCCGCGATGAACGCGACCGATGACTAAGCCCGCAGAGCGTCTGTCCGCCGCCCTCGCCGACCGCTACCGCCTCGAGCGCGAGTTAGGCAGCGGCGGAATGGCGACCGTCTACCTCGCCGAGGACCTCAAGCACCACCGCAAGGTCGCGGTCAAGGTGCTCCGGCCCGACCTCGCCGCGACCATGGGCGCCGAGCGCTTCGAGCGCGAGATCCAGGTCGCCGCCCGGCTCACTCACCCGCACATCCTCGGCGTGCTCGACTCCGGCGAGTCGGGCGGCTTCTTCTATTACGTGATGCCCTACGTCGAGGGGGAGACGCTGCGCGAGCGGCTCACCCGGAGCGGCGAACTCCCCGTGACCGACGCCCTCCGGCTGCTGGGCGAGATCACCGAGGCCCTCGCCGTGGCCCACAAGGCCGGGGTGGTGCATCGCGACATCAAGCCGGAGAACATCCTCCTCTCCGGGCGCCACGCGCTCGTCATGGACTTCGGCGTGGCCAAGGCGGTCACCGAAGCCTCCGGCCGGCAGCAGCTCACCACCGCCGGCGTCGCGTTAGGCACCCCGGCCTACATGGCGCCGGAGCAGGCCACCGCCGATCCGCAGCTCGATCACCGGGTGGACATCTACGCCCTCGGCGTGCTCGCCTACGAGATGCTCACCGGGTATCCGCCCTTCCACGGCCTCACGCCCCAGCAGACCCTCGCGGCGCACGTCACCCAGGCGCCGGTACCGGTCACCCAGCGGCGGCCGGGCATCGCGCCGGTACTCGACGCGCTGATCATGCGCTGTCTCGCCAAGCGGCCCGCGGACCGGTTCCAGACCGCGGACGAACTGGTCGCGGCGCTCGAGCCGCTGGCCACGCCGAGCGGCGGCATGACCCCGGCGCATACGATGCCGATCAGTGCGGTCGCCGGGGCGCGGAGCACGCCTCGATGGGTGCGCGGCGCCATCGTCGGCGCCGTGGTGCTCGTGGTTGGGGCGGTGGCATTCGTGGTGCTCAATCGTCCTCCCGCCAACGCCACGCTGGTGCAGCCGCAGCAGCTCACCCGGAGCGCCGGGGTGCAGGAGTTGCCCGTCATCACCGGCGATGGCAAGGGTGTCGCCTACCGCACGTTCGGTCCCGGCGACACGGCACCGCGCATCGAACTGCGGCGGGGCAGTGACGGCAGCGCGGTCGGGCTCGCCGAACTGGCCGGGCCGCGCGGCTGGTCGCCGGATGGCGACCGCCTCCTCATTGTTTCCCCGCGCGGGCTGGAGACTGTCCCCGCCCTCGGCGGATCGCGCACCCTGCTCATCGCGGGAGCCTGGTTCGGGGCCTGGGCGCCGGACGGGCAGCGTCTGGCCTTCGTCCGCGGCGACTCGCTGCTGCTTCGGGGCGGTGATGGGGCTGACAAGCTGCTCGCGCAGACCTTCGACCCGCACTCACTCGCCTGGTCGCCCGACGGCAGGTGGATCGCCTACGTCTCCGACAACTCCCGGTATCTGGCCGACTGGAACATCGCCGTCTCGTCGCTCTGGCTGGTGCCGGCCGCCGGCGGCGCTCCGATTCAGCTCACCGGCAAAGACGCGCTGAATCTGAGCCCGGTCTGGGCCCCCGACAGCCGCCGGCTGCTCTTCGTCTCGGCCCGGAGCGGGACCCGCGACATCTACCAGCTCAATCTCGGCTCCGACGGGAAGCCGAGAGGAGAGCCGATCCAGATTTCCGTCGGGCTCAACGTGTCGCAGATCTCGCTCGCACCTGACGGCGAGCACCTGGCCTACTCGGTGGTGATCAATCGCAGCAACATCTGGCGGGTGAGGGAGTCAGCGGCCGGGCCGGTCTCGAGCCGCACTGCCGAACTGGTCACCACCGACCAGGAGAGCATCGAGAGCTTCTGGATCTCCCGGGATGGGCAGTGGCTGGTGTTCGACTCCGACCGCTCGGGAACGCAGCAGATCTTCCGCCGCCGCCTGACGGGGGGCGAGGTGCAGCAGGTCACCCGTGGGACCGTCCCGGCCTTCTCCGTGTCGCTCTCGCCCGACGGCAAGCAGGTTGCCTATCACGCCATCGTCGATGGCCAGCGGCGGGCCTTCGTCACTTCGAGCGAAGGGGGCGACCCGCCGGTGCAGGTGTCGCCCGGCGCTCTTCAGGATGAGCGCAATCCGCAGTGGGCTCCCGACGGCAGGCGACTCTCGTGGCAGACGGTCGAGAACGGGGCGGTGCGGGCCTGGGTGGTCACGCGGACAGGCGCGGGATGGAGCGCACCGCGGGAGGTGGCACGCCCGGGGATGACGGTGACCTCGACCTGGGGTGATACCACGCTGCTGGTGGCGGTCGACACCGTGAACCGCCGCGGCGTGCTGGTCGATGTGGACAGCGGGAGCGGCCCGGCGCGGGTTCTTCTCCAGGCCACGGAAGCCACTCCGAAAGGGCAGGCCCAGCCGATCTCCTCGCCTGACTTCCGCACCATCTACCTCTCCAATCGCCAGGGAGTCTGGGCCCTGCCGATCACGGGCGGCACGCTCCGGGAGCTGGTGCGCTTCGACGATCCGCTGCATCCCCATGCCTCCAATGCCCGGAGCGTCTCGGGGTACGGCGGGTATGTGTACTTCACGCTGCAGAGTCCGCAGAGCAACATCTGGGTCGCGCGGGTGACGGGGCTCAAGCAGTGAGTGGCGCCGCCGACCGCCTCGCCGCCGCGCTCGCGGACCGCCATCGCCTCGAACGCGAGTTAGGCGCCGGCGGCATGGCGACGGTGTAGCTCGCGCAGGACCTCAGGCAGGACCGCAAGGTCGCGTACTGCCTGGCGGCAAGGGCCTGCTGTTCATCCGTGGCAAGTCCTCGAGCCGGCAGCAGGGTGTGCTCCCGATCGTGCAGGTGGATCACTGGTTCACCGAACTCCGCGCACGGACCGCGCACTGACGAAGAGAGTCCCGATGCACAATGTCGTACGGTACACGGCGGCCGCCGCACTGCTGCTGGCCCCCGTCTTCCCGCGCACGCCGGCCTCAGCAGCAGGCGACAACCTTCCCCGCGTCCAGCCGAACGACAACCGCACCCCAGCCGGCCGCCTGCGCGGCGACACGCTCGAAGTGCACCTCGAGGTCGGCAGGGCCATCTGGTACCCGGAGGCGGACGGTGGCTCGTCCATCAGGGTCTCCGCCTTCAGTGAGGCGGGGCGCGCGCCGCAGATTCCCGGCCCACTGATCCGGGTGCAGACGGGCACCATCATCGTCGCCTCGGTGTGGAACCGGCTCACCGACTCGACCATCGCGGTGCACGGGCTCGAGTCGCATCCCGGCACGACGAGCGACAGCCTCCTGCTCCATCCCGGCGACTCGGCGACTGTCACCTTCACCGCCGGTGCACCGGGGACCTATCTCTACTACGCTCTGCCGGGGAAGCACTCGGTTCATCCCTTCGCCGATCAGGAGCGGGAGACGACCTCCGGGGCGTTCATCGTCGATCCGGTGGGGGGCTCGCCGCCGGACCGCATCCTGATGATGAACATCTGGGGCGACCTGCTCGACTCGGTCACCTACCGGAACGCGCTCGCCATCAACGGCCGCTCCTGGCCCTACACCGAGCGTTTCGAGGCGACCGTCGGCGACAGCGTCCGCTGGCGGGTGATCAATGGCTCCACCCGGCCGCATCCGATGCACCTGCACGGCTTCTACTTCCGGCTCGACCGCCGCGGCGATGGATTGGCTGATACGGCGCTCACGCCTGGCGCCCGTCCGCTGCTGGTCACCGAGACGCTGATGCCGTTCGAGACGATGGACATGACGTGGTCGCCTGACAGGCCGGGCGACTGGCTGTTCCACTGTCACATCGGGTTCCACGTCATCCCGGATACCCGGCTCGATCCGCCGCCGGCGGACAGTCACGACCGGATGGCGCACGATCCGCAGGTGCACATGGCGGGGCTCATTGTGGGCATCGTGGTGCATCCGAGGCCGGGCGCACAGGAAGCAGTGCGCGGACCGGCCCGGCGGCTGCATCTCTTCGTGCAGGAGGGAGCCCGCCGGGGCCGAGCCCCGCGCGCGCTGAGCTACGTGCTGCAGCGGGGCGCGAGGCCACCGGCGCCCGATTCGATCCCCGTCGGCAGTTCGCTTCTCGTGCTGACACGCGGGCAGCCGACCGACATCGTGGTGGTCAACCGGCTCCGCGAGACGGCGGCGATCCACTGGCACGGCATCGAACTGGAGAGTTATTCCGATGGTGTCGCCGGCTGGAGCGGGTGGGGCAGTCGGCTCGCGCCGTCGATCGAGCCGGGCGACTCCTTCGTGGCGCATCTGACGCTCCCTCGCGCGGGGACGTTCATCTATCACACCCACATGAACGACATCGAGCAGCTCTCCTCCGGGCTCTACGGCGGGATCGTGGTGCTCGAGCCGGGACAGCGCCTCGATCCCCGCCGCGATCACATCTTCGTGACCGGCTGGGACAGCGCCTCGGAGCCGTCGCAGCTCCTCGTCAACGGCGACTCGATGCCGACGCCGCTCGTCGTGACGCCGGGAGTCAAGCATCGGCTCCGCTTCGTGAACATCGGCGTCGCCGGTGCGCTACCGTACGGCATCTACCGGGACTCGACCCTGGTTGCCTGGCGTCGCCTGGCGCGTGACGGCGCCGATCTTCCGCCGGCCCTCGCCATCAGTGGCCCGTCGCAGATCCTGCTCGATGTCGGCCAGACGAGCGACTTCGAGTTCGTGCCGACCCTGGGGGTCTACCGCCTGGTGATCGGCGATCCGGCCAAACCGATCTGGTCGCAGGTGCTGCGGGCAGAATGACCAGCGTGAGGAGGAATCCGCTGGAGAACGAAGGCCGATTCCTCCTAGCCAGCCCCTCTGGAATGCCGTACTTTCGCCCAGTGAATCCCTGCCGTGATTTCCCCTCTGCCAAGGCCCCCGCGTGACGGACGCCGTTGACCGATTGACGTCCACCCTCAGTCGGAGCTACCGCCTCGAGCGCGAACTCGGCGCGGGTGGCATGGCCACGGTGTATCTCGCGCAGGACCTCAAACACGACCGCAAGGTCGCCATCAAGGTCCTCCGCCCCGAACTCGCCGCCGTCATCGGCGCCGAACGCTTCCTCTCCGAGATCAAGACCACGGCGAACCTGCAGCACCCGCACATCCTGCCGCTCTTCGACTCCGGTGCCGCGGACAGCTTCCTCTATTACGTCATGCCCTTCATCGAGGGCGAGACGCTGCGCGACCGGCTGCATCGCGAGAAGCAGCTGCCGGTCGCCGACGCGGTGCGCATCGCCAGCGAAGTCGCGAGCGCCCTCGACTACGCCCATCGCCACAGCGTCGTCCATCGCGACATCAAGCCGGAGAACATCCTGCTGCATGACGGCCGGGCGCTGGTGGCCGACTTCGGCATCGCGCTCGCCGCGAGCAAGGCGGGCGGCACCCGGATGACCGAGACGGGGATGTCGTTAGGCACGCCGACCTACATGTCGCCCGAGCAGGCGATGGGCGAGCGCGAGATCACCGCCCGGAGCGACGTCTACGCCCTCGGCTGCGTGCTCTACGAGATGCTGCTGGGAGAGCCGCCCTTCACCGGCCCGACGGCACAGGCAATCGTCGCCAAGGTGATGACGGCCGAGCCGGCATCGCTGACCAGTCAGCGCAAGTCGATTCCGCCCCATGTGGAAGCCGCGGTCCACACCGCGCTCGAGAAACTGCCCGCCGATCGGTTCGCCACCGCCGCCGAATTCGCCGCGGCCCTGAGCGATCCGTCGGGAATGCGAACGATCCACGCGAGCGGTCGGCGCGCCGCGCCCTCCGCGCTTCCGTCGTCCCGGCTCTCCGCTCTCGCCGCCGTGGCCGTTCTCCTGGCGGCGGCCGGCGCCTTTGTCATCGGCCGTCGGATCGGCCGCACCGATGCGCCCGAACTGCCGCCCTCGCGGCTTTCCATCATCGCGCCCTACCTCGGCACCAGCGGCCTCTCGCGCTCCCGCCAGATCGCCATCACCCAGACCGGCGATGCGATCGTCTACTCCGGCGCGGTCGGGAGCACCACCAACACCCTCTTCCTTCAGCGGCTGGATGCGCCGGACGCGGTCGAGGTATCCGGTTCCACCAGCCTCGGCGGCGTGAGCATCAGCAACGACGGACGCAACATCCTCGGCACCTCGCTGAGCGGCGGGTACCGGATTCCGATCGAGGGAGGCACGCCCCGGACCAGTCGCCTGCCGCCAAACAATCTCAGCGGCAACTGGGGCCCGGACGGCTCCTACTGGTTCACCGAGGGCAACGCCAACGGAATCACCCGGCTCACGCCGGACGACTCGCTGATCCCGCTCGCGCTTCCGCGGGAAAAGCTGCATGGGCTTCGGATCCAGCAGGTCCTCGACGATGGCCGGACCGCGCTGGTCACCGATGCGCCGAGCGGCACGGCGAGCGGGCCGGGGTTGCTGCTGGATCTCACGACCGGAGAAACCACGAAGCTCATCGATCGCGCCGTCGTCGAGTTTCGCAGCGTTGCCGGTGAGCTGATCTCGGTGCTGCCGGATGGTTCGATCACGGCGGCGCCCTTCGACAGCCGCAGCCACAAGCTCCTCGGCCCATCAGTGCAGGTCGCGACCGGCGTAGCACTGACGGGGACCGGCATCGCACAGTTCGCGGTCGCGAAGAATGGCACGCTGGCGTACATCCCCGATTCACCGCGCTCCCTCGTCCTGGTCGACCGGATCGGCAAGGCGCAGACCGTGCTCGCCGAGCAGCCGAACGTGCATGCGCCGCACTTCGCACCGGACGGGCGCCGGATCTCCTTCGACCTCACCTCGGCGGATGGTCGCGACGTCTGGCTCTATGCGCTGGATCAGCACACCCTCTCCCGCGCCACCTTTGCGCACGACGGCCACGACGCCACCTGGACCCCGGACGGGCAGTTCCTCACCTTCGCCTCGCTCAAGAGCGGTGTGCTGGGGATCTACCGGACCCGGCCGGGCAGCACCCAGCCGGCGGAGTCGCTGCTCGCCTCCGAACACCTGACCTACACCGGCACCTGGCTCAAGGACGGCAGCGCGCTGATCACCGACGGCAACGACATGCAGGGCACGTCGAGCGCGGACGTCGTACGGGTGGCCAATGGCGGCCGAGGGCCGATCGAGCCGCTGGTGGCCAGCACCTATCAGGAGGCCTTCGCGATGCCGTCGCCTGACGGGAAGTGGCTCGCGTTCGAATCGGACCAGTCGGGCCGGCAGGAGGTCTACCTCCAGCCGCTGGATGGGAAGGGCGACCAGGTGCAGGTGTCCCAGGAGGGCGGCACCGAGCCCGTCTGGGGACCGGATGGGCGGGAGCTGTTCTACCGCGCCAACAAAGCCGGGCAGACCGTCCTCGCGGCCGTGACGCTGCGGACGTCCCCGAGCCTTGGCATCGTCTCGCAGCAGGTGCTCTTCCCGATCCCGGACATGGTGGGGACGGCGCCGCACGCGAACTTCGACATTTCGCCGGATGGCCGCACCTTCGCCATGGTGCGGCGGAGTCCCGGGAGCCGGATCGTGGTGATCCAGAATCTCCCCGCGCTGCTCCGCCGGCTCCGCGGCACCACCGCACCATGAGCATCGAGCGTCTGTCCGCGGCCCTCGCCGGCCACTACCGGATCGAGCGCGAGCTCGGACAGGGCGGAATGGCCACCGTCTATCTGGCCGAGGACCTCAAGCATCGCCGCAAGGTGGCGATCAAGGTGCTGCGGCCCGAACTCGCCGCGGTCATCGGCGCCGAGCGCTTCGTGCGCGAGATCCAGACGATTGCCGCGCTGCAGCATCCCCACATCCTGGGGCTGATCGATTCGGGGGAGGCGAACGGCACCGCGTACTACGTGATGCCGTTCATCGAGGGAGAATCCTTGCGGGACCGTCTGACGCGGGAGAAGCAGCTCCCGGTCGCCGACGCGGTGCGCATCGCCACGGAAGTCGCGAGCGCCCTCGACTACGCGCACCGCCACGGCGTGGTGCATCGCGACATCAAGCCGGAGAACATCCTGCTGCACGATGGCGCCGCTCTCGTCGCCGACTTCGGCATCGCCCTCGCGGTGAGCCAGGCGGGGGTGACTCGGATGACCGAGACCGGCATGAGTCTCGGCACGCCGCATTACATGTCGCCCGAACAGGCGATGGGCGAACGGGAGATCACCGCCCGCTCCGACGTCTACGCCCTCGGCTGCGTCTGCTACGAGATGCTCGTGGGCGAGCCGCCCTTCACCGGCCCCACCGCCCAGGCGATCGTCGCCAAGGTGATGACGGCGGAACCGGCCTCGCTCACCGCGCAGCGCCGCTCGATTCCGCCGGTAGTCGATGACGCCGTGCTCACGGCGCTCGAGAAGCTGCCGGCCGATCGCTTCTCGACGGCGGCCGAGTTCGCCGATGCGCTGAATGGCAGGAGCGGCTCGCTGGCGGTGCGTCGCCGCGCGGTTCAGGCACCTGGCCGGAGCGCCATGTCCGGGTGGCGACTCGGTGCCCTGGGTGCCGTACTTCTCGGTGCGGGTGCGCTCGGCGGCTGGCTCCTCGCGCACCGGACGACCCGGCCCGAGCTGGGCCTCGCGACCAAGGTCACCTACGAGAACACCCTCGAAATTCACCCGGCGCTCTCGCCGGACGGCCGCTATCTGGCCTATGTGGCGGGGAGCAGCCTGCGAACCCGCCTCTATCTCCGGCAGGTGAGTGGCGGACGGGCCACGCTGCTCACTGAAGACTCGGCCGCGATCGAGGTCGCGCCCAGCTGGTCGCCCGATGGCAGCCGCATTCTCTTCGCCAATCAGCGGGGGCTCTTCTCGATTCCCGCGTCAGGCGGGACTTCGCGGCAGGAGGCCCCGGCCACCGCGAGCATCGTCTCGGCGGCCTGGTCCCCCGACGGCAAGACCATCGCCTACGTTGCCGGCGACTCGATCTATCTCAAGCCGAGCGGCGCGACCGCACGAGTGCTCGCCACCAGCTACAGCGTGACGGAGTGCCGCTGGTCGCCTGACAGCACCAGGCTGGCCTGCGCCGGGGGAAACGCGTACTTGACGATGGTCGGGCCGCTGTTCGGCAACCTGGCACCGAGCTGGGTGCAGCTCGTGGACATCCGAACCGGGGCGGTGACCACGGTGACCGACAGCACGGCGCGGAACAGCTCACCTGCCTGGTCGCCTGACGGGAAGTGGATCTACTTCGTCTCGAGCCGCGATGGCCCGAGCGACATCTACCGGATGCCCGCCGGGGCGCGCGGACCGATCGAGCGGCTCACGGTCGGGCTCGGTGCCCAGAGCATTTCGCTCTCGGCCGATGGGAAGCGGCTGGCGTACGCCGTCTATCAGCGGGTCGCCAACATCTGGTCGGTTCCGATGGGGCGGCGCCCGACCGGGCTGGCCGGCGCGGTCCAGGTGACGCGGGGCAATCAGTCGGTGGAGAATCCCCTCCTCTCCCGGGACGAGCGGTGGCTCTACTATGCCAGCGACCTGAGCGGCAATGCTCAGCTCTACCGTATCCCGTCGACCGGCGGTGAGGCGGAGCGGCTGGTGACCGACGAGTTCCAGGACTTCTCGCCGACGCCCTCGCCCGATGGGCGCACCATCGTGTTCCACTCGTCGCGGACCGGCAGCCGGGACATCTTCGAACTGCCGCTCGATGGCGGTCCGCTCACCCAGCTCACCTCGAGCACCGACCAGGAACTGATTCCGACCTGGTCACCGGATGGCAATGCCATCGCCTACGGATTGCTCAACGGCCGGGGCGGCATCCGGATGCTGCGGCGCGGCGCGAACGGGAGCTTCGGCGCGCCGATCCAGCGAGCGGACTTCGGCATCGCCCCCAAGTTCTCCCCCGATGGACGTTCGATCGTCTTCGGTTCGAGTCCGGTTGGCGGCTGGGCCTTTGTGGTCCCCACCGATTCGGGGTCGCCGCGCGCACTGGTGGATACCCTCGATCCGGCGACCCCGCTCGCCGCCTTTCCCGACTTCTCGAATGACGGGCGCGAGGTGCTCTTCGCCGGCTACGACGCGAGCCGCACGCCCGGCATCTGGGCGGTTCCCTTTCCCGCCGGCGGCAAGCCGCAACTGGTGCTTCGCTTCGACGATCCGGCGCGCCCCCCGATCGGTCCCTACTGGACACTCGGGAAGAACCGGATCTTCGTCGCGCTGCAGGAGGCGCAGAGCGACATCTGGGTGCTGGAGACCAGCGGACTGTGACGACCCCCAGGGAACGGCTTACCGCCGCCCTCGCCGGACACTATCGCCTCGAGCGCGAGCTCGGGCAGGGCGGCATGGCCACGGTCTATCTGGCCGAGGACCTGAAGCACAACCGCCAGGTCGCGATCAAGGTGCTGCGGCCGGAACTCGCGGCCATGCTCGGTGCCGAGCGGTTCCTCCAGGAGATCCGGACGACGGCAGGGCTTCAGCATCCCAACATCCTGCCACTCTTCGATTCGGGCAGCGCCGACGGTTTCCTCTACTACGTGATGCCCTTCGTCGAGGGCCAATCGCTGCGCGACCGAATGGCCCGCGAACGGCAGATGCCGGTCGCCGAGAGCATCGCGATCACGGCGCAGGTGGCCGCGGCGCTGGCCCACGCGCACCAGCGCGGCATCGTGCATCGCGACATCAAGCCCGACAACATCATGTTCTCGAGCGGGCAGGCGGTGGTCGCCGACTTCGGCATCGCCCGTGCCGTTGGGGTCGCGGGCGGGGAGCAGCTCACCGTCACCGGCATGGCCGTCGGCACGCCGGCCTACATGAGCCCGGAGCAGTCGGCGGGGGAATCCGACGTGGATGGTCGCTCCGATCTCTACTCGCTGGCGAGCGTGCTGTACGAAATGCTCGCGGGCGAGCCCCCCTTCACCGGCCAGACCGCCGCCGCGATCATTGCCAAGCGCCTCGCGGCGCCGGCACCCGCGGTGCGCGTCGTGCGTCCGGCGGTATCCGTCGTTGTGGATCAGGCGCTGCAACGCGCGCTCCAGCGGACGCCGGCCGACCGCTTCCGGACGGTGACCGAGTTCGTCGAGGCACTGCACGCCGAGCACGCTCCGTCCCGAACGCGCGCCTCGCGACGCCCCGCCCTGCGCGCCGCCGGCATCGTCGCCGTGCTGGGGCTGATCGCTGCGGGATGGGCAGCGCTGCGGGCCGCGCGCGTCCCCGCGGACCGCGATGCCGACGTGATCATGGTGCTGCCGTTTCGTGTCGGGGGGAGTCCCGCGATCGCCTACCTGCGCGAGTCGATGCTCGACCTGCTCGACGCCCGCCTGACCGGCGTCGCCGGTCCGCGCATCCTCGAACCCCGCACCACGCTGAGCGCCTGGCGCCGCGAGGTGGGGAACGAGGCGGGAGACCTCTCGGAGGAGGACTCGCGGAAGCTCGCCACCCGCCTGGGGGCGGGCCGTGTTCTGTTAGGCAGTGCCGTCGCGACGCCGACCGAACTGACCTTGAACGCCACCCTGCTCCGGGTCTCGGACGGGGCGGTGCTCGCCAGCGGGTCGGTCGCGGGAATGGCGGACAGCGTGGCGGTGCTGGTGAACCGCCTCACGGCGAGGCTCCTGAGCCTCGACGCCGGCGAGGGTCGCGAGCGGCTCGACGGACTCGCGGCCACCTCCCTCGAGGCTCTGCAGGACTACCTCGCGGGTCAGAAGGCGTACCGGCGAGGGGACTTCTTCGCGGCCATGGACCGCTTCGGCAGCGCCTTTCGCCGGGACAGCGGATTCGCGCAGGCGGCGCTAGGTCTCGTCACGACCAATCCCTGGATCGGCACCGTCCACCGTGTGGAGGGACTCCTCGCGATCCCGACGGTCTGGCGCCTCCACGACCGACTTAGCGCCCGCGACCTTGCGCTCTTCCGCGGGATGTCATTCGTCGGGCCCAACTACCCCCGCGCGTCGACCTACGCCGAGATCATCGCCCAGGCGGAGGACGCTGCGGCCGGCGCACCCGACGGCGCCGAGGAGTGGCTGCAGCTCGGTGTGACGCTCAGCATGTATGGGGCAGTCGCCAGCGCCCCGGACTGGCATGGCCGGGCCGTCGTAGCGCTGGACCGCGCCATCGCGCTCGACTCGAGCTTCGCGCCTGCGCTGCAGGCCCGGCTCTTCCTCGCGACCTGGGACCGGGACCGGGAGGTATGCCGACGCCTGGCGGCGCTGCTGGAGATGCCGGTCCGGCGTGGATACGCCGATGCGACGATGTCGTGGGCGGCCGCGGTGACCCTTGGCGACAGTGCCGCCGCACTGCGGTGGCGGGGCAGGGGCGACGACTCGGCCGGGATGAACTACTCCCAGAAGCTCGTGAAGATCGCGCTCCACAGCGTGCAGATCGGCCTGCCGCTCGCGGATGCGCGCTGGGCCAATGCGGCGCTTCGCCGCGAGGGCGCGACCGCGCAGGAACGGGGCTCCGCGTGGCTCGGCGAGCAGGCAGTGGCGTTCGCCGAGGGACGCCTCGTGAATATGCGGAGCGCCGGTGCCGCGAGCCCGGCGTGGGGTTTCGTCCACCTGATTACCCAGGCGATGGTCGAGCCGCCGTATCGGGCGGAGGCCGCGATGGAGGTGGCGCGGAACGATCCCGCGGTGCACCAATGGACCATGGGAGCGACCAGCATTCCCTGGCCGCCAGTGCAGGACTGCTTCGTGGAGCTCTATCGCGCCGGCGCCGGCGACACGGTGGGCACCCGGGCGGCTATCCGGCGGCAACGGACGTTCGCCGCGCTCGCCACACCACCCATTCCGTCACAATTCTGGGAGCCGAGCGAGTTTCGGGTCTGCCCGCTACTGCTGGAGACGTTGCTCGAAGGCGGTCGCGACCGCAGCGACACCTCGCGCCTCGCGGCGCTCGATGCGCTCATGCGGGACGGACCGCGCTGGCTCTCACTGGGCCCGCCGACCGCGCCGACGGTGGCGGCCAACTGGACGATCGCGCGGCTGCGTGAGGCGCAGGGCGACATCCCGGGCGCCCTCGCGGCCATCCGGCGACGGGAGAGCAACTACTATCCCGCCTATCTCTGGACCTTGCCGGCATTCCTCCGACAGGAAGGGCGTCTCGCCGCACTGGCGGGCGATCGCGCCGGTGCACGCCGGGCGTACGACCACTACCTGACGCTGCGCACCCGTCCCGATCCTCCGTTCGAGGCCCAGCGGGATTCCGTCATTGCCGAACGCTCGGCGCTGGGCTCCCGATGAAAGGCGCGTCATGAGCGGCGTGCCACAGCTACGCCCGGTCCGGCAATCGTGCCCAGGCGATGGCGTTGCTGGAGGATGTGAAGCAGATGTCGCCCGACGGGGAGGTGGCGCCGGCGAACCTGGCGCTGGTGCACCTCGGCTTCGGCGACGGCCGACGTGCGATCGACGAGCTGGAGCGCGCCTACGCCGCCAGTTCGCAATCGCTGGTCTGGCTCAAGATCGACCGGACCTACGATCCGCTCCGTTCAGAGCCGAGAATCATCGCCTTGGTGCAGCGGCTAAACTTCCAGCGATGAGGCGCGCGCATGAGCATCGCGCCGACGCCATCGTACGCAGATCGGGGCTGGCGTCTCGGCCCCGACTCGTCAATCACTGATCGCCGAGAGGAGGCTATCCATGGGCTACCGACGCTTCTCCGATCCGGAGGGACACGAGTGGGAGGTCCGCGATCTCACCCGCTCGGCGTGGGAGCTGGTCCCGGTCCGGGACAATCCGGGCAAGATCCTGCG
>JBGASX010000056.1:0-33780 GCA_044229445.1 Gemmatimonadales bacterium | reverse complement strand
GAGCCACCGGCGGAACCGGCACGGCCGGCTGCAACCGCCGTCCCCGGAACAACCGAGATCCCCTTCCGCCCGGTTCCGCCCCGGCCGCAGCCACAGCCGAAGGCTCCCGCAGCCGCGCCTCCGAAGAAGGACGAGCAGCCGAGCCGAACCCTCTGGTTCCCCTCTGGCAAGCCAACGGAGCAGGGAGCTGGCGGGGCGAAGCTCGACGAACTCGCCTTCCTGAAGTCGGTCACCGGCAACGAAGCGCCGGCGCCCGCGGCCCCCCAGCCGAGTGCGCCCAAGCCTTCCCGGGCGAGTGGCGGCTTCACCAAGCCACCGGAGGCGGCGCCTCCGATCACCACCGCCCCGGCGCCAATCGTCGAACCGCCGGCCGCCAAGGCCCCCGTCGACGCCAAGGACCGGTCGAGTGGTTCGGGCCAGAAGACGCTCAAGTGCGGGGAGTGCGGAACGCTGAACCGTCCGACCGAGTGGTACTGCGAACGCTGCGGCGCGGAGCTGGCCGCGCTCTAGGGCCGCGCACTGGCAGGACAGGAAACGACGAAGGGGGCTCCGAATGGAGCCCCCTTCTGCTTTCCCGCAACGGCGGGCCTACTTCTTGGTCGAGACGAACTTGGCCAGGCGGCTCTTGGTCCGGTTGGCGGTGTTCTTGTGGACCAGGTTCTTGCGACCGGCGCGATCCAGGAGGCGGACCGCCTCGGTGAAGGCGACCTCGGCATCCTTGGCAGTCGCGGCGGCGCGAACCTTCTTGATGGCGGTACGGAGCTGACTGCGGCTGGCGCGGTTGCGCTCGTTGGCCGCGAGCGACTTCCGCATGGCCTTCTTGGCGGACTTGATACGGGGCACGGACAACCTCTCGTTGAAGCCTCGAAACCAGCCCGACCCGGGCCAGCGGGAAGCGCAAATTGTAGACGATCGAACGCGCAAGGTCAAGCCGGGGGCGGGTTTTCATGGGGTACACCCCCCGTTAGATTGGGCAACCTTCATGAGCGACTTCATTCTCGCGCTGCCGATCCTGATGTTCTCCCTCGTGGCGCACGAGTACGCCCACGCCCGCACCGCCCTCTGGCAGGGCGACGACACGGCCTATATGCTGGGCCGAGTCACGCTGAACCCCCTGCCGCACATCGACCCGATCATGACCGTGCTGCTGCCCGCGGTCCTCTGGCTGACGAGTGGAGGGACCTTCGTCTTCGGTGGGGCCAAGCCGGTGCCCGTAGTGCCGCGCAAGTATCGGCATTACGTGCGAGGAGATCTCATCGTCTCCTCGGCCGGGGTGATCACCAACTTCGGGCTGTCGTTCGTTTGCGCCGGCATCTTTGCGGGCCTCGGCCTGCTCGCCGCCGCGGCTCCCGCGCTGGGCGACGGACTGGCCATTCTGCAGCGCATGATGCTCCGGGGTGTCTGGCTCAACCTGGTGCTCTGCGTCTTCAACCTGATTCCGATACCGCCGCTGGACGGGTCACACCTGCTGTACCACATGCTGCCGCCGGCCTGGGCGACCCGATTCCGGCAGATCGGACAGTTCGGGTTCATCCCGCTGATGGTACTGCTCATGTTCTTCGGACCGGTGATCAACTTCCTGCTCTCGCCGGCCAGCTGGGGCTTCAGTCACTTCTACGGCATCCTCAGCCAGTACGGCATCGGGGACGTCTGGGACTTCACTCGCGGATGACTTCACCCGCTGCACCGACCTCCGCGCTTGGCGCCGAACCAGGGTTCGTCGTTCAGCTCGATGCATTCAACGGCCCGCTCGACCTGCTGCTGCACCTCCTGCGGGAGGAGCAGATCGACATCGCCGACATCCCGATCGCGCGGATTGCCGACCAGTTTCTCGGGGCGATCCAGAGCCTCGGGCTGAATCAGGCTGCGGACTACCTTGAAATGGCGGGGCGGTTGCTTCGTCTCAAGGCGCAGATGCTGCTGCCGCGCCGTGACGGCGAAGAAGGCTGGGAGGATCCGCGGCACGAACTGGTCCGGCGACTGCTCGAGTATCAGCTCATCAAGGAAGTGGCGGGCTGGCTGGAGCGGGCCGCCGACCGGCGAGCCGACCAGCAGCCGCGGGGCTACCTCCCGCCGGCGCCGGACCTGCCACCGCCTCCGCTCACGCTCGATCTCCTCGAACTGCTCAAGGCAGTCGAGAAGGTCATTTCGGAGATTCCCTCTCCGGTCCTCCACCGGGTCGTCGCGCGACCGCTGGATACCGAAGGGGCCACCCGTCGGCTGGTCGCGATGCTCGCCGAGCGGGAAGAATTCACCTGGCTCGAGGCCCTGGGCCCGCGGCCGACCATCGTCGACGTCCTTTCGACTCTGCTCGCGATTCTCGAACTGGCCAAGCGCGGTCTGGTGCGTCTGGCGCAGTCCGAGGCGTTTGCATCCTTCGTGATCCGCCGGGAGCAGCCGCCCGAGGATCCCGCCGTCCCTCCTGTGGAAGCCACCGATGCCGCTGAACCCGCTCACCCAGTTGATTGAGGCTGCGCTCTTCGCAGCCAACCGGCCGATCACCGTCGAGGAGCTGCAGACCCTCGAGCCGGATGCCTCACTCGCGGATGTGCGCACCGCGCTGGACGAACTGCGTGAGCACTACGACTTCGACGGCCACTCCGTCGAGGTCATGGAACTTGCCGGCGGCTACCAGATCCTGACCCGGCGGAATTTCGCCGAGGCCATCGAGCGGGCGCAGTTTGCGGTCCGGACTCCGAAGCTGACCGCGGCGGCGATGGAAACGCTCGCGGTCATCGCCTATCGGCAGCCGGTCGGGCGGGCGGAGATCGAGGAGATTCGCGGGGTCTCGGCCGGCGGCGTGCTCCGGAGTCTCCAGGAGCGCGGCCTGATCGAGGTGGTCGGCCGTTCCGAGGCCATGGGGCGCCCGCTGCTGTACGGCACCACGCCACTGCTGCTCGAGCTGCTGGGTCTCCGGGATCTGGGCGAACTGCCGCGGACGGAGGAATTCAGCGTGGCGCTCCATACCCACAAGCCTGAGACGGCTGACTCGGAAGAGGCGGCCGCCTCGGTTCCGGCGGAATCATGAGCGAGATGCGACTGCAGCGGGCCCTGGCCCGCGCGGGGATCGCCAGCCGACGAGCTGCGGAAGAGCTGATCACGGAGGGCCGGGTGCGGGTCGATGGTGCGATCGCCACCCTGGGGATGAAGGTGGATCCCGATCGCCAGAAGATCACCGTCTCCGGCAAGCCGATTCATCAGGTGGAGCAGCGGTGGCTCGCCTTCCACAAGCCGATGGGCGTGGTCACCACGGCGAGTGATGAAGAGGGCCGACGCACGGTGTTCGACTTCATCAAGGACCCGCGCGGGCTCACCTACGTCGGGCGGCTCGACGTGAATACCACGGGACTCCTGCTGCTGACGACCGATGGCGAAGCGGTCCACCGGCTCACGCATCCGAGCTACCGCATCCCGCGCAGCTACACCGCGCTGGTGCATGGCAAGACCGCTCCCGAAATCGAAGCCGCGGTCAAGCAGCGCGTGCTGGTCGACGGGAAGGCGGTCGTCCCGGTGCGCTGCCGTGTCAGGCCCGGCAAGGAGGGGCGGAGCATTCTCGACGTCACCCTGCATGAGGGGCGGAACCGGATCGTCCGCAACTGGTGTGAGGCGATGGGCATCAAGGTGGATCGCCTGGCCCGAATCTCGTATGGCCCGGTGCGCCTCGGCGAGCTGCCGGTCGGCACGACGCGGGCCCTGCTGCCGCAGGAAGAGGACGCGATCTACGAGGCGATCGGTCTCGCGCCCTCCGGACAGAAGCCCGCGAAGCCGGCGGCGGTCCCCCGGCGTCCCCCGGCCAAGAAGTCCGCAACCAGGAAGCCGGCGAGTCGGAAACCAGCGACCCGTGAGCCTCGTCACACATCGAAGAAACGGGGCTGACAAGGCGGCGGTCGCCCACTATCCTCCTCGGTGACCCGACCGCTCACCGATCACCGCTCACCACACCCTCCTCATGACTGCTCGTCCGTCTGTTCCAACCCGCACGGTGGACGCGGGGCCCGTCCAGCAGGTGGTGGCCGAGGTCGGTCGTCGCATCGTGGGGCAGGAGACGATGATCGAGCGGCTGATGGTCGGCCTGCTCACCGGTGGTCACATCCTGCTGGAAGGTGTTCCCGGCCTTGCCAAGACGCTCGCGGTCAAGACGCTCGCGGAGATTGTCGAAGTCAGCTTCTCCCGCATCCAGTTCACGCCCGACCTGCTGCCAGCCGACCTGATCGGTACCATGGTGTTCGACCCCCGGACCCAGGAATTCAAGGTGAAGCAGGGTCCGATCTTCGCGCAGATCGTGCTGGCCGACGAGATCAATCGGGCGCCCGCAAAGGTGCAGGCCGCGCTGCTCGAGGCGATGCAGGAACACCAGGTCACGATCGGTGGCACCGGCTTCGTGCTTCAGGAACCCTTTCTGGTACTGGCCACCCAGAATCCGATCGAGAATGAAGGCACCTACCCGCTGCCCGAAGCGCAGCTCGACCGCTTCATGCTGAAGGTCCGGGTCGGTTATCCGACTCGGGAGCAGGAGAAGGAAGTCCTGCTCCGCCGCAGCGGAAACGCCGAGGCGCCGGTGCGGCAGCTGCTCGATGCCCCCACCATTCTCGCCCTTCGCGAGACGATTGCGGCCACCTTCATGGATCAGAAGGTGGTGGACTATATCGTCGACCTGGTGCGCGCGACGCGCGATCCCTCGGTGGTCGGTCTGGGCAATCTGAAGCCGCTGGTCGCGTTCGGCGCCTCACCGCGCGCCTCGATCGCGCTGGCGCAGGCGGCCCGCGCCCATGCCTACCTCCGCGGACGCGGTTACGTCATCCCGGAAGACGTCCGGGCCATGGCCCTCGATGTCCTCCGCCATCGGGTCCTGCTGACCTTCGAAGCCGAGGCGGAAGAGGTCGACTCGGATCACGTGGTGACCCGGATTCTCGACGCAGTGCCGGTGCCGTAGGCGCGCACGGACGTGCGCGCCTACGGCACCAGGACAGCAACCGCCACCCGCCCATGCCGTCCATCTCCCCTGAAATCCTGAAGCAGGTGAAGGCGATCGAACTCCGCTCGCGGGGCATCGTCGCGTCGCTGTTCGCCGGGGAGTACCGCTCGGTGTTCCGGGGTCAGGGGATGGAGTTCGCCGAGGTGCGTCAGTACGAGCACGGTGACGACTTCCGGGCCATCGACTGGAACGTGTCGGCACGACTCGGCACGCCGTTCATCAAGACCTTCATCGAGGAGCGGGAGGTCACGCTGCTCCTGATCGTGGACCAGTCCGGGTCCACCCACTTCGGGGAGCCGCGCACCAAGGCCGCGATCTCGATCGAGGTCGCCTCCATCCTTGCATTGGCTGCCGCCAGCACCAACGACCGCGCGGGGGCGCTGCTCTTTTCGGAGAAGGTCGAGCGCGTCATTCCGCCCGGCAAGGGAAGGCGCCATGCCCTGCGGGTGATCCGGGATCTCGTCGCTTTCCAGCCCACGGGCCGGCGCACCAACCTCTCGGCCGCCCTGCATTACGCGACCGGGCTGCTCAAGCACCGAAGCATCGTCGTGGTGCTCTCCGATTTTCTCGCCGAAGGGTGGGAGCTTCCGCTGCGCCAGCTCGGCGTCCGTCACGACGTGGTCGCGATCGCGGTCGAGGATCCGCGCGAGACCGAACTGCCTGACGCAGGCTGGCTCGATCTGGAGGACGCGGAGACGGGGGACCGGCGGACCGTGGATACCGGCGACCGGCAGGTGCGTGGCCGGCTGCGTGCACTCGCCGAGAAGCGCCGTGAGGAGCGGGCGCGGGCCTTCGCGGCGGCCGGCGTCGATCAGGTCGTCATCTCGACCCGGGCCGACTATGCCCCGGTGCTCCGGCGGGCCTTTGCCCTCCGGGCCAAGCGGATGCAGCGATGATCGTCGCACTGGTCATGCTGCTCCAGGCGCAGGCGGCGGCTCCCACGGTGGGAGACACCATCTGGCTCGAGCGAACGGTCGCCGTCCCGCCAGGGGCCGAAGTACGCGCCGCAGCCTGGCAGCCGGAGGGCACGATCGCGCTGCTCGGCAAACCTGAAGTCCGGCGGAGCGGATCCTCCGCGACGATCGCGTACCCCGCGGTCGCCTGGGCCGCCGGGTCGCAGACCATTCAGGTCCCCGGCCCAATCATCATCCATCACGACGGAACGACGGACTCGCTGCCCGCCGAGACCCGGACGGTTCAGGTGGCCAGTGTGCTGCCGGCGGGTCAGGAGCCTGACAAGCTTCCCGTGCAGCCGGAGGCGGGGGTGGTCGTGGAGGCGATTCATACGCCGCTGGCGGTGGTGATCGCGGTGCTCACCGCCTGCGTGCTGCTGGCCCCCCTGACCTGGTGGTGGCTGCGGCGCGGACCGGCGGCGCCCGCCCCGAACGTTTCGCATGGCGAGTCGGTGGTGCCGCTCGCGGAGTGGGGGGAAGCGGGCGAGCCCAGAGCCGTCGCGGCGGTCGCGGCGCACGGCCTCCGGTCGGTGATCGTGGCACGGCTGCCCGGCGCCGGCCCGGGGCTGGTCACCGCCCGCCTGCTGCGCGTCATCGAGGAGCAGCGCCCGAAGTGGCCGGCCGCCGAGATCGCCGTGGTGCTTCGCGGGCTCGATGCCGCCCAGTTCGCGGAGAGCTCGCCTGTGGGAGTCGGGGACCTGGCCACACGGGCCGCGGAACTGTGCCGTCAGCTCGAGCAGGTCCCGTGAGTTTCGCCCGCCCCTTTCTGCTGCTGCTCCTCCTGCTCCCCGTCGCCTGGTGGTGGTGGCGCCGCAGCCGGAAGTCTGTCGGGACCTCGTACAGCGACCTGCGCCTGGTGACCCGGGTCAAGGAATCGAGCTGGCTCCTCAGAGTACCGGTGGCTTGCCGTCTGTTCGCGATCGGCATCTGGATCACCGCGGCCGCCGGACCTCGGCTCGGCGGGGCGCAGGTGGAAGTGAAGAAGGAGGGCATCGCGATCGTGATCGCGATCGACCTGTCGAGCAGCATGCTCGCGGAAGACTTCGCTCCCTCCAATCGCATGGAAGTGGCCAAGCAGCAGGCGATCGATTTCATCAAGGGCCGGAGCGCCGACCGCATCGGCATCGTGGCCTTCGCGGGGGAGGCGCTCACCCAGGTGCCGATCACGGTGGACTACCCCGTGCTCGAGAAGGCGGTCTCCGATCTGAAGATCGGGCTCCTCGAAGATGGCACAGCGATCGGGACCGGGCTCGCGACGGCCATCAACCGCTTGCGTGAGGCACCTGGCAAGTCCAAGGTGATCCTGCTCCTGACCGACGGCGAGAACAACCGCGGTACGGTCGATCCGCGCACCGCGGCGGCTGCGGCTCAGGCGCTTGGCATCAAGGTGTATACCATCGGCGTCGGCACCGAGGGCGAGGCGCCGATCCCGACCGGACGGGGCCTCTCGGGGTTCCGCTACGAAGTCCTGCCCGTCAAGATCGACGAACCGCTGCTTCGTGATATCGCGGCCTCCACCGGCGGCCGCTACTTCCGCGCGAAGGACAGCGAGGCGCTGAGCCGGATCTTCAAGCAGATCGACGGACTCGAGAAGACCCCCATCCACGTCACCCGCTACGTGAAGTACGATGAGATCGCCAAGCCACTCGTCCTGGCCGGGCTGCTGGCCCTCGCGCTCGAACTGCTGCTGAGCGCCACCCTGGTGGTGCGCACGCCATGACGTTCGACTCGCCGGTCCTGCTGGCGCTGGCGCCATTGCTCGCGGCGGTCCTGGCGGCCGTGGCGCTGATCGCACGCCGGCGCCGGATCAGCCGGTCGGAGGCGTGGTCGGTGGAACTCGCCAACCGTGCACGAGCGGCAGGGCGCTGGGCACCGTTGCTCATCGGGCTCTCCGTGCTCGCTGCCGGCGTCGCCCTGGCCGGGCCGCGTGGCGGGCGGACGACCGTCAAGGCACAGACGCAGGCGCTCTCGGTGGTCCTCGCGATGGACATCAGCCGGTCGATGCTCGCTGAGGATTCGAAGCCGAGCCGTTTGCAGCGGGCGGTCCGCGAGGCCCGACGGCTGGCGCAGGATCTTGGCGAGGATCGCCTGGGCCTCGTCGCCTTTGCCGGACGGAGTTACATCCTGAGCCCGCTCACGCTCGATGGCGGGGCGGTGACGCTGTTCCTGGATGCGCTCTCGCCGGATCTCGCCAGCCAGGGTGGGACGGGGCTGGCCTCGGCGCTCTCGCAGGGTGCCGAGCTGCTCAACGCCTCCCGTGAGGCGGGCGATCGGGTGCTGGTGATCTTCACCGATGGAGAGACCCACGATTCGCTCAGCGATGTCCTCGCCGCCGCCAAGCAGCTCCGGGAACAGCAGATTCGGCTCGTGCTGGTCGCCGAAGGGGGCCGGGCTCCCGTCCCGATCCCGCTCCGCGACAGCAGCGGGGCGGTGACGGAGTACAAGACGGACGACGAGGGCAAGCCGGTCCAGACCGAACGCCGCGACGACATTCTGCAGCAGGTCGCGGATGCCGCGGAAGGGGCGCTGGTGCCGGCCGAGCTTCCCGATCAGGCCGGCGCCGTCCGCGAATTGCTCGCCGCCTTCCAGCGCGCGCCAATCTCCGCGTCGAGTACCCAGGATCTCCTCCCGCTCGTCTGGATACCGGCGCTCCTCGCCGCGCTGCTGCTCGGGCTGCAGACCGTCACCCGGCGGACCGCCGCGCTGGTAGGCATCGCGGCGATCCTGTTCGTGCGCGAGGCCTCGGCCCAGCGGCCCGCGCCGGGGCTCAGGGACTACGCGGCGGGGCGAGTGAAGGCGGCGGCCGCGATCCTGTCTGCCCGCCTCACCCCCGCCTCCTCGGATACCGCCTGGTACAACGCCGGAACGGCCCTGCTTGCCAGCGGACAGAACGCCGCGGCCGAGAAGGCGCTCACCCACGCTTCGCGATCGCTCGATCCGGACCTTCGCTACCGCGCCCTGTACAACGCCGGGGTGGCGTCCCTGCGGGAGGCTGAAGTCGATTCGGTCCATCGTGACTCCCTGCTCGCCAACGCATCGCAGCATCTGATGGAAGCGCTCAGCATCGTCCCCACGAGTGACCGGGCAAAGTGGAATCTCGAGCTGGCGCAGCGACGCCGGCCTCCGCCGCCATCGGGCGGTGGCGGGAACACCCCGAAGCAGCCCCCACCGGGAGGACAGCAGCCCGACCCCAGGCAGGGGCAGAGTCAGGCGGGGCAGGGAACCCCCAACCTGTCCCAGTCCCAGGCCGAGCAGATCCTCAACAGTGTTGCGCGTGAGGAACGGGACACGCGCGCCCGGCGCCTGGGCAAGTCACGCGCGGCGGTCTCCGGCGTGAAGGACTGGTAATGCTGCGCGCACTCCTGCTTCTGAGTCTGCTGCAGCAGCCGGCACCGCAGGTGATGCTGGCGGTGGATCGCGACCGGGTCGCGCCAGGAGACGTTCTCACCCTGACGATCCGGATCTCCAGCAGTCTCCCCGATCCGATCTCCATGAATCTGCCGTCGCTGGGCGGGTTCGAGCTGGAATCCCGCTCGGAGCGGACCGACGTCACAACGGGACCCTCCGCGTCCCGCACGACGACCTACGAGCTCAAGCTCCGCGCGAACACGCCGGGGGAGTGGCGCCTCGGGCCAGTCAATGTGCGGCAGGGTATCGCCTATGCCGTCGGCGACCCGGTCACGGTCACGATTGAAGGCGGCGCTCCCGCGCCGGTCACGGCCAGTCTCAGCCGGAGACTCGCGGCCATTCTCCAGCGGGCACCGCCGCCCGATGTGCTCGGGTCGGCCGGCATCTCGGTGGTCGTCTCCGATCCGCAGGTCGTCGTCGGCGAGCAGGTCGACGTGGTCACGATCGCCTGGTTCGACCGCGAGGTCCGCCAGCAGCTGCGGCGCTCGCCCACCGTGGAAGAGCCGCAGATCGACGGTGTGTGGAGCTATCCGCAGCCGGTGCCGGGGGGCATCGCCGCCAGCCGCCAGGTCAATGGCCGCTGGTACGATCTCTTCGTGCTGCACCAGGTGGTCTTCCCGCTGACGCCGGGACGGGTCGCGGTCGGCCCGGCCAGCCTGCAGTACAGTGTGCCGCTCGCCTTCCAGTTCTTCAGCCAGGAGGAGCGGTACAAGCTCAGCAGCGAAGCCACCGCATTCACGGCCTCCGCGCTGCCCGCCACGGGGCGCGATCCGATCTTCACCGGCGCGGTGGGGCATGGGCTGAGCGTGAGTCAGCTGGTGACGCCCGCCTCGGGACGCCAGGGCGAAGCCTTTGCCGTCGAGCTCACCGTCGAGGGCGAGGGCAACGTCGCGCTCTGGCCGCAGCCCGACACACGCTGGCCGCCGGGCCTCCGCGTCTATCCCGAAGGCGCGCGCGAGAAGGTGAGCCTGCGCGACGGGCGGCTCGGCGGCAGCAAAGTATTCCGCTTCATGGTGGTCGCCGATTCCGCCGGATCGCTGTCGTTCGCGCCGCTCCGATACGCCTACTTCGATCCCGGAGCCGCGCGCTACGAACTGGTCGCCTCCGCCACGGCCTCGATTGTGGTCGCGCCACGCGGCCAGGAGCTTTCCTCGCGGGCTGAACCGCCGCCGATGCGTCTCGATCTCAAGCGTCCCGTGGCGGTGGTGATCAGGCGGCTGATGCCCGATCCCGTCTGGTGGGTGCTCGGGATGCTGCCGCTGGTGATCCTCGCGGTGATGCGGCTGCCGCGTGCCCAGCGCAGGACCGGTTCCGCCACGGTGGAGACCGATCCTCTCGCGACGGCGGAACGGCGACTCCGCCATGCGCTCCGCCATCAGCGGCTCACGCCCGATGCCTCCGCACGCATTCGCGACCTCCTCGTGCGGGTCGAGTCCACTCGGTTCGGCGACGGCCAGACCACGGGTCACGCCGGACTGGTCGCCGAGGCCACCGCCGCCCTGGCCGAGGTGGGCGAGGAGGAAGTGGCCTCGGGAGCCCGCTGGCGTCAGCGAGCAGGGATCACGGTCGCGCTGTTGTTGGGCAGCGCGGGTTCATTCCGCGCGCAGACGGTTCCCGAGCAGCTCTACGAAGCGGGGGCGTACCGCGCCGCGGCCGACGGTTTCCGGCGCCGGGCCGTGCTCTCCCCGGAAGTCACCACCCACTGGTACAATCTCGGCGCGGCTGCCTATCGCGGGGGTGATGATGCACTGGCGCTCGCGGCGTGGGTGCGGGCCGCACGCCTGAGCCCGAGAGACCACAGCATCCGCCGGGCGCTGCTCCTGGTCACGCCTGCTGACGCCGGCGCAGGCCGCCTGCTGCTCGTGTCACCGGTCACGCCTGCCGAACTCTGGCTGCTGGGGCTGGTGGTCTGGCTCATTGGCTGGGGCGGCGTGCTCTGGACCCGGCAATTCCGCGGCCGGTGGGTCGTCCTCCTCACGGGCGGCGCGGTGCTGGTGCTGACCGGAACCGGACTGGAACGCAGCTATGAGGCGCCAGTCGCCGTGGTCGTCAACAACGCGCAGCTCCGCCTCTCCCCGAACGGTCTGGCCCCGGCGGTCGGCGAAGTCCCCCGTCTCGGCACGGTCGAACTCGGCCCTGCCCGTGGTGGGTGGGTGCGTGTCGCGACGACCGCCGGCCAGGTGGGGTGGATGCTGAGGGAAGAACTCGAAACGGTTGCCGACGCCGCCGAGCCCTGATCCCCCGCCCGGTGAGGCCTTATCTTGTGGCATGCCTCGCCGAATCGCGATTCTCCCCGATACCGTCGCCGACCAGATCGCCGCGGGTGAAGTGGTCGAGCGCCCCGCCTCCGCCGTGAAGGAACTCGCGGAGAACGCCCTCGATGCCGGGGCCACCCGGATCCGGATCGATCTCGAACAGGGCGGCAAGACCCTCATCGAAGTGAGCGACGACGGGCACGGCATGGGTCGCGAAGATGCCGTGCTCGCCCTCGACCGGCATGCCACAAGCAAGATCCGCAGCGCCAGCGACCTGGTGGGAGTCCGGACCTTCGGCTTCCGCGGCGAAGCCCTCCCGGCGATCGCGTCGGTCTCGCGGCTGCGCCTGACGACCTCGGAGGGGGAGGGCGACGGCACCGAGATCGAGGTCAGCGGCGGACGCGTCGATCACGTCGGTGTCGTGGCCCGCCAGCGCGGCACCACGATCACCGTCCGCGGGCTCTTCTTCAACACGCCGGCGCGAAGGAAATTCCTGCGCTCCGCATCCAGCGAATCGCGCGCCTCGTGGGAGGCCGTCGCGACGCTGGCGCTGGCGCATCCTGAAACTGGATTCGAACTCAATCTCGATGGCCGGAGCCGGCTGGTGGTCCCGGCGGGGCAGACGCCTGTCGAGCGACTGGAGGCGGTGTGGGGCGCCGACGTCGCGCGCACGCTCCTGCCGGTCTCGTATGCGGTGGGGAGCTTTCGCGTCTCGGGATTCATCCAGCGTCCGGCCGATGCCCAGCCGACGGGGCGCCGCACCCAGCTCTTCATCAACGGTCGTCCCTTCCGGGACAATTTCCTCGTCCGCGCGGCCGAAGCGGGGTATCGCTCCGCCATTCATCCCGGCGACCGGCCATCGCTCTTCCTCGAGCTCGAAACCGCCAACGAGGATGTCGATGTCAACGTGCATCCGGCCAAGCTCGAGGTCCGGTTCCGTGACCGGATGGGCGTGGAGCGGGTCGTGGAAGAGGCGGTGCGCGATGCGCTCGGGAAGCTGCATGCGGCCGCACTGGTCGATGCGCCACGCGGGACCGAGTTCAGAGGCTTCAGTTCGGGGGGAAGCGCGAGGCCGCTCAGCATCACCGAGGATCTCTTCCCCGAGTCCGAGCCGGAGCTGGGAGAGGAAGCGCGGCCGGAGCCCGCATCCACCCGGAGTCCGGAGTTCGGGACGCTGTTCCAGCTCTTCAATACCTACATCATCTTCGAGGGGGCGGAGGGGCTGGTGTTCGTGGACCAGCACTCCGCGCACGAGCGGGTGCTCTTCGAAGGCGTCATGGAGCAGATCGAGCGGGGCGGGATGGCAGGACAGCGCCTGCTGCTCCCGGTCACTCTCGAACTGACCGATGAGGAGCTCGACGTCGTGGAGAGTTACGGCGACGTTCTCTCGCGCGTAGGATTCGAGGTCGAGCCGTTCGGCGGTCGCACCGTGGCGATTCACGCGGTTCCCACCCCCCATCCGAAGTTCGATGCGGCTCGCTGCTTCCAGGAGATGGTCGCCGACCTCGCCCGAGGCCGGTTCGGGGCCTGGGCCAACCGCCTCGAGCGCTTCGCCGCCACCTATGCCTGCCGCGCCGCGGTGAAGGGGGGCGACCCGCTCGATGAGCGCGAGCAGCGCGAGCTCCTCAGCCGGCTCTTCACCTGCACGCTCCCGCCGCACGACGTCCACGGGCGCTCCACGATCGTGCAACTGCCCCGCGAGGAGCTGGAGCGCCGCTTTGGCCGGCGTTAGAACTCCGCTCATCCTCGGACCCACCGGGATCGGCAAGACGGCGGTGGCGCATGCGCTCGCCGCGCACTGGCCCCTCGAGGTCGTCTCCGCCGATTCGCGGCAGGTCTACAAGCGGCTCGATATCGGCACCGCAAAGCCGCCCCGCCGCTGGCTCGGCAAAGTCCCCCATCACGGCATCGATCTGGTGCTTCCCGGGGAGCGCTACAGCGCCGGCCGCTTCGCCCGCGAGGCGCCGGTCTGGATCGCCGACATCGCCGCGCGCGGCAAGCTGCCGGTCATCGTGGGCGGCACGGGACTGTACGTGAAGGCGCTCGCGGAAGGGCTCTTCAACGAGCCGCCACTCGAACCGCTTCGCCGCCACGATCTCGAACGCTGGGTGATGGGACTCGAAGCGGTCGAACTGGTGCGCTGGGCCGCGCGACTGGACCCCGGTTTCCGGGGTGGTGGGCGCCAGCGGGCCTCGCGCGCAATCGAAGTGGCGCTCCTCACCGGCCAGCCGCTCAGCTTCTGGCAGGCCAACGCGCGCGCGCACGGCGCGATCGATCCCTGGTATGTGGTGCTGACCGCCCCGCGAGCGGTGCTGCACCAGCGCATTCTGGTGCGCGCCGAGGAAATGGTCCGCCGGGGCATGATCGAGGAGGTGGCGGCGGTGCTCGCGGAGGGAACGCCGGCCGGTGCCCCGGGCCTCGATGCCATCGGCCCCCGGGAGGCGGTGGAATACCTCCACGGACAGCGGACCCGCGAGAGCGTGGCTGAGGCGGTGGCCATCGCGAGCCGGCAGTATGCGAAACGGCAGGAGACCTGGTTCCGTCATCAGCTGGATGGTCAGGTCCTCACGCTCGACGCGACTCGGCCGGCGGAGGAGGTCGCGGCCGTCATCGCCGAGGCGTGGCGGCAGTCGGCCGAACGCCCCGGATGAGGGCACGGTCACGACCGGTCGCGTCGACTGTTCCCGCTCTGCCGTCCCCCCTATTTTCACGCCCATGGATCTTCGCGCCGAACTCTCCGACGCCGCACAGGCCGGCAACACGGCCCGCGTGCGCGAACTGCTGGACCAGCAGCGCGACTACGTCGCGCTCCCCGATCAGGCGGGATACACGCCGCTCCACTACGCCGCCTACTTCGGTCACACCGAACTCGCGCGCTATCTCCTCGAGATCGGCGCCGACGTCGCCGCCATTTCCATGGATCCGCTGCGCAATCAGCCGCTGCATGCGGCCGCCGGGAGCGGCTACCCCGAGATCAGCCGACTGCTCCTGGATGCCGGTGCCGACGTGAATGCGGAGCAGACCGGACAGTGGACTCCGCTGCACGCCGCGGCCCAGAAAGGCCATCTCGACATCGTGACGCTGCTGCTCGAGCGCGGTGCCCGCCCCGATGGCCGGAGCGCCTCGGGGTCGACCCCGCTCGCGCTCGCCCGCGAGAAGGGCCATGCGGCCGTGGTGGCCCTCCTCGCTCCCCTCACGCCTGAGAATTGACGGTTCCCATGAAGATCGGGATCACCTGCTACCCCACGTATGGCGGCTCGGGCGCGGTCGCGACGGAACTCGGTCTCGCGCTGGCGCGCCGGGGGCACGAGGTGCACTTCATCTCCTACGCATCGCCCTTCCGGCTGCGCGGTTTCGCCGAGCGGGTGTTCTTCCACGAGGTCGACACCTCGATCGCGCACTATCCGCTCTTCGACCATTTCCCCTACACCCTGGCGCTCGCCTCGAAGCAGTACGAGGTGGCCAAGCGGGAAGAACTCGACATCCTGCACGTCCACTACGCGATTCCGCACGCGACGACCGCGTGGCTCGCGCGCGAGATGCTGCAGGGGAAGCGCCCGCTCAAGGTGATCACGACCCTCCACGGCACCGACATCACCCTGGTGGGACAGGAGGCGAGCTTCTACGAGATCACCAAGTTTTCCATCGAGCGCTCCGACGAGGTGACGGCGGTTTCCGCCTTCCTCCGCGATGAGACCTACCGCACCTTCGGCTGCGTGAGCTGCAACGTGCGGGTCATCCCCAACTTCGTGAACCTCGAGGAGTACCGGCCGGATCCCGCCGCGTGCGCCGGCGCCTTTGCCCCCGCCGGGCAGAAGGTCATCACCCACGTCTCCAACTTCCGCGAGGTGAAGCGGGTGAAGGATGTCGTGCGGATCTTCGCGCGCATCCGGAAGGCGATGCCGGCCACTCTGGTGATGGTCGGTGACGGCCCCGAGCGGGCTGATGCCGAACGCGAAGCCGAGCAGCTCGGCGTGGCCGAGAGCGTGCGGTTCCTCGGGCGGCTGGACCGGGTGGCCGTCATTCTGCAGGCGAGCGATCTCTTCCTGCTCCCCTCACAGTCGGAGTCGTTCGGACTCGCCGCCCTCGAGGCGATGGGCTGCGGGTCGCCCGCCGTCGCCAGCCGGGTCGGCGGACTTCCCGAGGTGATCGAAGACGGCGTCTCGGGCATTCTCGAGCCCGCCGGCTCGGTCGAGGCCATGGCACGGCGGTCCATCGAACTGCTGCAGGATCCCGTGAGGCACCGCGCCATGCGTGAGGCGGCGATCGCCCACGCCGGTACCTTCTCGGCCGACCGCATCGTGCCGATGTACGAGGAACTGTACGGCGAGGCCGTCGGGTGACCCTGCCAGACCTCGTCAGCGCGGCAGTCCTCGGTGTCGTCGAAGGGGTGACGGAATTCCTGCCCGTGAGCTCCACCGGGCACCTGATCATCGCCGGCGACTGGCTCGGGTTCACCGGGGATCGCGCCAAGACCTTCGAGATCGTCATCCAGGTCGGGGCCATCCTCGCCATCGTCTGGCTCTACCTCGAACGCTTCGTCGCCGTGGCCAGCACGGCCGTCCGTGACCCGGCCAGCCGCCGATTCATCACCAATCTCCTGCTCGGCTTCCTGCCGGCGGCCGTCCTCGGGCTCCTGCTGCACCACTGGATCAAGGCGCATCTCTTCACTCCAGTCGTCGTGGGCGTCGCCTTCATCGTCGGCGGCATTGCGATCCTCCTCATCGAGCGCTGGAAGCCGGCCGAGACGGTGAGCGCGGCGAGCGAGATCACGCCCAGGACCGCGCTGGGCATCGGCTTCGCCCAGACGCTGGCGCTCATTCCCGGGATGTCCCGCTCCGCCGCGACCATCATGGGAGGCTATTCTCTCGGTCTCTCCCGGACGGCGGCAACGGAGTTCTCCTTCTTCCTCGCGATCCCCGTGCTCACCGCCGCCGCCGGCCTCGATCTCTTCAAGAGTCTCGGTGTGTTGTCGACCGCGGATGTCCCGATGTTCATCGTCGGCCTCGTCGTCTCGTTCATCAGCGCCTTCGTGGTCGTGAAGCGCTTCCTGAAATACGTCGCCCACCACAGCTTCTCCGTGTTCGCCTGGTATCGCATTGCGTTCGGAGTGCTGCTCCTCCTGATGTACGGGCGCAGCGGATTCCCGGCACTCTGACACATGAGCACCCCGATGACCCACCGGTTCGAGGCACTCCCCTCGACACAGGACGCGCTCCATCAATTGGCACAGGACGGTGCGCCAGCGGGGACGGCGGTTGTGGCGCGCGAGCAGACGCTCGGCCGGGGCAGCCGGGGCAGGGAATGGCACTCCCCCGCCGGCGGGCTCTGGCTGAGCGTGCTCTGCCGACCGCCTGAAGAGCTCGCGATGGAAGTCCTCAGCCTGCGGGTGGCGATCGGCGTTGCCGCGGCCGTCGAGCGGGCCTGCCCGGGCGTCGCCCTGCAGCTCAAGTGGCCCAACGACCTCATGCTCGCTGGCCGGAAGCTGGGCGGCATCCTGTGTGAGGCACGCTGGCAGGGCGGAAAGCCGGGATGGGTGACGGTCGGCGTCGGCATGAACGTCACCAACGCCGTTCCCGGGGAGCTGGCGGACTCCGCGATCGCCCTCGACAGCGTCGCGACCGGGATCACCGCGGAGGCACTCACATCCACGGTGATCCGGGCCATCGCCGATGCCGGTCAGCGCCACGGACTCCTCGCGCCGATGGAACTCGAGCTCTTCCGAACCCGGGACTGGCTGCTCGGGAGGCGGCTGGAATCACCAGGCCATGGGGTCGCACAGGGCCTGCTGGAAGACGGGTCGCTCCTGATTCTTGGCGACGATGGCACGATGACCCCGCACCGGACCGGCACCGTCATGCTGGCAACGTCTCCGGTCCGCCGCTGACGGCGGGCGCCGGACGGCTTACCTTTGCTCCGATGCTGCTTACCCTCGACGTCGGCAACACCGAAATCACCGTCGGCCTCTTCCGCGGGGATGCCCTCTCCGCGCACTGGCGGCTGACGACCAACCCCGACCGTACCCCCGATGAATGGGGGGCGGCACTGGGCGGATTCCTCCTGCATGCGGGTCACTCGCCCAACGAGATTCGCGCGGCCATCATCGCCTCGGTCGCTCCGGGCACGACCCAGAGCCTGCTCGAGGGCGTCCGCGCGATCACTGGGGCGCCGGTCTACGTGGTGGACGCGGCGAGCCCGCTCCCCATCACCCTCGATGTCGAGGAGCCGCTCAGCGTCGGGGCCGACCGGATCATCAATACCCTCGCCGCCGTCGATCGCTATCACTCCGACACCGTCGTCGTCGATTTCGGTACGGCCACGACCTTCGACTGCATCACCGCCGACGCCCACTTCATCGGTGGTGTCATCATGCCGGGCCTGCGCACCTCGGCCGATCAGCTCACCCGGCGCGCCGCCAAACTGCCGGCGACCGAACTCCGGCCCCCCGAACGGGTGATCGGGCGACGCACGGAAGAGTGCATTCGCGCCGGCGTCCTGCTCGGCGCCGCGGATGCGGTGGATGGGATCGTGCGGCGGATCCAGCGCGAGTGGCCGACTGGCCGGGTGCCCAAGGTCGTGGCAACCGGCGGTCTCGCCACGACGATCGTGCCGCTCACGACCACGATCGAAGTGGTGGATCCCGATCTCACCCTCCACGGGCTCCGGATCGCCGCCCGCTATCTCGGCGCGGCGTGGTGATCTCTCCGGCCCGGAGAGTGGGCTACCGCCTGCTCGGTTCGGGATTCGACTACCTGCTTCACCTGCGACCGGCCGAGTGGCCGATCATGGCCGCGCACACGATGCTGGGCTACCTGCTCGCGGTCGGGCTTCGCGGAGCCTTTGCCGGTATCCAGCTCAAAGAGGCGCTCCTCGGGTTGTTCCTCTGGGTCATCCTGCTCAATGGCGGGACCCTCGCCATCAACTCGGCATTCGACCGGGACGAAGGCGATATCGGCTACCTGAAGCAGCCCCCGCCGGTTCCCCGGCACCTCGGTCTCTTCGCGGTGATGCTGATGGCGGTCGGGCAGGGGCTGGCCTTTCTGCTGCCGCGAGGATTCGTGTGGGCCTATGCCATCTGCTTCGGCATGTCCCTGATCTACTCCGTACCCCCGATCAGGCTCAAGGCCGTCGCCGGCTTCGACTGGCTGATCAACATGTGGGGCTTCGGCACGCTCACGCCCTATGCCGGCTACGCCCTCACGGGCCAACCGCTCGACCTGCCTCACGCCCTGATCCTGCTCGCCTTCTGCCCGCTCTTCGCCAGCCTCTACCCGCTCACGCAGCTCTACCAGTTCGAGGAAGACAGCAAGCGGGGTGACCGCACGCTGGCGCTCATCCTGGGGATGCGGCGCAGTCTGCTGGTCGCCATCCTGGCGGCGCTGGTCGCCTTCACGATGTTTGCCGCGGCGGGTGCGCTGTCCGGCTGGGGAACCGCTCCGTCTGGGCTGCTTCGCTGGGGCGGGCTTGCGCTGGCACTGGGGGGCTGGGGCTGGGTGCTGCTGCCGTGGCTCGCCCGTCACCAAACCATGAACGCGGACGAGCATCAGGCGGGGATGTACGCCGGGCTGGGGGCCTGGGCCGTGACTGACCTGGTGGTGATCCTCGCCTGGGGTCTTTATACTTAGGCCGTCCATATTACCCAGTCTTCCGGAGCCATCATGAGTGCCGCGGTCCACGCCCACGCGGGCGCCGATCACACCGATCTGCCGTACGTCCTTCGCGCTGCCGTCAAGCTCGGAATCCTTGAGTCCGCCGCGATTCTCGTCATCGGTCTCGTGTCGAAGTATCTCGATGGCATCCTCGAGACGGCGCTGCTCGGTGTCCTCGTCACGGTGGCGGTGCTGGCGGTGACCTTTCTTCCCGGCATCTGGACCCGCGCCCGCACCATCGAAGGCATCTCCGGCGCCGCCGGGATCGGCCTCGCGGCGACGGTCGTCTTCCTGGCGGTCGATGTCAGCTTCTTCCAGCCGTTCGGCCTCTATACCCACCGCTGGCTCGATATCGGTGGCGGCAGCAACTGGTGGTACCACCCCATCTTCTGGATGGTGGGGACCTACCTCCCCTGGCTCGGCGCCTGGATTCTCGCGAATCAGGCAGCCAAGGGTGGCACTCCGAGCTTCGCCGCGGGGTCCGTGCTCGTGGTCGTCTGCACCCTCGTCGCCACCGTGGTCGCGGTGATGCTGCACGTGCCTGGCGCCGGCTGGAACGTTGGGACCTTCGGCGTCGCCTTCCTTCCCGGACTCGCCCTCGCCACCGTCGTGTCGGTTCTCGGAGCCGGCCGGAAGTAGCAGCGGATGCGCTGGGTCAGCATCCTCACTCGAGTCGTTGGATGGCTGCTCACGCCGCTGGTCGCGTGGGCAGCTTCGCTTTTCGGGGCATGGCTGGTGCTCAACCTCGGCGGACAGTTCTCCCATCCACGCTTCGCACTCTATGCGGCGCTCGCCGCCGCCCTGATCGCGGGTGTCGCGAGCCTCTGGCTGTGGATGCAGCTCCTCAGCCGCTCCCCTCGACTCCGCCACTCGCTGCACGTCGACCCCGAAGGCCTTCCCGTCATCGAGGAAGGCGCCGAGCGCGAGCCGGGCCCCGAGCCGACACCCGCAGAGACCGGTTCGGGGAGCCGGACATGATCAGGCGGATCGCCCCGCTGGCGCCCCTCCTCCCGCTCCTCTGGGCGTGCAGCGAACGCCCCAGACCGGTCGCGGCGGTAGTGGACAGCGCCGCTTCGCCTCCACCCTCACGCGATTCGCTGGTCCTCACCACGAAACAGGGTGCCGAGATCTGGTTCGTCGCAGAGCGCCCGGCGACCGATTCCGCAGGCTCTTCCTGCATCGAACGCGCGATGGAAATCCGCTGGTCTGGAAAGACGACACCCATCCCGCTGCTCTACACCGGGGCCGCTCCCCGGCTCGTGAACGATACGACGATCGAGGCCGCCATCTGGCTGCACTGCAGACCGGGCAATGTCTACCGGGTCGACCTCCACACCGGGCGACCGGTGCGGGTGAAGTGAGATGAAGGTCGCACTGTCCCTGCTGCTGCTGGCACTCGTTCGGCCCCTCGCTGCGCAGGGTCCGGGATTCCAGTTAGGGCACCTGTTCACCGACCCGCATGCGACGACCTACCGGCTGGGGACCTCGGCACGGATCACGGGACCGCTCGGAGGCGCGCTGCACGCGACGGTGATCGACGGCCGGAGCCCGATGGGCAATCTGTGGGGAGTCGGTGCCGATATCTCACTCTTTCGGAGCGGCAGGTCCGGCGCCTACGCGATCGGCGGTGTCGAAGGCGGCCTCGTGACCAAGGGGAAAGAGACCTTCTGGGGCTCCTGGTCTGCCGGGGTCGGCTATGAGCTCTTCCCGCTCAAGGGCCTCTCCCTCGCAGCGGAGGGGCGCTACCGCGCCATCGGGCCGGGGTCCTTCGACGGCGTGGAAGTCGGCATTCGACTCGGCCTCGATCGGCATTCCCGCTCTGCCTCGCCGGCACCGGCGCCCGGCTCCTCGTCCAGCGGACTCTCGACCGTCAGCCCCGCCACCGACGCGGCGCCGGAAGCGGAGGCCATCAGGACCGATCTCGGCCGCAGCGGCGTGTCTGCCGACCGTGCCACCCTGATCAGTGGCGTGGTGCAGACCGCGCTCGATGTGATGGGCATGCCGTACCGCTGGGGGGATGAAGGGGAAGAGGGCTTCGACTGCTCGGGCCTCATCCGGTATGCCTTCGGGAAGCATGGCATCATCTTGCCACGGTCGAGCGCGGAACAGGCGAAGGAGGGCGAAGAGATCGGCAAGGACCTCGAGGCGCTGCGGGCCGGCGATGTCCTCACCTTCTCGACCAGGGGGTCGCGGATCTCGCACGTCGGACTCTACCTCGGCAACGGCAAGTTCATCCACAGCGCCCGTAAAGGCGTCCAGATCAGCGTGCTGAGCCCCGACGACGTCTCCGGCCGGTGGTGGTTCAAGCGCTGGCGTGGTGCCCGCCGCGTCATTTCCTAGCGCGAACGCGCGGGCAGCGAGAAGCCCCCCGGGACTCAAGTCCCGGGGGGCTTCTTCTTGCTCCGGCCAACGGTTGCGATCAGTTGCTGTGCGTGTGGGTCGAGTCCCCGGCGGGATGCTCGTGGTCCATGTGTTCCATGTCCATGCCGCCCATGTCGCCGTTCCCCATCGCCTCAAGGGACGCGAGATCGCGCTGCAGCCCGGGGTCGGACTCATCGACCGCGGGCCACTTGGACATGTCATCCGGGGCGAAGATGCCGGTGATGTGGGCCATCGCCCCGTTCCGGAGAATCTTCCCCGAGGTGTTGTTGTACACGCCGACGACACGATAGGTGCGGCCGGCGCGCAGCTTGAGTCCGGCGCCGCTCACGCCGGGCAGACTCCGGCTCACCCCGCTCACCATCCCGTTCTTGTCGCGGATCGCATTCACCTTCGCGATGACCTTGCCGGAGGTCACGTCCTCGAGACGCACTTCGACCCCGTAATCGTGCAGGTGCCCGCCATACCCGAGCAGGCGGCCGTCGAGGGGAAAGGCGAACTCGTACGCCTTCTCGCTCCTGCCCAGGGGGAGGTCGTAGGTATCGCTGCCGCCAACCGTGAGGTTCGCGTCCATGTAGAGCGGCAGGACATCCACCGGACGGGGGTTCTGGTTCTTGGGGGAATAGAGCAGCGTCATGGTCATGTAGACGCCGTCGATGTCCTTCCCGGTCTCATTGTGCCACATGATGTAGAAGCCGAGATCCATGCCGGGCTTCATCGGCACGCCGATCGTGGCCGGGATCGTGGCGTCCGCGGTCTCCTGTCCCGCGCCAAAGAGACGTTCGATCGCCGGGTACAGCGCCTGGCGGCGGCTGTAGTTCATGCCGATCATGTGGTGCATGAGGCGCTTGGGGAGCGGATTGCCCTTCGCATCCTCGACACCGCTCTTGAATCCGCGCATCCAGCCTTCGACCGGCCAGACGAAATGATAGACGGGAGTATTGGCTCCGGCCCCCATGTCCATCATCGCGTGATCCATCGCCGCCATGTTCGGCAGGAAGAACGGGCCCGCCTTGATCCGGACCTCGTGCCTGGAGGAATCGACCGTCACCGTCACGGTGACATCCTCGCGGTGGTGGGGGAGCGGCTGACCGGGACCGACGGCCAGCGAGGCGAGCAGCACGAGCGAAAGCGACATGAGCAGTTCTCCTGAAATCAGCAGCAAAGCCGGAACTTCTGACTCCGACGGGCGGGCGGAAATGTAGACACGATCGGCGCCGCTGTCAGGTCGTCACGGCTGCGATTGTGGAGTGGACCCGTCGTGATGGTCATGGTCCGGCATCGGCATGGAATCCATGTCCATCGCGGCCATCTTGTGCCCGGCGTTCATCATCCCGTTGCCGCGCCGGGCGAGGAACCGGAGATCCTTCTGGAAGACCGAATCGCCTTGCTCGAGCGGTGGCCACTCCGCCATCGAGCGCGGTGCGAAGATGCCCACCAGGCTTCCCATCGCCCCCTTCACCAGCGTCTGGCCGGTCGGATTGTCGTAGACCGCGACCACCCGGTAGCGGTGCCCCGCACGCAGCTTGAGGCCCTCGCCGCTCACGCCGAAGATGCGGCGCTCCATGCCGCGGAGCGACCCGTCCGCCCTGGTCCGTGCGGCGACGCGGGTGAGAACCTTGCCGGACTCGGCATCCTCGAGGCGGACCTCTCGGCCGAAATCGTGAAGATGACCACTGATGCCGAGAATCCGTCCTTCCGTCGGCACGGTGAATTCGTGCGCCCGCTCGGAGCGACCCGGCGGCACGTCGAATTCGTTCGCCCCCCCAACGGTCAGATTCACGTCGAGGTAGAGCGGGAGGACGTCCACGGGGCGGGGCAGCTGGTTGCGTGGCGTCCACTGCATCACGATCCGCAGCCGAACCCCCCGCAGGTCCCGGCCCAGGCTGTTGTGCCATGCGATGTACATCCCGAGCGGCATGCCCGGCTGTAGCGGCACACCGATCGTCTTCGGCAGCGAGAAGTTGCCGGTCTCGATCCCCGCGCCCCACAACCGTTCCGCGGCGGAGTAGATGAGCTGGCGCCGATCGTAGTTGATCATGATCAAATGGTGCATCAGGCGGCGCGGGAGTTCCGCGCCGGATTCATCCAGCACCGAGACCCGGAAGCCGCGGAACCACCCCTCCACCGGCCAGTCGAAGCGGTAGACCGGCGTGTCGTGACTGCGGGAGTGATCATGCTCGCCGCTCATGTCAGGGAGATCGAACGGCCGGGTCGTGATGACAACTTCGTGGGCCGCACTGTCGATCCGGACGGCGAGGGACTCGACGGAATCGGCGGGGGAGAGGGAGACCGCCAGTCCGAGCAGGAATGGGAGCATCATGAGGGGTTCTCCGCGGGGGATCTGGGCCAGCCTCCGGCCGGCAAGGGGAATGTTGGTAATTTATTTCGGAATCCCGCCTGTGTACGTCTCCCCCGGCGATCCGGTTCCCCTAGCACTCTGCCTTGACATCTGCTAACCCGACCTTATCTTGAGCGCTGTTGTTGGCAGTCCGCACGGCAGACTGCTAATTCATTGTTGTTCTTCGATTTACATATATCAGCGACGTGGAGGATGTTCCCATGAGCACCACCAAGGCCAAGGCCAAGATCAAGATCCATCCCCTCGAGGACCGGGTCGTGATCCAGCCTTCCGATGAGGCCGAGTCCATGCGCGGCGGGCTGTACATCCCCGACACCGCCAAGGAAAAGCCGACCCAGGGCGAAGTCATCGCCGTCGGTCCCGGACGCATCGAGAAGGGTGAGCGGGTCAAGATGGACGTCGCCGTGGGCGACGTGGTCATCTACGGCAAGTACAGCGGCACGCCGTACACCGTCGATGGCGACGAAGTGATCATCATCAAGGCTTCGGACATCCTCGCCAAGATCGGCTGAGGACGTTCGACTACCCGACAGGAGATATACGCATGGCTGCCAAGGAACTGCTTTTCAATAGTGACGCCCGTGCCAAGCTGAAGAAGGGCGTGGACGCCCTGGCCGACGCGGTGAAGGTCACGCTCGGGCCCAAGGGCCGGAATGTCGTCATCGACAAGAAGTTCGGCTCCCCGACGGTCACCAAGGACGGTGTGACCGTGGCCAAGGAGATCGAGCTGGCCGATCCGATCGAGAACATGGGCGCGCAGATGGTGAAGGAAGTCGCGACCAAGACCAGCGACCTCGCCGGCGACGGCACCACCACCGCGACCGTGCTGGCGCAGGCGATCTATCGCGAAGGCCTCAAGAACGTCACGGCCGGCGCGAACCCGATGGAGCTCAAGAAGGGCATCGACCGCGCGGTCGAGGCCATCATCGAGGAGCTGAAGAAGATCTCCACCCCGTCCGCGGGCAAGAAGGAGATCGCGCAGGTCGGCACCATCTCCGCCAACAATGACTCCGAGATCGGCAAGCTGATCGCCGACGCGATGGAGAAGGTCGGCAAGGATGGCGTCATCACCGTCGAGGAGGCCAAGGGCCTCGAGACGACGCTGGAGACGGTCGAGGGCATGCAGTTCGACCGCGGCTACCTGTCGCCCTACTTCGTCACCGATCCGGAGAAGATGGAAGCCGTCCTCGAGGACGCCTACCTCCTGATCCACGACAAGAAGATCTCCGCGATGAAGGAGCTCCTCCCGGTGCTCGAGAAGATCGCGCAGACCGGCAAGCCCCTGCTCATCATCGCCGAGGATGTCGAGGGCGAGGCGCTCGCCACCCTCGTGGTCAACAAGCTCCGTGGCACCCTGAAGGTCTGCGCCGTGAAGGCGCCGGGCTTCGGCGACCGCCGCAAGGAGATGCTGACGGACATCGCCAAGCTCACCGGCGGCACCGTCATCGCCGAGGAACTCGGCTTCAAGCTCGACGGCACTGCGCTCAACCAGCTCGGCCGCGCCAAGCGCGTCGTGGTGGACAAGGACAACAGCGTGATCGTCGACGGCCGCGGCAAGGCCGATGACATCCAGGGCCGCATCGCGGAGATCAAGGTCGCCATCGACAAGTCGACCAGCGATTACGACCGCGAGAAGCTCCAGGAGCGTCTGGCGAAGCTGTCCGGTGGCGTGGCCGTGATCCATGTCGGCGCCGCGACCGAGACCGAGATGAAGGAGAAGAAGGCCCGGGTCGAGGACGCGCTGCATGCGACCCGCGCGGCCGTCGAAGAGGGCATCGTGCCGGGCGGCGGCGTGGCGCTGCTCCGCGCGCAGTACGTGCTCGACAAGGTGAAGGGCACCGAGGACGAGAAGATCGGTGTCGAAATCGTGCGCCGCTCCCTCGAGGAGCCGATCCGCATGATCTGCCAGAACGCCGGCGTGGAAGGCTCGATCATCGTCGCCAAGATCAAGGAATCGAAGGACAAGTCCTTCGGCTACAACGCGGCGACCGATGTGTACGAGGATCTGGTCAAGGCCGGCGTCATCGACCCGACCAAGGTCACCCGGACCGCGCTGCAGAACGCCGCCTCGATCGCCGGGCTGCTCCTGACCACCGAGTGTGTGGTGGTCGAGCGCAAGGAAGAGAAGCCGGCGCCGGCGGCCCCGGGCGGCGGCATGGGCGGGATGTACTAAGCCTTCGCCGTACCGACCTGAACGTCACGTCATGGCCCCGGGGGAAGACTCCCCGGGGCCATGGTGTTTCAGCTATTTTGGCTGCCGGGCTGGTACGCAACCTGCTTCTGGTACCGCCCAGACCGCGAATTCCGTGCGGATCTGTCCTCCGGAGGAGACACTGTGCGCAAGACTCTGTACGCCTTCATGCTCGTGCTGGGGATCACGGCGGTGGCCCGACCGGTCGTGGCTCAGGCTTCGCCGCCGCTGATCGGCACCTGGCAGGCCGACATCAAGGATCAGCAGCGGAAGGATGCGCCACGAGTGGTCATCGTGCGTCAGGACTCCAGCGCCAGCTACGGCACCGAGACGGTGCGGTGGCGGCTCAAGCCGGACAGCATCATGCTGGCACTCGGCGGGGAATGGGTGACCTACCGGCTGCAGATCAAGGGCCCGAAGCTCACCCTTTCCGGCGGCGACCTTGCCAAGCCGATCACCCTGACGAAGGTGGGGCCGCCGACTCCGCGGCCCGATAGCGTGCAGGTGCCGCCCGATCCGGACGTGCCCTGAACGCGTGAGCAGGGGAGCGCAGCAGCAAACAGAGGCGGCCGAGAGGCCGCCTCTATGCGTTGGTGGGGACGTCGAGGGGCTGAAGGACGACGGGAGCCATCGGCGTGTGCTGTGGAGCGAGGTGCAGGGCCACGCCGTACGGGAGGAGGACCGGGTCCACCTCAGCCCGCGCGTGCTCTGCCGTATTGCAGCGCTCGCTCATGTGCGCGAGGATCACGGCGGCGAGGCCAGGATGAACGACCGACGCCAGGATTTCCGCCGCCGAGCGGTTCGACAGGTGGCCGCCGGAGCCGGCGATCCGTTCCTGCACGGTGGCGGGGTAGTCGCTGGTCCTGAGCAGCACCTCGTCGTGGTTCGCCTCGAGGATGATCGCATGCGAGTCGCGAAGCAGATAGCGGACGGCGGCGGTGGGGCGGCCCAGATCGTAGGCGATGCCGATGCGGTGCCCGGCAAGAGTGCGAATCGACAGAGCGATCGGTTCGGCGGCGTCGTGGCTGGTCGCGCAGGCCTCGATGTGAAACCCGCCATGCTGCACCCCACCCATGATCGCCAGCGGGACGAACGCCGCCTTGGGCATCCGCGGACGGAGGCGATCCCAGGTGCCGGGTGCCGTCAGGATGGGTATCCGCAGTGTCGCCGCCAGTCGTGCCGCCCCCGCCGTGTGATCCCCATGTTCGTGCGTGATGACGATCCCGGTGACTCGGCGCATGTCGAGACCGGCCTGGGTGGCGCGGCGATGGACCTCGCGGGCGCTGAACCCGGCATCGATCAGGAGCACCTCCTCCCCGGAGGCCACCGCGAGCGCATTGCCCGCGGATCCCGAGCCCAGCACGAAAATCGTGGTCACGAACGGGCGAGGCGGCGGTAGGTAGCCGCGAGCGAGGCACGCCGCTCGGGGGTGAACGCCACGTCGCGGCGAGGCATGACACGCTCGGCGACCTTGAGGAAACCCTCCTCGGTCATCTGCGCCAGGCCATCGCTTCCCCAGGCCATCGGCGGCACGTACTTGGGCACCCCGGCTGCCCCGAAGACGTTCGCGCCGGCGCCGATCACGCTGCCGGTGGAGAGCATGGTCCCGATCGCGGTCTTTGCGTGGTCACCGAACAGCGTCCCCAGGAACTGGCGCCGGGTGGCGATCCGCTCCCCGTCCACCTCGAGCGAAACCTCGCCATACGTGTTCTTGAGGTTCGAGGTCGTGGTGCCGGCGCCGAGGTTCACCCAGTGCCCGACGACGCTGTGGCCCACGAAGCCGTCATGGCTCTTGTTGGCGTAGCCGAGGAAGAGGCTCGAGGATATTTCGCCCTTCACGCTGCAGCGCGGGCCGAACGCGGAGGCGCGGAGGTGACCGCCGAGGAGCCGCGACTTCTCGCCCGCATAGAGCGGGCCTTCGAGCCGCGACCCGTGACGCACTTCGACGCCGGCCTCGAGGACGATCGCACCGGCCCGGGTATCGAACACCACGCCCGGCTCGACCAGTGCCCCCCGGGAGATCACCAGCGCGGGATCACCCAACACGATGCTGCCCGCGGGGACCGGATCGCGCTCTGCCGCGGCGAAGCCGAGGCAGTCGACGGCCAGGAACTGCTCGAGCGCGGCGAGGAGGTCATGGGCGCCCTGCAGGGAGCGGCCGGCGATCTCGTACCCGGGGCCCTCGTCATTGGGCCCGCGCCAGAACGCACCGGCAGGAAGAAGCCAGCCGACGGTGATCCCGTTCTGTGTCAGGCGGCGGGTTCCCGCGGGAGGGGCCAGGGGCACCCCGGTCGGGGCGAAGCAGCTCGAGCCGACCACCGCCGGACCCGTGATCGCGGCCACGGGGGCGAGGGGCGGCTCGAATCCCTCATGGAAGTCCGGCGTGTGCCCGCCGACAATGGCGGTCGTGTCGAGATCGAAGGCCGCTTCCCAGCGCTCGCGGATCTTCCAGACCCCGGCGCGAAGTTCCGCGAGGGGGCGCACGGCGGAGAAGGGCGCCCAGGCCGCGCCGGGATGGGCGGGCTCGAGCAGGAACAGCCTCACGGCAGGTCCCTCACCTCGGCCGGAAGACGATCGAGCAGGACCTTGAGGTCGGCGGCCTGCGGTCGCGGCATGACGAGGATCCTGCCATTGGCATGGACGATCACGAGGTCTTTCACCCCCGTGACCACGATCGGGTCACCGGCGGACCAGACAACGCAGTCCTCCGTGTTGTTCAGGTGCACCGGCCCGAACGCCACATTCCCCGACGCATCGCGGCGACGGACGCGGGGGAGGGCATCCCAGGTTCCGACATCATCCCACGTGAACCGGCCATGCACCACCGCAACGGCCTTGCTCCGCTCCAGTACGCCGACGTCGATGGAGACCGCGGTGACGTCGCGGAAGAACCCCGCCACGTCGCCCTGTTCGAGACGGGCCAGGGCGGGAGCGATTTCCGGCGTCACGCGGCGAACTTCCTCGAGGAGCAGGTCCGCGGGCCAGGCGAAGAGCCCGCTGTTCCAGAGCGCTCCGGAGGCCATGAGGTCCAGTGCCGTCGCGGCACTGGGCTTCTCGGCGAAGCGGGACACGGTGCGGGCGACGTCGTCCAGTGAATTGCCAGGCACGATGTAGCCGAACCCGGTATCCGGGCGCGATGGCACGATCCCGACGGTGACCAGGCGGCGGTGACGGACGGCGGTTGCGAGCGCCTGCGCCGCCGTGTGGCGGAAGGCCTCGCTTTCCCGGATGGTCCAGTCGGCGTGCAGCGAGAGGACCTCGGCCTGCGGGTCCCGCCGGAGCGCCTCGGCACTGGCCCAGACGAGCGCGGGGCCAGTGGACGCCGCGCGTGGCTCGATGAGGATGTTCTCCGCGGGAAGCTGCAGCGCCTCCTGCAGCTGCGCGGCGATGGCACCGCCGGTCACGACGAGGATGCGCTCGCGGGGCACCAGCCCGTCGAGCCGGGCGACGGCCTGCTCGGCGGTCGACTCCGTGCCGACGAGCGGCAGCAGCTGCTTTGGCATCGAGGGCGTGCTCAGCGGCCAGAAGCGGCTGCCGGAGCCACCCGCCAGGATAACGGCCCAGCGCATGTCAGTAGTGTGTGGTCAGAGAAGCGTGGCGAGCTCGGGCGCGGCGCGCCGGAGGTCGTGCAGCAGCGGGCCGATATTCGTCGCGCGAGGCGCGAGGATGAACAGATGCCCCTCGGTGCCCAGCGGGCGGAGAAGGGCGAGCCGGTCATCGAACTCGAGGACGGTCGCGCTCAGTGCCTCACATTCCGCCGCCTGACCGAGCCGGCGGGCTCCGTTTGCGAAGGTGGCGGCGAGGGCCGCCACGGCTTCGGCATCGAGCAGGGTGCGACCCGCCGAATCGATGGTCAATCCGTCACTGCTGACCACCACGACTGCATCCACGTCTTCCCGGGCCGCGAGGCCCTGGACCACGTCGCGCAAACCAGCCATAACGGTTCTCCGGGGTGGGGAAGCCAGCAGTGCGGATTGTATCGGGACGACTAGGGCGAAGTCAAGCAATGACTGCGGGTTGACCGCCTTTTTCCACTCCCCTAGGTTCCCTCCATGCCACGCTCCCTCCGCCTGCCCGCACTGCTCGCGTTTGCGCTCGCCGCCGCCTGCAGTGATCCGAACGCGATTCCCAACGCGAGTCTCAAGAACGAACTCGACACCCTGACCCTCTGGTCGCTGGAGAAGGGGCCGCTGAGCAAGCCGACCGCATATTCGCTGAGCGCCCGTAACGGCGTCCGGACGTGGGAGGCGGGCACCAACTTCGAGTTCCTGTTCTCGATGGACAATGCGCTGAACGCGCGGTTGATCCCGCTCGGTGCCCTGGGGCTGACCAGCACCGGGTCGGTCAAGCCCGGGCTGATCCGGATCACGTCGATCAGCTTCGACTCGATGGTCAAGGCGCCCCAGAACGGCTACCTCACGGTGGATACGATCCCGATCGCCGAGGGCGACAATTTCTACATGCGGACCGCCGTGAACACCTGCGCGCTCCTTGGGGTACCGCTCTACGGCAAGATCCAGATCATCGACATCGACAGCACCGCGATGACCGTGAAGTTTCGCGTGGTCGGCGATCAGAACTGCGGCTATCGTAGCCTGCGCCTCGGCATCCCTGGCTCCTGATTTCCCGTGATCGACGTCAAGCTGCTCCGTCAGGACGCCGAGGGGGTTCGTGCCGCCCTCGCCCGCCGGCTGGATCCCTCCCTCGATCAGGCGCTCGATCAACTCGCTGCCCTCGACCGGCAGCGGCGGGACGCGCTGACGGCCGTCGAGGAGCTGAAGGCGCGGCGCAACGCCGCGACGGAAGAGGTGGCACGCCGAAAGAAGGCGAAGGAGCCGGCCGAGGAACTCCTGGCCGAACTCAAGCAGTCGGGCGAAGCGGTGAAGCATCGGGATGCCGAAATCCGGGAGATCGAGGCGCAGCTCGACCGGCTTCTGCTCACGATCCCCAATATCCCGCTCGCTCGCGTCCCGAGCGGGGACGCCTCCGCCAACACCGTTGTGAAGGAAGTCGGGGCCAGGCCGGTCTTCGATTTCGCGCCGCGCCCCCACTGGGAAATCGGCGAAGCGCTCGGGCTCTTCGATCTCCCCCGGGGCTCGAAGCTCAGTGGCTCCGGCTTTCCGCTCTTCACGGGGCCGGGAGCACGGCTGGTCCGGGCGCTCAAGAATTTCATGCTCGACCTGCACACGAGCGAGCACGGCTATCTCGAGGTGGCGCCGCCGTTCGTCGTGAACCGGGCCTCGATGACCGGCACCGGGCAGCTGCCGAAGTTCGAGGAAGATCTCTACCTCGCCACGGCCGACGACCTCTTCCTGATCCCGACCGCGGAAGTGCCGGTCACGAACATCTACCGGGACGAGATCCTCGACGGCGCCGCGCTCCCGATCGCGATGTGCGCGTACACACCCTGTTTCCGCCGGGAGGCGGGCGCGGCGGGGAAGGACACCCGCGGGCTGATCCGGGTGCATCAGTTCGACAAGGTCGAGCTGGTGCGCCTCTGCCGTCCCGAGGACAGCGACGCCGAGCATGAGCGCCTGACGCGCCATGCCGAGACGGTCCTGGAGCGCCTCGGCATTCCCTACCGGCGGCTCGCGCTCGCCGCTGGCGACACCGGCTTCGGCAGCGCCTGCACGGTGGACCTCGAGGTCTGGGCGGCGGGGGTCGGCACCTGGCTCGAGGCCTCGAGCGCCAGCACGTTCACCGATTTCCAGGCCCGCCGCGCCAACATCCGTTTCCGGCGTGAGCCAGGGGCCAAGCCGGAGTTCGTGCACACGCTCAACGCCTCCGGAGTCGCCTTCCCGCGCACGATCATCGCGCTGCTCGAGAACAATCAGCAGGCTGACGGCTCGGTCCGGATCCCGGAGACGCTGGCGCCCTATCTCGGCACCGACCGGCTCGTGCCGCGTGCGTAGGCGCGGCCTGCGCCGGTTTGCCCCGGCGCTGGTGGTACTGCTGGTCGCCCTGCTCGCGGGGCTCTCGGTGGGATCGGGATGGATCGTGGTCCGCCACTTCCGCTCGGACGCCTACTCCATCAGCCGGTTGTATGCGGGCGTCTTCGCCGGGCTCAACGACGATCGCGAAGGCGCGGCAACCAACGCGCTGCTCCGGCTGGGCGAGGAGGTCCGGCAGGTCGGCATTCCGCTGATCGTCACCGACAGTGCGGGGCGGGTCACCGCGATGGCCAACCTGCCATTCGACGCCCCACTCGGCGATCCGCGGGTGCGGAGCTACGCGGCCAAGCTCGATCTGGAGAACCCGCCGATTTCCGCTCCGGCACTCGGCACGCTGCACTACGGTCCGGTCCCCGCCAAGCGACAGCTCACCGCGCTGACGATCCTGCAGAGCCTGATCCTCGCCTCGATCATCGGGGTGGGACTGGCGGCGTGGCGAAGCGGCATGGCCGCGCAGCGTGACCGGCTCTGGGTTGCGATGGCGCGCGAGGCGGCCCACCAGATGGGTACGCCGCTCATGAGCCTGCAGGGCTGGATCGAGCAGCTCCGGTCGCGGGCGAAGCCTCCGCCGGGGCTGGCCGATCACCTCGCGGCCGACGCCGAACGGCTGGAACGGGTGGCCCAGCGGTTCGAACGGATTGGCCACAAGATCCGCCGCGAACCGATTCCGTTAGGCGCGCTGGCCGAGAAGATCGCCACCTATTTCCGGCCGCGGCTGCCCACCCGCGTGAACCGGATCGAGATCCGGGTCGAGACCCCGCCCGAGAGTCCGGTCGTTCTGGGCGACCCGATCCTGCTCGAATGGACGCTCGAGTCGCTGGTGAAGAATGCGATCGACGCGCTGCAGGGTCGCGCGGGAACGATCACGCTCCGGGTCGGGCAGGAGCTCGATGCCGCGACGATCCGGGTCTCCGATGACGGTCCCGGCATCCCCAGCGATATCCGGCGGACCATCTTCGAGCCAGGCATGACCACGAAGTCGAGCGGCTGGGGCATCGGTCTGGCCCTGGCGCGGCGCGTCGTGGAAGACTCCCACGGCGGTGAATTGATGCTCGAACAGACCGAACCCGGCGCCACGTTTCTGATCCGGATCCCGATCAATGCCAGCTGAACGCGCCGCGCTCCTCGGCCTCGACGGCCTCAATCCCGCCCAGCGGGAGGCGGTCGAGCATGTCCACGGTCCGCTGCTGGTCGTGGCCGGTGCGGGCTCGGGCAAGACCCGTGTCCTCACGATGCGCATCGCCCGTCTCATCGATCAGGCCGGGGTGGCCCCGCAGCGCATCTTCGCGGTGACCTTCACCAACAAGGCCGCCGGCGAGATGAAGGAGCGCGTCGGTCGTCAGCTCGGCCAGGACCCGGCCGGCCTGTGGATCGGCACCTTTCATTCGCTCTCCGCCCGGCTGCTCCGCCGGGAGGCGGAAGCCCTCGGCTTCTCCCGCCAGTTCACGATCTATGACGAGGACGATCGGCTCTCCCTCATCAAGCGGCTGATGGAGCAGCGCGGGCATTCCACCAAGCTTTTTCCGCCGAAGCTGGTCCAGTCGCTGATCTCGGCGGCGAAGAACCGGATGGTGAGCCCGGACGAGCTGGCCAGCGGCTCGCCGTTCGATCGCCCGGCCCAGGTGGCGGCGGATGTCTATCGCGTGCTCGGTGCCGC
>JBGASX010000055.1:0-35436 GCA_044229445.1 Gemmatimonadales bacterium | reverse complement strand
TCTGAGCCTCGGACTGGCGGCGTGCGGGGCAGTCGCGCTCGGCCTGCTGGAGCGGTCTCCCCTGCCACGACTCGCCGCGCTTGCCCTTGCGCCCCTGCTGGCGCTCGGCTCGGCCCTCGGTGTGGAAGCCTGGCTGGCCAGGAGTCGTCCCGTTGAAGCAGGCCGCTGGGGAGAGTTTCCGGCGCTGATGCCACATCCCACGCGCGGCTACACGCTCAAGCCCGGTCTTTCGCTCCAGCTCCGCTACAACGAATATGACTACCCGATCGTCACCAACGCCGACACCCTCATCGGTCCGCCGGTATCGGCAGTCAGGACGGAGCCGCGCAGTCTCCGCATCCTCGCCGTCGGCGATGCGTTCACCATGCCGGAGGGGCTGCCCGCCGCCAGCGGCTGGACGGCGCTGCTCGCGGAGCGGCTCCGTCACTGCCTGGCCCCACGTCCGGTCGAAGTGATCAACGCCGGCGTCACGGGATATGGCCCGGCCGAAGAGGCGCCCCTCGTCGAGGAGCTGGTGCCGCGCTACCACCCCGATCTGGTCCTGTACCAGTTTTTCGTGAACGAGTTCGATGAGGCCGCGCTGTCCCCCGCGGCCCGGCGGACCTCCATCGGCTGGAAGGCGTCGGCGTCGCGGCGCAATCGCATACTGGACCGCTCCCAGCTGGTGACGCGCGCCAGGGCGCTCGACGCCTGGTGGCGGGCGCGATGGATGGGTCGCCTGACGCCGACCGAGGCCTGGGTCGCGATGACTGCGATGTACGCCGCCGGCCCCGCGCCCTATTACACTCCCGCACGGCTTCAGCTCGTGGAGGAGTACCTGACCCGGATGGCACGAGCAGCGCGCGATGCGCATGCCGAACTGATCGTCTATCACGTCCCTGGTGCGCTGGCGGTCGATCCCGCCGAACTGGACGTGCCGACTGGGGCCCTGCAGCGCGCGGGCCCCTTCGACACCACGCGTCCGGCAGCCCTGACCGCGGAACTCGCGGCGCAGGCCGGCATCGCCGAAGAAGACCTCACGCCGTCGCTCCGCGAGTGGAGCGAGCGGCCGCGCTACTTCCCGCGATCGTGGCACTGGACCGAGGCCGGACACCGCGCGGCGGCCGAGGCCATCTTCCGCTCCCTGCAGCGGCGGGGACTGCTGGAGGCAGGTTGCGGTCCATGACCCAATCCGCCGAGTACGCCGACCCACGCAGCCGCACCCCGCGGCTGGCACTCTGGACCGCGCTGCTCCTGACGGCGGCGGTCGCGCTGCAGCGCATCTTCACCACCGGCGTCACGGTCGACGAGGCCTATTCGCTGGACACCGCCGGGCGCAGCCTCGCCGGGACACTGCAGCAGGCAACACACTTCGAATTGCAGCCCCCGCTCTACTTCCTGATGCTCAATCTCTGGCTCCGGATCCATGAAAGCCCGGAGTTCGCGCGGCTTCTCTCGCTCGGGTGCATCCTGGTCGCGCTCGTTCTGTTGCACCGGATCGGCCGCCGCCTCGGTGGGGATCTGCTGCCGGCCCTGCTACCGCTGCTCGCGACGCTCACCGCCCCGGTGGCCTGGAGCGCGATGACGGCCAGGGGCTATGCGCTGACGCTGCTGCTCCTCGTCGCCTGCCTGCACGGGTTCGTGGGGATATGGGGCAGCGACCGGGCACCTGAGCGCCGGGACTTGCCGATCTTCATCGGGGCGGGAGTCGCCGCGATCTACACCTTCTACTACAGCGGCTTCGCGGTGGCGGGGCTGGTGCTGGCCGCCCTGCTGAGCGGACGGCGCCGGCGTGAACTCGCGATCGCGTGCGCGGTGATGGTGCTGGCGGTCGCGCCACTGATTCCGGTGGTGCGTGCGCAGGCGGGGGTCCACCCGACCAAGCCTGAAGGGGAATACGGCACGCCCCTGACCCTAAACCAACTGGTCATGCGTACCTTTGGAATCGTCTTCTGGACCGGCCAGCTCCGGCATCTCCCGGGCATGGTGCTGCTACTGGCACTGTCGGCGGCGCTACTGATCGCGCTCGCGAGAGAAGACTCGCCCCGATGGGGTCGCCGCGAGCTCGTGTGCCTCGTAGCGGCGCTGGTGCCGTGGCTTCTGCTGCTTGTCGTCGACCTGCTCGGCGCGGGGTTGGTGCTGCCACGCCACCGCGTCGTCGTGCTGCCGCCACTTCTCCTGCTGCTCACGGTGCTGCTCGATCGCTTTCGGAAGCCGGTGCGCCGACGGGTCGCCGCGGCACTGGCCGTGCTCGCGTTCGCCCTCTTCTTCCTGAGCTTCGAGCGCAACCAGGACAGCTTCGCCTGGCGCGCCGCGGCCCGCGTGATCGCTCCGCGGAGGCAGCCGGACGAACCGGTGCTGGTCTTCCCCTCGGATGGCGTGTTGCCGCTCCGCTGGGAACTCAAGAGCGAGGATGCGCTGGTGGGCATCCCCGCCGCCCCGGACCTCGAGCACTACGACCCTGCCGAGCGCTATCTGCGGGACAGCACGATGGTGCGCGCCCGTGTCGAGGCGGTGGTCGGTGCCGGAGAGAGCTTCTGGCTGGTGCGTCGCGCCTCGCTGCCGCCGATCGCGGGCGATTCGCTGCTGGGGCAGTACCTGGAGCAGTCGACCATCGAACTGGGGAAGTGGCAGGTCGACGGCATCGACCTCTACCGCCTGCGCCGCAACGCACCCTGAAGGAGGCGAGGGCCGGCGTGCGCCGGCCCGGAATCGCTACCTCGCCCAGGCCCGCTTCGGCGTGGACTGGACGTAGTAGTTGAGGTCGCTGCAGGCATCCTGGCCTGCGGGAACTCTCTCGGCGTGAAACTGATAGAGGCGGCCATAGGGCGGGAACCGGCGCAGCACATCGAAGTAGGTGCAGTTGGCCAGGAGCTTGGGGGCGAGCCCCTCCAACTCCACGTTCGTCAACCGGGTCACCACCACGTAATCGATCTTCTTCTCGTGGAGATAGTCCCGGAAGGTGGAATCCGGCATACCTATGGCGATCTGATCGTGCTGGACGACGCGCCTGGTGTGATAGGCGAAGGCGGCTTCACGCTCCACCAAGAAGCGCGCATCGCCCGGCAGGCTGTCCCGAGCGAAGGTGACAGCTGCGAAGAAGCTGCGCTGATCGGGATCGTAGCAGCGCCCGTCGGTCCAGGGAGTACTGCGATCACAAGTCTGCATCAGTTCGTGATTGGCGGCCAGCGTCGGGAAGGCCGCCGCCGATATTGCGGCGAGCAGGGAAATGCACATTGCGCTCGCAAGCCTCGGCAGTCTCCTCCCGAGCACCCAGTAGGCACCCAGTATCAGGGTGAGGAGCACGAAAGGCTGAACCGGAATGAAGAAACGGCGTGGGCCCCACGGCCAGATTGCGATGAGTCCGAGGTAGAAAAGCAAATAGAGACCCATGGCCGGCAGCCTGTCGCGTAGCGCGACCAAACCCATCAGTCCGAGCACCACCGTCACCGCTAGCCAGAGTACATTGTCAACAACCGTCCCATTGACCCTAACGAACGGCATGATCGCGGGCACTGTGCCCATCAACTGCTCGCGAATCCGGTTGGCAACCTTTTTTGCGAACGCGATCGCAATCGATTCTTCTCCGCTTGCGGGCTGAAACTGCGATGCCGCGTCCGCGACATAGGACCTGCCGACCACTTTCTCATGATTGACGGCAGTAAAAGCCCCCCAGCCCCCAAGCAGCACCAGCGCCGCCCCTGAATAGATGATAAGCGCCCGCCAAGCCCGGTCGAGCAGGAAACTGACCCCAACGGCGCCGATCAGCGTAACCCCGATACTCCGAGTGAAAGCTGAGATGATCGCGGCAATGCCGGCAAGGACGAGGAAGCGCCGATCCTCGCGGCCACGAATGAGGGCCCAGAAAGTGATCGAGGTCCAGAACCAGAACGCCGCCTCGGACATTACTCGTCCCGCAAAGGAGACCAGAGACGGATTTATCGCGACAACACTGAGAACACCCAGTGCGAGCCAGGCAGGCAGCAAGCGGCGTGCGGTGTCGAAGAAGGCCAGCAGGCCGAGCGTCGAGAGCAGCATCGCCAGCGCGAAGGCGGCCTGCTCGCTCCCACCGGTGACCAAGTTGCTGAGCGCGATGAGCGCGGGCCACGCCGGTGGATACTGGCCATGCATCGGCGCACCGACGCGGAAATTCTCCCGGTAGGAGAGGTTTCCGAGCTCGCGGCCCAGCAGCATGTAGAGCGCGTCGTCGTTGCTATGGGTGACCCCCGCAGTGCGGCTCTGCCAGGCGAGGCACGCGTGCGTGAGGATGAGGACCGCCGCGACCAGCCACGCCCAGAGCGGCAGCCCCGCGGTGCGCGGGGTCGCGGACAGCCGCGGGTCCGACTCGCCGCCGGTTACCACCGGGGCGGTCTCAAGCCGAAGTGCCATGCGTCAGACGGTCGTAGTGGTCGCTCAGCCGCGCGGCACAGATGCGGGTGTCGAACGTCCCGAGAATCTGCTCTCGGAGTTCCAGCCCCTCGCGCGTCAGCGCAGCGGGATCGTCGATGTAGCGCTCCAGCCGTTCGACGATCGCACCAGCGTCGCGTTCGGGGATCAGGCGATCGGCGTAGGGCCCGAAGGTGTAGGGGATGTCGGAGTGCCGCGTCGCAACGACCGGCATCGCGGTAGCCATCATCTGGCCCATGACGGCGGGCGAACCCTCCGAGTCGCCATCGGCGGCGGTCACACTGGGCGCGACGAAGACATGACAGTCGAGCGCCAGCGCGATGAGGTCCTTGAAGGCCAGCCAGGCGTGATGACGGGTCTGTTCGCGCAGCCCCAGCGTATCGATCATCCGGAAGATCTCCTCCTTCGCCTCCGAGTCGCCGCGACGACCACTAGCGTCTCCGACCAGATGGAGTTCGAGCGGCACCCCGCGCTGCTTGAGCCGGCCGAGCGCCTCGATAAGGTACACCCCGCCCTTCTTTTCCCGGAAAGTTCCCGAGAACAGCACCTTGAGAGGGCCGCCGGGGGCCATGACCCGGGGGCGGTGGGGCAGGCCGAATGCATCCACACCGAGCGGGTGAATGACGATCTTTTCCCGCGGACATCCGAGCTTCTCAAGCCCCGCCGACATCGCGGGACCGAGCGAAAGCACCCGACTCACGCGGGCAAAGACCAGGGCGTAGCGCTCGAGCCAGGCCGGATTGCGGCCGAGCAGGTAGACATCCGCACCGTAGAAGCTCACCAGCCACGGGACCTCCATCGCCTCGACGAACGGCATGTCACCGGCGGCGACGTAGCCGAGATGGGAGTGGAAAGCGATCGGTTGGTACCGCCTCAACTGGCGGGCATCGGGCGGGTAGAGGCGGCGGGGGCGGAACCGGCGCCAGACTCGGCGATCGAACCGCTCCCGGTCGATGTGGATGGCTTCCAGGTCAGGGAACTCGTCGCGATTCTCGAGGCTGCCACAGACCACCACCGGCCGGTGCCGGGGCACGAAGCGCATGTGGTCGTAGAACCAGTTCTGGGTACGCGCCACAAACCGGTCGATGCGCTGCAGCACCACCGGGAAGGCGCTGCGAGTGTTCGAGCCCTGACCGGGGGAGCCGGAACTGGCGGGGGCAATCTCGGATGTCATTGGCATTCGGAGTGGATCATATCAATGTCTATGCCACCCCCATGATACGGGAAATCGGGTCATGAAGGGGGATTAGACCCGGGGCGATACCCCAAGGAACCGGCTATGTTGCGTTATCGCAACATCACGCCTGATCGGGTCGCCCCGCAATGGCCCTGGAATTGCCGAGTCCGAGCCTCATGACCGAGCCGAACACAGCCGCCCCTGCAGCCACGCCAAACAGCAGCGAAATCCATGGATCGTTGGCCCGCGGCATTGCCTGGACGGGGGCCGCGAAATGGTTGACCCAGCTGGTGACCTGGGGGGCCACCCTCGTCGTGGCCCACATCCTGGGTCCGGAGGCGTACGGCCTCGTCGGGATGGCGGGTCTCTTCATGGGGCTGGTCACGATGTTCACCGAGTTCGGACTCGGGACGGCCATCGTGAGCCTCAGGACCCTCGACTGGAATCAGATCGCCCAGATCAACAGCGTGGCGGTTCTGCTCGGGTTGGGCGGCACCCTCATCACCTGCATCGCGGCCTGGCCGCTGTCGCGCTTCTTCCACGAGCCGGCGGTGATGTGGATCATCATCGCGATGAGCACCAACTTCCTCATCTCCGCCGTCCGGCTGGTCCCCTACTCGCTGCTGCAGCGCGATCTCTACTTCAAGAAACTCGCGATGCTGGAGAGCAGTCAGGCGATCATCTTCGCGCTGGCGAACATGCTCTTCGCCTGGCTCGGCTTCGGCTACTGGACCCTGGTCATCGGCGCCATCATCAGCCAGACCTACGGCACGGTCAGCACGCTGGTGCTCCGGCGCCATGGGTTCGCGCGGCCTTCGAAGGAAGGAACGCGGGGCGTGCTCAAGTTCAGCGGGCACATTCTCATCGGCCGGCTGGCCTGGTACTCCTACAGCAACTCCGACTTCGCCGTCGCCGGCCGGGTACTGGGGAAGGCGGCCCTGGGCGCCTACTCCTTCGCCTGGCAGTTCGCCGGGATTCCGATCGACAAGATCACCTCGATGGTCACCCGGGTGACCCCGGCGTACTTCTCCGCGGCCCAGGACGACAACGCCACCATCCGGAAGATCCTGCTCAATGTCACCGAGGGGATCGCCTTCCTGACCCTCCCCGCCACGGTCGGCATCTCGCTCGTCGCGAAGGAGTTCGTGCCGCTGGTGCTGGGGCCGGAGTGGAGCGCCACGGTCGCGCCGCTGCAGGTGCTCTGCGTGTATGCGTCGTACCGCTCAGTGGTGACGCTGCTGCCACAGATCCTCAATGTGAAGAACGATGCTCGCTGGACGATGTGGCTCGGCGTGATTACTGCCGCAGTCCTACCGATAAGTTTCTATTTCGCGAGTCATTTCGGGCCGGTGGGCATCGCGTGGATGTGGATCCTGATCTACCCGCTACTGACAATTCCACTCTATCGACGCACCTTTGCCAAGATCGACATGCCCTTCCGCGACTATATGGCTGTGGTCTGGCCGTCGATCCGGGGCACACTGGCGATGGCGGCGGCCGTTATGGGCACCCGATTTCTGGTGCCATTGCACTGGCCGCTCGCAATGCGATGCGCGACCTTGGCAGGCACGGGCGCCTTAGTGTACGCTGTAACCACCGCGCTCCCTCAACGCGAACGCCTACGCAAGCTCATGCTCACCTTCAAGGCACCGGCAGCGAAAGCCACCGCAAACACAAACTGAAATGGGAACTGCTCGGACACGTCACTGCTTCTCAGTGATCGTACAAACGAGCGGCAGGGCGGACGATCGACACGGCCGATCAGGGGCGACCGAGAAAGCCTAGGATCCACCCAGACGGAGTGCATCCGAACCGAAGCGGCGCTTGCACCGCATGAGCCTGGAGCAATGACGAACGAGGAAGCGGAGTACATCGCGGTACGGCGTCGGTTCGCCACCAACGAGATGGACGGATCGTGAACCAAATCGAGAAAGCCCCGATTTCTCCGACCCAGCTGTCATCGCGGACGAGGGTCTTCAGCCGTGACGGCCGCATATCCGTACCGGGCCAGGTAGTCACCCAGCACCGCCTCAAGCGTCGCCTGCTGACTGAGAGTAAAGTCTCGTCGCCACTTATCGTTTTCGCTCCTCAATCGCGCCGCTTGGACAAAGTTCTCGAATGCGCGTTCTCGACCCAACCCCGCAAATTCGATGGCCGCTTGGAAAGTCCTCAACGGATCTTCGCAAAGTTCTTCATAGCGGATCTCGAGGTAGTTTGCGTGGGTGAGGTGTATGCGGGACCGTTCGAGCGCGTCCATCAAGATCTTCCATTGAATACCAGCGAGGGCGATGAACGATCGACCGTGTGCCTGCCACTCTCGCTCATGGTCCTGGCTCAACTGGCCCCACAGCCAATTCGAAGGTCCCCGCCAACCCAGCCACCAGGGAACTTTCAGGAAAGAACTGGCGACCGGGCGCGCGTCACGCACCACGTGGATGAACAACGCATCCGGGTACAGAGCCTTGAGAAAGCCGATCCGTGGCCATCCGGTGATCTTGACCAGCAGGCGGGTTCGATTTGGGGTGAGGACTTGTCGAAACCCAGCATCCAGCAGGTGCCTGGCTGACTCGGTAAGGTCCTCTGCTTCGAGATCACGACAGGGACGACTGAACCCCGGGAAGCGGAGATCCCACCATCGATAGGCCTCGCTTGGGTCAGCATATTTCGTTGCCCAGTTGGTCAAGCGCGGGTGGTCGATGGCCCGCATTAGCAGCTGGTTCGGTAGCTGCCATTCGGGCATTTTTTCAGATAGACTAGAGAGCCAGGCAAGTTGTGGATGCCGGGACAGGATTTGGTGGAATATGCTCGAGCCGCTCCGGCCCACCCCGATGACGAAGACTGGGCGGGAGATAGAAACAGTCGGGACGGACATAGGCAGTTCGGACCTTCGGGTAAGGAGTCTCACATTGGGCGAAGAATCCACGGGTCGGAGTGAAGATACCGGCGACCGGGCTGGTACGACATCCCCACGACCCAAAGTGATCCTACTCAGCTACCACTATCCACCCAGTCAGGCCGTGGGCGGCCTGCGGGCCCGCAAAGTTGTGGATGCGTTGAGAAGCGCTGGGTACCCCGTGCACATGATCACGGGAAGACTACCTGGAGAGGACGAAAGAATCCGGCATGAGGAACAGGGCCTCGTTGTCGAAACCGTGCGTGTCTGGCCCAATCCACGTTGGTGGTGGATTTCCATCAAGAAAAGGTTGACGGAGAACAGCCCAAGTGCCCCTTCGCCGTCAGAGATGCCAACCACCCGCGTGAATCCGACTGGCCGTACCCCACCGGCCTGGAAACGCTGGATCTCCGCCTTGCTTTGGACTCCAGACGACAAACAGGGATTCATCATTCCCGCGACTTGGGCTGCGATTCGCGCTTCCTTTCGGGAGAGGGTCCTGATCTTCAGCACGGTGCCGCCATTCTCCGCTCATCTCGCTGGGCTCCTTGCGAGTTTCCTGACGGGTGGGGCTTTGATCACAGAGTTTCGAGACCCTTGGACAGATAGCCAGTTCCGCATGGGCGATCGACGCGCAGCACTGACGACGAGACTTGAACGATGGCTGGAGCGGCGCTGCCTAGAGAGGTCGGCACTTGTTGTCTCTGTTTCTACGGGGATTGACCGCAAACTTGCAGCCAAAGTTGCCGCTACGGATCGTGGCAAGTTCATCGTCGTGCGGAACGGCATTCCTCGATTGCTGCCGCACCGGACGGCGATCATTCCAGGAAAGCCGTTCCGGATAGTCCACGTAGGCAGTTTCTACCATCGGCGCGACCCGTTTCCTTTCCTGGAGGCAGTCGGATCCCTGGTACGAGAACGAGGGATGACTTCAGCAGACCTCTCGATCCAATTCATCGGCCATTGTCGGGAATACTCGGGCGTATCAGTGGCCAGGCGAGCGGCTGAACTCGGCCTCGATGACATTCTCACATTGAAGGACTGGGTGCCACATGAGGAAGCAGGACGACGCATTGAATCGGCAGACCTCGTCCTTCTTCTTGCCCAAGGCCAGCCGGACCAGATCCCCAACAAGCTCTATGACTACCTCGGCGTGCGGGTGCCGATCCTTGCCCTCGTAGATGAAGCGGGTGAATCAGCCGAAATGTTGCGTCTTGTCGGCGGACACTATGTAGTGACTCAGAATGAAGACCGGGATGCCATCAGTCGCGCGCTGACAACCGCGCTAGGGTGCGGTCCTACACCGCCAATGAAACCAGGCGAGGATGTCGCTCAGTGGACTGTCGATCGACAGATGGCAGAACTGGTACACGCTGTGGACGCGATTTCCCGGAGGCAACCGGACCACTGACCCCTCACATACCCGATGTGTGCGGCACACGCGGCCTTCCGCCCGGTGCGTGCGGCCCCGACCAAGTTGTATCGGCGTTGGCGCGGAAGTGGACAAGTGCGAGTGAGTTGACCGCCTCGCTCTGGAGTGTAGCCAGACAATCGATTGCACCCTGATCGTCCAGCGGCCGCAGCCTCACTGATGCCTATTTCACGATGCCTAGATGCTCGGCGAAGCGTACGCGCAGGATTCTAGTCTCCGCCTTCATCGCCGCGATGATGAACAAATCGGGCCTGCGGGAATGCTCCACGGCGTTCCTCTCGAATGGCGGCGGAATGGCACGGGACTTTCGGGGCGCAAGATATCGGGCGCGACTCGGTCGCCGGTAGGCCGAGCGAAATGCGGGCCAGAGCCCCCGGAAATCTGCGAGAGTGCCCAGAACACTTGGGGACGTTTCCCGACCATCTGGGAAAGTGCCCGGAACATCTGGAGAACTACTCGGAACATCTGCAGAAGTACTCGGAACATCCGGGGAAGTGCTCGGAACTTCTGGGGAGGCGCTCGGAACTTCCGGAGAAGTGCTCGAAAGATCCGGAGAAGCGATCGGTACATCTGGAGAGGTCCTCGGAACAGTCTGAGAAGTCCTCGGAACAGCCGGAGAAGTGCTCGGAACTTCCGGGGAGGCGCTCGGAACTTCCGGAGAAGTGCTCGGAACATCCGGAGAGGCGCTCGGAGCTTCCGGAGAAGTGCTCGGAACTTCCGGAGAAGTACTCGGAACTTCCGGGGAGACGCTCGGAACTTCCGGAGAAGTGCTCGGAACATCCGGAGAGGCGATCGGAACATCTGGAGAAGTTCTCGGAACAGCCGGAGTAGTGCTCGGGACTTCCGGGGAGGCGCTCGGAACTTCCGGAGAAGTACTCGGAATTTTCGGAGAAGTGCTCGAAACATCCGGGGAAGCCCTCGGGACGCCAGAGGAAGCACCCGGGACATCTGCGGAAGCACTCGGGACATCTGCGAAAGCGCTCAGGACGTCTGGGGAACTCCCCGGCACACCGGCACAGGTCGCCGGGAGATTAGCGGAAGTACCGTGGTCAAATCGTGCAGCGCCCCGGAAATCCAAGGAGGCACGATGGCAACGCGATATGGCGCGATGTCAGGATCAGGAGAGGCACTGGGCGGGCGGGCCCGGCCTACTGTCTGTCACATGGTGAGGATAGCATTCAGCGCATGAGCCCCTCCGCTAGCGAAAGCAAAACGATCGCCCTGATGCTCGAGTCGGACGGCCCTGGCGGAGCCGAGACGGTGTTGTTGCATCTTGCCGAGGGACTCCGTGAGCGGGGTCATACGGTCGTGCCAGTCCTGCCCGGTGTGACTGTTGGCAAGCAGTGGCTGCGAGGGCAGTTGCGGACCCGGGGGTTCGAGGTGGAGCTGTTCCATCTTCACCACGCGCTGGACGTGCGATGCATCGGAGGTCTCACAGATATCTTCCGGCGACGCAAGATTGAAATTGTGCATAGCCACGAGTTCACGATGGCCGTGTACGGCGCGGTGGCAGCCCGACTCACCCAGCGTACACACCTCATCACGATGCACGGCACTCGGGTGTTCGCCCAGCGATGGCGACGGAGGGCGGCACTCCGCTGGGCGATCCAGAACAGCGTGGCAACGGTGGGGGTCTCCCGCCCGACCGCGGACTTCGTCGAAGCATCGCTGGGCTTCACCCCCGGGGCGATCGGCGTGGTGGAGAACGGGATCATCCCGCATCAGGGCGAGCGACAGCTGGTCCGCGATGAGTTGCGGGTCGGGGCGGGCACGCCGCTCATCGTCGCGGTCGGCAATCTCTACAAGGTAAAGGGCCACATCGTGCTGCTCCGCGCGCTGGCCGAGGTCACCCGGCGCCGGCCCGAGCTTCCCTGGGTACTGGCCATCGCGGGGCGCGGCGAGGAGGAGGGGGCGCTCCGCGAGTTCGCCGCGCAGCATGGGATCGGCGACCGGGTGCACCTGCTCGGCTTCCGGACCGACGTCCCGAACATCCTTGCAGCCGGTGACATCTGGGTGATGCCATCCCTGTCGGAGGGACTGCCGCTCTCGCTCCTCGAGGCGATGTTCGCGGGCAAGGCGATCCTGGCCTCGCGGGTGGGCGGCATTCCGGATGTGATCAGGGAGGGAGAGGAGGGGCTGCTGAGCGCGCCCGGTGAGGACCAGGATATCGCGACCCAGGCCGAGCGACTGCTGTCCGACCCCGACCTGCGGCACCGGCTAGGTGCCGCAGCCCGGAACCACGCCGAACGCAACTACCGGCTGGAACGGACGATCGACCAGTACGAGCGGCTGTACGCCCTGCCCCGCGCGCGCTGATCCCGACGCGGCGCATTCGTCTCAGCGCCCCAGTCGCTTCAGTTTGTGCAGCAACGCGAGCAGCGGCGTCGGCAGCGTCGCGGCCGCGTAGATGGCTGCGATGCGCGCCGAGCGTGCCCCCTCGCTCCACGCCTCCCTGGCACTCACCCGGGCACCAGTGCGGTCCAGGATCGAAAGCTGGGTGTACGCTAGGTCCACCAACAGCCTCCTGCGTCCAGCCTCGAATGCTTCTTGAGCACGTGTCGGCAATGGCTCCCTGAGACGCCGAGCTCGCTCTCCGCTGACGAGCGCATTCCGAATCAGCGTCACAACGTTCTGCGCAGAAACAAGTGAAACCGTCTGCCCGACTCTCCAGCGGAAGAGTGGGGTCGTGATGACTCCAAGCGAGGAACGCGACGCAATGCGATGGAAGAATTCCGTCTCCTCCGCCAGTCGAAACGTCTCGTCAAACCCACCGGAGGCCACCACAAGTTCCCGTACGAGCATCGCACACGTCGGGGAAGTGAAATTCCCGTGGAACAACGGGGCGTACGCATCCCCACACCAGGCAAGATGGCGGCCTTGGGCGGCCACGAACTCGATCCGCTCAAACCACTGCTTGAAGAAATCATTAGAAGACAGACCCACTCCATCGAACAACGCAAAATTCCGCTCGAAGCCTTGGCGACCCGGGACGACCGCGCCATCGAGTCCGATGGTCGTGGCGTTTGTCACCGACCATCCGATCTCGGGCCGGAGTCGATGAAGTGCGAGCTGCACCTCAAGTTTGGTTGGCTCCCACACGTCATCGGAATCAAGGAGCGCAACGAACTCGCCTCGGGCCTCGCGGATCCCGTGATTCCTCGCGGCACCAACTCCAGCGTTCCGCTGCCTGATGTACCTCACCGGCTCTGGGAAGGCGGCACAAACCTCGGCGGTGTTATCTGTTGAGCCATCATCGACGATCAGGATCTCGAACGCAGGGCATGTCTGTTCGATCACCGACTTGACGGTCGCCGGCAGCCACTCCGCTCGATTGTAGGCCGGGATAACCACGCTCACTCTACGATGCATGCTCATGATCGAATTGCCCTCATCACCCGCTCATGCACCGCATTGACGAGGTCGAGGGCCGTCCGGGCGCACCACAGGCTGCTCATCGTGAGGGCGCTGAACCGGGCGTGCGAATCGAACCGGCAGGTGCTGCCGATGTTGGTGAAGCGCCCGGCACGGAGGGCGGCGAGAGGGTCCGTCGTTTCCTCGTCGAGCAGCACGCGCGTCCCGCGATCGTTGCGGGCATCGTGCTGGTCGAGGCCGGCCGTGCCCACGACCTCCGGGCGCCGGGCCCGGAGCTGATGCAGCAGCCGGATCGCGCGCGGATCGGGGAGGTAGCGGGTGTTGTAGGAGGCGTTCCAGACCTCGATCGCGTCGATGCCGTCGCGCACCTCATCCGGCATCTCGTACTTCCAGAGCACCGGATGCGCCGCGATCGTGAAACCGGTGACGCCGCGGGTGAGCCGGATGAAGTCGGCCGGCGTCCGCGGCGCGATCCACTTCGTCAGGCCCAGGGCCAGCAGATGGAGGCCGGAGTAGCCGTTGAAGCGGTACTCGAGACCGGGAATGATCCGCACCCGCGCGTCGGAGACGGCGGCGCACTCCGCCTGCAGCGCCTCGTAGCGGTCGGGCTCGAAGTCTTCGGCGTGATCCGTCAGCCCGACGAAGCCGATCCCCCGTTCGAGCGCGAAGGCGTGCAGCGCCGCGATCGAGTCGCGGCTGTCGTGGGAATACTCGCTGTGGAGGTGGATCACCCCCAGCCGGCTGTTCGTGGTCATCGTCCCCTGAACCATAGCAGAAGCTCGTGCAGCGCCGGGACGGGATCGCTCCAGCGGAATACTTCGCTCACGTCCCCCGGCCGCCAGAGCGTGAGAAAGTCGAGGATCGCGCGGAACCGGCTCGGCGAGCCCGGCGGTAACGCCAGCTCGACATCCGTCTTCCGGAGCCTGGCGAGGAGGTGGTCGACGTCGCCGAGCCACCAGCGGCTCCGGATCCCGGTGCGATACCGCTCCACCACCGGCGGCGTCTCCCCCCGGGCGAGCGCCACGAGCAGCGCGGGGAAGTTCACCCCCGCGTCCACGGCCAGCTGGAGCGAGCCCCAGAAGCGGCCGTTGATCTCCATCAGGTACGGCGTTCCGGTCGCCTCGTCCACCTTGTACTCGATCATCGCCACGCCGCGCCAGTCGAAGCGATCGAGCAGCGCGCGCGACTTCGCCACCAGATCCGGATCCGCGGCGATGCTCTCGCGGTACACACTCACCCCGCCGGCCGGTGGCTTCTCCCGGATTCTCCGGTGCGAGAAGACCGCGCGTGTGGTGCCCTTCCAGACCAGGAGGAAGACCCCCACTCCGGGCCCCACGATCCGCTGCTGCGCGAGCAGCGGATAGGCCTCCGCGGGGAGCCGCGTCCGTGCGCCTTCCAGCTCGGTGGCATCGGCACAGTGCTGCACGCTCAGTTTCACGCCTCCCGCGACCGACCGGGAGGGCTTGAGCACCAGGGGGAAGCCCATCGTCGCGAGACCCGACCACGCCTCCGGCGACGGCCCGGCGATGGTGCGCTGCCCCGGCACCGAGATGCCGACCTCACGCGCGGTCTCCAGCAGCAGCCCCTTGTCGGAGATGCGGCGGAAGCTTTCCGCGCTGGCGCAGGGGAGCTCGGCGCCGAGGCTCTCCCGTTCCGGGAGCAGGGCCAGCATCGCCGCCTCGGTGAGCGGAAGCACGATGTCGATGCGCCATTCCCGGATCAGCTCCCGCACCGCGCGCACGAACTCCGCCGGCGAACCGAGCGGGTCGGGGGTGGCCGCCTGTCCCGCGGCGTACCGGGACACTCCCGCGAGCGAGCGGGCCGACCGGGCGCAGACGAACGGCATCGCGCCCGAGAGCCCGAGTGAGCGGACGACCGCGAGCGAGGAGCGCTGTTCGCCGTCGGTGACCAGCACCCGTGCGATCACTGACAGAACAGCCCCGCGAGCCGGAGCGAGAAGCCGTCCACCGAGAGCCCCGCCGGCACGTTCAGCCGCGGGATCGCGAAGTCGTCATCACGACCGACACGATACCACCCACCATCCACCCGGAGCCCGGCGCGATAGCTTGCGGCACGGGCCGCGGCCGCGACCGCAGGGGACCAGCGGCCGTAGGGATACGACACCCAGGGAATGACGGAGCCGAACCGTTCGCGGAGCCAGGCCAGCGGGCGGGAGAGTTCGTCTGCGAGGTCTGGGGCGTCCAGCCGGGCCAGATTGGGATGCGTCCAGGTGTGCGATCCCAGGGTAATGCCCTCCATGCCGTCGATCTGGGCGAGCTCCGCTTCGCTAGCACAGCAGTTGTCAGGCGATGGCTCCACGATCGCGTGGGCACCCGCCGACGCCCACTCGCGGACGCGGGCGTCCTTTCCCTGCAGCTGCTCCAGCGCCTGCACGCGAAGCGCCTCCGGCAGCCCATCACGCTCGGCGAGCGCATCCCACCAGAAGGAGCGGCCGCCAAGGAAGGCCGGGGTCACGAAGACCGTCGCGGGCAGCCCGCGCGCCACGACCTCAGGGATCCCGAGCGTCACCGCGCCGTGATACGCGTCGTCGAAGGTGATCGCCACCCGGGGTCGCCGGCCCCCTGGGGGGTCGAACAGCCGGGCCAACGGCACGACCTCGTGGGTGGCCGCGAGGAGGTCGAGCTGGGCCCGGAAGCTCGCCAGCGGGAGGTGCAGGGAGCGGTCCCCGGCGGGGGTCGCGTCATCCCGCCGGATGTTGTGATACGCGAGGACGAGCGCATCACCCCTGCCGCTCCCCCCCAGCGCTCTCCCGGCTCCGCTCCGGGCCAGCAGGGCCTCAACCCCCTGCTTGGCAGCCTGCCTCAATCCTTCCAACTAGACCCCCGTGTCCCCTTCAGGAAGCGCGCCATGGTGCGTAACTTGCAAAGTCCAGCGGGCGATCCCGGGCTCCACCGTTGGAGCTGGTGATCCCGTTGAATGGCAACGATTTATCTCGTCCCAATATACCAAGGCCAGATGCCTTCCGCCCCGACCGATGCTCCGAGCCAGACCGTGACTGATTCCGCAATCCCGACTCGCCCGATGGCGGGCACCCCGATCCGGGTCGCCATCGTCGGCGGCGGGAAGATGGCTCAGCACCATGCCCGGGCGATTGCCCGTTGCAACTTCCCCGCCCAGGTCGTCGCCGTCGCCGATCCCAGCGAAACCGCCCGCGCCGCGATGCTCGCCATTGCCCCTGGCGCACTCGGATTTGGGACGCTGGAGGAGCTGCTCCGGGAACAGCAGGTGGAAGTGGTCGATGTCTGTACCCCCCCCTCGACTCACGAGCGACTGGCGGAGCTGGCCCTCAAGGCGGGCTGCCACATCTACGTCGAGAAGCCCTTCGTGGCCTCGACCGATGCCGCGAGCCGACTGATCGCGCTGGCGGAATCAAAGGGTCTCAAGATCTGCCCCGGGCATCAGCTCCTCTACGAGCCGCCCGCGCGGAAGGCGGTTGAACTGATGCCGGCGCTGGGCCGGCTGGCGCACGTCGAGAGCTACTTCTCCTTCCGGACCGTGCGGCGCAACCCCGATGGGCGGGCGCCGCTCCGCCCCGACCTGCAGCTGCTCGACATCCTGCCCCACCCGGTCTACCTGCTGCTCGACATCCTCGAGCGCTCCGGGCCGGGGAAGACGGAACTCACCTCGCTCGAAGTGGGCTCGGCGGGCACGGTGCACGCGCATGTACGGCGGGGCAACCTGACCGGCTCGCTCGTGGTCACCCTCGAGGGGCGCCCGGTCGAGTGCTTCCTCCGACTCTCCGGCAGCAATGGCATGGTGAACGCCGACTTCGTGCGCGGCACCGTGCAGCAGCTCATCGGCCCCGGTACCTCGGGCATCGACAAGCTCTTCGCGCCCTATCAGATCGCCTCACAAATCTTCTTCCGCTCGACCGCGGCGTTCGCCCGGCGGATCCTGAAGCGGCAGACCAGCTACCCGGGCCTCGCCGAGTTGTTCGAGGCCTTCTTCCGCTCGATCCGGGAGAACGCCCCGCTGCCGGTGTCGCCGGACAGCCTTCGGGAGACGGTGCGGATCTGGGAAGAGGTCGCCAAGGCGCTCGAGGCCCCGCCGGCCCCGAAGCCCTTCACACCGGTGGCACCCTCGGCCCCGCTGATGGTGGTCACGGGTGGGACTGGGTTCCTGGGTCAGGCACTGGTCCGCACGCTGGTGAGTGGTGGCTGGCGCGTGCGGGTGCTGGCCCGGCGAGAGCCGGCCCACTGGGATGCGATCCCTGGCGCCGAATACAAGGTCGCCGATCTCGCCAAGCCGCTTCCGCCGGAGATGCTGCAGGGCGCCTCGGCGGTGATCCACGCGGCTGCGGAAACGGCCGGCGGATGGGAGCAGCACCAGGCCAACTCGCTCGATGCCACGGAGCAGATGGTCCGGGCAGCGGCGGCGGCGGGGGTGAAGCGTTTCCTCCATGTGAGCAGCCTCGCGGTGCTCGCGAGCCCGAGCGGCGGCAACCCCGTCTCGGATGACAGCCCGCTCGAGCCCAACAGCCGGGGCCTCGGTCCCTACGTGTGGGGGAAGCTGGAATCGGAGAAGCTCGCCATCAAGCTGGGCCAGGAACTCGGCGTGCCGCTCAAGATCGCGCGGCCGGGCGCACTGGTGGACTACGGCAACTTCGATCCGCCGGGCCGGCTCGGCAAGCGCCTCGGACCGATGTTCGTCGCCGTGGGGAGCCCCAGCCATACGTTAGGCGTCGTGGACCTCACCTTCACCGCCCGGTCGCTGGTGTGGATGGTGGATCACTTCGCCGAGGCGCCCGGAGTGGTGAACGTGCTCGACCCCGTGCTGCCCACCAAGCGGGACCTGGTGCGCCGCCTCAAGAAGGCCAACCCGGGCCTCAGCGTCGTCTGGCTGCCGACGGTGGTGCTGGTGCCGCTCTCGTGGTTCGCGATCCTGCTCCAGAAGGTGCTCAAGCCCGGCAAGCCGGCGATGAACGTGGCGAAGATCTTCGCCAAGCAGAAGTACGACACGACGCGGATTGCGGGGCTGGCAAAGCAGATCGAGGCGACGACCTCCCCGAAGTGAGGGGGGAGAGGAAATCAATGACGCGGCGAGCGCTCCCAGCGCTCGCCGCGTTGCGTACGTGTGGTGCCGATCGTCAGGCCGGCGCGCCAGACCGCGTAGAGCGGCAACCGTGCGAGATCCCCGAGGAGCGCCAGCCGATCGGCTCGCCTTGCGAGGGCCCAGCTGGTCCACGCGATGGTCGGGACGATCGAGAGCAGGAACAGTCCTCCGAGGAGCCGGGCAGGGCCTGAACCGAGGAGCAGCAACGGCAGGGCGACCAAGCACGCCGTGGCCGCATGCGCCACCGGCCCGGAGAAGCTCAACTCCGCCAATGCATCCAGCCGCTGCCTGAACGTGATGCTCGGCGATCGCAGCAGCGGGAGCGTGTGGCCAAGGAACGCATGCCACCTGCCGGCCTGCCAGCGACGGCGCTGGGTGCCCGTCTCAGCCAAATCACGTGCCTCCTGGGCATACAGCCGCGCATCGCCGGCGTAGTCGATCCTCTCTCCCGCCGCGGTATAGCGCGCGTACAATTCGATATCCTCGGTCAGCGCGTCCGTGATCCAGCCCTGACGGGCGAGCAGGCCCGTGCCGAGACACATCCCGTTTCCCGTGAGCACGACGTTCAGGCCGGTGTCCCGCTTGAGGGCGAACTGGCCGTCGTAGCGCAGATCCACGAAGAGCGACGCGAGGCGGGTGAGCCACGACTCGTCCGGGTTGGAGCTCCCGAACCAGGCCTGCACCGCCTTGTCGCGCAGCGGTCCGCGAGCGGCGAGCGTGTCAGCGAATCCCGCGTCCACGATGGTGTCCGCATCCACGATCACGACGGCGTCAAACTCGCTGAGGGGGATCGCATTGAGCGCCCAGGCGATCGCCGCCGGCTTTCCGGGCCTGGATGGATCCACCCGCTCAAGAACCGTGGCCCCCGCCTCCCGGGCGAGGTCCGAGGTCGCGTCGCCGCAGTTGTCGGCGATCACCCAGAGATCGACGCGCGAGCGCTCGTGCCGCTGCGCGCGCATCGACCGGACGGCGGCCTCAATGAGGAGTGCTTCGTCGTGTGCGGGAACCAGAAAGGCGAGGCGCGCCGGAGGGGCGCTATGGTTGTTTGCTTGCCTGGGAGTGAGGAACCGCACCAGGAGGCTCAGGCCGTCGGAGAGAACGGGCAGGAGCCAGAGCAGGGCCATGGGCATGAGGATGACCACAACCACGGCCTCCCACCTCACCTCGGCCTCACCTGCTGGTCTTGCGCCAGGCGTTGTCGCGGAGATTCACGACGGTGCGGAGCGCCGTAGCCGTTCGCCAAACGGCGTAGAACGGCAGCATCGCAAAGGCCGCGATGGTCGGACCGGGCTGCGGGTGGCGGGCCAGCACGGCCAGCGTGGTTCCGACCGTTCCTGCGAGGGATCCAACCGCCAGAGTGGCGAACCAGAGGCGGGCGTTGCCATCGAGGGTCAGGCAGGCGGCGGCACTCACGACCAGCGCGAGGACCAGGTGCAGCACCGGACTCGGCCCGCCCAGCTCGACCAGCGCGTCGAGCTTCTGGTGCCAGGAGACCTGGCTGCTGCCGAGGATCCTTCCGCCCCACTGCCGGAGCACCCCGATCCGGCCGGCGAGCCAGCGACGCCGCTGCGTGCCCCCCTGTTTCATGGATCGGGCCTCCTGCGAGTACAGCAGCGCACCGGAGGCGTACTCGATCGGGATGCTTCGAGCGGTGAACTCGCCATACAGTTCCCAATTCTCGGTCAGAGAAAACCAGCGCCACCCATCGCCGAGGAGATCGCGGCCGATGCACATGCCGTTGCCTGTAAGCGGACAGTTCAGCCCGGCTCGCCGCTTGAGGGGATAGGTGATCTCATAGCGCGCCCTGGCGAGCACCCCGGCCAGCCGCGTCAGCCAGGAGTCCCACTCATTTAGCGAGCCGAAATAGGCCTGGACCGCGCGTCCCTCGAGCGGCGCACAGCGGGCGAGGGCCCGGGCAAATCCCGGGTGCACGGTGCTGTCGGCATCGACGATGACGCAGGCGTCCCACTGGTCCGCAGGCACCTGGGCGATCGCCCAGGCGAGCGCCCGCGGCTTTCCCGGGAGGGACGGGTCGTGCCGTTCGAACGCCTCCGCACCCGCGGCACGGGCCAGCGCAGCAGTGTCATCGGAACAGTTGTCAGCGACCACGACGATCCGCCGGTGCGACGCCGGATAGTCCATCGCGACCAGGCTCCGGGCGCAGGCCGAGATGAGCCCGTGCTCGTCGTGTGCCGGCACCAGAAGGAGCAGTCGGGGCGTGCCCGCATCCGATGCGGGTTCAGGCCGACGGGTGGAGAAAAGGGCGAACAACTCCGAGAGCGCCGGGAGCCAGAGCACCATGACAGCAGCGCCCAGCACGACCTCGGTGAGCAGCCTCAGGCTCATGACCTGGGACGCTCGTCTTTGGTTCCCGAGAGATACAGATGATCAATCAGGATGTCGTCTTGTCGCGTTCGAATTCCCCCACTCCCGCCCCAGGTAGGGTTCCACTTAAAGAGATGGAATCCGTGTGGTGTGGCGGGAGTAACGAACACAACGTCGTCGTATGCCATGACTAACCGGCGGTCGATCCACATACGGACTTTCCCGTTCGCTTGCCCGATCTCATTCAGCTCAAAAATAGCCTCCCACTGATGCCATCGTCCGGCGGTCATTACAGGAGTCCGTACGACATTAGGACGCAAGTTCCGAGTGATTTCTCCGTTCGGTTGGGGTATTCCCTGTTGCTTGATCAGAACCAGGAAGCTGGGCTGAACTGCCTGTCTGCCAGTTCCGTTGTCGAGCCAGAAGAACACCTCGTTTTCACCCTTATGATCTCTACCCACAGCCAGAAAGCCCGCTTTCGTGCCCGCTCTTTGATTCTCAAAATCGCCCCCTTCGATCTTCAGCCAGATCGAGAGATATACGCGATTCTTTTCCCCCTCCGCGCCATCAGCAGAATCCCACCCACCCCAGTCGACTGGTCCGAGCCCACCCCGATGCCCACGCGGGAACCTGCTGCGCAGGACAAGGGGAGGGCTGACTGGAGCGTCCCTGTCCTCCTCGACAGCCAATTTGGGATTGATCTTCGGGAAGGCCCACCATGAGCCGAGGGAACCCATTTGGCTCCTCGGGAATCCCGGAACTCTGTCACATGAAAATTCGGCGAATGGGGCAAATCCAGCCGGTTCGTTCGGTATCAGACTCTTAGGGAGCTGCTGCTGGCTGAGGCCGAGGACACTGCCGGTTCGAGGCGAGTCCAGAGCCTCGACCGAAGACGGTACGGGGACTTTCCCCTCGTGAATCCGCGGACCCTGCGCCGGAGCGGCAACCCGCGTCGAGTCCGGCAAGGACTTTCGACATGGCATCGTGCCCTCGATCACCCCAACCACAAGCATAGCCGCTGCGGGCGAAAGCCCTTTGAATCCCAATGGACCCACTCCTCGGCCTCCGAAGCTTGGGAAGACGTTCAACCGACAACCATCCTCAGGCTCAGGCGAAGCAATCACGGCTTCCTCTGAGGGTACCCCGTACTTCGGACCAGCCGCGCATCACGGCACTCCCGAAAAATAGACGTGATCGATATCGATAAAGTCTACACGGGTCCGTGTGCCGCCAGATCCACCCCATGTTGGATTCCATTTGAAGAGATGAAAACCCGCAGGAGTAGATGGTGTCACATACGTCACGTCACTGTAATTGTGGGTCATAACACCGTCGATCCACATTTTAAAGATCCCGTTGCTTTGCCCGATTGCATTCAGCTCCATTACGGTCTCCCAATGATGCCAAATTCCGCAGGTCATTAGATGCTGCCGGCTAACGTTTTGACCCATGTTACGTGTTATTTGGCCATTCGGTTGGGGAATGCCTTGCTGCTTGAACAGGACTTGGAAGTTCGACTGAATCGCCTGAGCTCCGGTACCGTTGTCTAACCAGAAGAACAGTTCGTTCTCCCCCTTGCCCGATCGACCCACGGCAAGGAAACCAGCTTTCGTTCCTGAGGACTGATTCTCGAAATCGGGGCCTTCGATCTTCACCCACATCGAGAAATAGACCTTGGTCTTTTGACCAGCGGTGAGTCCCGCTGCGTCCCAACCGCCCCAATCGACCGGACCCACGCCGCCAGGCATGCCAACATAGTAGCGAGTCCGAATAATCGAATCCGGGCTCTGTGGAGCCGTCGGATCGACACCTATTGACAGATTGTTTCCTCCCCCGGGAGGGTAGGCGTACCAACTACCCAAAACCCCACCCACGGCGCGACCCCAAGCCGGAATCTCGCTCAGTTGATGAATAGCGAAGGGCAGGTACCCCACAGGCTCATTGTTCGAGGGTGGAGGCGTCGAGACAACGAAGATTGCGGCGGTATCCCGGAGGGTACCCCCTACGAGCTGCGCAATCAGCTGGAACTGGCCTGCGGACGCGCCGGCAGTGAACAGGCCGCCCGAGGTGATCGATCCACCGCCCGATAACGTCCAGGCGACTTGCACTGTGCTTGTGGTGCCATTGGAGAGGTGCCCGATCGCAACGAACGGCACGACGCCCCCTACTCCGATGGTCACATTCGCAGGCGAGATGGTGATGGAAGTAAGAGATGCGGGGGCGCTCACATCAACGTTTGTGGTATCCTTGAAACCGTAAATTGTCGAAGTTGCGATGACCTGGTAGATACCGGCCACCCCCGGCGCCGTATATAGGCCGGCCGAGTTGATGGTGCCGCCCGAGGCAATGTACGACACGTTCGTTGTCGTCGTTGTCGTGCCGTTGTTGTAGACATCCTGCGCGGCGAACTGCTTGGTTCCCCCGGTCAGCACCGAGGCACTGGCAGGGAGGAGGTTTAGGGAGACGACGACGGGAGGCGGCGCCGTAACCGTTACGGTGGACGAGTCCTTGAGGCCGGTGGCCGCGTCGGTCGCGACAGCATGGTAGGTACCCGCCGTCTGACCCGCAGTATAGAAGCCACCCTGCGTGATCGTGCCGCCGCCGGCGGTGTAGTTCACGGTCACGGGCGTGGTGCTGCTGTCGGTGCGCACCCCGACCGTCGAGAATTGAGTCGTCCCGCCGTACTGCAGCGCGATGGTGTGCGGCGTGATGTTGAGGTGCGCCAGCGTCCCCGTCAAGGTCACAACAGAGGTGTCGGCTTTGCCGGAGCTGTGGGTACCGATGACGTTGTAGGTGCCGGCGACATTGCCGGCGGTGTACAGGCCACTGGCGTTGATGCTGCCACCCGAGGTGGACCAGGTAACGGGCAGGACGAGCGTGCTCCCGTCGCTGTACTTGCCGTTGGCCGCGAACTGCTGGGTCCCGCCCGCCGCAAGGGTCACGGTGGCCGGTGTCACGTCCACCTTCTGAAGCGTTGGTACGGCATTCGCGATGATCACCGTCGCGGTATCGAGGAGCTGACTGTTGGCCGGATCGATCGCATCGACCCGGAAGGTCCCGGCGGTGTTCCCGGCGAGATAGCTGCCACCAGCGTTGATCGTCCCGCCGGTCGCGCTCCAGTTGACCGTGGCCGGGACGACCGTGTGGTCGCTCAGATAGGCGTTGGCCGCGAAGACACGGGTCGCGCCTGGCTGCACCGTGACGAGCTGGGGAATGATGACGGTCGAATCGACCACCACGAGAGGCGTGACCGTGACTGTCACCGTATCACCCACGCGGGGAGCGTTGTGATTCGTGCCGATGATGCTGAAGGTGCCGGCGCGGGTCGCGGTGAACTCACCGTCAGGCCCGAGCGCACCGCCGTTCGCCACCCAGTCGAGCTCGGGGGTGACACTGTCGCCCCCGACGGTAGTCCCGTAGTAGACGAAGGTGACCGTTGTCCCCTGCGGGATTGTCAGCGTCGCGGGCTTGATGGTGATCGAAGCGACCACCTTTGACGGATCCGGGCCCTGCCCGGTCTTCTGCTCCGAGGTGCAACCCCAGAGGATGCCGAGCATCGCCGCAGCGCCGAGGATGGCGCTCATGGTAAGCCTGAGATTCTGGTACATCGTTCCCCCCTGGCGGGCACGGTGGCGCTGCCACCCGGCCTACCGTACCTCTCATCCAGCGAGGAACAGGTGGGCCGAGGTCCTTGATGCCAAAAGTCTTCCGGGCTGATCAGGTTCGGAGCCGACCTTCGGCCAGTCTGTCCCCGACCTGCTGAATTGTCGATTCTACTGGCCTCTCCCGATCGACGCGACTGCCAAGGTCACCAGAAGATGGTGATTTGGCGGCGCCCCTCAATAGCCCGGTCCGTCGAATTGCTTTCGGATTGTGTGGAAGAGGAACCAGAACCGGCCCCCTACAATGGCCTCCACCTTCCGCTTGATCGCCCAGTCCGTGGCCTGCACCGCAACCCCCCAGGGGTGCAGCAGTGCGTCCGGCGCCGTCATCCCCTCATCACCGCGGATCTCGATACGGCAGAGCGTGCCCGGCTTCATCCCCTGCACGATGTAGCAGGGGTCGGAGGTGAAGAAGGTGGTGAACCCCGCCTTCGCGACATCCTCGACCACCCGCTCGTTGTAGCGCCCGCCCGGCGCGGAGACCGTGAGAATCGACTGGCCCGAGAGGGCGCCGAGCCGGTCCCGGGTCCGCTTGAGGCTCGCGATCATCGAATCGGGATACTCGTACCGCATGTCGTAGTGGTGCTCGGTATGCGACCCTATCGTCATCCCCGCCTGCGCGAGTTGGATTACCTCCTCCGAAGACACACTTGGAAGGTGATCAAGCGACATGAGCGGGACGAAAAAGATGGCTTGGAATCCATTTCTAAGAAGATGTGGCAGGGCAAGCTCCGCGTGCCTTGATACGCCATCGAGGTCGAATGTGATGATCACGGCGTGAGTAGGAAATTGGCACTGGTCGTCTGGGCGATTCAGCCATGCGACGACCGAGTCGAGGGGTGGGGTGACAGCACCGACAGCTCTAAGCGAATCCATCTGCCGCGCAAAATCCGACTCACGTATCCAGTATCGGGCGGGCTGACGGGCATCAGGTAGGACCGCGTGGTACATGAGCGGCGTGACGCGACAACCGGTCTGCCGGAAGTCACGCCAGCGAGAGAGCACAGCCCCACTGTAGGCGAGGCCTAGGAGTGTCAGCACAGCCATCGCCCCAAAGCCGCCAATTCGCAGCCAGCGCGTCATGAGGCGTGCCCTGACATCGCCTGGTCGCCCTGCATCAAGAAAGTCTTGGCCATCCCCCGATTAGCCCTCGCTTTTTTCCCAGTGTCGAATCCCTGCATCCGCATCACCTTTAGCAGACCAGCGACGAGACCCGCGCCAGCGTAAACCGCGTACCCAAATGCCTGCGTGATGAAAGAGCCACAGACCAAAAGCCCGACGAAAACACCGATGAGCGCGCCACCGATGGCCGCTCCCTCCTTCAACTCTGAAGGCGCATCCGGCGCCCGGGCCATCTTGGTCAGCCGGCGGAGGCGAGCGATGCCGCCGAAATAGAAAATGAGCAGGGCCGCAAGGCCTGGAATTCCAAGCTCGGCCCCAATCTGCACCCATGAAGAGTGAGGCGCCGACCACTTGGTGCCTTCGCCCTGAGATTGCCGTGCAACGATGATATCACTCCGGCCTTCCGCGCTCTTGAAGTTGTCCACCCCGACTCCAAATACTGGGTGGGTGAACATGTATCCCATGCCCCGTTTCCAAATTTCAATGCGGCCGGTGAGACTCACCTGGTTGTAGTCCTCTTTCCCTTCATCCTGAACAAAGATAGTGCGCATGCGATCCCAGTACGTCCCCGTCGCGGCATACATCATGAAGAGAACAACTGCACCGGCCGCACTCATTCGCCAGCTCTTCTTCACGCCGTCCAGAAAGAAGAGCGTGTACACAATCACTGCCACGAGTCCCAGAAACCCGCCGCGACTGTCGGTCTCCACCGTGGCCATTGCGAGCACCACAATGGAAACGACGGCAAACAGCTTGGCCTTGAACCCCTGTGCTCGCGTCAACGCGAAGATGCCTACGGAGAACGCGGAGACCAGAACCATACCCATATCGTTTGCGTCGTACGAAGCCCCGCCCAATCGCATGCCGCCGTGCTTCCGCGCCATCGCGCTCATCGCGAGATAGACGATGCCGCCCCCGTAGACGTAGACGAGGCGACGCACGTCGTGAATGTCTCGCACCGACGCAGCGACCAGCAGGAAAAGTGCTCCGACCGGATAAGCCTCTTCGCGGAGGTAGAAGATCGAGTTGGTGTGATAGATCCCGAACGGCACGCCAATCGTCGCCCAGATCATGATGAACCGGATCGCCTTGGATGTCGGATCCTGGAGCAGCTTCAGTTTGCGCGAGGCGGTCTTGTCGGCGAAGAGCGCGAACATGCCGAGCAGAGCACACAGGATCAGCGGCTTGAAGATTTCAATGGGCTTGTAAAGCTGGTGAATGCGCGCCACCGCCGTGAGGATGTACACGGCGGAGCAGATCAGCAGCACATCCCATTTCTTGGGAGCGGTGGAAACCTGGGCGAGGACTGGCCCGGCTCCGGCCTGAACCGGGACCGCCTGACGAGGCGGAGGCGGAGCGGGCCGCTGCGGGATCGGCGCCGGGACGATCGGGCGCTTCAGAATGGGCGGAAGTGCAGGATTCACAGTAACTTACAATAGCAATGTTCGTGCCCGCCTCCTAGGGGGTGTAGCCGAATCGCTCCGCCAGCGCACCCACCTCGGCCTGAAGCCTCCGCACCTCCGCCCCGGGCACCGGATCCGGCTTCACCCCCCGCCCCTCGACCTTCTTTTCCATGATTTCGGGCCGAATTGTCACCCCGGCGTACCCCCCAAGTCCGCCGAGATCGATCTTTCGAGCCACCAGATCTTCATACTTCACCAGCATCCCGCCTACCTCCTCGCAACCGGCCAGATACCCCTCCACCAGATCCCGCCAGAGGGCGCCGAAGGCCTGAGCGGTATAAATGGGCTGATCGGGCCAGCGGTAATACCAGTTGCGCCAGATCCGGTAGGACCGCCAGGCGTGATACGGGTTGCGGTACAGCAGCAGAAACTTCGACTTCGGATACAGGAACCGGAGGTAGCGCGCGTGCTCGATGCCGTAGCGCACCTCCTTGAGCCCCCAGCGCGCATAGCCGTAGCGCCGGGCCGGCTCCGCATACAACCGGCTGAACAGCGCCCGATGCGAGGCGATCAGATCCTTCGGCTCCGGGTACATGTTCGCGATCCACTGCTCGCTCAGCTCCCCACCGTCAGCACGCAGTCCCTGCTCGACGAACCATTCGTCGACCGGGTAGTCGGCACGGAAGACCCTGAGCGAATGGGAGAGCGACCCGAGGTAGTCGCTATTGGCGTACGACTCGCCCCACATGAGGATTCGTGGATCCGACATCACCAGCCGCTGCAGCAGGGTCGAGCCGGAACGCCAGCCCGCGGAGAGAATGAAGACGGGATCATCGTCGCTGGCCTGCTGATCCAACTCCGGCCAGCGTGCCCTCAATGTGGCGATCGCCTGCCCGACAGAGGGGATGGTGGCAACATGCCGCCGGTGCTCCAGGCGGACATCGAGTCGTCCCATCCGGGCCTCGAGCGGCACCTTGATGAGGCGCTTCAGCAGGTTCAGCACGCCAGCCATTCCGACTCCTTGATTCAGGTCGCCCGGGCGGCGACGAGCCAGTCCTGCAATCGCGCGAGATCGCGGTCATCCAGCAACCCGTGCGTCGGCATCGTGCCAAGCCGTGCAGCGAGCTCGCGCGCCCCAGGAAGCGACACGCCGGAATTCCGGATCCGGGCCGCGAATCCCGGCAGGTCCGCCAGCGTCCCGGGGTATCCCGGCATGATGCCGAGCCCGCGCGCGATGGGATCGTGCACCAGCCGCGGTCCCATCACTGCCCCGCGCACCGGCAACCGCAGGTAGCCCGGGATGCTCCCCGCGAGCGGCGTGACCGCCTGCAACCCCGGAACAGTCTCGACCACCGCGGCGAGTCGTGCCGCATGGCGGCGCCGACGCTCCGACTCGCTGTCCGCAAGCTGCATCGTCACCGCGAGGAGGCCGGCAGCACTGCGGGAGAGCGGCGCCACCGGATGCGGTGGATGATAGAGTGTCTCCCCCAGCTTGAGGAATGGCAGCGCCGAAGGAATCACGTACAGCGAGGGGCGGGCGAGCAGCATCTGGACAAGCGACTTCGGCAACTCCCCCCGACCCGACGGCGGGTCGCCGAGACGCGCGCTCTGCTCCGCGATGAGGTTCCGGAACGTCGCGTCGAACCCGAGCAGCGCCCCCCCTCTGCCGCCGGTGACTCCCTTCCCTCGCCCGAAACTGAGGACACCCAGTCCCGGGCCGAGGGCACCGCACGGCCGGCCCCCGACCGACGCGCCGGCACCCTGGGCGGCATCCTCGATCACGACCGCATCATGTTCGCGCGCGAGGGCCGTGACTTCCGCGACGGGAACCGGGAGGCCGTAGAAGTGAACGGTCACGACGGCGCTCGCCCCACCACGCAGCGCGGTGCGCAGGCTGCTCCAGTCAGGCGCGAGGGTGGCCGGGTCGAGGTCGTAGAGGAGCACCTCCACCCCAGCACCATCGCAGGCCGTGGCGAGGTCGTAGCAGCCCCACGCCGGCAGCGCGACCCGGCCACCCGCCGGCATCGCAAGCGTGAGCGCCGCCGTGAGGGCCGAAGTGCCTGAATCGGTGAGGAGCAGCGCATCGGGCGAGAAACGGGTTGCGATCCATCGCTCGACCTCGGCACGGGCGCGGCCCGCCGCGGCGGCAGTCTGCGAGGCGTTCCATCCGGCGAGGAGCGCCGCGGCGGACAGCGGGGAGTGAACCGGAGGGAGCCGGCGGAGACTCACGGAATCGAGCGCACGATCCGCGGGCCGAGCGCCGTGGCCACGCCGAGGGGCAGCTTACGCCAGAGACGCGGGCCCCAGGAGTAGGCGGAATCGTCGGGGGAGGGTGTGGCGGCCGGCTCACCGGCGGGGGTGAGCTGGTACCACCAGAGCTGCTCGTCGCGGGATCCCCACTGGCGCTTGAAGCGGTGCGTCCCGGCCCCGGGCGTGCAGCGGCCGAAGTTGAAGAGCGTCAGCCCCTCGTTCACGGCACGCTCCATGAACGCCCAATAGAGCCCCATGTTCGGCGAGAGACGATTGTAGGAGTAGAGGGATGATGCCCAGGTCATTTCGAATTCCGACCCCCACACGAATCCGGCCCCGCCAGCCACGGGCAGATCGCCGAGCCAGGCGCAGCCGAACCAGGCATCCGGAAAGACCTCGGCGATCGTCTCGAACAGCCGCTTCGGCTGGGTTGGAGTCCCCAGGTCCCGCATGTGCCTCGAGAAGACCTCGAAGAATGGTGCGACCTGATCGGGCCCGAATCTGACCGTGATCCCTTCCTTGACGGGCCGCCGCACCTGGCTGCGAAGCTTGGCCTCGAAGCTCTTCATCAGCTTTGCGGGGTCCCCCTGGGGCAGGTCGAGGACAACCGTGACTTTACGGTGTGAGACGGGGAGTTCGAGGGGAAGTTCCTGGCGGCTCCTGAGTTCGAGGAGCTTCACCGCGTCCTTCCTCGCCAGCTCGACTGCGGCGGCCGCCAGCGCCTGCACCGCCTCGGCACTGCCGAGCGGGCCGCCGTAATTCAGGAAGGGGAGGCTGACGAGGTAGTGCCCGAAGAGGACGCTCCGCACTCGCACAAGCGGAAGCACCCCCGCCAGGGTCCCCGCGGTGTCGCGGGCCTCGAAATAGAAGCACTCATGCCCGAAGACCGTTTCGAAAATCCGGCGCCAGCCGTACAGGTGGAAATGGGTCCATCCCGCCTGCTGCCTCACGAACCGATCCCATTCCTCCGGGCCACCAGCATACTGGCGTGCGGTCACGCTCATCGTGTGGCCCCTGCGGAGGGCGCGGGCCGCCGATCGAGAATCTCCGCAAAGCGATCGGCGACGGACGTGAACGAGAACTCGTCAAGCAGTTGATCCATCCTTGACCAGACCAGGTCGAGATTGCGGTAGTGACGAAACGCGGTGAGGCGGCCGCAGGGCAGTCGCGGCTGGGCGTCGTCGTACTCCCAGGGGTGGATGTAGAACATCGCCGAGATACCGCGTTCGCCCCACTGGCGAAACGCCCGGCGAAAGAGGGCGAAGGGAAACTGCCGCAGGTAGCCCCCACCCGCTGCCGGGAGTCGGAGCCCCATGAGGCGCGTCGTGGTGAGGGGAAGTTCGAGCAGGGTTCCACCGGGTCGTTCGATCAGGAACGGCGTTTCCGGGGCAAGCGGGTAGCCGTAGTCGGGGCGACTGATGGGAAACAGACTCGAGTCGTACCGGTACCCTTCCTCGAGCAGCAGATCGAAGGCCCATTCTCCGCCGGGCACGATCGAGAAGCTGGGCGCGCGAAAGCCGATGCAGGGGTGGCCGCTGAGGTCCTCCAGTCGCGCCTTGGATTCGCGGATCTCGGTACGGAAGGCATCCTGCGTGATGGTCGTCAGCCGCCGATGCCAGTAGCCGTGGGAGGCCACTTCGTGCCCTGCGGCCGCAATGCGCCGGACGATGCCGGGATGTTTCTCCGCAACCCAGCCGAGCGTGAAAAAGGTCCCCTTGGCACCATGACTGGCGAGCAGTTCGAGGAGACGGTCGGTGTTGGCTTCGACTCGGGAGGGATAGCTGTCCCACGTGGCGCGATCCACGATGCCTTCGAAGGCCACGACCTGGAAATAGTCCTCCACATCCACGGTGAAGAGGTGGGAGGACTGGGGTGTGGCGGGCAGCGGTGTCGCTCGCATAGTGGCGTCTGGCACGGTCGAAAGTTACATGAGGACGCGTCCCCAGGCGCAAGCTTCAGGCCTACAAAAGCAGCGGCCCCGGGGTGACGAACCCCGGGGCCAGTTCACCAACCTGCTTGCTGTGCTGCTTCAGGACCTCAGGCGACGTCCTGCTTCTGCTTCCGGCGACGGAAGGCACCCATGCCACCGATACCGGCCAGACCAGTCGCGAGGAGCGTCATGGAGACGGGCTCCGGGGTCACAGTCGTGCAGTTCGAGGCGACGTTCGAGCCCGGAATGTTGCCCGACCAGCACTCGGTCGCGTTGGGGCCGCCCGCAGGACCGTTCAGGCCGCGGATGACGATATCCGAGGTGTTCGGATCCCAGTTACCCGAGATCTTGAAGCTGAAGGTGACCCAGTCCGCGGCGTTGTTGCTGAGCTGCGAGCAGGGGTTCACGAACAGATTCTTGTTCGCCGGCAGCTGGCCGGGGGTCGCGCACCCGCTGGCGATCCCGTTGGTCAGGTTCTGGGTGCCGGAGGTCTGGGTCCGGAAGTCCACGCCGAAAGCGACGGTCGCGTTGTTCGCGAGGCGCCAGGAGAGCGCACCCGGGCCGCGCGGACCGGTCGCGCTCAGCGTACCGAGCACGGCGCTGACGCCGCCCGTGTTGTAGAACCCAATGCCGTTGAAGATCGTGCCGGCATAGGTGTTGGTGCCGTAGGTCGCGGCGCTGTTGCCCGAGAGATTCCACAGGCGCACCGTGACGTCGCTACCGACGACATTGATGCTGACCGCGGCACAGGTCGCGAAGGTCGCGCCGCCGCACAGCTTGTAGCTCCGGAACCCATCGGCGTGGGCTGCCGAAGGCAGGCCCGCCGCGAGTGCCCCGAACAGGGCTACGAACCGCATCGTGTTCTTCATGTGTCCTCAATTCCTCGTCAGTTGGTGAACTATGGCTTCACGCCTTCTGGGCGTGTTTCCATCCGAGTGTGGCGACCCAGAGATAACAGAGGGGATAGAGCACACCCTCCAGACTGGTCTTCAGAATCGCCTTGTTCAATCCCGTCTTGATCAACGGGTCCATCTTTGTCGCGAGTGCGGTGGGCACCGTGGTCAGATAGAGCACCAGCGCCCCGAGGAGCAGCACCCCAATCAGGCCCAGCACGATCGACAGCGCCTTCAGCCGGAGAGTGTTACCGCGCGCAACGGCTGCCCCGAAGCTCAGTCCGAGCCCCATCGTCATCAGGGGCAGACCACCGAAGACGGTGGTGACGGTCCCGAACTCCCACTCGGCATCGCCGAACTTGAGAGGGTACCAGGCCAACACCAGATCCGCTGCGGCCACAACGGCGAACACCAACCCGATTCCGCCCAGCAGGTACCACCCAGTGTCCGGAGACGGGTCCAGCCCAGCTCGATTCTTGTCATCCGACTTCACCAGAATCCTGGAGGCTGTCATGAATTCCTCCGAAGAATCCTGTGAGTTCGGACACACTCTATTGCAGACTCCGGGCCAGAAATTGAGGGCGTCATCTAGGCTTCCAAGATGTTGTTGAACAACAACTTATAGGAATCGGCGACACCGGGCCGCCTGATCGGCTTCGAGGCTTGTTGTCGTGTCGCCACAACAAGTTAGGGACATTTTCAGCTCCCCGGGCGCCGCCGGAGACTGGCTCGCCACCCCGCCCCGGCCAGCCAGAGGAGCGCGAACGGGTAGATCAGAGCCTGAACCGCCGTCTTGGCCCCGGCCTTCTTCATCGGCGTCAGCGCATCCGGATTCGCGACGAACTTGAAGGCCACCGGGAGAACCGTGGCGTAGAGCGCCAGCGCCAGCCACATGAAGACGGCGAGCAGCACGCAGAAGGTGGCGAGCGCCCGGGCCGACCAGCGCCAGCCCTGGGCGATCGAGGCACCGAGCAGGAACGCGATGCCCAGCCCGAGCAGCGGAAAGGTGTCGAAGAAGGCGCTCGTCGTGCCGAGCTCCCATTCGGAGTCCCCGAGCTGGAGCGGCAGCCACGAAATCGCGGCATCCAGCAGCCCGAGCACCAGGAAGACCAGGCCGATCCCGGTGATCACCCGCCAGATGAGGGCATCGCGCGAACGCTGGGTCTCGCTCTCAGTCAAGCAGTCGCTCGTCGTCAGAGTCCCGGGTCGGCGTGGTGCCGGCCCGGTTCGAAGGCTGGGAACGTAACCCCGCGCACTTCGGCGGCAAACAGACCGGCATCAGAAGACCGTCGCATCCTGCTTCTGCCGGGGGCGCAGCTGCCAGTGTCCCGTGCCGGTGGGGACCAGCAGGCCGGTCGCGCGCACCGAATCACCGGGGATGTAAAGCGCGGTGTTCACCTGCAGCAGCGAATCGAAGAGCACTTCGACCGGTCCGCTGCCGTCATCCACGGTCACCTGGAAATCGGCGCCCACGGTCTGCGTATCGATGATCGCGGTTCCACCGATGAAGGCGAGGTCCGCATCCCGGGTACCCCCGAGGGCATTGTCGGCCAGCGTCGTGGTCAGGGTGTCGTAACTCGGGAAGGATGCTGACGGCTGGATCAGCGCCATCCGGGCGGACCCCAGTACCGGCTGGCCGCTCCGCAGGCCCACGGTTCCGAGCACCCGCACAGTGTCCCCGGGATTGGTGAACCCGCCGACGATGACGGTCGCGGAGGTCAGCCGGATCGCCCCACTTGTGTCCCGCACGTAGGCGGTCGTATCGCTGAAGGTCTGGCGCCCCGCGAGCACCTCGCCACGAATCACGACCCGCCGCCCGGCCGCGCTCCCGCGGGCCTGGGCGATGCTGACCACCGGATAGCCGAGTCGGCCGACGATCAGTCCGGTGGGGCCATTCGCCGCCACGTTCACCGTGGCCGGGTTCAGCGTCATGATCATCGAGTCGCCGAGGGCAACCGCCGAGTCCACCGCGATGGTGTATGGACCGACCGGAGGCGAAGTGAAGCTGACCGCGCCGGCCGCATCGGTGATCGCGGAATCGACTGTGTCGCGCGTACCCGCGACGAGCAGGAAGATCTTGATGCCGGCGAAGGCCGTGTCCCCGACTCCGGGAGCGTTGTCGAAATTCCGGTCATAGAAGACCTGGGCGACCAGGTTCGGGCCGCCCGGGAGCTTGATACCCAGGCCGTCACCGGCGTTGCCGCAGGCGACGGCCGAGAGGGCCGCAGCACCCAGCAGGGCCGCACGGAGAAGGATCGTGGAGAAAGCGCGCATCATGACCTCGATCAGTACGCGACCCGAAGCCCGAGCCGGACCATCCGGGGATCGGTGCGGCGGCTCAGGAGTTTGCCGAATCGCGGATTGGCGAGCAGCGGCAGCGTGACATTCCCCAGGGCATCGGTGGTGACCGTGCCGGCGGGATCGACGAGCAGCAGGGCCCGATCCACGAGGCCCGTCGGGGTGGAGATCACGTTGAAGACGTCCACCAGCACCATTACCCGCCCCCCGAGCGAGCGCACCGGCAGCCCGACCGAGGCGGAGAGATCGAGCGCGTGATTGGCCTGCTCGTGACAGGAGTTGCGCTCGGCGAACTTCCCGACCTGGCTCTTGAGGCAGTCATTCTGCGCGATGACCTGGGAGAGCCCGGGCACCGCCGTATCGAGAAAGGCAGGGTCGTTGCGGCCGGATCCATCGCCGTTGGCATCGACGCCGGGGCGAAAGCCCGGCGTGAAGGGAAGCCCCGAGCGGAAGCGGTACCGCGCCCCGATGACGAAGGGGACGTGCCCCGACGTGGTCCAGTTGGCCAGCACAACTGCGCGGTGCGGGATATCGAAATCGGAGATCCCCTCGGCCCATTCCTTCCCGGGCTTGTCGAGGGGAAACGGTGAGAGCTCATCGGTCGGATCGCCGGTCCAGCTCTGCAGCCAGTTGTCCCGGGTCCGCGACCACATATAGGAGGCTTCGAAGGACAGGCCGTGGGTGGCCTCACGCGAGATGTCCACGGCAACTTCGTAGTGATTCTGGAAGCCGGTCGAGGCCAGCGCGGAGACCACGTCGAAGCCGGAGAACCGCCGGTTCGAGCCGGGGGACGCCACCACCATCCCACCCTCCTGCGCCAGGGTCCCGAAGACCTCGCGACCCTCCTGGGTCGCGCCGACAGGCGCGGGGAGGAGGTTGAGGTCGGAGCGGCGGAGCAGGAAGTCGGTGTGATGGTAGCCGGCGGAGAGATTGAGCCGGGTGAGCGCGTCGCTCCCGCCGCTGAGGGTGCGGGTCAGCGCGAGGTCGAGTTTGGTGGTGCGCGGGTTCCGGTACTTCCCGGTCGGGCTGAACAGGGTGACGACCTGGCCGGTGGAGGGCGCCACCGTATTGTCAGGCAGCACCGGCCACGCGCCGAGGTCGCCGACGGCGCGCCGGGCGACCAGCGGGCCATCGGCGACGACCGCCTCGGCGAACCGGGCCGGATTCAGCTGACCATACTGCCGTGAGGCGCCGATCGAGGCGCTCCACTCCTGCTTGGC
>JBGASX010000054.1:0-35934 GCA_044229445.1 Gemmatimonadales bacterium | reverse complement strand
ACCGTCTGCGGGCAGGCGAACCCGCACCACAGACGGCCGAACAGCGAGGTGAAGAAGAACAGCGAGAAGGCGAGAAAGAGCAGCAGGAACAGGAGGAAGATCGTGTCCGCCGCCGTGAAGATCGCCCCGAAGACATACAGCCGCCGTCCGGGCAGGTCGATCAGCAACGCCGGATTCCCCTTGATCACGAGCCACGGGGTGACGAACAGGATCAGGTGCAGCAGCGTGAACGTGCCCTTCCGCAGCCGCTGCCATGGCCCGGTCACCTTCTGCTCGTAGATCCACTTCCGCTTGTTCTCGAACAACATTGTGCCGCCCTTTCTTGCGGGTCTCCGCCCGGATTCAGGAATGCCCGGTGGAGTCCTTCTTCTCTTCCGTCGTGCCGGTCTGGCCGGTGGCCTCGCGATTCCGGGTCACGACGTAACTCGCGACCTGCGCGACCTTCTCGGGGCCCAGGATCGGTCCCCACGTCAGCATGCCTTTCTCCGGCACGCCCACCGTGATCGTGTGAAGGACCTGCTCCGGCTGGCCGCCGTGAATCCAGGTGGTGTCGAGCAGATTGGGCCCGATCCCGCCCTTCATGTCGGCGCCATGGCAGGCGACGCAGTTGGCCTTGAAGATTGCCTCTCCCGCCGCAACCGACGCCGGGGTGATCTCCAGCTGCGTGGCGACCGCGGCGGCCGCCAGTTGCGGCCAGCGCTTGTTGGCGTCCGCCACCTCGGCGGCCAGCGCCTTCACTTCCGAGCGGTGCGCGATGAAGTGATAGTGCACGCTGTAGATCGCCGCCCAGATGATGCACAGGTAGAACAGGCCGAGCCACCAGTTGGGCAGGGCGTTGTCATACTCCTCGATGCCGTCCGCCTCGGCCGCGTGGCCCAGGACCTGGTTCTTGGGAGAATCCTTGCTCACGAGTCGCCTCCGTCATTGAGGGGAAGACGGCTGTCCGCCTCCCAGCGTGCCTTGTGTTTCGATGCGTACGCCCACCAGGTCCAGAAGGCGAAGGTGGCCACGAACAGCACCGTGGTGATTCCCATCAGCCAGCGTGCCTTGTGTTTCGATGCGTACGCCCACCAGGTCCAGAAGGCGAAGGTGGCCACGAACAGCACCGTGGTGAGCCCCATCAGCCAGCCCAGCTCCGAATTCGCCGACGCCGCGTTGATGATCGGATTCATGGGGTCGCCGCCGGGGCAGGGGTGGCGGCGGCCGCGGCCTGCTGGGCCGCGATCGCGGCGCGCCCGTCCTTGCCGAGCCGCTGGAGGTAGGCGATCAGGGCCACGATCTCGCGATCCGGCTCGGTCGTCACGCCCGCCTGCTTCAGGCGGTCGACGATGCCCTGGGCCTCCTCCTGCATCGAGGCGCCCGCGCCGCTGATCTGCTCGTCGGTGTATGGCACCCCGACCTTCTTCAGGGCCCGGAGCGAGGCCTGGATGTCCGCCACATCGTAAGTCTGATGGTGCAGCCAGGTATAGGGCGGCATCACGCTGCCGGGCGACGTGCTCCGCGGGTCACGCATGTGCTCGTAGTGCCAGGCGTCCGGATACTTGCCCCCGACCCGCTGCAGGTCCGGCCCCATGCGACGGGACCCGAGCAGGAACGGGTGGTCGTAGGCATACTCCCCGGCCCGGGTCCACTCACCGTACCGCAGCACTTCCGCCCGCATCGGGCGGATCATCTGCGAGTGGCAGAGATAGCACCCTTCGCGGATGTAGATGTCCCGGCCCGCGACTTCCAGCGGGGTGTAGGGCGTCACGCCGGGGAGCTGTTCCGGGCCCGCCGTCGTCGTGAACAGCGGGATGATCTCCACGATGCCGCCGATCAGGATCGCGACGGTCACCAGCACGGCGAAGAGGGCGCTCTTGCCCTCGAGCGTGCGATGCGCGGCGGAGTAGCCGCCTCCGTTGGTTTCACTCATGGTCGTCTCCCTCAGCTCGCGGTCGCGGCGGTGGCCGGAGCCCGCTCAGCGGCGGGACCGTTCATGGTCTTGAAGAGGTTCACGGCCATCATGACGGCGCCGGAGAAGTACAGCACGCCACCCAGCAGGCGCAGCCAGTAGAACGGCGCCAGCTGATGCACGATGTCCACGAAGTTGGGGTACTTGAGCTGGCCCGCGTTGTCGAAGGCGCGCCATTCCAGACCTTCCGTGAGGCCGGCCGCCCACATCGAGAGCGTGTAGAGCACGATGCCGATCGTGGCCATCCAGAAGTGCGTGGTCGCCCAGCCGGGGTAGGCAAGCTCCTTCTTTTTCCAGAGCTTCGGCACGAGCCAGTAGAGGATGCCGAAGGTGATCATCCCGTTCCACCCCAGCGCACCCGAGTGCACGTGCCCGATGGTCCAGTTGGTGTAGTGGGAGAGGCTGTTCACGGCCCGGATCGACATCATCGGACCCTCGAACGTGCTCATGCCGTAGAAGCTGACGGCCACCACGAGGAACTTGAGCACCGGGTCGGTGCGCACCCGGTCCCAGGCTCCGCGGAGCGTCAGCAGGCCGTTCAGCATGCCGCCCCATGAGGGCGCGATGAGCATGATGCTGAAGACCATGCCGAGCGTCTGGGCCCATTCCGGCAGCGAGGAGTAGAGCAGGTGGTGCGGGCCGGCCCAGATGTACAGGAAGATCAGGGCCCAGAAGTGGATGATCGACAGCCGGTAGCTGAAGACCGGACGGCCGGAGATCTTCGGCAGGAAGTAGTACATCATGCCGAGGAACGGGGTCGTCAGGAAGAAGCCGACCGCGTTGTGGCCGTACCACCATTGCACCAGCGCGTCGGTCATGCCCGCGTAGATCGGATAGGACCGGGTCAGGGTGGCCGGGATCGCCAGGCTGTTCACGATGTGCAGCACCGCGATGACCAGGACGAACGACATGTAGAACCAGATCGCGACGTACAGGTGCTCGACTTTCCGGATCGCGATGGTGCCGAAGAAATTGACTGCCCAGACCACCCAGATCAGCGTGATCAGGATGTCGATCGGCCAGATCAACTCGGCATACTCCTTCGATTCCGTGAGGCCGAGCGGCAGGGTGATCGCTGCGCAGACGATGATCAGCTGCCAGCCCCAGAAGTGGATCCGCGACAGGGCGTCGTTGAACATCCGCGTCTTGAGCAGCCGTTGCATCGAGTAGTAGATGCCGGCGAAGCAGATGTTGCCGCCGAAGGCGAAGATGACCGCGTTGGTGTGCAGCGGACGCAGCCGCCCGAAGGTCGTCCACTGCAGGCCGAGGTTGGCGGGCCACCAGGCGATCTCCAGGGCGATCCAGACGCCAACGAGCATCCCGACGACCGCCCATGTGATGGTGGCGATCGTGAACAGCTTCACGATGGCATCATCATATTGGGATTCGTCCACCGTACTTGCGCCGGTATATTGCACGGCCTCGTCTCCTCCTGTTGAGTGTGGTATGCTCGGTCTCATCTCGGCCGCGTTCCTCGCCGGCCTGCTAGGCAGCCTGCACTGCATCGGGATGTGCGGCGGCTTTGCAGCGTCCTGCGGCCGCTCCCGTGCCGGTCTCCCGGCGTGGCACCTCGGTCGGATCTCGACCTACGCGTTGCTCGGTGCGCTCGCCGGTGCCCTCGGCCAGCTGATGCCGGGCCCGGCCTGGATTCCCGCCGCACTCGCTTCGGTCCTGCTTCTCTGGTTTGCGCTCGCCCTGGCCGGGTTGGTCCCCGAACCCCGGCTCGTCCCGCCCGGACTCGGCTCGGCGGCTCAGCGCGCGGTCCAGTCCTCGAGCCCAGGGGCACAGTTCGTCTTCGGCGTCGTGAACGGCTTCCTGCCCTGCGGCCTCGTCTACTCCGCCCTCACGATTCCCGTCGCCGTTGCCGACCCGCTTCGCGGCGCGATCGCGATGCTCGCGTTCGGCGTCGGAACCGTACCAGCGCTCACCTTCGCAGCCGTTGGGGTGCGACGGCTCGTGATGACCAGCCTCTGGCGTCGTCGCGTGTTTGCCCTGCTGATTCTGACGACCGGCCTCTGGACGATCTGGAAGCGCGCGGCCGGAAATGCGCATGCCGGGCATCAACAGCACATGATGTCCGACATGCCGGACCGCTCAGACGGGCAGAAGACTATCGGGGAGGGTGTGAAGTGAGATGAGACTCGGAGTGAAGCGGTCTTCACGGATTGGCAAGCCATTGGGAAACAATGGCTTGGCGTATTACTCAAGAGCCATGAGAAACTGCGGTTTTCCGCGGTGGGAGGGCCGGAAGCTGTACTTCAGGGCGGGCGAAGCGACTCAGAGTCGCGGTCGCTTGCGCCGCTCGCCGTGCGGCGACTCCCGGGCGACGGTCGGTTCCACGAAGGCGGGCCGCTCCGCCGTGGGCAGTCCGAGGTAGGTCCGGGCCCGGTTCAGGGCATCATCAAGGTTCCCCAGCAGATTCGCCTCGCCCAATTCCTCAAAGAACGCCGAGTTCGTCAGGGCGATCACCGGCTGGGAGTGGACGTCGGAGAGCACCACCAGCGTCCCTTCGCGCCGGCTGCGCTGCACGACGTCACGCAGCGCGGCAAGCCCGCTCGAATCAATCACCGGGACCCGCCGCATCCGGATGATCAGGACCTTCGGCTTGCGTGCGACGCTGGACAGCGCGGTCTTGAAGGACTCGGCGGCGCCAAAGAAGAAGGGGCCGTCGACCTCGTAGATGTCCACGCCCGGCGGAATATCCCGCGCTGCCACCGATCCGGGGCCTGCAAGCGCGCGGTCCGGCTCATCCTCGAATTCCGCGGAGAGCAGCCGAACGTTCGTGACTTCCGCCATCCGCTTCATGAAGAGGAACGCCGCGAGCACCATCCCCACCTCGACTGCCACCGTCAGATCGATCAGGACGGTGAGCAGAAAGGTCGTCAGCAGCACCAGCACATCGCTCTTGGGCGCCCGGAACTCTGCCACGAAGCTCCGCCACTGGCTCATGTGGTAGCTGACCATGACCAGAATGGCCGCCAGCACCGCCATCGGAATGAGCGCGGCGAGCCTGCCGAAGAAGAGCGTGATGATGAGCAGCGTGACGGCGTGCGCGATACCGGCGATCGGCGTCCGCCCGCCATTCTTGATGTTGGTGGCGGTTCGCGCGATCGCCCCGGTCGCGGGGATCCCCCCGAAGATCGGACTCACGATGTTGGCGACGCCCTGGGCTACGAGCTCCATGTTGGAGCGGTGTCGCCCGCCGATCATGCCGTCCGCCACGACCGCCGACAGCAGCGACTCGATGCCGGCCAGCATGGCGATCGTGAAGGCGGGCGAGATGAGGAGCCGCAGCATGTCGAGGCTCACCGCCGGAATCCGCGGGGCGGGGAAGCGGGCGTGGATTTCGCCGAAGCGGTCCCCGATCGTCTCCACGGGCAGGTGGAGGAACGTCACGGCCGCCGTCGCCACGACCAGAGCGACGAAGGGCGCCGGAACCCGTCTGCTGATGCGGGGCCACAGGATGAGGATGGCGAGCGAGACCAGCGACACGCCGATGGCCCAGCCGTTCGCAGTTCCGATACTGAGGGCGAACGCCCGCCATTTCCCGAGGAAGTCGGCCGGCACGCTGGCCATCCGCAGCCCGAGGAAGTCCTTGACCTCACCGGAGAAAATGATGACCGCGATGCCGGAGGTGAATCCGGTCGTGACGGGGTACGGGATGAACTTGATCGCGCCGCCCAGCTTCGCCACGCCGAGAATCACGAGCATGATGCCGGCCATGATCGTCGCGATCGTGAGGCCGTCCATGCCGTACTTCTGGATGACGCCGTAGACCACGACGACGAAGGCGCCCGTCGGACCGCCGATCTGGACCCGCGAGCCCCCCAGCGCCGAGATCAGGAAGCCGGCGATGATGGCGGTGAAGAGCCCCGCCTCCGGTGTCGCCCCGCTCGCGATCGCGAAGGCGATGGCCAGTGGGAGGGCGACGATCCCCACCACCAGCCCTGCCGAGAGGTCCGTCAGGAACTGCGCGGTGGTGTAGTCCTTCAGCGTCGTGAAGAGCTTCGGGACGAGCACGCTAGGTCAGGTCCTTTGCTTCGAGGGGTCGGAAACAGAGGTCGAAGGCCAGAAACAGGGTTCGAGCGAAGGGCCACACGAGCAGCGGCATCACGATTGCCTCGATCGGTCCCATGACCTGCAGGCGGTCCCAGGGCGGGTCCGGCCAGGTGCGGATCAGCGTCGTCACGAAAATGGAGACCGTGATGAGCTCGGCAAGAAAGAGGTTGAACCAGAGCGCCCCGAGGGTGTAACCGTCCTCTCCGCGCCGCGTACGCATGCCGCAGGAGGGACAGTGGTCGACCATCCGGAACCAGCCGTGGAACAGCGGGCCTCCGGCGCAGACGGGGCAGCGCCGCCGGATCGCGCGCCCGAACATGACCCGCTTGGAGGGTGTGGCAGGGAGAGTGGTGTCGCTCATCGTCGTTGCATGGGAAAGGAATGCCGAGGGCCTGCCGCTCCAGGACCGGGAGTCTGGGGAGAATATACCGGCGCCGGGCTACGGATGCCCTGGGCGGTTCTCGCTGCTTGCCCGAAGTGCGTTCAGGATGACCGCCACATCGATCAATTCCTGCAGCACGGCCCCGGCGGTCGGCGGCAGCCTCCCGAAAGCGGCGACCACCATCGCGATCGCGGAGAGTCCGAGCCCCGCCCAGACACTCTGCTTCGCGATGCGAATTGTTCTGCGACTGATGGCGATGGCCTCGGTGACGCGGCTGGCATCATCCGCGAGCACGACGACATCGGCGGCCTCGGCGGTGATGCCGCCGCCGTTGGCTGCCAGTGCCACCCCAACGCTGGCGCGCGAGAGCGCCGGGGCGTCGTTGGTCCCATCCCCGACCATCATGACGCGTTCGCCCGACTTCTCCAGTTCCTCGACCACCATCACCTTGTCGACGGGGAGCATGTCTGCCCTGACCTCGGCGATCCCGGCAGCGTGGGCGATGGCCTCCGCATGTCCGGGGTCGTCGCCCGTGACGAGAACGATCCGCGTGAGACCGAGGGCCCGGAGTCCCGCCACCAGGCGGTGTGCTTCGGGGCGAAGCTGATCGGCGAATTCGATGATGCCGCCGGGCTCGCCATCGACCGCGAGCCAGGAGCGCAGGCCGGACCGGCGATCTTCATTCCACGTTGAGCCGAGAGCAGGGTGCCTGGCGAGGATGAAGCTTCGCGCGCCGAGTGCGATGTCGCGTCCCGTCACCCGACCGATCACGCCTTGTCCCGGGCTCTCGGTGACACCGGTCGCATGCGGAATGGTCACCCGGTGCTCGGCCGCGGCCTGCACGATGGAGCGGGCGAGCATGTGGCCGGAGCCGACATCCACGGCGGCGGCGTAGGCGAGGACCTCCCCCGTGCTGAACGGGTCGCTGGGCAGCACGCCGCTGACTGTGGGCCGTCCCACGGTCAGCGTGCCGGTCTTGTCGAGCAGCACTGCGGTCACCTTGCCCAGCCGCTCGAGGGCCTCGCCGTGACGGATGATCACGCTGCGACGGGCGGCCCGATTGATCCCCCCGATCATCGCGACCGGAGCGGCCAGGATCAGGGGGCAGGGCGTCGCGACGACCAGGACGGCGAGGACACGAAGGGGATCGTTCGAGCCGAGGTAAGCCACGAGGCAGACCGCAAGGGTGAGCGGCGTGAAGGCCACGGCGTACCGGTCCGCCATCCGCTGGAGCGGTGACTTGCTCAGTTGGGCGCTCCGGACCAGCTGGACGATCTTCGCGTACTGACTCTCGCCGGCGGGGGTGGTGACCTCCAGCGTCAGCGGTCCTTCCACGTTCAGGCTGCCACTCATGAGGCGGATCCCGGGCTCCGCCGTTACCGGCATCGGCTCGCCCGTCAGGCGCGATGCGTCGACGTGGGAGTAGCCCTCGAGGACGAGGCCATCGCATGGCACCATCTCGCCCGGCCGAATCAGGAGGCGGTCGCCGACGACGACCTGGTCGCTGGCAACTTCCTCCGCCACCGTACCACGCAATCGATTGGCGTGTCGGGGGGCCGCGGCCTCGAGTTCTTCAACGGCCCGGGATGCCCGTCCCGCCGCATAGCGTTCCAGGGCCTCACCACCGGTTTGCATGAGGACGACGACGAGGCCGGGGATCGGGTGCTGCAGGACGAGGGCGGTGAGAATGGCGAGCGAGGCAACCACGTCAGCGGCGAATCGCCCCCGGAGGGCGCCGCGCAGCGTGCGCCACGCGACCGGGAGTCCCAGCAGTGCGAGGCCGGCCAGCCACACCCGATCGGCCCACAAATGATACGGCCCCGCCCAGAGAGCGAGGCCGCAGCAGAGCGCGAGCAGGGTTGCCAGCGGGGCCGCGGCGTCGCGAGCCCACTGGCGTCGAGCCGAAGGGCTCACGAAGCCTGGGCGTCCTGCACTTCCGCGCCGACGGTCTCCCGCCGCAAGGTGAAGCCGACGCCGCGCACCGTCTGGATCAGATTCTCGCCGGCCGCCTTGTGCAGCTTCCGCCGGACGTTGCCCACATGGACGTCCACCACATTGCTCTCGGGATCGAAGTGCATGTCCCAGACCTTCTCGAGCAGTGTCGTGCGACGTACCACCTGTTCCGGGTGGAGCAGGAAGAACTCCACGATCTGGAATTCCTTCGGCGTGAGATCCAGCGCCCGCTCGTTGACGAGTACCACGTGGCGCAGCCGGTCGAGCGTGAGCGGTCCGTAGCGCAGGACCTCGAGGCGCTCGGCACCACCGCGCCGCGCGAGTGCCCGGATTCGCGCCAGCAGCTCGTCGAAACGGAACGGCTTGGCGAGGTAGTCATCGGCGCCGGCATCAAGCCCGCGCACGATGTCCTCGACGGCGTCACGCGATGTGAGCATCATGATCGGCGTGTTGCGTCCCTCCCGCCGAAGCTCCATCGCGATCTGGAAGCCGTTCTTCTTGGGGAGCACGACATCGAGAAGAATGACGTCGTACTCGTAGACGTGGGCCAGCGTCGTTGCCTCTTCGCCGTCCGTGGCGACATCCACGACGTAGCCTTCTTCCTTGAGACCCTGCTCGATGAAGCCCGCGACCTTCCGGTCGTCCTCCACGCATAGAATTTTCATGAGACTCAAGCTACGCTGGGAGCGTGAACGGCAGGCGAACGGATTGTGAAGATACCTTTATTCCGTCGCGGCGGGAAGCTTCAGGACGAACCGGCCTCCGGAGCCGTTCTGGGCCAGGGCCAACAGCTCGCCACCGAGGAGGCGGGCGAGGCGGCGGGAGAGGGGGAGGCCCAGCCCGCTGCCCTTGCCCTCCTCGCCGGCCTTGGTCTGATAGACGTCGAAGATGCGCTCGAGCTCTTCTTCCGCGACCCCCGGCCCCTGGTCATGCACTTCGAACTCCACGTCGGGAAGGGCACGCCGCAGGTGCACCGCGACCGTGCTGCCTTCCGGGGTGTGGCGGATGGCGTTCACCAGCACGTTGATGAGGATCTGCTCGACGCGGTGCGGGTCGGTGCGGCAGAGGGGAACCGCGTCCGGGATGTCGGCTTCCAGCTTGACGTTCTTGCCCTCCGCGGTGGGCGTGACGCGGCTCAGCGCCTGACGAACCACGCCGGCACAGTCGACCTCCCGGAAGACCGGCTTCAGGCGGTCCTCGTCCAGCCGGGAGAGATCCAGCAGGTCGTTGATCAGGCTGATGGCCTGCTCGGCGGAGTCGAGGACCTCAAAGGCGGCGCGGGGAACGGTCGCAGGGTCCTTCCGGCGAACCAGCATCTCGGCCCAGCCGTAGACCGCCGCCAGGGAATTCCGCAGCTCGTGGTTGACCATCGCGAAGAACCGCTCGCGCGATCGGTGGAGCTGCTGGACTTCCTCGAGGAGCCTGGCGCTCTCCTCATGGAGGCGGGCATTCTCGATCACCGCGCCGGCCTTCGAGGCCAGCAGCGTGGCGATGTGCTCGTCCTCCGCGGTGAACTCCCCCCCGCCGATCTTCTCCGTGAGGTAGAGATCCCCGAAGACGCCGCGCTTCCCGACGATGGGAACGCCGAGGAACGACCGCATGTGGGGATGGTGTTCGGGAAAGCCGTAGCGGGCGGGGTGCGTCGTCAGATCTTCCAGCCGGATGCTGTGCCCCTTGTGGATCACCAGACCGAGAATGCCGTGGCCGTGGGGCGGATGGCCGATCGCCTGGCGCTCCTGCGGTTCCATTCCTGCGGTGGTGAAGGTCGACAACGTCTTCCCGTCGGCCCCGAGCATGCCGACCGCCGCATAGCGCGCCCCGATGACTTCTGCCGCGAGGTCGGCCACGCGCTGCAATACGCCTTCGAGCGACAACTCCGAGATCAGGGCAGGATCCTCGGCGGCGAGGCGTTCGAGACGCGCCAGTTCCTTCGAGGTCGGCGAGCTCTGCGGCGGCTGGTGGCTCTTCATAGGAGATAATTGTACAGCGGCGAACCGGTTGAGGCGACCCGGAATGTTCCATGCCACTTCACGCTTGCTTCATGGCAATCGGCCTACCATGAGCCTCAACCACAGGAAAGGGTCGCAGTGCGGGTCCGCCACATCCTTGCCGCCGCGGATGAGTCCGAGGAGGGTCGAGCCGCTATCGTCGCGGCGGCGGCGCTGGGCGGAGGCACGGGTGCCCGGGTCAGTGTGCTCACCGTCATTCCGCCTGCCGAAGATGACCTCGGCGTTGGCCGGGCGCTTGACGGACTTCGTGGGATCGTCCGTTCCGCGATCCTTCATGTCCCGCACCCACCGAAGGTGGACAGTGTGGTGGGCGTTGGGCTGCCCGGGATCGAAATAGGGCGGTTTGCGGAGACAGCCAGAGCGGACCTGGTCGTGATCGGGCGCAAGCGGCGCTCGCCGAGACAGCGGATGCTGATCGGCGACACGGCCGATTCGGTCGCCCGCCGCAGTCCGATTCCCTGCCTGTTCGTGAACGCGGAGGCGCACCCCTTCAAGCGTGTGCTGGTGGCGCTCGACGGCTCGGAGCGCGGCATGGGGGTGCTGGTCCCGGCGATGGATTTCACCCGGTCGACGGGTGCCCGGCTTCGGGCGGTCAGCGTCGAACCCGCCTACGAGAACGAGAGCGGCGTGCCTCGCCTGCTGACGGCGCGCAGTGCGAAGCTGATGGAGATGGTCAACGGTCGCCGCGCGGGCGTGGATCTCGGAAGCGGGCGGTGGGAAGAGTCCCACGGTCCGGGGGGCGAAGGTCCCGTCGTCATCCGGCGAGGCCGCATCATCGACGAGATCATTCGCGAGATCGGGGGCTACGAGGCCGACGTACTGGTGATCGGCTACCACCGGGGCGGCCCGGCCGGCGCTATTGAGAGCGGTAGCGTCGCCCGGCGCCTCGTCCACGAAGCACCCTGCGCGGTCCTGACCGTGCCTCTCTAGCGGACATCCGTGCGCCGGTCGTCGGCGATTCCCCCATGCCGGTCCCCACCACCGTTCCACCCGAAGTTGTGACACCCCCGGCCACACATCTGGCCCGCTGCGTCGGACCGGCCACTCACGACCCCCAATTCTCACTGCCATGGAGATTCACGATGCACCGGACATTCGCACTCCTGTTGCTGATGGCTGCCACGGTGCCGGCGAGTGCCGCTGCCCAGCAGACTTGCCCTGTCAGGAAGGACAGCACCGCCTCGATGGGCGGCATGGGTGACATGGGAATGATGATGGACCACGCGATGATGGCGAGGATGGACAGCCTGGACGCCCGAATGGACAGCCTGACCCGGGTCATGCAGCGGGCCAGCGGGACGCGGAAGATCAATGCCATGAGCGAACTGCTCAGCATGCTCACGGCACACCACCTCGACATGCGCCGGATGATGCACGAGCATATGATGGGGCAGATGGATATGCCGGGGATGTCCGGAAACACCGGCACGATGATGCGCATGGATGGTTCGGGCTGCACTCCGGCCGCGCCGAAAGACAGTGCCACGTCGCGCGACCCGATGCACCAGCACTGACGACCCAAACCGGCGGGGTGGCCAATCTTCTCCGAGCTGCTGGTCGCTTCGAGTCTTGCCGTGGCGGGCCTGATCGGCCTCGCGGTCGGGATCGAGCGCGAATGGTCCGGGCACGCCGCCGGGCCCGATGCCAGGTTCGCCGGAGCCAGGACCTTTCTGCTCCTCGGGCTGATCGGAGGCCTGGCGGGCCTCCTCGCCGTCCGGGGCCAGGTGGCGATCGCTGCCGCCGCCGTGGCCGGCGCCGCCATCCTCTCGGTGATGGCCTATTTCGTGGCCGCGTCGCGTGTCACTCCCGGCGCCGCCGACGGCACGACCGAGGTGGCGGCGATCGCAGTGGTGCTGCTCGGAGTCGTCGCGGGATTCGGGGAACTCCGACTGGCGGCCGGGGTCGGTGCGGTCATCGTCCTGGTCCTCCGGGAGAAGAGCGCCATCCATCACTTCGTCGAGCGACTCGGCGAGGTCGAGTTGCGGGCCGGTCTGCAATTCGCCGCGCTCGCGCTCGTCATCCTTCCCATTCTTCCACCCGGACCCTTTGGCCCGCTCGGCGGGATACGGCCGCGTGAGCTGTGGACCGTGGTCCTCATCGTCTCGGGGCTCAATTTCGCGGGGTATCTCGCGCGCCGTGCCGTCGGCCACAGCCAGGGGATGATCGTGGCCGGGATGCTGGGCGGGCTGATCTCCTCGACGGCCGTCACCATGACGTTTTCGCGGCAGAGCCGGGACGCCAGGTTCCGTCCGGCGCCCCTCGCCCTGGGAGTTGTCGGGGCCTGCACGATCCTGCTGCCCAGGCTGGCGCTGCTGACGCTCGTGCTGTGGCGACCCCTGACGCTCGCGCTGGCGCCCTTCTTCCTGCCCCCGCTACTGGTCGGTGCGCTCATGCTCTGGTTCGGTCTGCGCGGCACGCCGGCGAGGTCGGACGGTCCCGGAACACCCGAAGGCCGCAGCCCCCTTCGGCTGGGGTCAGCCATCCTCCTCTCCCTCGGTTTCCAGGCGGTGCTGATGACGATGATGGTGGTCCGGGAGCGCTTCGGCAATGCCGGGGTCCTGGTCTCATCCGCATTGTTAGGGCTCACCGACATGGACGCGCTCACGCTCTCGATGAGCCGGCTGGCCGCTGACGAGGGCGTGCAACTGGCGGCCACGGCCATGGCGGTCGGGGTGCTCGCAAACACGGTGCTCAAGCTCGCGGTCGTGGTCGTGCTCGGTGGCGGCGAATTCCGACGCCGCGCGGCGCTCGGCCTCCTGGCGCTGGGAGGGGCCAGCGTCCTCGGGCTCCTGATCGGGACGTAGAGCCGCCACGGGAACACCCTTTCGCTGCTCCTTCATCCGGCCTTCAGGACAGGTGGGGCAGTTTGCTCCTGGTCTTCATCGAGGAGTGGAGGGCATATGCCAAACCCCATGTACCGTTCGATCTGCGTACCGCTCGATGGTTCGCCGTTCGCTGAGCAGGCGCTTCCCCTCGCGCTCGAAATCGCACGCGGTGCGGGTGCGATCGTTCAGGTGGCGCTGGTGCACCACCCGGTGCCGGCGCTCGCCACCGCGATGGAGGTGCCCGAAATTGAAGCGCAGCTCGATCAGGAAGCCCGAGCCCGGGAGCAGGTCTACCTCTCCGGGATTGTGGAGCGGATGCGGCGGACGGTGAATGTGCCAGTAACCTCCGTCCTGCTGGATGGCGCCGTGACCGACGCGCTGCAGACGCATATGGAGTCCTCCGGCACCGATCTCGTCGTGATGACGACACACGGTCGCGGCCCGATGAGCCGCTTCTGGCTGGGCAGTGTCGCGGACCACCTGATGCGGGTGCTGCATATACCGATCCTGCTGGTTCGCCCGTCGGCGGAGGCAGCGCCTCCACCGATCGTGAAGCGAATCCTCCTCGCGCTCGACGGGTCGCCCTTCAGCGAACAGGCGATCACCGCCACCACGATGCTGGGCCGGCCCTTCAACGCCGAGTATGCCCTGCTCATGGTGGTGGAGCCCCCCGTGCCGATCGCCGATCCCTCGGGGCTCATGATCGTGCCGACCTCGGCGAACACCGAGAAGGAGCTGCACGCCGCGGCCACGAAATACCTGGACGACCTCGCGCAGCGGCTTCGGAAGGAAGGTCTCACGGTCACGACCCATCCGATCGACGGCCCAGCGACGGCGGGCGCGATCATTGCCCAGGCGGATGCGCTGAAGGCGGATCTCATCGCCCTGGCGAGTCATGGGGCAGGGGGATTCGAGCGACTCGTCGTGGGCAGCGTCGCGGACAAGGTCATTCGCGGCTCGACCCATCCGACCTTTGTGGTGCGGCCGCCGAAGGGCGCTCACTAGGCCATCTGCTTCCCGATCGCCGCTGACGGTCCGACCCACTGACCTCGGCGGCGATCCGGGCTCCGCTGGATTCCCAAACACGAGTTGCCTAGCCTGAGTCCAGTGCCCTGGGGCGCGCTCGAGGCCTGACTCCCGTCCGGGGCGCCGGGCACTTCCCCCCTGTGGCTCGGCGGCGTATCTCCCTCGTCTCCGCGAAGGGTCCCGGCTCCGCAAGGGTGGCCCGTCCGACAATCCAGCCGATGCGAAAGGTGAATTGATGCGCGCGCCTGTCCGTTACGCTCTTGCCAGCCTTGTTATGCTGCTGACTGCCCGCCCGGTTCACGCCCAGCTCCCGTTGTTCATCGCAGGCATGGCCGGCGCCGCGTTCGATGCGGGCGAGGCCAGCCCCTCTACTGGAGGTGGGTTCTCCTACCAGGCGGAGGTCGGCGTGCGGTTCGGCCACCTGATGCCCGGACTGGAGTTCGCGCGCCACCAGATGGGCGGCGGCCGGACGGCCCGGTTCCTTGGGGTTTTCGCGCGGCTGCCCGCAACGATGACGGGTCCGGCTCGCCCGTATCTCGTCGTCGGCTTCGGCGACTACCGGTACTCTCCCCATTCCGCCGGCAAGGCCCGGGCACTCGGCGGGAGCGCCGGGCTTGGCGTGCTCGTTCCCCTGGCAGGGAACCGGGCCGGCGTGATGCTCGAGGCCCGCTTCCACTCGGCGTTCGACGGTGTCGGGAGCATCTCGGCGCGGGAGTTTGCCAGCGTCGAAGCCGGACTCCACCTCGGTTTCTAGCGCCCGGGTTGAAGCCCCCGCCGGGGCCTCCTATGTTCCTGCCCCGGCCGTCATGGCCGTCACCGCCGAGGCCCCTGTCGTGCATCTCGTTCTGATCGCCATCCCCGACTGGATACGGCAACTCGCGAGCGTCTTTGAGCTGGACGCCGGCGTTGTCATGCGGAAGCTGCTCCAGGTGGTCTTCATCTGGATCTTCTGCTACCTGGCCATGCGCGTGGTCGCCCTGATCGCGCGCCGGATCGAGCGGGCGGTCGACGACGGGGACGACTCGACCTTCACCGAGCGGGAGCAGCGCGGCCACACGATTTCGCAGCTGCTGCGCAGCGTGGGGAAGGTGACCATCGTCGTTCTCGGCATCCTGCTCACCCTGAACGCCTTCATCGATATCGGTCCGCTGCTCGCCGGTGCCGGCATACTGGGCCTGGCGATTTCCTTCGGGGCGCAGAGTCTCGTGAAGGATGTGATCTCCGGATTCTTCTACCTCGTCGAGGGGCAGTTCGCACTGGGGGACGTGATCGAAGTCGCGGGAAAGACCGGCGTCGTGGAGCGCATGACTCTCCGGATGGTCGTCCTGCGCGACTCGCACGGCACAGTGCACATGATCCCCAACGGGCAGATCACCACGGTCAGCAACATGACCCGGCAGTGGTCGCGAGCGGTGATCGATGTCGGGGTCGGCTACGGGACCAACGTGGATCGGGCGCTGGAGGTCTTCCGCTCGGAGGCGCATGCCTTTGCCGCGGACCCGGCCTGGCACGGTCGCTTCGACGGCGAGCCGGAGGTGGCGGGCGTCGATGGGCTGGGCGACAGCGCGATCACCATCCGGACGCTGCTTCGCACCATTCCCGGCCAGCAGTGGTCGGTCGGCCGGGAGTTCCGCCGGCGGATCAAGAACCGGCTCGACCGGGAGGGGATCGAGATCCCGTACCCGCAGCGGACGGTACACGTGCGGGCGGTGCCGGCACCGGGCGAAACCCTGCTGCCGCCGCCGCCTGACAAGCTCCATCCGCGCGACAGCAGCGCATATCTGCCCGACTCCACCGACGAAGGGTGAACCATGGCGCTTCGCCTGTTCAACACGCTGACTCGCCGCGTCGAGGCGTTCGAGCCCGTCACCCCGGGACGGGTGTCGATGTATACCTGCGGGCCGACGGTCTGGAATTACGCCCACATCGGCAATTTCCGGACATTCCTGTTTGAAGACCTGCTCCGGCGCTGGCTCGAGGCGAGCGGGCTCATGGTGTATCACATCATGAACCTCACCGACGTGGACGACCGCATCATCAAGGAGGCGGGCGCCCGCCAGTTGCCGATCCGGGCGTTCACCGAGCCCTTCGCGCAGGCCTTCTTCGAGGACCGGGACTATCTCCGGATCCGGCCGGCCCACGAATATCCGCGTGCGACCGATTTCATCGCGCCAATGGTCGATCTGGTCGCGGAACTCCTGCGGAACGGTACCGCCTACCAGGGCGAGGATCGGTCGGTGTACTTCGCGATCCAGCGGTTTCCCGCCTACGGACGCCTGTCGCAGCTGGACAAACGCGAACTCAAGACGGGTGCGAGCGGCCGGGTGGCCACCGACGAATACGACAAGGAGAATGCGCAGGACTTCGTTCTCTGGAAGGCCGCCAAGCCGGAAGACGAGGCGGTGGCGGCCGCCTGGGACGCGCCGTTCGGTCGAGGCCGTCCGGGATGGCACCTCGAGTGCTCGGCGATGGCGTTGTCGCTGCTCAAGCGTGCGGGGTTCGGCGACGTGCTGGACATTCACGCCGGTGGCGTGGACCTGATCTTCCCCCATCACGAGGACGAGATCGCCCAGAGCTGCGCATTTACCGGCGAGGCGGACTTCGCCCGCTACTGGGTGCACGGGGAGTTCCTGAACGTGCGCGGCACGAAGATGTCCAAGCGGTTCGGCAACATCACCACGCCACGCGATCTCAAGGCCGACGGGGTCGATGCGGGGGCCCTCCGACTCCTGATGTTCCAGACCCACTACCGGCAGAAGCTCGATCTGACGGATGAGGCCCTCGCCGCCGCCCGGGAAGGCAGCCGGCGCCTGACCGAGTTCGACGCGCGGCTGCGGAAGGGCGAAGCGGCTCCGGACGGACCGGCGTGGTCCGAATGGGCCTCGGCCCTCGACCGCCAGGTCTCGGAGGCGCTGAATGATGACCTGAACGCTCCGCAGTCGATCGCTTCGATCTTTGACGCGGTGCGGGCGGGGAACCGGATTCTCGATCAGGGGGGCGCGGTGAGCGGGACGGCGCGCGCGACCTGGGCCCGGGTGGTGAGCATCCTTGATGTGCTCCAGGCTGCGAGCGTGGGCGCCGGGACGGTGGCCGGACCCACGGCGGACCCTGGAGTCGCTGGCCAGGGTGAATCCGGGGAGTCCTGGGCGATGGGCCTGGCGGCGGAGCGGAAGGCGGCGAAGGGCCGCCGGGACTATAAGGAAGCGGATCGCATCCGGGATCTCCTGAAGGAGGCCGGCTGGGAGATCCGGGATACCAAGGACGGCTCGATGGAGGTGCGGCGCGCCGGGGGGTGAAGGAGGGCCGCCACCCCCCACCCGTTGACATACCCCTAAGTCTCCGGCTATCATAACGTTCTGTCCGTTTTGGCTACCGGCTGACGTAGCTCAATTGGCAGAGCACCGGTTTTGTAAACCGGTGGTTGAGGGTTCGATTCCCTTCGTCAGCTCTGGTGTCGTGGTGCGGACGGTGGGTGTTTGCGGGCGCCGGTGGGGTGGCCGAGTGGCTAATGGCAGCAGACTGTAAATCTGCCGCGCTTTGCGCTACGTAGGTTCGAATCCTACCCCCACCATGGCAGGAGGCGCACGCTGGTGGCGTGCGTGTGTCAGGCAGTGGCGATGTGTGTCAGGCTCGCGGGTGTAGCTCAGTTGGTAGAGCGTCAGCCTTCCAAGCTGAATGTCGCGGGTTCGAGCCCCGTCGCCCGCTTGTAGTGGTACCACGATGGTCCCGGAGGGTCCGGGAGTCCATCGCCAACGCAGAGCCTACGCTCGCGTAGCTCAGTCGGTAGAGCGCATCCTTGGTAAGGATGAGGTCAGCGGTTCAATCCCGCTCGCGAGCTCTGGACAGGGAGGAGAGGCAACATGCCGCGCGAAAAGATCATTCTCGAGTGCACCGAGTGCCGGGACCGCAACTACTTCACCGACAAGAACCGCCGGAAGCATCCGGAGCGGGTCGAGTGGAAGAAGTACTGCCCCCGCTGCAATGTGCACAAGCTGCACAAGGAGTCGAAGTGAGCACGGACGTCGCCGCGGCGACCTCGACCGGGCCGGCCCGCTGGGTGGGCGCGACCGTCGAGTTCTTTCGCGCGGTGCGCTCGGAGCTCGGCAAGGTCACCTGGCCCAGCCGGGATGAGCTGACCAAGGCGACGCGGATGATCGTGATCCTGTCCGTCGTGCTCGGGTTGCTCATCGGCTGGATGGATCTGCTCTTCAACCTCATCCTGGTGGATGGGGTGGCGGCGCTGACCCGGTGAGCGAAGCGCCCGAGTATCGCTGGTTCGCGATCCAGACCACCGCCGGCCATGAGAACAAGGTCCGCGGCCTGATCGCGCAACGGATCGCCCAGGACCCCCGTCCGGAGGGCCATCGCCTGATCAAGCAGGCGCTGGTGCCGGTGCAGGAGGTCGTGGAGATCAAGAACGGCAAGAAGGTCACGGTCGAGCGCAAGCTCTACCCGGGCTACGTCCTGGTCGAGATGCAGATGAACCAGGAGTCGCTCCACGTGATCAACGGGATCCAGGGTGTGATCAAGTTCGTGGGCGCCGGCAAGTTCCCGCAGCCGCTGCGTCAGGACGAGGTCAACCGGCTGCTGGGGATCGCCGAAGAGGTGGCGGATTCAGAACCCAAGGAAGAGATCCCGTTCCTGGTCGGCCAGGTCGTGGAGATCACCGAGGGCCCGTTCTCCGATTTCAGCGGCACCGTCGAAGAGGTGCTGGCGGACAAAGGCAAGGTCAAGGTGTCGGTCAGCCTGTTCGGCCGGGCGACATCCGTGGAGCTGGATTACCTCCAGCTTCGGGGTCACTAGTACCCCATCCCGCGACCGCGCGGGTCATCGCGGCAGGCAAACCCTGGTCGGGCCCTGAGCATTCACGGTTCGGCTAGCGCAACCCGAAGGGAAGGTTTATGGCCAAGAAGGTCACCGCAGTCATCAAGCTGCAGTGCCCGGCTGGCGCGGCGAATCCTGCGCCGCCAGTCGGCACGGCCCTTGGTCCGCATGGCGTGAACATCATGGAGTTCTGCAAGCAGTTCAACGCCCGGACCCAGAGCCAGTCGGGGATGATCATCCCCGTCCTCGTGACGGTCTACCAGGACCGCACGTTCACCTTCATCACCAAGACGCCTCCGGCGCCGAACCTCCTGCTGAAGGAGGCCGGTCTCGAGAAGGGGAGCGCCTCGCCCAACCGGACCAAGGTCGGCCGGGTAACGAGCGCGCAGGTGAAGAAGATCGCCGAGATCAAGATGGCGGACCTCAACGCGGCCGATCTGGCCGGCGCCATGCGGATGATCGCAGGCACCGCGCGCTCGATGGGCCTGGAGGTCATCGACTGATGCCGGCGCATGGAAAGAAGTTCGGCGTCGCCCTGACCAAGGTCGACCGGAACCGGGAGTTTCCCATCTCGGACGCGGTCAAGCTGGTGAAGCAGGCGGCGTTCGCGAAGTTCAACGAGACCGTGGACATCGCGGTCCGGCTGGGCGTGGATCCCCGGCATGCGGACCAGGTGGTCCGCGGCACGGTGGTGCTCCCGCACGGCACGGGCAAGTCGGTCCGCGTGCTGGTGATCACGCAGGGTGACAAGGCGAAGGAAGCGGAAGCGGCCGGGGCCGATTTCGCGGGCATCGAGTATGTGCAGCGGCTCAAGGACGGCTGGCTCGAGTGCGACGTCATCGTCGCGACGCCGGACGTCATGGGTCAGCTGGGTCAGCTGGGCCGGATTCTCGGTCCCCGCGGCCTGATGCCGAATCCGAAGGCGGGCACGGTGACGATGGACGTCGCCAAGGCCGTCCGCGAGATCAAGGCCGGCAAGATCGAGTTCCGGGTCGACAAGACCGGCAACGTGCACGCGCCCGTCGGCAAGATCAACTTCTCGGAGCAGCAGCTGGCCGAGAATCTCCAGTCGTTCATGGATACCATCGTCCGTGCGAAGCCGGCCGCGGCGAAGGGTCAGTATATCCGGAGTGCCACGGTGTCCAGCACCATGGGCCCCGGGGTCCGGCTCGACACGGCGGTGTATCGATGAGCAAAGCAGAACGCCAGTCCGAGGTCGAGACGATCACCGCGGCGATCAAGGCATCGCCGAACGTGTATGTCACCGACTTCCAGGGGCTGAACGTCGCCAAGGTGACGGAGTTCCGCCGGCGCCTCCGCGGCGCGGGAGCCCAGTACCTGGTGGTGAAGAACACCCTGGCCGAGCGGGCGCTCGAGGCCAACGGGGTCACCACGCTGAACGAGCATCTGAAGGGTCCGACCGGCCTCGTGCTGAGCAAGGAGCCGCTGTCGGCCGCGAAGGTGCTGACCGAGTTCGCCAAGGAGAACCAGAAGCCGGGCATTCGCGCCGGCCTGGTCGATGGGGCGGCGGTGTCCAGGGAGCACATCCAGCGGCTCGGGACCATCCCGGACCGTCAGACGCTTCTGGCGATGATCGCGGGTTCGATGAACAACATCCTGGCTGGATTTGCCGGCTGTCTCGAGGCGCTTCGCGAGCAGCGCGATGCAGCCTCTAACGCTTGAGGAGAACACAGACATGACCACGACTGCACTGAGCAAGGATCAGATCCTCGAGGCCATCGGCGCGATGAGCGTGCTGGACCTGGCCGACCTGATCGAAGCATTCAAGACCAAGTTCAACGTCTCGGTGGTGGCGGCTGCGGCTGCGCCGGCCGGCGGCGCGGCGGCTCCGGCGGCGGAAGAGCAGACCGAGTTCACGGTCGTGCTCAAGAGCGGCGGCGAGAAGAAGATCCAGGTCATCAAGGTGGTGCGCGAGCTCACCAGCCTGGGCCTCAAGGAGGCGAAGGACCTGGTGGACAATGGCGGCAACATCAAGGAAGGCGTGACCAAGGCCGAGGCCGCCGAAATGAAGAAGAAGCTCGAGGACCAGGGCGCAGTCGTCGAGCTGAAGTAGGCGGTCGGATGTAGCGCCGCCTCCGGGCGGCGCTACAGGGCGCCCGGTCCGGGCGATCCAACGACCCCCTATTTCGGTGAGACGACATGAGCGCTGGACGGCTTCGATAACCCGTAGGACTCAGGAGCCCCGCGTGGCCCCCCCGCAACCGGCAGGGGGGCACGCGCCGGGGCCATTTGTGTTGCGCGAGCGTAACCGATGACCGCGACTCGACCCCAGATCGTGTTCTCCAAGCGGGATGTGGGCATGCCAATGCCCAACCTGCTCGACATCCAGACCCGGGCTTTCCAGAGCCTCCTGGTCCCCGACGACGTGCACGGGGAACGCCAGGATGTGTCGCTGGAGCGCGTGTTCCGCGACCTCTTCCCGATCGGCGACGTGAACGGGAAGTACAGCCTGGAGTTCATCTCCTACAACCTGGGCGAGCCGAAGTACTCCGTGGAGGAGTGCATCGAGCGCGACATGACCTATGCGGCGCCCCTCAAGGCGACGCTCCGCCTCGACGTGTTCGAGGAGGTCGACGGTCAGCGCCGGCTGAAGAACGCGATCGAGAAGGAGGTCTACCTCGGGGAACTCCCGATCATGACCCCGCTCGGCACGTTCGTCATCAACGGCGCCGAGCGCGTCGTGGTGAGCCAGCTGCACCGCTCCCCGGGCGTGGTCTTCGAGGAAGACACCCACCCGAACGGCCAGCGGCTCTTCTCGGCCCGGATCATTCCGTTCCGCGGCTCGTGGGTGGAGTTCACGATCGACATTCACGACGTGATCTACGTCCACATCGACAAGAAGAAGAAGTTCCCGGCGACGGCGCTGCTGCGCGCCTTCGGCTACGGCACCAACGCCGACATCCTCAAGCTCTTCTTCGCGACGAAGGAGCTGGACATCACGGGCAAGCTCGAGGGCCGGCAGGAGCGGCGCGAGCTGGTGGGCGCCCTGGTGGCGGCGGAAGTCCCGAACCCCGAGGATCCGGCGGGTGGCGCGCTCGCCTCGGTGGGCGATGAGCTCACCCCCGAGCGCCTCAACCATCTGCGCCATGTCGGTGTAAAGGCCGTCACGGTCTTTGCGGGCTACACCGCGCTCGACCTGCGCGACGACGAGCAGCCGACCACGACCCGCGAGCGGGCCAAGCAGGTGCTGGCGTTCGACGTGGCCGACCCCGAGACGGGTGAGGTCCTCGCCGAGGGCGCGACCGAGCTGACGGAGTCGGTCAAGAAGAAGCTGATCAAGGCGGGCGTGCTGAAGGTCGAAGTGCTGCTGCCGGCGGGCCGCGGCGAGTCGCCGCTGGTCAAGAACACCCTGGCCAAGGACCCGACCCACAGCGAGGCTGAGGCGCTGGAGCAGATCTATGCGCTGCTCCGTCCCGGCGAGGCGCCGAACCTCGAGACGGCGCGCGAGGCACTCAAGCGGCTGTTCTTCAACCCGAAGCGTTACGACCTCGGGCGCGTCGGCCGGTACAAGATCAATCAGCGGCTCAAGCTCAAGACGCCGACGAACCATACGGTCCTCACCGAAGAGGACTTCATCGCCATCATCCGCTACCTGATGGACCTGAACGACGGGCGCGGGTTCACGGATGACATCGACCACCTCGGCAACCGCCGCATCCGGTCGGTCGGCGAGCTGATCGCGAACCAGTTCTCCGTCGGCCTCTCGCGCATGGCGCGGCTGGTCAAGGAGCGGATGAGCATCAACTCCGATCCGGAGAAGATCTCGCTCGACGACCTGGTCAACGCGCGGACGGTCTCGGCGGTGATCCAGGCGTTCTTCGGGTCGTCGCAGCTGTCGCAGTTCATGGACCAGACCAATCCGCTGGCCGAGCTGACCAACAAGCGCCGGCTCAGCGCCCTCGGACCCGGCGGCCTGACGCGCGAGCGCGCCGGCTTCGAAGTCCGCGACGTGCACTACTCGCAGTACGGCCGCATGTGCCCGATCGAGACGCCGGAAGGCCCGAACATCGGCCTGATCACGAGCCTCTCGACCTACGGCCGCATCAACGACCTGGGCTTCATCGAGACGCCGTACCGCGTCGTCAAGAATGGCAAGGTGACCGACGGGATCCGCTGGCTGTCCGCCAGTGAAGAGGAAGGGTACGCGGTGGCGCAGGCCAACGCGCAGCTCGATCCGTCGGGCAAGTTCGTCGAGGACCTGGTGCTCTGCCGCAAGGGCGACGACTACCCGCTGCTCGCCCCGGACCGGATCGACTTCATGGACGTGGCGCCCGAGCAGCTGGTCTCGATCGCCGCGGCGCTCATTCCGTTCCTCGAGCACGACGACGCCAACCGCGCGCTCATGGGCAGCAACATGCAGCGTCAGGCGGTGCCGCTCCTCTTCCCCCAGTCGCCGATCGTGGGCACCGGGCTCGAGGGGAAGGTCGCCGCGGACTCCGGCGCCGTCATCGTGGCGCGCCGGGGGGGCACCGTCACCCGCGTCACCGCCGACGAGATCATCGTCGACAGCGGTGAGGCCGGGCACGTCGATCCGACGATCCCGCTGGCGCGGCTCAATCAGCACGACCGGTACCGGGTGCGGAAGTTCTGGCGCACCAACCAGGACACCGCGATCAACCAGCGTCCGCTGGTCCGGGTGGGCGACAAGGTCGCGCAGCACCAGGTGATCGCCGACGGCGCGGCGACCGAGGCGGGCGAGCTCGCCCTCGGCAGCAACGTGCTGGTGGCGTTCATGCCCTGGTACGGGCACAACTTCGAGGACGCGATCGTCCTCTCCGAGCGGCTGGTGAAGGACGACGTCTACTCGTCGATCCACATCCAGGAGCTCGAACTCCACGTCCGCGACACCAAGCGCGGCCAGGAGGAGATCACCCGGGAAATCCCCAACGTCTCCGACGAGGCGCTGGTGGACCTCGACGAGCGCGGCATCGTCCGGATCGGCGCCCACGTGAAGCCGGGCGACATCCTGGTCGGCAAGATCACGCCGAAGGGCGAGACCGAGCTGTCGCCGGAAGAGAAGCTGCTCACCGCGATCTTCGGCGAGAAGGCGAAGGACGTGAAGGACAGCTCGCTCAAGGTGCCACCGGGCATGAAGGGCGTCGTCATCGACGTCAAGATCTTCAGCCGGGTCGAGGACCAGGTCGTCGAGAAGGATCGCGGCGAGCGCATCGGCGAAGTCCGCCGGGTCGAGACCGAGGAGAAGGCGCGCATCAGCTCGGTCATGCTGGAGGAAGTGGCGCACCTGCTCGAGGGCCAGGAAGTGGCGCTGATGCTCAAGGCGGGGACCGTCGAAGAGGCGATTCCGGCCGGCACCAAGCTGTCCAAGGCCGCCATCGCCGAGATGGACCTGGGCGAGATCGACCTCAAGACGCTCCGGGTGGCCAACAAGGCCGCCAATGAACGGATCCGCCTCGCCATCGACACGGCCACGCGCGAGCGGGCCAAGGTCGAGGAGAAGGCGGAAGACCAGATCGACAAGATCCTGCAGCCGGATGAACTGCCCCCGGGCGTCATCCAGCTGGTGAAGGTGTATTGCGCCGAGAAGCGGAAGGTCTCCGTCGGCGACAAGATGGCCGGTCGCCACGGGAACAAGGGTATCGTGGCCCGCATCGTTCCCGAGGAGGACATGCCGTTCCTCCCGGATGGCAGCCCGGTGGACATCGTCCTCAATCCGCTCGGCGTGCCGAGCCGGATGAACGTGGGTCAGATCCTCGAGACCCACCTCGGCTGGTGCGCGACCATCCTGGGCTTCAAGGCGAAGACCCCGGTATTCCGCGGCGCCGACGAGCACGAGATCGGCGTGCTGCTCCGCGTGGCCGGGCTCAAGTGGGCCGGCCGGGCGCTGGCGCTCAAGCATGCGGCGCCGGACCCGGATGCGAAGACCATCGCGCTGGTGGTGCAGGACCTCCACCAGACCACGCACTCGCTCACGGAAGCGGGGATCGCCGACCTGGCGCTCCGCGCGGCGGAGCCGGCGACCAAGGAGCTGTACCAGGGCGTGAAGGCGTTCCTGGTGGCGGCGGCGAAGGAACTGGCGCAGCGCGAACAGAGCCGGAAGAAGCACGAGCTGGCCTATCACCAGCACCGCCTGGTGGACGCCGAAGGGGCGGACCAGAAGGCGATGCAGAAGGTGGTGAAGGACCTCGAGAAGACCGTCGACATGACTCCGGCCGAACTGCTGGAAGCGGCGGGCCGGCCGGCGCTCGCGGTCCTCGCGAGCGGCAAGGGCGAGGCGGAGGAAGTCTCGAAGGCGGCCGAAGAGCTGATCCGGGCGGCGGGTCTCACGCCGAGCGGCAAGGCCCGGCTCCGCGACGGCCGCAGCGGCAACGAGTTCGAGGGCGACGTGACCGTCGGCACGATCTACATGCTGAAGCTCTCGCACCTCGTCGATGACAAGATCCACGCGCGGTCGATCGGACCGTACTCGCTGGTGACCCAGCAGCCGCTCGCCGGCAAGGCGCAGTTCGGCGGCCAGCGCTTCGGTGAAATGGAAGTGTGGGCGCTCGAGGCCTACGGCGCCGCGCACGTGCTGCAGGAAATGCTGACGGTCAAGTCGGACGATGTGAACGGCCGCAGCAAGGTGTACGAGGCGATCGTGAAGGGGCAGAACCTGCCCGAGCCGGGGATTCCGGAGTCGTTCAACGTGCTGGTGAAGGAGCTCCAGGCGCTGGGCCTCAAGGTGACCCTCGGCACGTCGGCGGACGGCGACGAATAGGGTGGTAGGGGCCGACCCATGGGTCGGCCCCCACCCCGGCAGGTTCGGATCGAACGGTTTTTCAGTCGGTGGCAGGAACACCGAATTCAGGAGTGAGCAGCAATGATCGATTTCCGCAGCGGGCGCGAGCCCAAGAGCTCGAGCTTCGACTTTATCAGCATCCGTATCGCCTCTCCCGAGGAGATCCGCGGTCCGCGCGACGCCAAGGAGCGCGAGCGGCTGGAACTCCAGGGTCAGCGGTACTGGTGGTCGTGGGGCGAAGTCACCAAGCCCGAGACCATCAACTACCGCTCGTTCAAGCCGGAGAAGGACGGGCTCTTCTGCGAGCGCATCTTCGGTCCGGTCAAGGACTGGGAGTGCCACTGCGGGAAGTACAAGCGCATCCGCTATCGCGGCGTGATCTGCGACCGCTGCGGCGTCGAGGTGACGCTGTCGAAGGTCCGGCGCGAGCGCATGGGCCACATCGAGCTCAGCGTCCCGGTGGCGCACATCTGGTTTTTCAAGACGCTGCCGTCGCCGATGGGCAACCTGCTGAACGTCACGCTGCGTGACCTCGAGCGGGTCATCTACTACTCGAGCTACATCGTCATCGATCCGGGCAAGCAGGAGGACTACGAGTCCGGCCAGCTGCTCGACGAGGACGAGTACCTCCAGCTCCGCCACAAGGCGCGGGAAGAGGGCGACACCGGCTTCAAGGCGGACATCGGTGCGCCGGCGGTGCGCGAGCTGCTCAACCGGATCGACGTGAAGAAGCTGGCGGAGGAGCTCCGCGCCGCGGTGGCCACGGAGACGAGCCAGCACCGCAAGAAGCAGATGCTCAAGCGGCTCAAGATCGTCGACGCCTTCCTGACATCGGGCGACAACGGCGACGTGCCGAACAATCCGTCGTGGATGATCCTCGACGTGATCCCGGTCATCCCGCCCGACCTGCGGCCGCTGGTGCCGCTCGACGGCGGCCGCTTTGCCACGTCGGACCTGAACGACCTGTACCGCCGCGTCATCAACCGCAACAACCGGCTGATGAAGCTCATCCAGCACAAGGCGCCGGAGGTCATCCTCCGCAACGAGAAGCGCATGCTGCAGGAGGCGGTCGACGCGCTGTTCGACAACGGCCGCCGCTCCAAGGCGATTCGCGGCCGCGGCAAGCGTCCGCTCAAGTCGCTCTCGGACATGCTGAAGGGCAAGCAGGGCCGCTTCCGGCAGAACCTGCTCGGCAAGCGCGTGGACTACTCGGGCCGTTCGGTCATCGTCGTGGGTCCGGAACTGCGGCTGCACCAGTGCGGCCTGCCGAAGGCGATGGCGGTGGAGCTCTTCAAGCCCTTCATCATCCACAAGCTGGTAGAGAAGGGCATCGCGGAGACGGTCAAGCGCGCCAAGAAGATCGTCGAGAAGGAGAGTCCGGAGGTCTACGAGATCCTGGAAGAGATCATCCAGGACCATCCGGTGCTGCTCAACCGCGCCCCGACACTGCACCGTCTGGGGATCCAGGCGTTCGAGCCGGTGCTGGTCGAGGGCAAGGCCATCCGCATCCATCCGCTGGTCTGCGCCGCGTTCAACGCGGACTTCGACGGCGACCAGATGGCGGTGCACGTGCCGCTGTCGTTCGAGGCGCAGATCGAGGCGCGGATGCTGATGATCTCCTCGAACAACATTCTCAAGCCGTCCGACGGGCGCCCGGTGGCCGAGCCGTCACAGGACATGGTGCTCGGGAGCTACTTCCTGACCAAGCTGCCCGCGGGCTCGAACGAGCCCGAGGACGGCAAGCCCACACCCGCCTGGGACAAGGCCAAGCACTACGGGACGCTCGCCGAAATCGAGATGGCCCTGCTGCACAAGACGATCAAGTTCCACTCGGCGATCTACTTCTGGTATCAGCCGCCGCGGGACGCGCTCGAGAACAAGCCGCGCTGGGTCAAGACCACCGCGGGCCGGGTCCTGTTCAACAGCATCCTGCCGAAGCAGGTGGTGGTGAATCACGGCTTCCGCAACACGCTGATGCGGAAGAAGGCGCTCTCCGAGATGGTGCTGCTGAGCTACCGCGAGGCGGGGCTCGCCGACACCGTGGTCTTCCTGGACCGGCTCAAGGAGTTCGGGTTCCGCTACGCGACCCAGGGCGGCATTTCCATCGGGGTCGAGGATCTCGAGATCCCGAAGGAGAAGGTCACGCTGCTCGAGGAAGCCGACAAGCGGGTGCAGCGCTTCCAGCGCGCCTACAACACCGGCCAGATCACCTTCGGCGAGCGGTACAACAAGGTGATCGACGCCTGGACCCACGCGAACAATGACGTGGCCGAGGCGATGGTGACCCACATGCGGCAGAGCCGCGGCGGGTTCAATCCGGTCTACATGATGTTCGATTCCGGTTCGCGCGGTTCCCGCGACCAGATCCGTCAGCTCGCCGGCATGCGCGGCCTGATGGCGAAGCCGCAGAAGAAGCTCACCGGCGGCATCGGTGAAATCATCGAGAGCCCGATCAAGTCGAACTTCCGTGAAGGGCTCACCGGCCTCGAGTACTTCATCTCGACGCACGGCGCCCGTAAGGGTCTGGCCGACACGGCGCTCAAGACGGCCGACGCCGGCTACCTGACCCGCCGCCTCGTGGACGTGGCGCAGGATGTCACGATCACCGAGGAGGACTGCGGCACCATCCAGGGCCTCGAGATCTCCGCGCTGAAGGAAGGCGAGGACATCATCGAGCCGCTCAAGGAGCGCATCCTGGGCATCGTGGCGTCGGAAGATGTGTACGATCCGCACGAGCTCGATGAGGACGGCGACCAGAAGGTGCTGGTGCGCGCCGGCGAGCTGATCGACGAGGAAGTCGCGATCCAGATCGACGAGGCCGGCATCGAGAAGGTCAAGATCCGCTCCGTGCTGACCTGCGAGTCCAAGCGCGGCTGCTGCCGCATGTGCTACGGCCGCAACCTGGCCACCATGGACATGGTGGACATGGGCGAAGCCATCGGCATTCTCGCCGCGCAGTCGATCGGCGAGCCGGGCACGCAGCTGACCCTGCGGACCTTCCACATCGGCGGCGCCTCGTCGCGCATCGCCGAGGAAGCGGAGCGCCGGGCCCGCGCGAGCGGTCTGGTCAAGTACACCGAGGGCCTCGAGTACGCCGACGTGCCGGTGGAGTACGAGGACGGCACCAAGGCGAACGTGCGCATCGCGCTCACCCGCGAGGACGAAAGCGCCGACGAGGAGAGCAAGGAAGGCATCCTGGTGGTCGACGCCAAGGATCCGAAGCGGGTGCTCAACCGCTACCCGGTCCCCGAGGGCGCGATCATCCATGTGAAGGAGGGCGACGAGGTGCAGGGGAAGATGTCGATCCTCTATACCTGGGACCCGTACAACGACCCGAGCATCATCAAGCTCGACGGTGAGCTGCGCTGGAAGGACCTCGTGCCGGGCTCGACCCTGCGCGAGGAGCTGGACGAGTCGACCGGCCTCCGTTCCATCGTCGTCATGGCCGACGCCGACCGCGAGCTCCATCCCTCGGTGCTGGTTTATGCCCCGAACCGGAAGGACCCGCAGGAGTACATCCTGGCGGAAGGCTCGCGCATCATCCTTGGCAGCGACACCGACCAGATCACCCGCGGCATGGACCTGCCGGACGAGGGGAATCCCTGGTCCAGCAAGTTCAAGGTCGACGAGTACCCGATCAACGTCGCCTGGCCGAGCAAGAGCAAGAAGGAGAGCAAGGACAAGACGGTCTACCTCTCCCCGCCGGTCAAGATCCTGAAGGGCGTGACGGTCACCAAGATGCCGCGGACGGCGTACAAGACCCGCGACATCACCGGCGGTCTGCCGCGCGTGGCGGAACTCTTCGAGGCCCGCCGCCCGAAGGATCCGTCCACGATCTCCGAGATCGACGGCGTGGTGAAGTTCGGCGAGATCAAGCGCGGCAAGCGCGAGATCTACGTCTACCCCGTCACCGAACCCGGCCGGAAGGGCGAGCCCGAACCGCCGCAGCTCTATGAAGTGGGCGCGGGCAAGCACCTCCGCGTGCACGAGGGTGACCGCGTGCGTGCCGGTGACCGCCTGACGGAAGGCCCCGTGAATCCGCACGACATCCTGCGGATCAAGGGTCCCCGTGCGGTGCAGGAGTACCTGCTCAACGAAGTGCAGGAGGTCTACCGCCTGCAGGGCGTGCGGATCAGCGACAAGCACATCGGCACCATCGTTCGTCAGATGCTGCAGAAGGTGCGGGTCACCGATCCGGGCGATTCCGACTTCCTCGAGGGCGAGACGGTGGACAAGGTCACCTTCCGCGAGGAGAACGAGCGGGTGGTCAAGCGGCTGAAGGGCGAGCCGGCGCAGTCCGAGCCGGTGCTCCTCGGCATCACCAAGGCCTCGCTGACGACCCAGTCGTTCATCTCGGCGGCGTCGTTCCAGGAGACCACGCGCGTGCTGACCGATGCGGCCATCCGCGGCGCCAAGGACGACCTCCTCGGCCTCAAGGAGAACATCATCATCGGTCACCTCATCCCGGCCGGCTCGGGCATTTACCGGTACGCCGAGATCGAGATCGAGCCGCCCGCGGGCTTCGAGCCGCCGCCGCCGAGCGAAGTCCCCGTGGAAGTGGCCGCCCCCGCCATCCCGGTGGCCCTGCTCGCGGACGACGAGGAGTAGGACGGGCCTCCTCGCCCAAAGCGCGTGCAATCATGGGTGGACATGCGGGGCCGATCCGGGAGGGTCGGCCCCGCATGACATTGGGGGAGGAGTGTCCATCCCCGAATGAAGCGGGGCGGACCCGTGAGGATCCGCCCCGTGTGGTCGTGCCGCTTCAGTCAGGCGTCAGAGATTTCTCGCCCCGAAGGTGTCACATCGCTTCGGGTCGCCGCTCGTGAAGCCGGCGTTGAACCACCGCTGGCGTTGCTCCGCGGTGCCGTGGGTAAATCCCTCCGGACTGACGTACCCCTGGGTCATCTTCTGGATCCGGTCGTCACCGACCGAGGCCGCGGCACGAAGTCCCTCCTCCACGTCCCCGGCCTCGAGAATCCCTTCCTGCTCTGCGCCGTGGCCCCACACGCCGGCGAAACAGTCGGCCTGCAGCTCGAGCCTGACGGAGAGCTCGTTCGCCTGCTCGGGGTGACGCTGCTGCGCCTCCCGCATCCTGCGCTCGAGGCCGAGGAGGTTCTGCACGTGGTGGCCGAGTTCGTGGGCGATCACGTAGGCCTGGGCGAAGTCACCCGGCGCCCCGAACTTCCGGGTCAGTTCATCGTAGAAGCCCAGGTCGATATAGACCTTCTCGTCGCCGGGGCAGTAGAACGGCCCCGAGGAGGTTTCCGCCACCCCGCATGCGGACTCGATGCCGTCGCGGAAGAGCACCAGATGGGCGGGCTGATACTGTGCGCCCAGCGAGGGAAACTCCTGCGCCCAGAACGCCTGGGTGGTGTCCAGCACGAAGCCGACGAAATGCGCCAGCTTCTCCTCTTCAGGTGACGACTGTACCGGCCCCGGTGCGACCTGGCCCGCACTGGTGCCACCGGCGCCCCCGGCACCGACGAGCGAAAAGAAGTCGCGCTTGAATACCAGGCTCAGGACCAGCAGGACGAGCATGCCGCCCACCCCCAGCCGCGCCCCGCCGCCGCCGAACCGCCCACCGCCAGCGCCGCGCTGATCCTCGACGTTGCTGCTCTGTCCTCGGTCGCTCCAGCGCATACTCTCTCCGGTCGTGGGGGAACGCCGCGGAATATCTCCAACCTGTAACGTCATGGCCAGAGCCTGCCCCGCCTCTGGCCGCCGGGACTTTCGCCAGCGAGATTGAGGCATGCGAACCCACCCCCTCTGGGCAGCACTCGCGGCAGGACTGGTCCTCTCCTCCTGCGGCGGCAGTGACCCCAATCGTACGCCGGCCGCGATACTGCCGGTCTCGGGCAACAATCAGATCGGATCCGCCGGCATTCCTCTCCAGCAGCCACTTGTCGTGCAGGTCAACGACAAGGGTGGGGACCCAGTGCCCGACGTGGCGGTGGTCTTCTCGGTCACGGCGGGTGGTGGCGCCATTCAGCCCACGAGCGGGGTCACCAATTCCCGCGGGCAGGCCACGGCGATCTGGACGATGGGAACACTCGCCGGCGCGCCGAGTACCGCGACCGCGAGCGTGAACGGTTTGTCAGGGGCGCCCGTGAGCTTCGCCGCGACCGTGGAGGCCGCCCTGCCGGCCAGCGCAGTCCTGGTGCAAGGCGGAGGGCAGACCGCCGTGGCGGGCCAGCAACTCGCCCTTCCGATCGTCGTCGAATTCCGGGACGCCTACAACAATCCCGCGGTGGGACAGGGAGTCAACTGGGCCGTCACCGGGGGCGCAGGTACTCTGACCGGTACGAGTACCATCTCCGATGCGCAGGGACGAGCGACGACACTCTGGACCCTCGGCTATCAGATCGGGCCCGGGCATGCGCTCCAGGCACAGATCGGCGGTGCGGCCGTGACGGCGACCGCCACGGGGACGCTGCCTGCTGGATCGACGCTCACGATTGCCTCCGGCGATGGGCAGTTCGGCCTGGCCGGTCAGTCGCTCAACGCCGCGATGGGAGTGCGGGTTCGCACAGGCAGCGGTCAGGACCTCGCGAATGTGCCGATCAGCTGGGCCGTCACTTCTGGCGGAGGCACCGTCTCCCAGGGCACGACGGTCTCGGGCGCGAACGGCATCGCGTCCGTCGGGTGGACGCTCGGTGCCGCCTCCGGCGCCCAGACGATCACAGCCGACAACGCTGCCCTGACCCCGACGAGCCTCACTCTGCATGCGACGGCGATCGTCCCACCGCCGTCGGCCATCATTGGTTCGGTGTCACTGGTGGACAGTCAGCTCAGTGCGATCCGGAGTCCGGGCATGATCCGGTCCCCGGGAGCCCGCGCGCCGTTGCGGTCGCCATTTGCACGGATGGCCGAGGCGCCCACCCGGACGCTGGGCGCTGCGCATCCGGCGACCGACTTCATCCCGACCGAACTGCTGGTGCGGTTCAGGCCGGCGGCCCTTGCGATCCAGGGAGGCCCGCGGGCCGTGGCGAACGTTGCGACGGCGCAGGCCGCGAGTGTCCGGATGCAGTCGCAGCTCCAGTCCTACGTTGTGTCAGGCGGCGCCCGCCTCGCGGGAGTCTCTCCGGTCATCCGCACGGCCCGCCTCCGCTTCCCGTCGGCGCGCGCAGCGGACTCCGTCGCGCGGGAGCTGGCCCGCGACCCGGCGGTGGAGGCCGTCTCCTACAACGCCTGGCTTCGTGCGGATGGCGGCCCGGTCCACCCGGGGACCGTCCCCAACGACCCCAATTTCCCGAATCAGTCGTGGCACTACGACATGATCGGCCTGCCCGCAGCGTGGAGCATCACGACCGGCTCGCCGAATGTCATCGTCGCCGTGCTGGATAACGGTGTCCGCTTTGATCATCCCGGAATCGGGGTCGTGGGCGGTTCGGCCCTCGCAGGCGGGGGCAATCTCCGCAATGACGGCTACGACTTCGTCTCCAGCACGTCCGTCTCGCTCTGCTCCTCGCAGGGCGGGGGCTCCATCGACAACGCCGCGGACGGAGGGGGCTACGACCCCGATCCGACCATTCCGGATGATCGCGACACGGAAGCGAGCGGATGCCTCGGCGCCCGAAGCCAGTTCGGCGCGCACGGCCTGCACGTCGCAGGGACGATCGGCGCCCTCGGCAACGACGGCGTCGGGGTGACCGGCGTGAATTGGACCGTGAGCATTCGCCCGGTGCGGGTGCTGGGGATTGATGGGGGGAACTACTTCGATATTGCCCAGGGCGTCCTTTATGCCAGCGGCCTCCCCGCTTCGGACGGCAGCGGCGGGGTGATCACGCCACCTGCGGCGCCCGCGCGGATCATCAACATGAGTCTCGGCGGTGGCTGCCCGGGCGGAGTGGATCCGCTACACGACGCAATTGTGGCGGCGACCGATCCTTCCCGTCCGAACGGCGGCGTCCTCATCGTGGCATCGGCCGGGAACAGCGGCAGTTCGGTGGCGTCGTGCCCGGCGTTCTACAACGAGGTGCTTGCCGTGGGCGCGGTCGGGCCAACCGGCGACCGCTCCAGCTTCTCCAATTTCGGAAGCTGGGTCGACATCGCGGCGCCAGGAGGCGAAACCAACGCCCCGGACGGCACCTTCGGCATCTTCTCCACCGTCTGCGACTTCACCGTCTTCCCGGCACCGTGCGTTCCGGGGAATGCCCGCTATTTCGGGACCTCCATGGCGGCACCACATGTCGCCGGCGTCGCAGCCCTGCTCCTGGCGCAGGATCCATCGCTCACCGCCGCCCAGCTTCGGAATCGCCTGATCACCTACACGACGCCCCTCTCGCCCGCCCAGCAGATCGGGTCGGGGATCGTGAATGCCCGCGCCGCGCTGACCCAGAATCCGAGCCTCGCCCGTTCGATCCGGGTGCGGGCCGTCGATGCGGCAACAGGAGTGACCGTCGCCGAGGTCGCGGCACCGGGAGGATCGTATACGCTTGCCGGGCTGCCTGACGGAAGCTATTACGTGGTGGCCGGTGAGGATGAATCGGCGGATGGTCAGATCGGTCTGCCCAATCGCCGTTTCGGCGCCTTCGGCGGGATTTCTTCTCCAGCCCCGGTCACGGTCTCGAGTACCACGGGTGCCTTCGCGGCATTCTCGATCGGCTACCCGGTCGAACAGGAACCCAACGATCTCCCCGCCGGTGCCAGCCAGCTCATGATCGGCGGGACGGTGCAGGGGAGTCTGACCGGTGCCGATGTCGTGGACTTCTACCGGGTGGTGGTGCCGGCGGATGGGGTCTACACGTTCGAGACGGGGGGGCTGTTCGGGGACTATTGCTCGTTTGCCCTCGACCTCAATACAGTGCTGCAGCTCTCCGACCAGAGTCAGAACGAACTCGTCCTCAGTCAGGACATCGCCCAGGCCGGCAACGACTACTGCTCCCGTGTGACCACCTCCCTGTCGGCGGGAACGTACTATCTCCGGGTGACCGCGGGGGACTTCTTCGGGACGGGACCCCACTCGGGGCGTTACCTGCTTACCGCCCGGAGCGGTCCATGAGGGGGGAGGGCAGGCGGCGGATGGCCCTCCGCCTTGACCCAACTCTATCCACCGGCTACTTTTGCCAGTCTTTCCCGGAATAGCCGGGGACAGGTTCCGTTTCCAAGCAGGGTTATGCCGACTATCAACCAGCTCGTGCGCCGGGGCCGCAAGGCACCGGTCTACAAGGACAAGTCGCCTGCACTCCGGGAGAACCCCTTCCGTCGCGGCGTCTGCACTCGCGTCTACACCACCACGCCGAAGAAGCCGAACTCCGCGCTCCGCAAGGTCGCGAAGGTCCGGCTCACGAACGGTTTCGAGATCATCGCCTATATCCCTGGCGAGGGTCACAACCTGCAGGAGCACTCGATCGTGCTCGTGCGCGGTGGTCGTGTGAAGGACCTGCCGGGTGTCCGCTACCACATCGTGCGTGGCGCTCTCGACGCGGCTGGTGTCAACGATCGTCGGCGCAGCCGTTCCAAGTACGGCGCCAAGCGCCCGAAGGCGGGTGCCGCTGGAGCAGGCGCCAAGGGAGGTAAGAAGTGAGCCGCCGCAACAAGGCCGTCCGTCGTCCGGTTCCGCCCGATCCGCGGTACGACAGCCAGACGGTGTCGAAGTTCATCAACTCCCTGATGTTCGAGGGCAAGAAGAGCACGGCCGAGCGGATCTTCTACTCCGCGATGGACCTGATCGAAGAGCGGACCGGGCAGCCCGGTGTCACGGTCTTCAAGCAGGCCATCAACAATGTGAAGCCGGCCCTCGAGGTGAAGAGCCGCCGGGTCGGCGGCGCTTCCCTGCAGGTTCCGGTCGAGGTCCGTCCCGAGCGCCGGGCCGCGCTGGCCATGCGCTGGGTGATCGACTTTGCGCGTAGCCGGTCCGAGAAGACCATGCAGGAGCGGCTGGCGGCGGAATTGATCCTGGCCTCGAAGGGGGAGGGCAACGCCCTCAAGAAGAAGGAAGACACCCACAAGATGGCCGAGGCCAACCGGGCCTTCGCGCATTATCGCTGGTAAGCGTCGCCAGGTCGCCACGTCGCCACGTGGTTGCGTCCAAGGGGTGGGTTCCGCACCGGAACTCACCCCTCGTTCTTTCTTTGCCCGAGTTTCCAGATCTACCGACTGGTCCGTTCCCTATCCGACCGACTGACCGTCTGACCGTCTGACCGCCC
>JBGASX010000144.1:0-5076 GCA_044229445.1 Gemmatimonadales bacterium | reverse complement strand
CTTTTTCCGCCGAAGCTGGTCCAGTCGCTGATCTCGGCGGCGAAGAACCGGATGGTGAGCCCGGACGAGCTGGCCAGCGGCTCGCCGTTCGATCGCCCGGCCCAGGTGGCGGCGGATGTCTATCGCGTGCTCGGTGCCGCACTCAAGAGCCAGAATGCGATGGACTTCGACGATCTGATGCTGCACCCCCTGACCCTCTTCCGGGAGCGCCCGGACCGGCTCGCGTTCTACCAGGAGCGGTTCGCCTTCCTCCTGGTGGACGAGTTCCAGGACACGAACTCGGCGCAGTATCAGCTCGTGAAGCTGCTGGGCAGGCATGGCAACGTCTGCGCCGTCGGCGACGACGACCAGTCCATCTACGGCTGGCGCGGGGCCGACGTGCGCAACATGCAGTCGTTCCTGCAGGACTTTCCCGGTGCGGCGCTGGTGCGACTCGAGGACAACTATCGCTCGACCCAGGTCGTCCTCGATGCGGCCAATGCGGTGATCGAGGAGAACAAGGGCCGGATCGGGAAGACCCTGCGCACCCGCCGGAAGGGTGGGGAACAGGTCACCATCGTTGCGGCGGCCGACGAGCGGGACGAAGCGGAGTGGATCGTGAAGGAGTTCCGGGCCCGGAGCGCCAAGGGCGACTGGGCCTACAACGAGATGGCGATCCTCTACCGCACGAACTCCCAGTCGCGTGCGCTCGAGGAGGCCTTCCGCCGGGCCGGCATTCCGTATCGCATCATCGGGGCGATCAGCTTCTACGACCGGCGTGAGGTGAAGGACCTGCTCGCCTATCTGAGGCTGATTGCCAATCCGTCGGATGACGAGGCCTTTCTCCGCGCGATCAGCGTGCCGCGCCGCGGGCTCGGCGAATCGAGTCTCGCGGTGGTGCAGGAGGCCGCGACCCGCTGGGGCAAGCCGCTGCTGCAGGCCTCGGGCGCCGCGGAGATGATCACCGGGCTCCGCCCGAACGTGCGTGAGGCACTCCGCAAGTTCTCCGACCTGATCACAATGCTCCGGGAGAAGTCGGAGACCTGGCCGCCGGCGCAGGTGCTGGAGCAGGTGATTCAGTCGATCGACTACGAGCAGGTGCTCCTGGCGGAAGGGCCCGAAGGTGGGGATCGGTGGGAGAACGCCCGGGAATTCGTCGCCAGCGCGGCGGAATGGTCGGAAGTGGTCGAGCCCGACGCCGATGAGCAGACCACCCCGCTCGAGCGGTTCCTCTCCGAGGCGGCGCTTATGTCGGCCAACGACACCAGCAAGGGGATGACCGACGGCGTGACCCTGATGACTCTGCACACGGCCAAGGGGCTTGAATGGCCGGTGGTGGCGCTGACCGGCCTGGAGGACGGGTTGTTCCCCCTCGCCCGCGCGGAGGAGCAGGAGCACGGACTCGAAGAGGAACGCCGCCTCTGCTACGTTGGTATTACCCGGGCGAAGGACAAGCTCTACATCAGCTGGGCCCGTGCGAGGCGGCGGGGTGGGGAACTCCGCCCCGGCCGGGCCTCCCGGTTCCTGCAGGCGATCCCCCCGGGGATCATCGACGAGAAGCGGACCAGCAGCATGTGGTCTCCGGACTGGAGCGCGGGTGCGGCCCCCCGTCGGCCCGGCGCGCCCAGCTATGGCGGCGGCCCCCCGGCCCGCCGCTCCTGGCTGGATGACGATCTGCCGACACCGAGCGGGAAGTCGGTGGAGCCGGCGGAGGAGGCCTCGCAGGACACGCCGCGGTACGTGAAGGGCGAGCGGGTCCGGCATCGCCGCTTCGGCAGCGGGACGATTCAGGGACTCGCGGGGACGGGGAAGGATCTCAAGGTGTCGGTCAAATTCGATGACGAAGAGCACGGCCTGAAGCAGCTGCTCGTCGCCTATGCGGGCCTTGAACGGGAATGGGAGAGCGCATGAGTATCCGTCGTGAGGATGTGCTGCACGTGGCCAGGCTGTCCGAACTCGAGGTCCCGGAAGCGGACCTGCCGCGCCTCGTCGAGCAGATCGGGCGCATCGTGGCCTTCGTCGATCAGCTGAGCGAGGTCCCCGCCGGGGAACAGGCCCCGCCATTTCTCGCGGGCCCCTCGGAGCTTCCGCTCCGGCCGGACGAAGTCCGGCCCGCCGTGCTCGCGCGGTCGCCAGCCGAGATCGCCCCGGAATTCCGGCACGGACTCTTCCTGGTGCCGAAACTCGGTGCGATGGAGGGGGCCGAATGAGCTCCGTCGCCTTCATCGCCGACGCCGTCGGTGGCGGCCGCACCTCGGCCGCTTCGGTCGCGAAGGAGGTCGGCGCCCGCCTCACCACGGCGGCGCCACTCAACGCGACACTGCACTGGTCCCAGGACCTGCTCGACCGTGATGCCGCCCGCCTCGACGCCATGCCGATCGGCGCGCGCGGGACACTGCCGCTCGCCGGCGTGCCGGTCGCCCTCAAGGACAACATCGTCACGACCGACGAACCGACCACCTGCGCCTCGAGGATCCTGGAAGGGTACGTCTCTCCGTACGATGCGACCGTGGTGACCCGGCTCCGCGAGGCGGGGGCGATCATCGCCTCCAAGACCAATCTCGATGAGTTCGCGATGGGCTCGTCCACCGAGAACTCCGCCTTCGGCCGGGTGCACAACCCGCTCGATCCTTCCCGCGTGCCGGGCGGATCCTCCGGGGGCTCGGCGGCACTGGTTGCCGCGGGCGTCGTGCCCGCGGCACTCGGCTCCGAGACGGGTGGTTCCGTCAGGCAGCCCGCCAGCTTCTGCGGCATCGTCGGCGTCAAGCCGACCTACGGCCGGGTGAGCCGGTACGGCCTGGTGGCGTTCGGCTCCTCGCTGGATCAGATCAGCGTGTTCGGACAGACGGTGGATGACGCCGCCCGCGTCCTGTCCGTCATCAGTGGCCATGACGGCTACGATTCCACCTCCGCGGACCGCCCCCCGCTCGCCCTGGAAGGTCTGCGCAAGGACCTGACGGGACTCACCTTCGGCATGCCGCGGGAATACTTCCCCGCGGACCTCGATGGCGGCGTCCGCTCGGCGCTGGACCACACCGCCCACGTGCTGCAGCAGCTCGGGGCCACCGTGAAGGAAGTCTCGCTGCCGCATGCGAAGTACGCGGTGCCGACCTACTACATCGTCGCCCCGGCCGAAGCCGCGGCGAACCTCGCCCGCTTCGACGGCGTGCGCTACGGTCCGCGCCATACGGGGGTTGGCGGTGATCTCGGCTCGCTCTATCGTGCCACGAGAGGGAAGGGATTCGGGCCCGAGGTGCAGCGCCGCATCCTGATCGGCACCTACGTCCTCAGCTCCGGCTACTACGACGCCTACTACCGGAAGGCGCAGCAGGTGCGCGCGCTGCTGGCCGAGGACTTCCGCAGGGTCTTTGAGGACCAGGGAGTGGATCTCCTGCTGACACCGACCACGCCGACGCCGGCCTTCAAGGCGGGCGAGAAGACCGAGGATCCAGTCGCGATGTACCTCGCCGACATCTTCACCTGCGCCATCAGCCTCGCCGCACTGCCGGCGATGAGCCTCCCGGTGGGTCGCGAGGAAGGGCTGCCGATTGGCGCCCAGCTGGTCGCACCGATGTTCGGTGAGGCGCGGATGCTGAGCGTCGCCGCAACGCTCGAGGCGGCGATCGATGCCCGCCGGGAGGTGCGCTGATGTCCTGGGAAACCGTGATCGGGCTCGAAGTCCACGTGCAGTTGCTCACCCGCTCCAAGATGTTCTGCGGGTGCGCCAATCACTTCGGTGCCGCACCGAACACGCAGGTCTGTCCGGTCTGCCTCGGACTGCCTGGCGCGCTGCCGATGCCGAACGCGCGCGCGGTGGAGCTCGCCACCCGGGCAGCCCTCGCGCTCAATTGCCGCGTCCATGAGACGAGTGTGTTCGCACGCAAGAATTACTTCTACCCGGACCTGCCCAAGGGGTACCAGATCTCGCAGTTCGATCAGCCCCTGGCGACCGGCGGCGGGATCACGATCGAGTCGCCGGAGCGCGGCCGGATCACGCTCGGCGTCACTCGGCTGCATCTCGAGGAAGACGCCGGGAAGTCGCTCCACGACCGGGTGCCTGGCAAGACCGCGGTGGACCTGAACCGTGCGGGGACGCCGCTCGCCGAGATCGTGAGCGAGCCCGACATGCGAAGCCCGGGCGAGGCGCGTGCCTATCTCACGGTGCTCAAGCAGATTCTCCTCTATTGCGAAGTCAGCGACTGCAACATGGAGGAGGGATCGCTTCGCGTGGATGCCAACATCTCGATCCGCCGGCCCGGCGATCCGAAGCTCGGCACGAAGACCGAAGTGAAGAACATGAACAGCTTCGCGAACGTCGAGCGGGCCCTCATCGTGGAGCGGGATCGCCAGATCGCGGTCGTCGAATCGGGCGGACGGGTGGAGCAGGTCACCATGCTCTTCAACGCCGGCACCGGCGAAGTGCGCCCGATGCGGTCCAAGGAAGAGAGCCACGACTACCGCTACTTCCCCGACCCCGACCTGCCGCCGCTGGTGCTCACGCGCCTCTGGATCCAGCAGCAGCACTACAGCCTCCCGGAACTGCCCGAGGCGAAGCGGGACCGGTTCATGACCGTGCACGGCCTGCCGCCGTATGACGCGGGCGTTCTCGCGGCCGAGCGCCCGATCGCGGATTACTTCGAGACGGTTGTCGCCGCGGGCGTGGAGCCCAAGACCGCGTCGAACTGGGTCATCAACGACGCGCTCCGGGGCTTCAACGAGCATGGCCGGTTCGAGGTCGCGCCGGACCGGCTCGCCGCCCTGGTAGCCCTCGTCAAGGATGGTACTGTCAGCAACCAGGCGGCCAAGCGGATCTTCGCGGAGCTGTCAGGCAACGACGACGCACCTCGCGCCATTGCAGACCGCCTCGGGGTCGTTCAGGTGGGAGATGCCGATGCGCTCGGGGGCTGGGTCGACGAGGTCCTCGCCGCGAATCCGAAGGAGGTCGAGCGCTATCGTGGCGGTGAGACCAAGCTGATCGGGTTCTTCACGGGGCAGGTGATGAAGAAGAGCGGGGGCAAGGCGGATCCCAAGAAGATCGCGCCGCTGCTGCAGGCGAAGCTCGGGGCGCCGTAGGCGCGAACGTGGGCGCGCACGGGC